>CAZRVH010000001.1:0-34359 GCA_964603635.1 uncultured Candidatus Peribacteria bacterium
CCGGTTTTGATCTGTCCCGTGCCGAGTCCCACCGCGAGGTCCGCGATGAACGTGTCCTCGGTCTCGCCCGAGCGGTGGCTGGAGATGGCGGTCCATCCTGCCTTCTGGGCCATCTGGATGGCGTCGACGGTCTCCGAGACGGAGCCGATCTGGTTCAGCTTGATGAGCACGCTGGACGCGGCCTTGGAAGCGATGGCCTCCTCGATGCGCTGGACGTTCGTGACGAGCAGGTCGTCGCCGACGATCTGCACCTTGCCTTCCATCTTCTGCACCATCGTCTGGAATCCCTCCCAGTCGTCCTCGGCGTGGCTGTCCTCGATGGAGACGATGGGGTACTTGGCGCAGAGCGCTTCGTAGTAGGCGACGAGCTCCTGGGAGGAGAGCGTCTTGCCGTCGATGTGGTACATGCCGTCCTTGTAGAACTCGGAGGCGGCGGCGTCGATGGCAAACTTGATGCGGCCCGTGTAGCCGGCTTTCTCGATCGCTTCCGTGAGCACGGCGAACGCGTCGTCGCTGTTCGTGAGGTGCGGGGCGAAGCCTCCTTCGTCGCCGACGGCCGTGACATGACCCTTGGCCTTCAGGATGGATTTGAGGTTGTGGAACACCTCCGCTCCGGCGCGCAGCGCGTCGCTGAAGGTCGTGAAGTCGACGGGGACGAGCATGCACTCCTGGAAGGAGAGTCCGCTGTCCGCGTGCGCGCCTCCGTTGATGACATTCATGAGCGGGACCGGGAGCAGCGTCGTGTCCGAAACCCCAAACTGCTTGGCGAGGGATGCGTAGAGCGGCAGCTTCTCGCTGGCGGCGCGGGCCTTGGCGACGGCCATGGAGACTCCGAGGATGGCGTTGGCGCCGAGCTTGGACTTGTTCGGGGTGCCGTCGAGGGCGAGCATCGCGGTATCGATGGCGCGCTGGTCGGAGGCGTCCATTCCTTTCAATGCGTTCGCGATGGGGCCGTTGACCTTCTCCACCGCCTTCAGGACGGACTTGCCGAGATACACGGACTTGTCGCCGTCGCGCAGTTCAAGCGCTTCGTGGGAACCCGTGGATGCGCCGGACGGGACGGCCGCGCGGCCGAAAGCTTGTCCCGAGCCAGACGAGGGATCGTCGAGCATGCAGTCGACTTCCACCGTGGGGTTGCCGCGGGAGTCGAGGATCTGTCGGGCCTTGAGGGAGACGATGGTAGGCATGTGATGTTAGGAGGTAGGAAGTAGGTTTGTAGGTGATCAGAGGGTGACGACCGAAGGGGCCGGATTCTCCGCGGAAGCGGTGATGACCTTGGTTCCGGGCTTCAGCCATTTCTTGGCGCCGGAGACGTCGCTTCCGGCTACCGGGTAGATGGCAAAGCGAAGCTGCAGCGTGCGCAGGATCTTCGCGTTATCGGAACAGACGATGATCGGCATGTTCGGGCGCAGGGCGGAGATCGCGGCGGGCAGTTCTTCCGTGTCGGTGGAGACGACGATGGCCTCGACGCCGTCGGCCTTCGCCTCGTTGATGATGCGCATGGCGTCGGAGTGGCGGGGGGCCTTCTCCACGATGGATCCGCGCTGCATTGTTTCTTCCGCTTCCACGAGGATCTTCGCCATCGATTCGGCGGACTTGAACGGGTACTTGCCGTTCGCGGATTCGCCGGAAAGCATCGTGCTGTCGGCGTGCGTCTCGGCGGCGTGGAACACGTCCGTCACTTCGGCGCGCGTCGGGATGGGATTCTGGATCATGCTTTCCAACATGTGCGTGGCGACGATCACCGGCTTGCCCGCGCGGATGCAGCGGTCGACGATGTCGTTTTGCACGCGGGGGATCTTCTCGAAGGGCATTTCGGCTCCCAGGTCGCCGCGGGCCACCATGATGCCGTCGGACTCGCGGATCACCGCTTCGATGTCTTCCACCGACTGGCGCGTCTCCACCTTCGTGATGATCTTCATGGTGCCGCCGTGCTTCTTGATGAACTCGCGCACCTCCGGGATCTCATCGCCGCGGCGGATGAAGGACAAGGCGACGAAATCTGCGTCTTCCTTGCATCCCATCTCGATCGCCTCCCAGTCGGTCGGCATGAGGGAGGGGAGGGACACGTCGGCGCCCGGCAGGTTGATGTGGCGGCGGGATCCGATCTTGCCGTTGTCGCGGCTCTTCGCGTGCACGGCTCCGTCGGCACGGACCTCGATGACGTCGAAGATCGTCTCGCCGTTGTCGACGAGGATGCACTCGGCCTTCTTCACGTCCTGGCTGAATTCCTTGTAATTCACGCGGATGACGGTCAGGTCGGGGTTGGCGATCTCGTCGAACGAGAACAGCACTTCCTGTCCGGGCACGACGATGATCGGTTCGGTCACTTCGCCGGTGCGGATCTCCGCTCCTTTGGTATCCAAGAGGATGCCGAGGGTGAATTCCCCTTCGGCGTTGACGGCCTTTACGCGCTGCAGGACTTCCTGCTGGCTCTGCACCGTTCCGTGCGAGAAGTTGAGGCGCGCGACGTTCATGCCGGCTTTCGCGAGCGAGCGGATTCCTTCGGGGGAGTTGGAGGTGGGTCCGAGGGTGCACACCATTTTTGTCAGTCTCATGGGACAATAAGGAAGAGCAAGCGCCTAAAAACCGCGTTTGCAGGGGCATTGAATAGCGATTTCTCGCTTAAAAATCAAGGCTGCTCTCTTTCCAAAACGGATAATCGGCTTCAAATTTCACCAGGAATAAGCCGAAATAGCACTGTTTTCGGGTTTTGAAATACGGAGCGGGAATGTCGCAAGCCGTATTTGCTATGCCTGTCGTACGGGGCACGGAGCTACGCAGCCTCCGCTTTCGTATGTCAACACGTTGCCGATGCTCCGGAGGGCGGGGGGTCGAACGTTGCGCCGTTGACCGCGAAAATCTTATCGATCTGCTTGTCGGCGTGTACGAGGTGTCTTTCCTGGATGCCCAGTATCGAGAGCGTGTGTTCCTTCGAATCGTTGCGTCCCCTGTGCGTACGGACGGTGGCTAGGATGGCATCGCGCGTTTCCGTTTTCATCGGCTTCACCCACGAGAGCATGCTGTAGTGTTCCTCCGTCATCAGTCCCTCTATCGCCTTGCTTGGGCTTTTTGTTCCGAAGAAGGCTAGCGCCAGCGGAAGAAGGGTGTGGTTGTTCGTCGGGAAGTCCCCGTTGCCGTTCAATGTCTCGATCGTTTTGCGAACCCATACGATCTCTTCCATGATCTGCGTTTTGAAATGCGCGAACGCGGTCAGCATGGATGAGTATCCCGACACGTCCACTGACGGGCGGAACGCATGCGCGTCGTACAGGTTGGACCACTGCAAGAGCGTCGTGATCTGGAAGAGCGTGTTCAGCCGGTCGTTTCCTATGCCGGATTCGCCTTTGCCAAGGGAATGAAGCGCGATGGAGCGCGCCAGTTGCCCCGGATCCCGATTCGAAGCCCATTGATGAAAGTCTGCATGCCGGCTTTTCGGCACGTCGGAAATATTCACGTCGTGGTCGCTGCCGCCGCGGGAACAGGGAATATTGTGATGTTCGTTTGATTTCGGGTGTCTGCCGGATTCGTCTCCACGGGGAGCGTTCGACATGGCCAAACACTAGCACTCGCCGGCATGGTGCCAAGTATGATTGTGTTTACATTCCCTGTGACCACCGTGCGAAGATGCCCGTGGAGATGAGTCGATCGTCCTTCTGGGCGAGACACAATTCGCCGTATTCCAACGTTCCTTTTTTCTTCGCCGTCGCGTCTTCCAGCAGGTTCTTCAGCGCGATCGCCGAGGAGTTGGTCGCGTAGCCGTTGATGATCAGGAAATCCGCATCGTCCGTGAGCAGTTCCACGCAGTCGGCCAACAAGTTCGGCACGTCGTCGTTGAATTTCCAGGTGCGTCCGTCCGGCGAGTGGCCGAAGGCGGGCGGATCCATGATGATGCCGTCGTATTTCTGCCCGCGCTTGATCTCGCGCATCACGAACTTCGACGCGTCGTCCAAAATCCATCGGATGCTGTCGGCTGGGAGTTTGTTCAGTTCCTGGTTTTCCTTCGCCCAGCCGATGGCCGGCTTGCTCGCGTCGACATGGGTCACGCCGTGCCCCAGCGCCGTGAGCATCACGCTCGCCGCGCCGGTGTATCCGAAGAGGTTCAGGATCTTGCGCCCCTTCTTCCCGTCCAATTTCTTCGCCATCCATTCCCAGTTGGCCGCCTGTTCCGCGAAGACGCCCGTGTGCTTGAAGGGCGTGAGACGTGCCTTGAAAGACAGTGCCGCCTGCGTTCCGGGCACGTCGTACCTGATCGGCCAGGATGCCGGCATCTTCGTGATCATGTTCCAGTTGCCTTTGTCCCCGCGGGTTTCATATCGCGCATCGCATGCGTTCCACTCGTTATCATCCAAGTGCTTGCTCCAGATGATCTGCGGATCGGGCCTGGCGAGGCGATAGGGCCCCCACTGTTCCAGGCGGTACCCGTCGCCCGTATCGAACAACTGGAAATCCCTGAAGGCCGAGAAGTGGTCCTGGAGAAAGGCGTTCATGGGTCAAGGATACAGGCTTTTCATCCTTCCAGCATCTGCAAAAACTCTTCTTCGCCGATCGTCTTTACGCCCAGTGTCGCCGCGTCATCCGCCTTGCTGCCAGCATCCTCGCCCATCAGGAGGTAATCGGTTTTCTTGCTGACCGATCCGCTGACTTTTCCGCCGCGGTCCTTGATCATTTTCTTCGCGTCCTCGCGGCTGAGGGTCGGCAGCGTGCCCGTGAGCACGAACGTCATGCCTTCGAACACCTGCGCGGCCGCGCTTTTCTGCGGCTTCAGGCACACCACGCCCGCTTTTTGGAACTTGTGGAGCAGCTCGCGGTGTTCCTTCAGGCCGATCCACTCCGTCACGCTCTGCGCCACCACCGTCCCGATGCCGTCGATCGCGGCCAGGCCCTCCTCATTCAGTCCGCGTAGCGTCTCTTCCACCTGCGTTACCGTCAGCGCTTCCACCGTGATGGTCTTTTTTTCCGCGAAGAGCGACACCTGCAGGCTCGTATCCGCTTCCTCTATGGTCATCTCGCTCACCGGCCATGCGATGCGCGTTGCCAATACCTCGGCCGTCTCGCGTCCCACGTGGCGGATGCCGAGCGCGAAAATGAAACGGTCCAGCGGGATGCGTTTCGCTTTTTCGATCGAGGCCAGGATGTTCTCGGTTTTCTTCTCTTTGAAGGAAGGAAGATTCAGCAGATCCTCGGCTTCCAGGAAGAAGATATCCGCGCTGTCCGCGATGAGTCCCTGGTCCAGCAGGAGATCCACCGTTTCCTTGCCGAGTCCTTCCATGTTGAACGCGTAGCGTGACGTGAGGTGTTCGATACTCTCGCGCTTTACGCCGGGGCATTCCTTGTTGGGGCAGTAGTAGGCCACTTCGCCTTCCGGGCGCTCCAGGTGCGTGCCGCACTGGGGGCATTCCTTCGGGAATGTGTAGATTCTGGCATCGCTCGGACGAAGGTTTTCCAGTACCTGTACCACTTCCGGGATGATGTCGCCCGCTTTGCGGACGATCACCGTATCGCCGATGCGCACGCCAAGCCGTTCGATCTCATCGGCATTGTGCAGCGTCGCGCGCGTCACCGTCGTTCCCGCGAGCTGCGTCGCCGTGAGGTGCGCCACCGGCGTGATGGCTCCCGTGCGTCCCACCTGCAAAATGATATCGAGGATCTGCGCCGTCTTTTCTTCCGCGGGGAACTTGTAGGCGCGGGCCCAACGCGGCGCCTTCGCCGTGGATCCAAGGTCGCGCTGGATCTTCCTATCGTTCGCCTTCAAGACAAGCCCGTCGATATCGAACGGAAGCGATTCGCGCTTGCGTTGGATGTCCGCGTATATTTTCTCGATGGCCTCCATTCCTTTCACCACTTTGAATCCCGGGTGCACCGGAAGATGCGCGTCCTGCATGAAGGTGAGGATCGCTTCTTGGGATTCCAGGTCGAACGCATCGGCAGCCGCCGCCCCGAACGAATAGCAGAACATGCGCAGGTCGCGCCCGGCCGCGACGTTCGGATCAAGCTGGCGCACGCTGCCCGCCGCGGCATTGCGGGGGTTCGCGAACTTGTCTTCATTCGGCAAATCCTTGTTGATCTTGTCCAAACCGGCTTTCGTTAGGTACACCTCGCCGCCGATTTCCAACAAGTCCGGCGCGTCCGCCTTGGGGGCGGGAACCGTCAGCGACAGGGGAATGCTCTCGATGGTGCGCACGGTGTGCGTCACGTCCTCGCCCTGTACGCCGTTGCCGCGCGTCACCGCACGCATGAGGTCGTAGCGGACTTCTTTCTTGTTTGATTCGGTCTTCTGGTACATGAGCGTGATGTTGAGTCCGTCGATCTTCAGCTCCGTCATGATGTCGATCTGTTTCTTCTCGTCGCCGAGTCCGCGTTTCATTTGGTCCATCCAGTCCGCCACTTCGTCTTTGCTGAATGCATCCTGCAGCGATTCCTTCGGCGTGATGTGCGCGATCTTCGGCAGGCGTCCGTCCAGCGGCGCGCCTACGCGTTGGGTGGGGGAGTCGGGCGTCACCAGTTCCGGGAATTCCTTTTCCAACCTGATGAGTTCCTGTTTCAACGCGTCGCGCACGTCTTCGGACACGTCGCTTCGGTCCTCGATAAAGTACGCCTTGTTCAGGCGCCAGATCTCATCCCGCAGCTTCAGGATGCGCTCGGAGGCGTGCTTCTTGTCCATGGGGATATGGTACGTGCGCTCCGTTGCGCTGTCATCCCGCTTGATTAAAATCTTCCCAAAAACATTCTTTCATTCCGTCAATTGCAATCCCCCTAAAATACGCAAAGATACGCCCACAACTTCCTTCCTCGCCGTCTATGGGCAAAGATCTCCACCAGGAAACCATGAAACAGTACGCAGTCATCCTTGACGCGCTTGAGGAGCTCACGCTGCTGTATGCGGATGCCGATGAAGAGGAGGAAGAAGAGAAAGATGATTCCGATGCGTCCGAGCACGATGACGTGGACCTGATGGTGGAATCCGCCACCGAGCGCGGTATGGACGAGGAGAGCGTGGAGAAAGTCTTCCGCGCCGTCGCCGCGTTGGCAAAGAAGGCTAAGGAAGGATGACCATCCGGTAGTCGCAAAGCAGACGCTTTTTTGTTTTGTCGTGCCCGCGGTCCCGCCGTAGCCTTGGCGAAGGAGGGCTAAAGAGGGAACTATTGAAGGAAAAGCCAAAATCTGCTATACTTATCCGATGGCTTCCCTTCCCGATTCCGTCTTTGAAAAGGCCCTGGCGACCAAAGCGTCCGACGTCCACGTGGTGGCCGGCGCTCCTTTGCTGTTCCGTATCGACGGCGTCCTGACGCCGCAGACGCAGACGGACGTGAGTCCGAAGGAAGTGGAAGCGTTCGTGAGGGATCTTTTGGGCGCGCCCGCGTTCGAGCGTTTCCAGAAGGAGAAGGAGTTGGATATCGCCCACGGGCTCCCAAACGGCGTCCGCCTGCGCATCAATTGCCATTTCGAACGCGGTAACATGGCGGTGGCGGCGCGCATCATCCCCACGGATATTCCCTCGCTTGCGGACGCGGATCTCACGGACATCGCCACGCAGATCGTGGGTCTGCGCGAAGGCCTGATCCTCTTCACGGGTCCCACGGGATCCGGCAAGAGCACGTCGCTCGCGGCGCTTCTCCAGAGTATCAATGACTCGCGCGCGGAGAACATCATCACCTTGGAAGATCCCATCGAGTTCTTGTTTCCAAAGGGAAAGGGCGTCGTCCGCCAGCGCCAGTACATGGAAGACTTCCTGTCGTTCCCGGAGGCCATGAAGCGCATCCTGCGCCAGGACCCGAACATCATCATGGTGGGTGAAATGCGCGATCCGGAAACCATTGCCGCGGCCCTCACGCTCGCGGAGACGGGTCATCTTGTGCTGGCCACGCTCCACACGCCGAACGTGATGCAGACCATCGACCGCATTGTGGACGTCTTCCCGCCGCACCAGCAGCCGCAGGTCCGCTCGCAACTCGCGTTGTCCCTGAAGGCGATTGTCGCCCAGAGGCTTGTGCCGAAGGTCGGAGGGGGGCGCGTGGCGCTGCGCGAAGTGCTGATCAACACGCCGGCCGCGCAGAACATCATCCGCGATAACCGCGTGCAGGAGCTTGTGTCCGTCCTGCAGACGGGCAAGGAGCTGGGCATGCGTTCCTTCGAGGCGGATCTGAAGGATTTGAAGAAGAAAGGGCTTATCAGCGAAGAGACGTTGGAGCTCATGATGGGGAATATGTAAGGGGCTATGTTCCGTATGGGTATGGAACGGGAATTTTGGCTTTGGGAAGGCATTTTTCACATGCCGTATTCGATGCGTGGAACGCGCGTTTGTTTCCCAAAACCATGTCCCGTAGAGTGAGGAGCTATGAACAGCCTCCCGTCCAGCATCGAGACCTATTTCCAGGAAGCCGGCTTCTCCGGAACCGAGATTGCCATCGTCAAGAAGCTGGTGGAAGGCGATGCAATGACCCTTCGCGACCTGGCGTTCAAGACCGGGAAAAGCACGGGTGTCCTGGATCAGGCGATGAAAAAGCTTTTGAAAAAGAAGATCGTCGTGCGCGAGATGATCAACGGCACGCCGAAGTATGTCTTGCACTCCCTGGAGTCCGTATCGAAGTGGCTGCAGGACGATATGAAGCAGAAGAAAAACGTCCTCGAGCTGCGCCACCAGAATTTCGAATCGTTCATCGCCTCCATTACGTCGGGGAAGAAACGTCCCGAAATGCAATTTTTCCAAGGGGCGGAAGGATTAAAGAAGGCGTACACCTTGCTTTTGGAAAAGGGGAATGATTTCGTACAGTACGGCCCCGTCCTCTATACCGAAACGGAAGACCCGCTGCGCGAGTTCAACGTGCAGTATTTCCGGGAGCGGAGGAAGCGCAATATTTTCCTGCGCGTCATCGCGCACAACACCCCGCTTGGACGCCGCTTCCAAAACAGGGATCCTTTCGAATATCGCAAGACCGTCCTCGTGAATGAAAACCTGTACCCGTTTGCCTTTGAAAAGATCGTGGTTGGCAATACGGTGGCATGCTTCCAACATGAGACGCAGGAGGCGTGTTTCATCGAATACAAGGAATTGGCCGAACGCGAAAGGCACTTTTTTGAAAGGCTCTGGAACATGAAGTTGCAACATCCGGACGAGGGGGTGGAGCCGGTAGCTGATACGCATCCTATGCCGATCGTTCCGGTTCACGTCGAGGTTCCCAGGAAAACGAAGCTTCTTTCCCAAGTGAGGGAGTTCTTTTTAAGTCCTCAAAGCGTAGTGGCATTTATTGCATGTGGTATTTTATCTGCTGGAATCACTTATTTTTTGTATCAACAAAACGTAGATTTAAATCTACGGAGAGTCCAAGAAAGAGTAAAATCGATTGCAGCAACAGGCATATCGCAGTTTAACATTGATGACATTAATGCGGTGGAAAATGTGGATGATCTAGTTTCATTTGAATATCAAAGGTTATTTAATGTTCTTAATCAAATTCGAAAAAAAAACGATTCAGTTAGATTTGTGTACTTAATTAGGCCAACGAATGATCCACAGATACACACTTTCATTGCCGACGCTGATGTCATTCCTGGTTCTAAAATAAGTGATTATAAAAATGGTCAGAATAATAATTCATTACCCGGTACTATTTATGATGCAGGTCCTAATTCAAAAGAATGGTTTATCAAAGAACAAGCAGCATATTATAATATTGCCACGGATAGCTGGGGAACAGTGGTTACTGGATCTGCGCCAATTGTAGACAATGGAAAAACAATCGCAATTTTAGGTGTTGATGTTAGTGCTGATGAGGTTTACATACTTTCCAGAAGCTCATTTATAGCTACATACTACTTTTTAGGTTTTTTTGTTCTGCTAATTGTGTTTAGACTATTCTCTTTTAACAGACTGTGGACAATTTATTATTCTTAGATTTAGTGCATTTATTAAATTATTTTTTTACTGATTAATCTAGGCAAAGTAAAAATTTGGATGGCTTCAGCTTTGAAAAAATCATTTAAGTAGCTAATGCCGATTTCGTAATCAATATCACCACAGCAAAATAGATCTATAGCTATCGTGTTATGTTCGGGCCAAGTGTGAATGGAGTAGTGCGATTCAGCAAGTACTAGAACGCCAGAAAGACCGTGCGGGTTAAATGCGTGAAAAGTTGATGAGACTATATTGACCTTCATCAAGTTGGCAGAATGAAGCATTACATCTTCCAATTCTTTATTGGTTTTAGGCATATTTTTGCATCCCATAAATTCACCGATAATTAAGATTCCTAATTTTTGAACATCTGGAGATTTTATTTTTTCTGCCAATTTGATGAGTTCTCCATATTCTCCCAAGGGAAATTTATTGTCATACATATGCCTATATTAGAATAATAAAGCTTGTATTCAAAGACTTAGTAGTTTTGACATATTAAATAAGATGATTCATTATATTATTGTGTATTAATTTAATATATGATCATTAACACTTTTGGCATAAGGTAAAAATTATGTGGTTCATCTTTGCTTTGCTCGGCGCGTTTCTCTGGACAATTGTTAGTCTGTTCGACAAATATTCTGTCCATTCTATTTTTACGCGTGCTTCGCAAGGACTCATCGTTTCGGGCATTTTTTCCGGTGTTGGATTCATATTTGCTGACTGGAGTAACCTCGACACAAGCTTATTTTTTTGGTCAGTTGTAGCGGGGCTGCTATTGCAGTTTTCACAGTTTTGCTACTTCAGCGCGCTCGAGGACGAAGAAGTGGGTGACCTAACTGCATTTGGAAGTTCTTATCCACTGCTAGTAGCGCTGTTTGTTATTCCATTTGGTAAGTTTTTAAATCCAGCCCAATGGTTAGGTATTGTGCTTATTGTAGTTGGTGTAGTATTTCTTAGATGGAAACGTGCTCAGAAAGCTGCATCCCGCTCCGTAAAATATGTAGTGGGATATGTTTTGGGATTGGCATTAAGTAGCTTGGTAGTTTCAGAAGTTATGGATAGCTACAGCTTTCTTAGCACGCTTGGACCATATTGCATTGGAATAGTTGTAGGGGGTTTGTCGCCTTTATTAATTATTAAAGAAAGGAAAGAGTTCAAAGATGTAATCAAAATTCACCTACCTAAGTTCTGGCTATTTGCTCTTATTGAAATATTGAACGTTGCCGCAGTAGCCGCCGAGGTTTACGCAATTAGTATTGGTCACCCTGCTTTAGTAAATGCAGTTGCCAGTACCGAACCCGCTTTAGTGTTTATTTTTGCACATTCTTTAGGGAGTATTAAAGGACTTGGTATTGTATTCCCGAAAACATCACAAATTCATCATAAGCTGATGATCACATTCCTAATTATTTTAGGACTTGGGCTCATTGCTTGGAAATGATGCATACAAAGGCAGACCTATGGTTTGCCTTTTAAAATTTTCTTAAAGAAATTAGGTAATCCAAATGCTGATTGATAGATATCTAAATTAAAGAATTTGTAATGGATATTTTCTTTCCGGTAGTTTTTTTTGTGCAATCGGATCGCTCTATCAGACGCGATAAAAAATGACCAGTAACCAGAAGGATATGTTACCACTGGCGCGGTGTAAAATTTGACGTTTTTGAAGGTCTTGATTAGATGTTGATTAGTTTCTTTGATTGTATCTTTAAAATAAAATGGACTTTCGCATTGCCCAGCGATAACTCCATTTTTGTGCAGGCAATCTTTTACTAAATCAAAAAAACTTTTTTCAAATAATTTCGCAGCCATTCCAATCGGATCTGTTGAATCAATCAAAATTAAATCATACAAATTTTTGCGCGATGGGTCTTGTAGGAATTTAAAGCCATCTTCAACAAAGACTTTTACGTTTTTTGCTGATAATTTATTAGATGTATATTTTAAATATTTCTTTGAGAGGGAAATCACTTCGCCATCAATCTCGCACAAATCTATATTGTTTAAATCAGTGTGCTTAACAAGTTCTCTAACTGTACCGCCATCTCCTCCTCCAATCACTAAAACATTTTTTGGTTTCTTATGAGAAAAATAGGGAATATGAGCAAGCATTTCATGGTAAACAAATTCATCTAGTTCCGTCACCATGATTTTATCATCAAGTGCCATTATTCTTCCGTGTCCAGTTGAATCAAAAATATCAATTTTCTGGAACTGAGTCATTTTTGAAATTATCTTTTTCTTAATTTCAAAAGATAATTTCAAGCCTCTACTTTGTTCTTCGTGATACCAAGGTGACATAACATTTATTGAATTAGCCCTTTCATTCTAGTGGCAATTCAATAAAGAAGGTAGTGCCTTTTCCTTCAGTGCTTTCAAATCGAATCTTTCCACCTTGAGCTTCCACAGCCCCTTTGGCAACATAAAGTCCAAATCCATTGCCATCCACAGTATTCTTAACATTAGAAGCACGGAAGAGCTTGCCGAATATTTTGCTCTGTTCATTTTTTGGAATACCACAACCAGTGTCTTTAACACTGACTAACATCATTTTATTTTTAATGGCAACATTGAGCTCTACATTTCCATTTTCAGGAGTGTATTTGATGGCATTGCTAAGAAGATTCTCAATTGTCATATGTGTATAGCGCCTATCTAACTTTGCTACTCCTAATGTTACAGGTAAATTCTCAATAAATTTTACCTTTTTCTCAACTGCTTTCGGCCTGATAATTTCAAGAATTTCCTTATAGAATCCGTCTAAATCAAGTTCTTGCTTCTCAATATGTATACGCCCAAGTTGAATGCGAGAAACATCAAGGATCATGCTCACGAGATCTGCAAGATTTACTGCTGCAGATTGCATTGATGTAATGTGTTCGCCTTGCTCTTTAGACAAAGGGCCAAGATCACCATCTTTAAGCATTTCAAGATACCACTTAATTGACGATACCGGTGTTGCTAATTGATGGCTAACAATGCTCAAAAGGTCATCTTTCTGGCGATCAATTTCCTTAACTAATTCAACTCTGCCATTCCAAATTTTTGAAAGAATAATTGTTAATATTAAAAGAATAAATAACAAAGTTCCTGATAATGCTATAAAAGGAATCAAAGTTGCTTGAACAATGACTTGAAAATCGCTAACTTCAATATCAATACCGAGAATTGCTATTAACTTATCCTCTAAGAATATTGGCGCATATCCAGAAAGGAATGTGCCCCATTCATCACTGTTTAATTCATGATCGGCAGTCGCAACTCCTGACAATGTTTCCTTTAACGCAGGTAAATTGCTTGAATCATATTCAAGTCCTGGATAGGGAGGATTTTCTTCATCGTCTAAAATTCCATTTTCATTTGTATCAATTTCTTCTAGCGAAGCTAGTGTATCGGCATCTGCAATAAAAGTTTGCTTATTTTCGTCAGCTGTTGGTCTTAATAGATATACAAAAGATACATTTTTATTCACATCTCTAATTTCATTGAGAATGTCTATAACCTCTTTAAATTCTGGATTAGAAATCGAACTACGATCTTTAATCAATTCTAGTTTATTTGCATCGAACTGAAGTGCGGCGGTTGAAGCGATTGCAACTAATTTTTCTCGTAATCTTTCTTGTAGGATAGATTGAGTTTCATTATATACAAGAAAGGTGACACCCACTGTTAACACGGCTGTAATTAACAGAGGTATATAGGTCACATCGAGCCATTTAATATTTTTTATTTTCTTTTGCATTTACCTTAATATTATACTCTAATTTAATTTTTTATTCAATAATTCGATTCGACGAAATACCCAGTTTATTGCCCTTTATTTCAGTTATAGACCTATTATAAGTATCTCTTTTAATAAAATTTGCACTCCAATCATCAATGTCAAAATATTTATCAATAATCTGGAGTGCTGCGTGCCAATTGAATGGTTTACAGCTATATAAATCAAAATGGAGATGTGAGGGTTTATTTGTTTCAATAAAATAATGTGCACTTATATGACTAGTTGTAATTGGTTGGATAAATGTCCATCCTGGTGAGCTTAGATCAATTGCTTCATTAATGATTAATGGTGATAGTTTCTCCATGTTTAATTCTGCGAGCATTTCATCAATCATATTATTAATTTTCTCATTTCGATTAACCTCATTAAATTCTTTGGCTAAGTTAGCATCTAAGATAAATATCTCATGAATTAATTTTCCCTCTGTTGATTCAAGTTTCATAGGTTAATTATATACTCTAGCGAGTCTTTAGTAGAAATAAATTCGCTTTTGGCATTCTTTATTATAGTCTTATTTCCATGACCAACCCCGAGATTGCCTCCATTTTCGAGCGTATCGGGAAAATACTCACCTTAAAAGACGAGAACCCCTTCCGTATCCGCGCCTACGATCGTGCGGCCATGACCATTCTGTCACTTACGGAGGACCTTTCGGCTATCTACAAGGACAAAGGCGTCGACGGTCTTATGGAGATCCCGGGCATTGGCCAGGACCTGGCGGCGAAGATCGAGGAATTGGTCACGACCGGGAAATTGGACTACTTGGAGAAAATGCAGAAGGAGGTGCCGCCGGGGCTCTTCGAGATCATGCAGATCCAGGGCATGGGCCCCAAGAAAACGCATTTCGTATGGAAGGAATACAAGGTGGAGACGGTTGCGGACCTGAAGTCGCTGATGGAATCCGGAAAGCTCGAAAGCGTGAAGAACTGGGGCGAGAAGAGTATTCAAAACGTGTTGCTGGGAATCCAATCCATGCAGTCCCATGGTTCGCGCATCGCGCTGCCCGTCGCGCTGAAGGTGGCGCAGAGCATCGTGATGGAACTGAAGGCGACGAAGCTCTGCGGTAATATCGAAATAGCGGGCAGCGTGCGCCGCAGGAAGGAGAGCGTCGGGGATATCGACATCCTGGTGAGCAGCAAGCATCCCGAGAAGGTGATGGACGTGTTCTGCAACTACGCTTTGGTGGAACGCGTGCTGGGCAAGGGTGAGACGAAATCCAGCGTGCAGCTCAGTGCCGGCGTGAATGCGGACTTGCGCGTGGTGGATGAAAAAGTCTTCGGCGCCGCGTTGCATTACTTCACCGGAAGCAAGGAGCACAACGTCGCGGTGCGTTCATTGGGCATCAAGAAGGGGATGACGATCAACGAATACGGCGTGCACAAGGGGACCGCCGAGAAGAAGGGAAAACTCCTCGCATCGCGTACCGAAGAAGACGTGTACAAGGCCGTGGGCTTGGCGTTCGTTCCCCCCGTGTTGCGCGAGGACCGCGGGGAGGTCCAACTGGCGATGAAAGGGGAGTTGCCCGTCCTCATCGAGGCGACGGACCTGCGCGGGGACCTGCACATGCATAGCAATTTCAGCGACGGAAGCTCGACCATGGCCGATATGGCGCAGTCCGCGTTGGACCACGGGCACGAGTACATCGCCATCACGGACCATGGTTCCCCGATGGGCATGGTGGCCGGTATCAAGAAGGACAACATCAAGGAATACCTGAAGCTCATCGAGAAGGCGCGCACGGCAGTACCCGGCATACGTATCTTTGCGGGGACCGAAGTGGATATCATGGACGATGGGTCGCTCTATCTGGATGACAAAGTATTGGGTCAGCTCGATTGGGTCGTCGCATCCATCCACGGCCAATTCAAGATGTCCCGCGAAGAGATGACGAACCGTTTGCTGCGTGCCATCGAAAACCCGCATGTCCGGCTGGTGGCGCATCCTACCGCACGCAAACTCCTCAAGCGCGATCCCATCGATTTCGATATCGACAAAGTATTCCGTGCCGCCGCGGAGAACGGAGTGGCATTGGAAGCGAGTGCGTCCGTCGATCGTTTGGATTTGAACGATGTCCTCTGCAAGCGCGCGAAGGACCTGGGATGCAAGCTTGCCATCAACGGTGATGCACATAATCCCGGAGAGCTCGATTACACGTATGGCATTGCCCAGGCGCAGCGCGGGTGGCTGACGAAAGCGGATGTCATAAATACGCTCCCCCTGAAGAAGTTTGAAATATGGCTGCAAAAGGGGCGCGGAAAGTAAGGGAAAGTTCTCTCTTAGACCCTTTACAGGAAAAAAGCACGGTGATATATCGCGCGAGCGGTTTTTCCTTTCTATTGATCGTTCTCATCTTCGGTAAGGAGCATGCCCGTGAAAATAAAGGTAGCAGTTGCTTTGTTTGTAGATTGTCATCGTTCGGGCGTACGCGTCATTCTGAAGAAGAACGTGGACCGATCCTTTTCCCTTCCTTATCGCTCTCCTGCAATGGAAGTGGAGGATGGGGGCCATCTGGCATCTGATCGCAAAGCCATGGAAAATCTTATCTGTGCCATCTTCAATGACCGTACCATCTTCAGGGTACTTCAGGATCCCGCGAGGACGGTGCAAGTGTATGAAATCGTCGAGGACGAATGCACTATCCGCTATTACGCGTTGTTGGTGGATCTCCTGGAAATCGGCAGCCTGGAGAGGCGTCTTGCAGATGATGATTTCCATCTCACACTCGTGCCGTACGGCACGGTTCCGTCCACCGATCCGGCCGCTGCGTACAGGATGTCGTTTCATTCCTTGACCGCCGTCATCCTAGGATATCGGCAGTTTGACCCGAAAAAAAAGGAAGCATACCCGCTTCCCGTTCAGCCTGAACTTGCTATTACACACACCTGACGGCCGGCTCCGTCAGGCCATCGAAAAACCGCCCCCGCCAGACCTTTGCGTCTGGCGGATTTTTTATTCCATTCCATTATCGCAACACGTCTCGCAGAGCGTACCGCACACCGTGCAGTGCTTCTTCAGTCTGCGCTCCTTCAATTCTCCGCCGCACACGTAGCATCCCTCGACGAGCTCGGGATGACACGCGTTCTTCGCTTCCTTTTTCATTGAAAGAGCTTCCGCCTGTCTTCGTTCGACTTCACTATGTTCCGCCGTAACTAAGCCGGGCAGGCCATGTTCGCCGTTGATCATCGAAAGAGCTTCCACCAGGTTAAGAGCAAGGAAACGCCGGTCAGGATGAAGAACGAAGCGACGATGTATGCCAGCAGTTCCGGAGCCTCGATGATCGCGAGTCCGAAGACGATGCAGACGATGCTTAACAGTAGCAGCCATGAGCGTGCGACGGATGAGCCTCGTTCGTACGGTTGCCTGGGCCGCATGAGAAACCACATGCATCGAGTGTAGCACAATCGTCGTTTCTTTTCTTGAGCGTCCTGCCGCCTGGAGTAGGATGGGCGCATGGAATTGTTCCGCACGCACATCGATTCTCCCATCGGGCGCGTGCGCATCAGCGGCACAGAACGCGGCATCACGCACGTGGATTTCGCGGAAGAGAAAGAGCGGCCGATGGACCATCTCCCGGTCGCGTTTCTGCAGTGCGTCGCCCAGCTCCAGGAATATTTCGAGGGGTCCCGCAAAACTTTCGATTCCCTGCCGCTTGTCCTGCGCGGGACGGAATTCCAGTTGAAAGTATGGGAGGCGACGTCGGACGTGCCCTTTGGAGAGACTGTCCATTATGGAGATATCGCCAAAACCATCGGGCATCCCGACGCGATGCGCGCGGTAGGGACGGCGCTTGGCAGGAACCCGCTGTGCCTGCTTGTTCCGTGCCATCGTATCCTTCCGAAAGGGTTGAACGGCGGCGGTTATGCGTGGGGTGCGGAGAGGAAAGAGTGGTTATTGAAGCACGAAAGCGCCAAAACGGCATAGAAAAGGCCATCTGCCTCCGCCAAGGCTAGGGCGGGATTTCGCATGTCTTAGACAGATGGGCGGTTTATAAAATTTCGCGTTTTTGGCTGTTTCAGGCTCATTTTCGGTTGATTTTCGGCCTTTTACACCTTATAAGGGTGGCTCCCGATTTCGGTCCGGCTTCGTCTACGGACTCCGCCGTGATTTCTTCTCATTTTATGGAAATTCGCAATATCGCCATCATCGCGCACGTTGACCACGGCAAGACGACCCTTGTCGACGCCCTGCTCAAACAGGGAGGCGCCTTCAATGACCATGAAGCGGTCGGGGAATTGATGATGGATAGCAACGACCAGGAGCGCGAGCGCGGCATCACCATCTACGCCAAGAACTGCACCATCAAGTACAAGGATTGCACGATCAACATCGTCGATACCCCGGGACACGCCGACTTCGGATCCGAAGTGGAGCGCATCCTGCGCACCGTCGACTGCGTGCTCCTCCTCGTGGACGCCCAGGAAGGACCGATGCCGCAGACGAAGTTCGTATTGAAGAAGTCGTTGCAGCTCGGCATCCGCCCCATCGTGGTCATCAACAAGATCGACAAGCCCGCCGCCCGCCCGATGAAAGTCGTCGACATGGTCTTCGATCTCTTCGGGGCGCTGGGAGCCAACAACGAACAGCTCGACTTCCCGTATATCTTCGCCATCGCCCGCGAGGGAATCGCGAAGCAGAAGCTGGAGGACGATTCCAAGGATTTGACCCCGCTTTTCGAGCTCATCATGAAGCACGTGAAGCCGGCCGAGCAGAACCTCGCGGTTCCGTTCCGCATGCAGCCCAGCTCCCTTGGGTATGACAACTTCGTGGGACGCCTCGCCATCGGACGCGTGTTCGAAGGAGTCGCGCACATCGGCGACACCGTGTTCGTGAAACACGAGGGGCAGGAGACGCGCCGCGGCAAGATTACCAAGATCTTCAAGTACCAGGGAATGAAGCGCATGGAAGCGACGGAAGCCGCCGCAGGAGACATCCTTATCCTCGCCGGTATCCCGGACATCTACGTGGGAGAGACGATCACGACCGACGAGAAGGCCGAGCCGTTGCCCGCCATCCGCATCGATCCGCCGACCGTGACGATGACGTTCCTCGTCAATGATTCCCCGTTCGCCGGAAAGGAAGGAAAACTCGTCACCACCCGCCACATCCGCGAGCGCCTCTTCAAGGAAAAGGAAACGAACGTCGGACTCGAAGTGGAAGCCGTCCCGAACAGCGACGCCTACAAGGTGTCCGGACGTGGCGAACTCCACCTCTCCGTCCTCTTGGAACAGATGCGCCGCGAAGGCTTCGAGATCCAGGTCTCCCGCCCCCAGGTGATCATGCGCGACGGACCGAACGGCAAGGAAGAGCCGATCGAGCAGGCCATCATCGACGTGCCCGAGAACAACGCCGGAACGATCATCGACATGATGAACCGCCGCAAGGGCGAGCTCGTCGACATGCGCACGGAGGAAGGACACACCCGCATCGAATTCAAGGTCCCGACGCGCGGACTCCTCGGTTTCCGCGGAGACTTCATCATCGAGACGCGCGGTGAAGGAATCATGAACCACTCGTTCATCGCCTACGAACCGTACAAGGGAGACCTCCCGGGACGTTCCCGCGGCTCCATGATTTCCATGCTCGCCGGAGAGGCGATGGGATTCGACCTGTGGAAACTCGAGGAGCGCGGCAAGCTGTTCATCGGGCCGCAGACGAAGATCTACGAAGGAATGATCGTCGGGGAAAGTGCCAAGGACCAGGACATGGTCGTGAACGTCACCAAGGGAAAGAAGCTGACGAACATGCGTGCCTCCGGCAGCGACGACGCCACCAAGCTCACGCCGATCAAGCCTATGAGTTTGGAGGAAGCGTTGGAATACATCGATGACGACGAACTCGTCGAGATCACGCCGACGTCCATTCGCCTGCGCAAGAAGCTTTTGACCGAAAACGAGCGCAAGCGCGGGGGAAAGATTGCGCAATCGGAGTAAGGAATCGCACAAGCCAAAATCGTGTTGTATCGGTGTATGATTTTGTGCGATGTTCCACTCGCTGTCATCGGATGAAACGCTGATCCGTCTCGGGAGTTTCCGCGAAGGGTTGGATGACGCGTCCGTCGAATTGAAGCGAAAGGAGCACGGATGGAACGAACTTCCCCATAAGAAGAAGAGTTTGGTGATGCTGTTTTTGCGTCAGTTTCAGGACGTGCTTGTCTATATCCTCATCGCCGCGTTGTTCCTGTCCATCGCTTTGCGCGTGCTGGAAGGCGCCGGTTCCTGGGAGGAGAACGTCGATATCGCCGCGATCCTCGCCATCCTCATCCTGAACGCGGTCCTGGGATTCGTGCAGGAGTACCGTGCGGGGAAAGCGCTCGAAAGTTTGCAGGAACTCACCTCCCCGCATGCCCGCGTGCGCAGGGCTGGCCGCGAGATGCTCATCACGTCGCGCGAGCTCGTTCCCGGGGACATCGTCATCGTCGAGGCGGGTGATCGCATTTCCGCGGACGGACGTATTTTGGAATTGTCCCATGGCGAAGCGGATGAATCGAGCCTGACCGGAGAAAGTTTGCCCGTGGGCAAAACGACCGAGATCGTATCCGCGAATGCGGGTATCAGCGACCAGAAGAACATGCTGTTCGCGGGAACGCTGGTCACCCGAGGTTCCGCCGAGTACGTCGTGACGTCCATTGGCAAGGATACGCAGATCGGAACGATCGCCACGCTCGTGACGCAGTCCGAAACGCCCCCGACTCCGCTGGAAAACAGGATGAAACGCTTCAGCGTTCTTATCGGCGCCATCGTCGTCCCGTTATCCGCCGGCCTTGCGTTGCTCGAGTTCTCCCGCGGGGGAGCGATGATCGCCGTGGTGTTGCTTGCCGTCAGCCTTGCCGTGTCCGCCGTTCCGGAAGGATTGCCTGCCGTCGTGACCGCCTGCCTCGCGATGGGCGTGAAGCGTATGGCCGCCAAAAACGCGCTTGTCATGCGGTTGGACGCGTTGGAAACGCTTGGCAGCGTCAACGTCATTTGTTCGGACAAAACCGGGACGATCACCGAGAACAAGATGAAGGTGACGGAGATCTGGGTGGCCGAAGGCGAAAGCGAGAAGCTGCTCGTGCAGGTCGCCATTTCCTGCAACCGGGCGTCGCTGCCGAACCTGGGCGATCCCACGGAGATAGGATTGCTGCAGTACGCGAAGGGCAAGGGAATCGAGCGCCTGGATATCGACGAGGAAACGGTGCCGTTCTCATCCGAGCTGAAGTACATGCAGACGCGCCACGGCCCGAGGCTGTTTATGAAAGGCGCTCCGGAAAAAATCGTCGCGCTCTGCGACCATTGCGATCATGCCGAAGTGCTTGCCCAGACGATGCGCATGGCGGGCAACGGGTTGCGCGTACTCGCGATGGCGATGGAGGAAAAGGGGGAGCTGCGGCTGATCGGCCTCATGGGCATGCAGGATCCGCCGCGCAAGGAAGTGATGCGCGCCATGAAGGACGCCGCGTCCGCGGGTATCCGCACCGTTATGATCACCGGCGACAACGTGGATACCGCTTCCGCGATCGCGAAGAAAGTCGGCATCAAGGGCCATGCGCTCGATGGGGCGGCACTGGACCGAATGACGCCGCAGCAGCTGAGGGACGCGGTGCAGTACGTTTCCATCTACGCGCGCGTCTCGCCGCAGCATAAGATCGATATCCTGAAGGCGCTGCAGTCGCATGGCAACGTGGTGGCGATGACGGGGGACGGCGTGAACGATGCACCAGCTCTCAAGGCTGCGCACGTCGGCATCGCCATGGGCCGCGACGGCACGCAGGTGGCGCGCGAGGCGGCCAGTCTCGTCCTCACGGACGACAACTACGCGACCATCGTCATGGCCATCCGCGAAGGAAGGCGCATCTACGATAATATCCGCAAGTTCATCTTGTACCTCGTACGCGCAAACCTGGGACAGATGATGCTTATCACGCTCACCGTCGTTCTTGGTCTGCCGCTGCCGCTTCTGCCCGTCCATTTGCTGTGGATCAACCTCATGACCGACGGCTTGCCGGCACTCGCGCTGGGCATGGAGAACGAGGAGCCCGGCATCATGCAGCGCCAGCCGCGCAAGCAGAAGGAAAGCCTCTTCGCAGGGGAATGGCCCCGCCTCATCCTGGGCGCCGTCCTCGCGTGCGGCCTCACGTTCCTCGTCTACCTGAAGGCCAGCACCGTGTGGTTCGGTGAGGAGAACCTGCCCAAGGTCCGCGCGATCGTCTTCACGTTCTCCATCCTCTTCGAAATCCTCCTCGCCTTCACCAGCCGCAGCTCGCGGCCGCTGTGGACCATCGGGTTCTTCTCCAATAAATGGCTGCTGGGCGCGGTCCTGATCCCGCTGCTTTTGCAACTCGGCATTCTTCTGTCGCCGTCTACCTACGCGCTGTTCGAGATTTCCGCGATCACGATCCGCGAATGGCTCGTGATCCTGGGCGTCGCCGTCGCGGGCTTCCTTGCGCTCGAGTGCTTCAAACTGGCGGCGCACCAGAGGCGCCGCGCAGCCTGAGCGAAAAGTACGTGTTTATTCGTCGCTGTCGTCATCCACGACCAGCAGATCGTCATCGTCGCTTTCTTCGTCATCGTCCGTTTCGTCGAGGTCGTCTTTTTCTTCTTCGTCATCCAGAAGGACGTCCGCGGCCGGGGTTGCATCGTCATCGTCTTCATCCATGAGGTAAGCAGCCATAATGGAAAGGGGGAGTGGGGAAAGTGGGTGAATAGACGTATCGAAAGGATGCTTCTTACGCGACGCGGGTCTCTCTCGCGAGTTTCTGCTCGCGTTTTTGGGCGCAGAGCTTGCTGCAAACGGCGGGTTTCGAAGATGCGCATCCGGCGCATCGGACGGATTCTTTGTCACAGCATTCGCAGGACGCACGCACGTCTCCGGGATCCCCGCAGAAGATGCAGAGTCCGTACTGTGTCGAGGGTTTGAGCGTCTGGTCCACGGCGACGCGGTGGTCGAACACGAAGCATTCGCCTTCGAAGTGCGTCTGCGGGAACGCTTCCAGATAAGACAGGATGCCGCCCTGCAGTTGGTACACGTGTTCGTAGCCTTGCTCCTGCATTTCCATCAGGGCTTTCTCGCAGCGGATGCCCCCCGTGCAGTACATCAGGATTTTTTTGTCTTTCGGAAGGTTCGCGTTCTTTACCGCATCCGGGAATTCCTGGAAGGTCCGTGTCTTTGGGTCGAAGGCATTCTTGAATTTCCCGATGGCCGTTTCGTAGGTATTGCGCGCATCGATGACGACCACGTCTTCCGTCTCCAGCGTCTTTTTGAATTCCTCGGGCGTGAGATGCCTGTTCATCTCCGACGACGGATGCATCGAGGGTTTTCCGATGGCGACGATTTCCCTGCGGATCGCCACCTTCCATCGGCGGAAGGGTTGCTTCTCCGCTTCGCTGCGCTTGATCGTCAACGGGCCCGTCGTCCGCTCCACGAATGTGAGGAATTCGCCGATATTTGCCTCGCTTCCCGCGATGGTCGCATTCACGCCTTCTTCGGCCACCAGGAACAGGCCGCTGATCCCCAGGCGTTCGCCTTCCTGTTTCCACGCGTCGCGTAATGCCTCGACCTCCGCCTTGGAGAAGGGGAGGAATTTATAGAATGTGACGATGTGCCAAGGGGCTTGCATGGCGTGTAGTGTAAGCAAAAAGTGGTATTTTCCACAAGAAATAAAAGGAATCAACGAAATAAAGGATGCGTTGTGAACGTCATCCTTTATTTCCTTTATTACGTTGATTGCCTTTTTTTCTTCTTATCTCACCGCTTCCATCATCGGCATGACCGGGTACTGGAGCATCAGCTTGTCCATGAGCTCCTTGGCTAACGGAACCGTGACGGATTGCTGGTAGTAGTACGTGCCTTCCGGAACGCTCTTTACCGGGAAGATGAGGGCGGGGACGACGAGTTCGTCCGCCGTGCCTCCTTCGTAGTTGTACACCTTCGTGAATCCGATCGTCGGGGCGCCGAGCGTAACAGTGATCTTCTCGGGGATCGTGTTCGGGGGCATTCCGCCGCCGTACATGTTGCCGGACCTGTCGAGGAAGTCGATGATTGCGCCGGAGGTCGTGACTGCTTCGTAGCTGGAGCGCGTGTAGTTCTGGCTCAGGATGCCGTAGACGTCGGAGACTTTCTTCTGGCGGACGTGGACGCCCACCGAGATGCCGGCCTTCCCTCCGCCCTGTTCATACACCGGTTTGCCGTCGATCAGCTGCGGATAGATGACGCGTGCGCTTTCCGGGAACCAGAACATGGCCCTGTCGGCTGCGCTCATGGCGGCGAGGTTCGTGCGCCAGGAGTTGTCCACTTCGGCGGGTCCGAATTGCGTAAGGTCAATGCCGTGCGCCTTCGCGAAGTCGTCGGCGATGCCGATGAGAATATCATCGGCGGGGATGTCGGATTCCTTGATGCGGTACTGCTGGAAGCAGGATTCCGTGGTGCACTTGGATTCCGGATGATCCCACGTTTCCCAGTTCTGGTTGATGGAGACGGAACCTTCGCGGAAGCTGATGTACATCATGTAGCCGTTCTTGCCGTCTTGGTAGAGCGACACGGAGTCGGTCTTCAGGTTGCCGAAGGAATTCAGGTCGATCGAGCCGAGGTTGAACGACTTCAGGATCGCTTGGGCGTCGGAAGACGTGATCACCTTGTTGCGGCGCAGGACCTGGACCTGGGTCTCGGTCAGCGCGGGGATCTCGCCGTCGATCTTGAATGTGAAGACCTGGGGGCGGTAGATCATGCTGTCCGGCGCGACCATTTTCGCATCGGTTCCGGTTCCCGCGGAATCGGTCACAGCCGAGCCTTCCGCCGCCATCATGGCCGGGGCGGGATTTCCGCCACCCAAGCCGACGGGTCCTCCGCCTCCGCCCTGGCTTCTGCCTTCCGAGGTGGACACGGTGGAGAAGTCACCGAACGCATTGGCGCCCGTATCGGAGACGGAATAGGAGAAGAGAGGGGTGCCTGAGGGCGAACCGACGTCGCTGCCGGAGGGCAGGCCGTAGTACACCACCGGGCCGGTGATGAGGACGCCGAGCAGGAGGCCTGCGAGGGCGATGGAGTATTGTTTGTTCATGAGGAAGGAGAGGAAGGAATAGAAGGAAGGAGAGGAAGGTGCAGGTTCCGCGCGTGTCTGCATCAGGATTTCCGCGTGCAGGCGGCGCTTGAAGTCTTCCGTAGGCTCGGCTTTCGGCTTATTCTCGACGAGAATCTTCAGGAGGGGAAGGAGTTCCTTCTCCCGGTCTTTCAACGACGGATCGGCCGCTAGCAGTTCTTTCAGGATGGATTGAATCTCATTCATAGGAGTGTCGGGAGGAAAAGGGTGAGAATGAGCAGTGCGGACGGGGAGAGCACGGTGCGAAGATCGTCGAGAGTCCGGGAGACGGTCATCTTGCAGCTTGCCTCCGACTTTCCCGTGATGCGCGCGATTTCCGCGTAGGGCAGGTTATCCCAGAGGCGGAGAAGGAGTATGTCGCGTTTCTGCTTGTCCACGCCCTGCAGGGCTGTGTGGATTTCGCGTGCGGCGATGGAATGTTCGACGGAGAGGAACGGGTTGTCTTCCGAGGGAAGGTCCCAGACGGTCTCGATGTCCCTGTGGTCGCGCTTGGTACGGAAGTGGTCGTGCACCGTATTGCGCGCGATCCTGTAGAGCCAGGTCGAGAACGCCCCTTTGTTCCGGTCGTATGAGCCGATATGTTCCAAGGCCTTCAGGAACGTTTGGCTCGTGAGGTCTTCGGCGACCGGCCGGTCCATCGTGCGGTAGAAAATGAACGCGTAGATACCTTTCAGATAGCGAACGTAGAGTTCCTCAAAATCAACCAGACGGCCGTTCTGGCAGGATTCTATGAGTGCTTCTTCAGTTTGCTGCATCACGGGAAAGGGAAGGAAAGACGGCAGTCTCTGTGAGCTGCATAAGGTTATACGAGGCAGAAAGAGAAAAGTAACAAAGCATCTGCATCAATCATTTTCAGATAACCATGAGAGGGTCCAAGAAACAAGAGGCAAGAACCAAGGAAGGTCCATTGGAAAATAATTTAAAAGAAAAAATATTCAAAAATTTAATCATTGGAATTTATTTGGCACTTGGAAGTTGGACCTTGGTACTTCGTCTTTAGGGTTCCATCATCCATTCCGCGCCGTTGGCGTCCGTTGCCCAGCAGTACCCGTTGCTGCAGCCTGATTCCGTCGTTTCCACCCACATATCCGTGGGATAATGGATACGCGTGATTCCTTTTCCATCGCTTTCCACCTCCAGGGAGAAGCAATCCTGCGACGCCGTCGCGCAGGCATTCATTACTTCTATGCCCGTGAAACCCGAAGGGGCGGCCACGGTCGGTTCCAGGATGCTTGCGGTGTTCGAAGCGCATCCGGCAAGGAGCAGGGATGCAAGGCCGATCGTGGAGGCAAGTCTTTTCATAAGCCGAGCATAACGCCTTCGCGGACGAATCGCAATTTTTACTGCGGTACCCCGACGTTTCCGCTAGGATGGGGGCATGTTCTCGTCCGTCATTTCCTGGCTCGAAGGCATCGCGCAATCCGTGCCTCTTCCCGTGTTCGTCATGGTCGGAGGAGTCGTGGAGGAAATCATCGCGCCCATCCCGTCCCCGCTCGTTTCCACGTTATCCGGAAGCATTACGGCGACGCAGCAGCTTGGCATCCCGTACCTTCTTTTCATCTGCCTGCTCGCGACTTTTACCAAGACGCTCAGCGCCTATGTGTTTTATTTCATCGGGGACAAGCTGGAAGACCTGGCGGTTCCAAGGTTCGGGAAGTACATCGGCGTGACGCACGCGGAGTTGGAATATTTCGGCAAGAAGTTCACGGGCACGCGCAAGGATGATTTCATCCTGACCATCATCCGTGCGATTCCCGTTATGCCGAGTACGCCCGTATCGCTGCTGTGCGGAATCTTGAAGATCAATCTTCTTACGTTCTTCGTCGCGACGTTCGTCGGCTTCTATATCCGCAACCTCTGTTTCATGCTCATCGGATATACGGGCCTGAACGCAGCGGAGTCGCTGATGACCGGACTTGATTCCGCCGAGAAGGTCATGCAGATCGCGATCGTCGCCGGAGTGGTGGCGCTTCTCGGTTGGCATTACCGGAAGCGGAAAAAAAGCATATGAAAAACCCCGGCAAACCGGGGCTTTCCTACGCGCGAAGTGCGTATTAATTCGATGAGGCGGACGATGCGTCGCTTGAGGTCGTCGCGGAGGACGTGGAAGACTGCGTGCTCGAAGACGATGAAGAGCCTTTGGCATGGCGCATTCTCTTGCTCTGTGACTTCAAATCATCCAGTTCCTTCTTCAGCGTGCGGCGGCTGACTTTGATGTCTTTGCGCAACTGCTTTACTTCCTTCTTTTTCGCGCGGAGGATTTCGCGGACCTCGCCGCGCTTCGCTTTCAGCAAGGACTGCGCCTCCTCGTTGGCGTCGTCGGCCATGGCGGCCATAGGCGCAAGCAGCGATGCCGCGAGCGCGAGGGAAATAATCTTGTTCTTCATGGGAAAATGGGAAGGGAATTGAGACCGTAAGAGTAATCCTTCCTTTAGGCGTAGGCAATCAACGCCCAAATGTATAGGCATATCCCGCAACTCCTTTTTTCGCGAATGTCACGATGACGTCGTGTTCCCCGTACCCTCCTTTGTACAGTTCATACAGATCATGGCGGTCGATCGTGAGCGTCTTCGTTTTCTTTCCGTCCACGAACACCTCCGCTTGTATGGAGTCTCCTTCCGCCTCGGGTCCCAACACCAGGTTCACTTCGCCGGCCAAGGCGCGGATTCCCACGGAGCCCTTGTTACTGCGTAAAACCTGGCGTTCGTCATCGACGAGTTGCCATGCCCCGCCGAGGTAATAGGAGTGCAGTTCCATCGCTTCCGGCAACGCATAGTCCGCTTGGACGGACGTGGGCGTGCCTTTGCTATTGCCGAAGCTTTGCCAGCTGCGTGAGTGCAAATAGGTTTCGGGGGTGAGGGGTCCGTTATTGGAGGGAAAAGAGGCAATAGACGAAAGAGATGAAAGAGAGGATGGCATCTCCGCGCCCATTTCCTTCAAAAGCATCGCGATCGCCGCATCGGCTTCCTCGTACGCGCCTTCCCCGAAGTGCACGTAGCGGATGTTTCCCTCGGCATCGATCAGATACTTCGCCGGCCAGTACCGGTTGCGAAACGCGTTCCACGTGCCGAAGTCATTGTCTTGTACCACGGGATACGTCAGGTTGTATTTGTCGATCGCGGCCGCGACGTTGGCGGCGTTTTTCTCGAACACGAACTCGGGCGTATGCACGCCGACGAGGACGAAGGGGGAATCCTTGCCTGTGGTGAGCGACGTCGAACCATACTTCTCCCAGTATCCCTGGATGTACGGCAGGGTGCGGATGCAGTTGATGCAGCTGTACGTCCAAAAATCGATGAGTACCACTTTGCCGCGCAGGTCTTCCAATCTCAGCGGTTCGGAATTGTGCCATGTGCCCGCATTCACGAAAGACGTCGGTGCCTTTCCAAGGATGGGCAGCGTGCCGTCCGCCGCGCCATTGTCGTTTTTCGGAGCGCCCCCGAAAAAGGATTCTTCCAGTTTGTTCGCAAATGCCCCGTACCCCGTATTGCCGGAGATCCATGTCTGCAGGTCGGCAAACAGATTGAGTTGGAACCCGATCGCGGAAAGGATCAGCAGAACGCCGGATACCTTTTTCACCGTCTCGCTGTACCTGCTTAGCACCCGTACGGAATGCACCGCGGCCTGTCCGCCATAGCCGATCAGCAAAAGGGGAATGGCGGAACCCAAGGCATAGACCCCTAGCAGAAAGAGGGCCGTGATACCCGGCTGTTCGCGGACCAACGCTAATGCGAATCCCAGCGCGGGTCCGGCGCAGGGCACCCACACCAGTCCCAAGGTCAGTCCCATCAGGAACGGGCTTAGGAAGGAACGGGAGCCGAGTTTCGAACGCGTTTCCTGCTGGATAGTCGCTCCCAGTTGCTGGATCTTCGCGGCCACCGCGCCTCCGATCTCCGTCGCGATGCATCCCAACGCGGCCGCGCCCGCCACCGATATCCATCCCTTGCTTAGGAAGAACAAGCTTCCGATGATCGCTCCCGCGAAACGCGGCGTCCGCTTTTCAAAGAAGAATCCCAATCCGAAGAGGAGCAAGGCGTAATACGTCGCGATGCGCAGGTAATCCGCGAGTTCCACGAATTGGTTCAAAAACACTTGCAGGACGAACGTGAATGCGACGAAGCTGACGGTCATGCCGAGGACGATGGCGAGAGGACGCAACTTGTCCCGGTCCACGATACTCACTCCCAGCACGATGGGGATAAGCGGCAGGATGCACGGAAGCAGGATGGTCAGGACGCCGGCCAGGAACAAGGTGATGACGAGTGATAGCATGGGAATCAGGAGGAACAGCCGTTCAGGAAAATAAGAACGGCCTTGCCGTCGGTTTTGTACATCGTACCCGCTTCCGCGTTATCCGGGATGCGTGGCGTAAAGGGGAGCAGTTGGTACGCGCCCACGGCTCCTACCCTCAACAGGTCGCGCAACAGGTTATTGCGTTGCGTATCGATCGCCGGATCGATGGAGTGGCTGATGCCCCAGCGCGTCCGGGTGTCATAGCTTACGGATGTCGCGAAGAGACGGCCGTAGTTCGTATCGTAATCCGTTTCCCAGAGCCTCGCGTGCAGGTGCGGACGCCTCTCGTCTTCGCCGACCATTTTGGAATACCCGAACGTATGCGGTGCCGAGTAATAGAAAGCGGGAGCGAAGGGGGCCGAGGGATATTCCTCTCGCAATACGACGGATCGAACGAGACGGTACGTCGCCGCGATCGAAATATCGTCCGCCCTCACCCAACCCGCCCTTTCCAGGTTTTCCATCATGCATTTCCGCGATCCCAACAGCAGCACGTTCAACGGTTGCCGTTCGGCGCCGGCCAGGGTTTGGGTGGTGCGCGGAAGCGCGCCGTCCTTGAAGAGGTTCTGCATTGCCGCGACGCTGATTCTTTCGGGAGGAGGAGGGCTTTGTTGAAGCAGCGGCGAGGGGACGAGGAAAAAGAGGCAGATGACGACGATTGCCTGGAAGATCGCCGTATTCCTCAGGATGTTCATGGGTAACGCCGGGATGCCGCCTTTCTCACGGGCGAAAAGCCACTCGGTGATGCTGATCACGATCGCGACGCACAGTAACCCGACCAGGTCGCCCGCGACGACGTCGCTGAGGTAATGCAGACCCAGATACATGCGGCTCAGGTCGATCAGAAGGATCGCGATGATGGACGTGAACACCGCGCCCACTTTCAACGTCCACGAACGGGACGTGCGAATGACCATGTACGCGATGTAGCCGGTGAAGGCGGCGGCCGTAGCCGCGTGCATGCTGGGGAAGGAGAAGGAATCTTCGCTGATCGCACGGAGCAATTCATCGGGGCGCAGGCGCTGGAAAAGGATCTTGCCGCCCTGCGTCAGGAGTTCGCTCAGGAAAAGCGTCAGCCACAGTCCGAAGGCGAAGATGGCATGCCTTTTCCGCCACAGAAGCAGCGTCAGGAAGAACATCACCGCGATGATGACTCCGGTTTGCGCGAACAGCGTGATGAAGTAGAAGAAGCCCGCGGCCACCGGATGGCGGAAGTCGAAGAGAAGGTGTGCGATGCGCTCATCGAGCGCCGAGAAGGAAGAGGGGAAAGCGATTTCCTGTACCAAATCGGTCAAAAGGGCCGCCGCATAGAGGAAGACGAGCGTAAGCAGGGTGAACGGAAGCCCGAAGAAGCTGCGCATCGAGAAACGGTCGGCGACGAATGAGACGGAGGTTTCATGCCGTGCGAGGAATTTTTTCACGTTTGGCTGGCGTCCGATGATTTCGATGACCGAAGAGAAGAGGGAGCGCAACAATTTCACGGACTCGCGTCCTTGTTTCAGCACCCATTCCCACGTCCACGCGAAGAGCGCCACGACCGCGATGACAAGCACGATGGCGATGCCGAAGCGCGACAACCATAGGAGCGCGATATCCCACAATCCCCCGAACACGAATCCCACGGCGATGTGTGCCGCGCTCCAAGCCAGGATGCTCGCGATGTTCACGAGCTGGAAAGGAAGGAACGGCATCTCCGCCAAACCCGCGACCATCGGGATCAAATGCCTCAAGGGCCCGAGGAAGTGCCCCAGGAAAATGCTCTTCCCCCCGTGGCGCTTAAAGAAGGATTGCCCTTGTTCCAAGTGTTTCCAGAGGGGCGGATATTTTTTCAGGATCTTCTTTCCATGCCTTCCCAGCAAATAGCCGATCGTGTTGCCGGTGAGCGCCGCCGCGACGACGACGTAAAACAGGGTGCGCAGATCGTAGACTCCTTGCGCCGCCATGCCGCCGGAAATGACGACGACGATCGATCCCGGTACGAAAAAACCGAGAAACGCGATGGATTCCCCCAATGCGGCCAAGAATACGAACCAGTACCCGAGGGACGCGATCGTCTGGAAATCCGGAAGATAAGAAAGAAGCGCGTCCATTGCGAGCATTGTACTCCGAATGCATGCCCGTTCCATGCGATTGACGATGTTTCAGGCGGAAAATTCTCCTGATCGATTAATTTTCAAATGACTTTCCATTTATTTTCTTTCCTTTCATACATCGTTTCCGCGACGGTCGCGAAAGATTCCTTTTCGAACGACCGCACGATCACCTGCACGGTTCCCTTTTTCACTTTGATGATGTTGTAGGCGTTCGGTTCATTCCTCCTGCGTTCCGATATCGCCGTGCCCGCCTGGGCGAGGATCATCGAGCATTTCGTGGTAGGCCGCAGGTCGCGGATGTCACCGTGGTATGTCTTGTGCTTGTGTCCGGAAAGAAGAAGATCGACGCCGCTTTCATCCAACGCGTTCAGCGCCATGTTCGACCGGATCACGAATTTTTGCATCCTCTTTGCATGAGGGGTGATAAGCGGATGGTGCGTGACGACGATGGTGAAGATCGATTTCTCGATCATCGAGATGCTCTCTTTCAGGAGTCCGATCTGTTTTTTGGATATGCGTCCGTTCTTGATCGCGAGTGACTTCGCGGTGTTGATTCCCACCACGGCGATCTTCCCGTCGTTGAACACCGGGCCCACGTCCCGGGAAATATGCTTCTTGTATTGGCCCAGGGGGCTGATGAATCTTCTCAGGATGTTATACAGGGGGATGTCGTGGTTCCCCGGCACGATGAACAGGGGAAAGGGGATGCGTTTCAAATACGATGCGGCCGCCTCGAATTGCACCTTGCTCGCGCGTTGCGTCAGGTCGCCGCTTACGATGACCAGCGACGGTTGGAAGGATTGCAGATCCTTCAGCAGGGCCTGTGCGATCTCGGGGTCCTCGCGGCCGAAGTGCAGGTCGGAAATGTGGGCAATGGAACGCATAAAAAGGCTGTATTGGCGAAAACGAGCCTATCCAAATCAAGCCTATTCTGATTGCCCGCGGAACACAAGACAAGTAAAATGATTCGGTCCCAATCCTATGACCATCAGTATCGTCATTCCCGCTTACAACGAGGAGCAATTCATCGGGGCATGCCTCGAAAGCGTTCTTCGGCACAAGACGGATGATGTCATCGAAATCATAGTGGTGAATAACGCCTCCATGGATAGAACGGCGGAGGTCGCAGGGTCATATCCCGGCGTGAAGGTCGTGCACGAGCATCGCAAAGGCACGGGTTTCGCCCGCCACCGTGGTTTCGAAGAGGCCAAGGGGCACCTCATCGCGTACATCGATGCCGACAGCCGCATCCATGACGAATGGATTCCCATGATCAAGGAGGAGTTTGCCAAAGACCCGGATATCGTCTCGCTTAGCGGACCTTTCAAGTACTACGATCTCCCGAAGGTGCAGAGCGCGATGGTCTATGCCTGGTGGATGGCGGGTGCCCTGCCCGCGTATTGGCACAAGAAGTTCGCCGCGCTCGGCGCGAACCATGTCGTGAAGCGCGACGCGTTGGTGCAGATCGGAGGATTCGACACGAGCATCCCGTTCTACGGCGATGACACGAATATCGCGCGTCGCCTGCACAAGGTGGGCAAGGTGAAATGGAACACGCGCTTCTTCAACTATTCTTCCGCCCGAAGGCTCAAGGCAGAAGGATTCGTGCGCGCGGGCACGAAGTACGCCATCAACTACTTTACGCAGGCGTATTTCGAGAAGACGGTGACGAAGGAGTATGCTGACCATCGTCGGTAATCCTCCATGCTTTCGCGCAAGCAACTCATCGGGTCATTCGTCAGCATCGCCATTTTTGCCGTGGCGGCATGGGTGCTCTTTGATATGGTGCGCACCTACGACATGAACGAAGTATGGGCCGCATTCCAGGGCATTGCGCTGCGGAGGATCGTGTACGCAGAACTCGCCACCATCGGCATTTACGCGATCATGGGCACGTATGACATGCTCGCCGTCCTGTACTTCAAGCATGACGTCAGTTTTCCCCGCGTGTTCTTCGCTTCCCTCATCGCCAGCATTTTCAGTTACGCCATCGGCCTCGCGCTCGTCACGGGCGGTGCCGTCCGTTACCGCATCTATTCCGACGCAGGACTGGGCACGGGGGAAATCGCGAAGATCATCGCGTTTGGTTTCACTACGTTCACATTGTGTCTCTTCCTTATCTCAGGGGTGACCATGCTCATCGCGCCGGATACCTTGGCGCATCTCATTTTCCTCTCCGTTCCGATGATCCGGATGATCGGGGTGTTGTTGCTCGTTCCCGTCGTCGCGTATCTCGCCACGTCGCTGTTGCACGCGGGACAGGACATCCGGGTGTTTGGCAAAGAAGTGCACGTTCCGTCGTTCACGATTTCCTTCTCCCAAATTCTCCTCTCGGGAGGGGAGGTGATCCTGACAGGTTCCGTCCTGTATTTCTTGCTGCCGCCGTCCGATGCCCTTTCTCTACCCGCGTTCCTGGGACTCTACATCATCATGCAGGTCGTCACCTTTGCCGCGCAGATCCCGGGAGGCATCGGCGTGTTCGACGCGATGGTCCTGCTCCTGCTCGGGAATTTCTACGCGCCCGAAACGGTGTTCGCCGCGGTGCTGGCGTTCCGTATCCTGTTCTACGTCATTCCGCTCGCAGCGTCCTCCCTCGCACTTCTCCTCTACGAATCGCGCTGGAGGCGTAGGAAAGAAGCATGAGGAACGTGCGGCAAAGAAAGTGCCGACACGCTTAAGACGCGCTGGCGGGCGGATTCCATCCTGTGCCCCATATTGCTTTCCCCAGCTCTAAATGGACGGAGTGCTTGTTAATTGGATCGCCCTCCACCCCGAAACGTCCGGCAAGGGCGTAAAGACCAAGGCCCTGGATTTTCAAGGTAAGTTTCACCTTGTACTTCATTCCCGCCCATTGCTCCGCAGTATAGGCTTCCGTGATGGTGGTGCGGAGTCGGTCTGGGGTCATTTCTACGAAGCAAGGAAGTGCCCCGAAGATGGCCTTCCCCAACTCCAGGTGGACGGAGTGATTCTTGATCGGGTTCCCCTCCACCCCGAAGCGTCCGGTGATGGCCCGAAGCCCAAGGCCCTGGATCTGCAAAATATTTTTTTCTTTTTGGTTCATCCCCGCCCACCGCTCCGCGGTATACATCTCCGTGATGGCGGTGCGGAGTTGGTCATGGGTGACTTCTGCGAAACAAGGGAGTACGCCGAAGATGGCCTTCCCCAACTCCAGATGGACCGGGTGATTGCCGATCGGGTTCCCCTCCACCCCGAA
>CAZRVH010000001.1:34459-216864 GCA_964603635.1 uncultured Candidatus Peribacteria bacterium
TCCCCAACTCCAGATGGACCGGGTGATTGCCGATCGGGTTCCCCTCCACCCCGAAACGTCCGCCGATGGCGTGCAGGCCAAGGCCCTGGATTTTCAAAGCTCTTTTTTCTTTTACCTTCATCCCCGCCCACCGCTCCGCGGTATACATCTCCGTGATGGCGCTGCGAAGTTGGTCCGGAGTAAGGGTAATTATCTCTTCATATGAAAAGCAAGGAAGTGCCCCGAAGATGGCCTTCCCCAACTCCAGGTGGACGGAGTGATTCTTGATCGGGTTCCCCTCCACCCCGAAGCGTCCGGTGATGGCCCGAAGCCCAAGGCCCTGGATCTGCAAAATATTTTTTTCTTTTTGGTTCATCCCCGCCCACCGCTCCGCGGTATACATCTCCGTGATGGCGGTGCGGAGTTGGTCATGGGTGACTTCTGCGAAACAAGGGAGTACGCCGAAGATGGCCTTCCCCAACTCCAGATGGACCGGGTGATTGCCGATCGGGTTCCCCTCCACCCCGAAACGTCCGCCGATGGCGTGCAGGCCAAGGCCCTGGATTTTCAAAGCTCTTTTTTCTTTTACCTTCATCCCCGCCCACCGCTCCGCGGTATACATCTCCGTGATGGCGCTGCGAAGTTGGTCCGGAGTAAGGGGCCGTTGCACGTCGAGCACCTGGCCGTTGGCCATGGCGCAGATGTGTTCCGGCTCTTCCCCGTTGAACGCCAGGGCATCCGCCAGGCGCATCGGGTGTTTCCCCGCACTTTTTTGTTTATCTTTCTTCAAGAGCGTCCAGTTGGTTTCGAATACCATGCAGTAGGGTTTGGGCAGACCCTGCGGAGTGACATGGGATCTCGCTCCTCGCCCGATGCATTGGATGGTCTTCGCGGCACTCGTGAGACGCGCCCACACAATGGCATTGATCTCCGGGCGGTTGAAACCAACCGCGAGTTTCTCCACGGTCACGACCAGATCGATCCTCTCGGCGTTCAGGTCCGCCATCGCGCTGTCAATGACCTCTTGGCTGCGTTTGCCCTTCGCTTCCTTTCCGGTCACGATGCGGCAGCGGATGCCCAGGGACTCGGCTTCTTGGGCGAATGCCTGGCATTCGGCGTGGTTGGTGCAGAAAGCCATGCCGCGGATCGGGTACTCTTGGTTTCGTTCTTTGCTCTGGCGATAGGTTTCCAGAACTTCGGCGTACTGTCCTGCCAGCTTCGCGTAGATCCGTTCCCGGCGGAGAATCTTCGATTCCTCGTCTTGGTTCAGGTATCCGTCTATTTCTCCCTCGAACACCGAGCCGTCGCATTGGATGATGCGGTAGGGGACCACCGAGCCGGCCTCGATCATTTCACGGTGGTACACGCGTCCCAGGCAATGCGGGAAGAATTGCCGCACCTGCTTCGCGGCGCCTTTCGGCGTCGCCGTGAAACCGATCTTCAAGGATTGAACGGCCTGCGACAGGCTCACGAACGTCTCATGCTCCGCAACGAGCATCGCTTGCTCTTCCGCGGTGCGGTCTTCGTCCATGAGCTCCGTTGCATCGGCATCTTCGCCTTGCGCGGCGTGATGCCTGTCGATGGCGGCAATACTCTCGTTCGTACTGTCGCCCAAGGCCTGGTAGTGGACTTCGTCGCAAATGACGAGCTTGCACCGTGTCTTGAGGAATGCGGCATATTCATTTTCCTGGCGCATCTGCGCCATGTGGCTTGCATACGTCGCGATAAGGTATTTCTTTCCCCGGAAATCCTTCCGTCCCGCGCCCACCATGCCGATCTCATCCTCGGGAATGCCGCCGATACGCATGAGATCCGACTTGGTCTGCTCCAGCAGCGGGTCCAGGGGAACCAGGATGATGGCCGGGACATTCATCAGGGCGATATCAATCGCAAAAGCGCCCGTCTTTCCCGCTCCCGTCGGCTGCACTTCGTACGTCCATAGCTCGCGGCCTTCAGGGAACGCGTCCAACGGTTTTTCTCCCGCGAGCAAGATGCCCTGGCCCGTTTCCAAGAATCGGATGAGGTGGCGGAGATGTGCATCCTGGTTGATGCGCATCGCAAGGCCGGATTTTTTCAGGTGCTCCTGAAACGGATGCCAGTGGAGACGGATATTCCTCAGAAGTTCCAACCGCAGTTGCAGGCGCTCGATGGTCTCCCTGGCGTTCCGTTGATGCGGGGATTCAAGCGTGAGCACGGCATCCATGCGTTTCCCGGTTTCCGTTGCCATGCCAAAAACACGCATTCCCACCTGTTCGGCTGCTCGTAGTTCGGCGTATACGGCCTGTTCGGCCGCTTCAATGCCTTGGCTCACATGTTGCGGGAGGTTTGCCATCGTTTAATACTATTATACAATAATTAAATATACGTGACAATACGCGCTTTTGCCCTGGATATCCGCGTCCTCGCTGGCGCTCGTCGTCTACGAATCGCGCTGGAGAGGGAAGGTTCAGTGAGAATGATAGTGATGATGTCCACGTCCACTGTCGGGCGAATTTTTTGTCAGGAGCAGGGACGCCATCCATGTCGACACGGGGACCGCGATGAGCAGGGTCATGCTTCCCACCAACGTGCGCACGATTTCCTCGGCCAGGAATTCCCCGTTCAGCGTGACCCACAGCGGGAAGGATTGGTTCGATTGCGAATGCAGCAGAAGAAGGAGGGGCAGCGATGTTCCGATGTAGGCGAGCGCGAGCGTGTTGATGAGCGAAGCGATGTGCTCCTTGCCCACGGAGAACCCGGCCGCGCGGAGTTTGGATTTCGCGAGCGACGGGTTCGCCTTGCGGATCTCGTCCACGGCCGCGGTCTGCGCGGTGGTGATATCGTCGAGCACGCCGAGGCATCCGATGATGATGCCGCCCAGCAACAATCCCTTCAGGTCTACGCCTTGCAGCTGGCCGGATTGCAGGAACATCGCTTCCTCCGTTCCCATGCCGAACAGCTTCGCGACTCTCACGAATATCAACGACAGGACGAGGCTCGCGCAGAGCGTCACGAGAGTCGAGAGCAATGCCACCGACGTTCTCCTGCGGAATCCGTGCGCGAGGTACAGGGACGTGCACGCGATGGCGACGGATCCGAGGAAGCAGGCGAGGAGGGGATCGCCCCCGGCTATGATGCGCGGCATCACGAAGAATACGAGGATGCCGATGCTGACGACAAGCCCCGCGATCGAACTCATACCCGTTTTCCCTCCCAGCGCGATGACCGCGATTGCGAAGAAAACAAGAAGCCATATCACACCCGGAAGCCTGTATTTTTCCTTTACGAGGTACTCCACGGATCCGTCGGACTTCGTCAGGCGCTCCGCCACGACCCTTTCCCCGACGGTAAGTTTCGGGTTGCCGTTGCCGGCTGCGACATGCTCGATCACGAACGTTTCGCCTTCATCGAGGCGGAACCGAACCGTCTGGACGGTGTGCGGGAAACTCGGATCGACGTCGGTTTCCTCGAACACGATTTCCTCGACCGTCGCGGTGAAAAAATCGTCGCTCGTCGGATCCGCCACCTGCGCGTGCGTCGAGGGCAGGAAGGCGAACGTGAGCAAGGATAAAAGAAGCAGGCGTACGTATCTCATACGCACAGGCTACCGTTTGGGACGGGTCGCGACAATCAGGGGGATTAGAATCCGCTGACTGTGGCGTAGGCGTAGATGACCAGCGTCGTGGCCATCAAAAGGAGTGTTCCCATCCAGAGGAAGGGGAGCACGGCTTTTTCTTCCTTGGGAGCGAGCAAGTGGGGCCAATGAAGTACCTGTGTGGTGCGCATGTCATAGATGACGTGCGGGCACGCAAAAACTTACACCAAAGGGCCGCGGGTCTGCTGCTTATTTCCCGTGCGCCGGCATCGTGATCACCGGAGACATGCTGTGATCCGGGATATTCGGCAGCTTGCACTTGCCGTGCCTGCGGATGATGTACGTGATGAAACCGATGTTGAACCCGACGCCGATCAGCCAACCGATGGCGTGCTGAAGGGGGATCGCGAGCGATCCGAACAACTCGTTGCCCGCCGCCTCGGGGGTGAGTCCGCGCATGACGGCGAACAGGAGGCTGACGGTCATGGCGCTGTAATAGTTCAACGGGAAGCTTCCGACCCATTTCTGGAACCACCAAATCGAATTCTTCTCGTAGCGGCACCAGCCGTACGCCGGATTCAGGACGAACCAAAGGAAATCCCAGATCACGTTGAACGCGAAGTAGCCGGACAATGCCGTCAGTTCCGCGTACATCGACCATCCCGTGAGGACCATCGGGAAATGAAAGAGGAGCAGAAGCACGCAGGTGAGGTAGACGTGGTATCCCGTGAGCTCCGTCAGGTTGAAGTATCGGTGGATCCATGCCGGGGCGTAGCGCCACGTCGGCAATTTCTCGGCCCATCCGTTTGCTCCTTCTATTTGGATTTCAAACAGCGCCGTCACGACGGACAGCACGAAGATGAAGAGAAATGTCGGGACGAAGTGGAGCGGGTCGGTTATATACATATGTTTGTGTGGGTACTCTTTATTGTAGCATATGTGAGGTCGGATTTCACGTCCGTTTGGCCATGCAAACGGAGGATATGGCCTGTTTCGCATGGCATCCCGAATTCTTGCATCTTTAGAACCTCTTGTTTTCAGATCCTTTTGTAAATGGCTTACAGTAGGGCTCTTGGATGTAAATGAAAAAAGTTGCGTTTGAAGGGAAAGAGTCCTACCATAGGGAGCCATGCAGATCGTCTCCCTCCTCGACGCATTCCGCGCCACCGGCCTGAAAGACACGGCGCCCCGCCGATTGGTCGCCGAGGCGCTGTGCGGCATCGACGCCCCTGCGTCCGCGAAAGACCTGCACGAATGGATCACGCGTGAACGAGGCCGTTCCGTCGGTATCGTTACCGTGTACCGTATCCTGGATCTCCTGGAAAAGATCGGCGCCGTGCATCGCCATTCCAACGACGGGCTGTATTCCGTGTGTCATATTCCGTCCGTGCACGGACACCATGTCCTTCTGCACTGCGACGCCTGCGGCAAGGTCGAAGAGAAACACGATCACTCCCTGTGCGAACAGGAAGATGCCGTCGCGCGTTCGGCCGGGTTCCGCCCGCTGCGACACGTGAGCGAAATCCTCGGCACCTGCCATTCCTGCTACGTCACTCGCTAGTGACGTAGTCTGTCAATAATCCCTTCCTTCCCATTATGGTTTCCCTCTATATCTTCGGAAGCGTCCTGCTCGTCAGCGCGATTTCCCTCCTCGGCATTTCCCTCTTCCTTCTCAAGGACAAATGGATTCACGAGGTGCTTACATTCCTCATCAGCTTCGCCGCCGGCGCACTCTTGGGAGACGTGTTCATCCACATTCTTCCCGAAATGGCCGAGGAATTCCCGGAATTTTTCCCAACCGCTTCCCTGTATATCATCGGCGGCATCCTGCTGTCGTTCGTCCTGGAGAAATTCATCCACTGGCGCCACTGCCACCACGAGGATTACGCGATGCACCCCGTGGGAACGATGAGCCTGGTCGGAGACGCCGCCCACAACTTTATCGACGGACTCATTATCGCCAGCAGCTACCTTGTCGATATCAACGCGGGCATCGCCACGACGGTCGCGGTCATCCTCCACGAGATCCCCCAGGAATTCGGCGACATCGGCGTACTTCTTTACAGCGGGTACAGCAAGGCAAGGGCGTTGCTCCTGAATCTTGTCACCGCGCTCGCATCCGTCATCGGCGCTGCATTGGTCCTGGGTCTGCGCGGCAGCCTGCCGGATTTGGAGCAGTATCTGTTCCCGTTCGTCGCGGGAAATTTCCTCTATATCGCGGTGGGAGACCTGCTGCCTGAGTTGCATAAACATACGAAGCCGCTCCATTCCTTCTTCCAGGTCGTGGCACTCATCGCCGGTATCTGCCTGATGTTCGCCCTGACATTCCTGGAATAAATCGATTGAAACGCTGGATTCATTCTCTTCGGCATTGTATTCTGTTCTTCCTATGACACGCCTCTCTTCCATTCTCTCGGGTTTTGCCCTCGCGGGTTTCCTCGTCGCTTGCGCCCCTTCCGAATCGAAGGGCGTCCAGCTGTACTACTACAGTCTCAAGGACCTGAATAACGCTACCTACGACGAACCCGTGATCGTCGCCCGTACGATCTCGTACAACGAGAACATGCTGTACGACGCTGCCGTCCGCGAACTCCTGAAGGGTCCTTCCAAGGATGAGGCACGACGTCTTAACGCCCGTATGTCCGACGATCTTCGCGGCCTTGCCGACGATCTGATCGACGTGAAGGCAGAAGGCGATACGGTTACCGTGAATTTCAAGCAGTCCGCGTTGGAGGTGTTGAACAGCGCCGCCGCCCGCCAGATGATGGCAAAGACGCCGATCGAAAAGACGTTGCTGCAATTCCCGGAAATCAAGAACGTGAAGTACGCGATCGACGGCAAGGAATTCACCGAGTGGGACGCATAAGCCTCATTTTTTCCGGATTACCGTCCAGGAGAGGATCGCGTTCAGTAGGAATACGCTGGCGGCCATCAGGGGGATGGTGATGTATCCGAAGTGGAAGAACGGGGTTCGTGCGCAGGAAACGCCCGTTTCGTCGCACGGTACGGCCGGGTCGGCGGGGTTCAGGACGAGGTTCACCTGTTCGGCGTAATGCTCGCCGGCGATGATGAGGCCGATGACGGACAGCCATAGGACCGAATGCGCGGCCAAGCGGTCTTTTCTGAGTATGGCGATAAGCAGGATGACGACCTGCGGATACATGAAGATGCGCTGGTACCAGCACTTCACGCACGGCGTCCATCCGGCGATTTCCGAGAAATAGAGACTTCCGAGGGTCGCGAGCAACGCGCCGGCGAACATGACGGACAGGGCGTTTTTGCGAAACCATGCGGCTGCTGAATCCAGCGTTCCCGTCAGCAAGGAAGCGATAAGGAAGACCGACACGATCTGGATGCCGATCGTGAGCACGGAGTAGCCTGTGACGAGGGTGGAGGTGAAATCCATGGGAAAAAAGAAGAATATGTTTTGATTTTCCCACTTGCCCAGACTCGAAGCAAGTTACGGAAGTACTTTCTGCAAGTTGGAATCATCCGTCATCATGATCCTGGGGATCTTGAAGAAGTCATCTTTCTCGGTCGCGGTGCGGGGATCCATGATCGTCGCGGTCACGTAGCCAGCGGCTTTCGCGCGGTCGCGCACATTCTGGTTGTGCGACGTTCCGGGATAGGCGACATGCAGCACGGGCTTGCCCAGAAGGTCCTCGAGCGTCTTCTTGCTTTCCGCGAACTCGCGGTCGATCTCCGTGTTCGGCAAGAGCGTGAGCACGCGGTGGGAAATGGTGTGGGATTCGATATCCATGCCGCGCTTCTGCATGTCCAATATCTGCTCCGCACTCAGCGATCCCTTGATACCGATGCGGTTTGAGACCATGTAGAACACGGCCATGTGGCCGTACTTCTCCAGGATGGGCAACGCGACGTCATACTGGTTCGGTTGGTTATCGTCGAACGTGATGACGACGGGCTTCGACGGTCCGTCCGTTTCGCCTTTCATGATTTGCGCGTACGTCGTGAGGTCGATCGTGGTGTAGCCGTTGTCTTTCAAATGTTTCATCTGCTTGTCGAAGTTCTCCGGAGAGACGGACATCTTCCAGGTCCATGTGCTCTTATCCATTCCTTTGGTAGAGCGAACATGGTGGTACACGAGTACGGGAATGAATTTGTTCGTGGGCGGAACCGCGACGCGCGACGCGCTGCTCACCGAGATCGATCCGCCTCGGTCGGTCGCCCGCTTTTGGAACAGAGACCCGATGGTGCGTACGCTGCTCTTGCTCACCGCGCTCGAAGACGAATCGGAAGAAGAGGGTGTCGTTTTGGCTGGCGCCATACGTCCTTCGGCCTGGCACGCGCCCAGCAGAAGGCAGGAAATGGCGAAGGCGGAGAGGAGGGGAATGCGGGTCATACGGGCACTATAACTCCTCTGCTAACGATACTTTATTGTCAAAGCATCATCGTTGTGTCATCCCGAGCCCTTCGATTCAAATAGATCATTCTGTGTCATTCCGAGCGTAGACGAGGAAGACACAGAATGTACGCTCAGGACAAGCTGCGACGAGGGATGGACACGATTCCTTTTAAAAGCTCGCGTGTCGCGCTTCGTCTACGCTCTGCGTGACACGCTATCAGTGAATAAAGGCCATGACGTGAAGAATTTATACAACGTGATGAGAATTCCAAATCCATTTGATTGTCTTCTATAAGAGATTTTTTCTTCGCATGGCTCCATCCTTTCAATCGTTTCCCCCATCTAATAGCATCTTGTACGTATTGAAATTCGCAGGAATAGACAAGCTCGACCGGCAATCGCTGCGCAGTGTAGGAATTCGGATGGACTGCGTTCTGATGTTGCCATAGGCGCTTTGTCACGCTGTTTGTCACGCCTGTGTAGTAGGTGCCGTCGTTGCAGCGCAGCATATAGACCCAATATTCTTTCATGCCTATATTGTGATGCATGGGATGTTTGTTTGAATGCTTCTCGCTCCGCTCGAAGTGACATTAAAGACAATATGCGCGTCGTTCATTGATGCATATTGTTCCGCTATTCCGTAGAACGTATGGAAAAGCTTCTCGCGCAGCCTGTCCCGAGTGAAGCGGAGGGCTTGCAGCGATATCTGATCGAATCAAAGAAAATATCCACGAAAATAGAGTGCTATCCGTAGGCGGAGCGTGTGTATTTTATGAACACAAATTGTATTCAATTAAAGGATCTTTTTTGCCAGAGATCATCGATTTTTCTGTCTACAAGTACAGAGCATTTACTTCTTTCCCTACCATCCTATGGCAACCATCATCGAACGCGATGTACATCACAGGAGCGATGCGGACGCTTCGTCGGCGATGAATACGGTGATCGCCGTCCTCGCGGTGGTCCTGATTGTCGGTTTCGCGCTGTATGCGCTCCAGGTATTCCCGTTCGCGGCGAATAACACGGGTGCGGATATCAACGTGACCGTTCCGGACGTCACGACGCCGGCACAGTAAGCAGGTACGCATCGGAAAAAACCTGATGAAGGCCATTCTCGCATCCGCGGGAGCGGCCTTCTTCGTGTCCTGACCATAAGGCGTTCTTAACATCATCTTAACTCCCCCTTAAGCATCGCCTCGTATGATCCTCGCGTTGATCGATCATCTTTATTTCTTTTCTACCCATATTTTATGAAATCCTTTACCAAGGGCTTCGCGGCCGGAGCGACCGCACTTGCCGTCGGCGTGCCGCTGATGGCCCAGATGGCACTCGCCGCGTCCGCTGACCAGGCAGTGTCCGAGGCGGCAAACAAGGACGATCGTCCTTCTCCTTCCCAGCCATGCACCGAGGCGATGGCACATCTTGCTTCCGCCCATGTCGACGTGTTCGATGAGATGAGCAAGGATCGCAAAGCCAAGCTGATCGCTCATCGTGATGCGCTCGTCGCGGCCGCGGGCATCGCCGATGACACGCAGCGCGCGGAGGTCCTGAAGTCCGCGCATGAGGCAATGAAGCCGACGGGGGAGAAGGAGATTTCAGCCGCGGTCCAAACCGCGATGGATGAAGTGAAGGCGGCATGCGGGAACACGATGATGTTCAAGGGGAGACACGGCGGTCCGATGGGCGGCCATGGCGGACCGTTCATGATGAAAATGAAGCGCGGCGAATTCGATCGCGACCAGGCGCCGGACGAGGTTCCCGCGGCATAAGGAGATCCCGCTTACCGACAAGCAAAAGGCCCCACCCCTGGGGCCTTTTCGCCGGTCTATGCGTTACCCGACTCTTTTAGATGCTGGAGAAGGAAGAGGACGAGGAGCTCATGCTGCTGCTCGTGCTCGACATGCTGCTCACCGAGGAGGAGAGCGACGACGAGCTCATGGAACTCATCGAGGATGAGAGGCTGGAGCGGGACGATGACAGGCTGCCCAGCGATGACCTGCTGCTGGAGGAACTGCTTCGCGAGCTGCTGCTGGATGAGCGCGGAATGTCGGAACATCCGTTGTCGTACTCTTGGTCCTGCCATGCGCGGTAGAGCATCAGTGCGATTTCCGCGCGGTTGACGGGTTCCAAGGGGCGCGCCCTTCCCGTGCCGGAATCCCCGCGGATGACGCAATGATCGGCCGCCGCTTCCATGTATTGCGTGTACCATTGTCCCGAGAGGACGTCGCCGGGCCTGGGTGCCTCGCCGGTTCTTGGCAGGGCGAATGCACGGACGATAAGCGCGGCCATTTCCGCGCGCAGGATCGTGTCTCCAGGTCGGCCCGTGCACGGATGCCTGCCGTAACAATTGCTGTCGCCGCGAACGTAGCCGCGATCACCTGCGTCTTCGAAGTACAGGTAGTACCACGTGCCCGGGCGGACGTCGTCGAAGCTTGGCGTGTTCGGAGGCGAGGTCATCAGGATTCCTCCCATGACTTCCACGATCAGCTTTGCTGTTTCCGCGCGATTTGCATTGCTGCCGGGGCGGAAGAACCTGGCTTCGTCGATGGCGCCGATATCCAGGAGCCAGCGCAATGCGTCTTCATAGAAGGCATTGGACGGAACGTCGTCGAACGGCAACGGTTCGTCTCCTCCGAATCCTCCCCCCGGTACCCCGTTGTTCCTGCTTGATGCGGAGCTGATCCTGCCGCGTCCGCCTCCTCCTCCACCTCCGCCACCCCCGCCGCCTCCACCCGTGTTCACGGTGCTCGACGAAGAGCTGGATGAAGACGCCGTATCCGGTTCGAAGTCGAATGTCGTCGCGGCGTTTCCGTCGAATGCGATCTGGAATCCGTCGACGTTTCCATTATATCCGACCCATTCCGCTTCGCTTCCACCCGCGGCAAGCTGGATGCCGCCGATCGTCGAACTTTCATTGATGATGCGTGCGTTCGGATTATTCGAGATGTAGTACGCGAGCGGGAACAAGGAGCCTGAATTGCTCTCCATCCTCCATGCACCGTTCATTGCGTCCCAATTCTGCCATGTGTTCGCGGTGACGCATCCGGTGCTCGTGCACTGGTCGGGGAAGAATCCGATGAAGAAGATCGGGAAGAAGTACATGCCACCGTCCTGATCCTTTGGATCGAAGATAAGCGTGTCATCCTTGTCGCCGTCGCCGTCGCTGTCCACCGCAAGGACGAGTTTTGCGGCCATCAATTCAGCCGCTGCCGAACCCGTGCTGGAGACCGAACTTCCTGTTCCGCTTGATACGGATGATCCCGTGCCTGAAGAGACAGAAGAACCGGATCCGCTGGAAACCGAACTTCCGGATCCCGAGGAGACCGATGATCCCGATCCGCTGGAAACGGATGATCCGCTGCCCGAAGAGACCGAAGAACCCGTTCCGCTCGACACCGATGAACCCGTACCCGAAGATACCGACGAGCTGGTGCTCGTGCTCGACGAGGAGCTCGAACTGCCCATGAACGTGAACGTGCGGTACATAAGCGTCGTGATGTCGGAGAGAAGTCCGCCGCTGCCCGTGTAGTCGGGATTTGTCAGTCGGATCTTGCTACCGGACGTCGTCACCGTCAGTTGGACGCTTCCCACTCCGTACGGAGGGGTTGCAGGTCCCGTAACGAATGTTCCGGCGGCGCTGCCCGAAGCCGTAAACGACCATCGATGGAGGTTGGACGGGCGCACGACGACCGTACCGCTCGCACTTAGCGAGGAGTTGGAAGAAGCCGAACTTCCCGATCCAGAGGAAACGGATGAGCCGCTACCGGACGACACGGAGCTCCCCGAGCCGCTGGAGACGGAACTGCCGGATCCCGAAGAGACGCTGCTGGAGCTGCTGCTTGCGTCGCTGCATCCCGTTGCGAGGTCTGCGACTTCGGCGGCCGACAATACCCGGCCGTAGATTTGGATATCATCCAGGCTTCCCTGGTAAAAACCATCGATCGCGTCATGCCTGCTTCCGATTTCCAGCGCGTTGGTCACGGTGTTGATCGGCGTGACGAATGATCCGGACTTGGTCAGGACACCGTCGAGGTAATAGGTCCAGTCCGTCGCTCCGTCGTATGTGAACGCGACGTGGTGCCAGCCTGCCGCGGGAATCTGGCTTCCGGACAAAGTGACGTTGTTATCGGCATTGATCGCATCGGTGAACAAATAGGTGTCCGCGGCGGAGGTTCCCATCTGCAAGATGAATTTTTGGTTCGGGTCATTGCCGTTTCCCATGGACACCAGTGTCGCTTGTTCCGTCACTGCGGATTGATTCATCCAGAGCGAAATGGAACGCGCGTCGGATCCGGACGGCAGTCCCGTCACATCCGATACGAGTGCGTAGTCATCCGTGCCATCGAATGAAAGCGCAGCGGGATTCGGGGCGATGCTCGGAGTGCCCGTCGTCCATGTCGGCGCATTCAAAAGCGTTCCGCTGTGGCTGTTACCCGAATCATCCGCGATGGTCGACCCCGATCCTTCATCGAGTCGCCAGTAGGCGGCGAGATTGGCCGGACTGACCACGGTACAGGGTCCGATGGCCGATGCGTGGGGTGAGGACACGCCGAATGCGATGCTGCCTAGCACCACCGATGTGAGAAAGGCGGACCCGACGGCTGCGACACCTGCTGTCGTTCCTCGGGGAATGAATCTGCGCAAAGTGCGTATGGACATAAAGGAGGAGGGAAGAAGGCAGAGCGAGCAAGTAAGTCTGCTCGTAAGCTTATTGAGACGGCAGCTTTTGCGTTTTCTTACTGATTAAGTAATCCAAATCGGAATTTTGTATTTTCACAGGCGATACGCGACGTACGCTTGCTTCCCTCCGAAGCGCGATAGCGCAGGCGAGCAAGTCGAATGACATGCGTAGGGCCATCGCTTTTTGAAACATTCCCGTTACCTTCGGGGTTCTTCATCGTATGACTTTCTGTATGACGCATCATCCTCTCCATCATCATCGGCCCAATCCCTTGCTCGTCGCATCGACGCTGCTGGTCGCCCTCGGCTGCATCCTGCTCACGTCATGCGGCACGACATCCGCCCGCAGGAGCGATGACGTTCCCGAAGCGCCGCGTCACGTCACGCTGTCCGGCATGTCCGTGTGCCTTCCGCACCGCGATACCTCGGGTCCGCACACCATGGAATGCGCGCTCGGTCTGAAAGCCCGGGACGGCACGCACTATGCGTTGGACCTCAGCATCTACCAGGCCGAGATGTATTGGGATTTCCCAACGCACGAACAGGTGTCCATCGAAGGAACGCTCGTGCCGCTCGATGATATCGACGGACGCACGTGGGACGTCTACGACATCGCCGGCCAAGTGCGCGTCACGTCTATCCGTCGCGAAGCATGAGGCATACGAAGCCCAAACACAGGCACGTCGAAAGCGTGCGCGCGCGCCTCTCGGAGCGCAACGCACGGGGCGTCTTGCACGACGATGCGCGGAAGCGCGGGCATTTCCCGGCAAACGGATCCGTGCGAAAACCGGTCGCCGTCCGTTTTCAAATGTCGTAGCGTACGTACGCGAACCCGCCTGGATCGGTTTGCACGAAGCTTTTTTCGCCCGTGTCCATTTCAAATCATGCACATATTTCCACCGTGCATCATTCCCGTCCTTTCGGTAGCGGTTTTTTGGGCGTGACGTGTCATAACATGGATCGTTTACCGTCCTCTGATCAACATGCGACTTCTGTTCTTCCAACAGTGGCGAGTCATGTACCGACAGGTCGGTGAGCGATGCCTGGCAACGGTCGAACGGTTGCGCGCCTTGTCCGACACGGACGTACGGAATGCGATCGGGGATTTCGCCGCGCGCACGCATCCATCCGGATTCGCACCCATCGCGGCGTATCCGCCGATGGTCGCGAGCTACGTTTTGTCCGCTGCCTTCGTCGCTTTCTTCGTCAGTCTGCCGGACGTGCGCGATCCATCGGTATGGAATCCCCCGCACAGCATCGCGGTCCAAGACAGGAACGGAAAGGACATGTACGTCGCCTACGGGGAGGAGGACCGCGTGTGGGTGCCCATGGAGGAAATCCCGGCGCATGTGCGCAACGCATTCGTCGCCATTGAGGACCGGCGTTACTGGGAGCGCGGATGCGTGGATTCCCGTGCGATGGCCCGCGCCGTTTTGGCAAATATTTCATCGTACAAATCGCAGGGCGCATCCACCATCACGCAACAGTTGGTACGCACGGCGCTCTTGGATCGCGAGAAGAAATTCTCCCGCAAGGCGAAGGAGATCCTGCTCGCGTGCCAGCTGGAACAAGTCATGTCGAAGGAGGATATCCTCCTGCACTATCTCAACTGGATCCCCTTCGGAAGCGGCGTTGCGGGCGTCCAGCAAGCGAGCAAGCATTTCTTCGGCAAGGACGTGAAGAATTTGTCGGTCGCCGAGGCCGCGGTGCTCGCGTCCCTTCCGCAGCGGCCGTCGTACTTCAGCCCCTATGGAAGCCATCGGTACACGCAGGTGACCGAAACGGGGCGCGCGATGATCGCGTCCGGCGCGACGTTGGAAAATTACAGGGGGCTTGGGAAGCAGGTCATTATCGGCCTGACGGGAACCTCGGCTGTGCTTGCGGGGCACAGCGGGGCGCTCGTGTTGGGCGGACGCGCGAACCAGGTCCTCACTGCCATGCATGAGCAGGGCTATATCGACGATGCGACGAAAAGGAAGGCGGACAACAACGTCTTTTCGCTTCGTTTCCGGCCGAACATCCGCAAAATCGACGCGCCTCATTACGTGCTTGGCATGATCGACAGGCTGGAAGAGGAACTTGAGGAAAAGGCCGTCAGTAAACAGCTCACCGTCCGTACCACCATCGACCTCGAGCTTCAGCGCATCGCGGAGCAGCTCGCCAACACGCATGCGCAGCGCATCGCCGCGAAGTACGGGGCGAAAGGCGTGGCGATAGTGCTTGCGGATTCTGAGACGCGCGAAATCCTGGCATACGTCGGGAACGCGAATTACTTCGGCGGAGGAAGCGGGGCAATGATCGATATGGCGGTGATGCCCAGGCAGCCGGGCTCAAGTTTCAAGCCTATCGTGTACGCGACGACCATGGCGTACGCGGGATGGAAGCCGTATACCACCGTGCAGGATACGCCGCTGGAGATCGGGGGCATCCGCCCGCGCAACTATGCCGGCGATTTCCAGGGGACTTTGACGGTGATGAACGCGCTCAACAGATCGCGCAACATCCCCGCCATACGAGCCTTCACCGAAGTCGGCGAGGAGAAAATCCTGGAACTGGCCGCCGATATCGGGGCTCCCACGCCCTACGTGCGCAAGTCTTCCCTGCGCGAAGCGGGCAATGATTTCACGTATAGCTGGCCGCTCGCCATCGGCGCGGCCGAAGTGCCGCTCGTCGAAATGGTCCAGGCGTACGGCACCTTCGCGAACGGCGGAGTGTACAAACCCCTCACCGGTATCCGCTCGGTGCAGGACATCGATGGAAACGACTACCTGCATCGCGATACGAAAGGGGAGCAGGTGATTCCCGCCGCGATCGCGGACACGATGACGTCGATGCTCAGTGAGTCTCGCAGCAGGCCCGCCGGATTCTGGCGCGGCATCACCGACATTCCGGGTATCGACGAGGCCGTGAAGACGGGTACGAGCAACGTCTGCATGGAACGCGACGCGAGCAAGACGTGCACGAAGATGCTCCCGCGCGACGTGTGGGCCATGGGATACACGCCCGCATTCATCGTGGGGGTATGGATGGGAAACGTCGATGGGACCGCGCTCACGGCCAACGCGGACGGACTCAATGCGGCCGTCCCGCTATGGAAAGATATGCTTCTTGCCGCGCACGCGAGTTCCTTGGGCAAGGATTCCGCAGTCGCGTTCTCGGGAACCCGCGCGCCGTATTACACCCAACATCCCAACGCCAATCCGGACCGCACGATCGCGACGCCGAGTCCCGCGGTCATCGGCAGGGGTTGGAAAACCATTCTGTCGCGACGGTACTGACCGTTACTTCACGTAGAGGTAAACGTCCCCTTCCTGCTTCGTCACGGGGATATCCGGCATGCGGAACAGATAGGAAACAACCCTGCTTCCCGGCTTCAGTCGATGCCAAATCTCGGCATGGAAACGCTTCATCGTTTCTTTAAGGAGGAAGCAGAACAGGACATCCGGTTGTGCAAAATCCCGTGTCCAAAAATTGCCGTACCGTATGAATACATTTTTTGTTCTTAAAGACAGGATTTTGGCTAAGAGATAAGTTGGATACGATAGTTCAAATCCCGTGGAAACAGCTCCTTCCCGGGCCGCTGCCCGTACGATCCGACCGTCCCCGCATCCCAGGTCCCATGCGGTTTCCCCGTGTCGGATGTGTGCCAAACGGACCATGGCCTTCACGTCGGCGCGCTTCGTGGGGATGAACGGAGGAGATTTGTGCCGTATCACGCGGATGAACTGGGCGGACAAAACCACGGTGCAGAGCATCGCCAAGGACAGGACCGTCGGGTTCCGTGGAAACAGGAACGTCAGTCCCAGGATGACGAGTAAGAGGATCGATTCCAGCATGCGTGAAGCATACGCTTCTTCCGCGCTTCCGCATCGTCTGCGCGAGACTGGTTTTTCCCTTTCATAGCCCTTATTCAGGCGTATTGTGCATACCTCTTCTTTCTCTATGTGTTTTTCTCCCACGGCAAGTTTCGCGGCGGCGGCCTTCCTCGGAACGGCGGGTGCGGCATCCGTCCGCGAAGCGAAGGATAAACGAGATCTTCCTTTCGCATCCATCCCGTTCCTGTTCGGCATGCAACAACTGACGGAAGGCATCGTCTGGCTGACGTTCGCGTCGCCGGCCGTCCAGTCCGTCGCGACCTTCGCGTATATTCTTTTTTCCCATGTATTGTGGCCCATATTCATTCCGCTCGCGGTGCGGTACATGGAGCCCGTGCGGTGGCGCAGGATCATCCTCCTTCCGTTCATCCTCACGGGCGCGGTTGTCGGTTCGTATTTCCTGTACTACCTCTTCACGGATTCCGTTGCGCCGGCGATCGTCAATCACTGCATTGCGTACCAGGGTACATATTTCTACCAAACATTCGTGCTCTCCCCGTACTCCGTCGCGACCTGTGCGAGTTGTTTGGTTTCGAGCAGGCGTTTCGTGAATGTGTTCGGCATCCTGACGTTTCTCGCGGCGATCGTATCGTATCGGTTCTTCCAGGCGAACTTCGTGTCGGTGTGGTGTTTCTTTTCCGCCGTGCTGAGCGTTTTGATGTATTGGCATTTCCGTTCGTCGAACTCCAAAAAGTCCTGATACGCTTTTGCAAGGGTCCTTTGCGATGTACCATACGGCTCGTATGAACATGTTCAAGCCGACCAAGGCGAAGACCGTGAAGGAATATCTTGCGGCAGTCCCGCCCGAACGAAAGGAGCTCATGGATTTCATGCACGCGTTCATCCAGAAGACCGCGCCCTCGCTGAAGCCGCATTTTGCCGCGAACATGCTGGGATACGGATCGTTTCCCTACAAGAGTTCCGGCATGAAGAAGGAGATGGAATGGCCCGTCGTCTCGCTGGCCAACCAAAAACAATACGTCAGCCTGTACGTGTGTTCGGTCGTGGACGGAAAGTATGTCGCCGAAACGCATAAGAATGAACTTGGCAACGTCAGCGTCGGAAAGAGCTGCATCCGTTTCAAGAAGCTGGAAGACCTGGATCTCGACGGGCTGAAGAAGGTATTGAAAATCGCCGAGAAGCAACCCGGTCTCGTCGGCGTGGGGGCAGGTAAGAAACGCTGACGCATGCACGGATATCCGGGCCTTTTTTCGCGGCCGTGCTATCATCGCGGCATGCAATACGCATCCGTCGCCATCGCTTCCCTCATCGCTCTTTTTCCCGTCGCGGCCGTCGCGGCATCCGAGCCGACCGATGCCATGAAGACATCCACCGTGTTCATCGCGAATTACGATGATGAAAACGCATTCGTCGGATGGGGTTCGGGATTCTTCGTTGACGAAGGGATCGTCGTGACGAACAAGCACGTGATTTTGGGCGGGGATTGGTACCGAGTGTATGCGACCGGCGCGGATCATAAGGTGAATATGGACTGTTTCAAAAAAATCACGCGCAGCGACGTGAAGATCAACCTGGAAGACGACGTGGCATATATGCGCGTCTATCTGCCCTGCGAGCACGGCACGATGCTCTTCGCTCCGGACCCGCAGGAAGGCGATCCGGTTGCCGTCATCGGGTATCCCTACCGGGGAACATTCGAAGCCTCCGTCGCATTGGGCGTTGCGACCGGCGCGGTGACGGGGCATACGTACGAAGGATGGCTTGGCACCGACGCCCATCTGGATTTCGGGAATTCCGGAGGCCCGGTGGTGAACGAGTCGCAGGTGGTGGGAGTGGCGGTCGCGAAAGAGGTCGATGCCGAGGGGGGTTATGTCACGGGTTATTTCATCCCGTCGTCCGTCATCCTGGACGGGCTCCTGTATGCGAACGATCCGCGCTTCGGTTACACGCCCCAGAGCTCCTTCTCGTCCCGCGCAGGCATATCCCGTTCGTCGGCACGCACGAGTTCGGCCGTTTCCCTTGCATCCGCTTCGTCCTCTGTCAGTAGCAGCGGCATGCCTTCTTCCGAATCTTCACGCGCATCGTCCCGTTCGTCGGCATCGGCCGTTTTTCCCGACGTGCGTCCCTCCCGCGCCGGGTATGACGCGATCCTCTCCTTGTACGAAGAGGGAATCATCAACGGCTATCCCGACGGCACGTTCCGTCCGAACGCGGGCATCAACCGCGCGGAGTTGGTCAAGATCCTCATGCTCGGTTTTCATGACCAGAAAATCTTGGGGGAGACGGATTGCTTCGCCGATGTCGGGGAAGAATGGTTCGCGCCGTACGTATGCGCCGCGAAAAGACTCGGATGGATCGGCGGCTATGACGACGGCACGTTTCGCCCTTCGCAGAACGTGAACCGTGCCGAAGCGATCAAGATCGTCACGGAAGCATTCGGGGCGCCGACTTCGCGCCTGACGGGCGTGCCTGCGGACGTGGAGCCGGGCACCTGGTTTCATCCGTTCGTGGCCAAGGGCATCCTCATCGGCATCGTCGGACAGTCCGAACCTTTCCGGCCGTCGGACAACCTGACGCGCGAAGAAGCGGCGATGTGGATCGAGGCGGCGGAGTAGCGGCGCAACCCAGTGATTCTTTCTCGCTTGGCCCGAAGCGCGGTGTTATAGTTCGGACATGCAAAAAATCGTTCCCCATCTCTGGTTCGACAAAGAAGCGAAGGAAGCGGCCGAATTCTACGTGTCCGCTTTCGGAGGCGATTCGAAAATCACGAGTGCGACCGTCCTGAAGAACACCCCGTCCGGCGACTGCGATGTCATGGGGTTCGACCTGCGCGGATTCTCCTTCATGTCCATCAGCGCGGGTCCGTACTTCAAACTGAACCCGTCCATTTCCTTCATGGTCAACTTCGATCCCTCGGCGGATCCCGAGGCGCGCGAGCATCTCGATGACTTATGGCAGAAGCTTTCGTCGGGTGGAAAGGAGCGTATGCCATTGCAGGAGTATCCGTTCAGCAAGCGATACGGTTGGATCGAAGACAGGTACGGCGTGAATTGGCAGCTCATCCTGACGAACCCGGAAGGGGAACCGCGTCCCTTTATCGTCCCGTCGCTGATGTTTACGAAAGACGCGTACGGAAAGGTCGATGAGGCGATCGATTTCTACGTCTCCGTGTTCAATGATGCGAAACGCGGCCAGACAGCCAAGTATCCCGCCGGCATGGAGCCGGACGAAGAAGGAAAGATTATGTTCGCCGATTTCCAACTGGAAGGGCAGTGGTTCGCGGCCATGGAAAGCGCGCGCGAGCATGAATTCTTTTTCAACGAAGCGGTTTCCCTGCTCGTCCGTTGCGAGGACCAGGCGGAGATCGACGCATACTGGGAGAAGCTGTCCGCCGTGCCCGAAGCCGAGCAATGCGGATGGCTGAAGGACGCATACGGGGTGTCATGGCAAATCACTCCCAAGGATTTGGGCGCCATGATGGGTGGCGGAGACCAGGCAAGGGCTGATCGCGTGACAAAGGCCTTCCTCGGCATGAAGAAGTTTGATATCGCCAAGTTGCAGGAGGCCGCGGAGGCAAAGTAGGGGGTGTGCATCCGACGCGCGTAGGGTACCATCGTGCATATGGCTCATTACGCATGCAAAGGCACCTGCGGGGATTCCCTGCCGCAGATGGGAATCTGCGAAACGCAGGGCTGTTCGGCCCGATGGGAAATGATGGAGGAATGCGCGTGCACGGACGGGAATCACGGGAAGTCCGCCGCGGACGAGGGGGTGATCGAGGCGATCCCGAAAGACAGCAATGGAATCGTATTGAACGACGGCGATACAGTGGTGCTGATCAAGGATTTAAAACTGAGGGGATCCTCATCCGTGCTAAAGGTCGGGACCAAGGCATCCAATATCAGAAGGACGGACAACGCCGACGAAATCGATTGCAAAATAGGAGGCACGGCGATCGTGCTGCGCTGCGAATTCGTGAAAAAACTGGGATAGGAACGCTGTGGTTTCTGTCTCCAAAGCGCAAGGTATCTTGCATGGCTTCGCGTAAGCCGATCGACCGCATGATGACGGCTTTCCCGGGATGAACATATTGATATCGCGAAATTGCAGGAGGCTGCGAAAGGACTGCTTTAAGCCATTATTCGCCTATTCCATGGCATCCGATGCACAGGATCGGCGGCGTCAACCGACGTTGCGTCGCACGCGACGCACATGACTCGGTGGATTGCGATGCCTCTCTTTTCTGCGTGATGAATTCATCCATATACTCCGCATTTTTTTTTGCACTGACGATCCTTTTTTCGACGGTCCGAAGCACGTCCCGCCGTCCGCTTTCGTCCCGCTGGCGTGCGCGTGCCCCAACGTCATGTCGCGCCTGTGTTTCGAGAAGCACATCGTGATTTTTTTACGATTGCCGGGCGCATTTTCATTCCGCCCCCCGTTTCTTCGCATCGCATTTTCCGATCTGCGCGGCATCCGTTTTTTTCCGCCCATCGCATCTGCACCCGTGTCGCGTCTTTTTTTCGTAGGGCTTTTTTTGGCTTCCCATAGATGTTTGCAGAGAATCAAGAACGGGCTCGCGCCGGATCATCACGTTTCTCCGAGCGACGGCGGGACGATGCGAAAACATATCCGCCGTTTTCTCGCGCAGTGATGCGCACGGGGGTTTTTTCATATTTCATTCCCGCGCGAGGCGCCTGTTTTTTCGAAATTTTTTCAGGATGCCGACGCGTGCGATGCTTCGTCGTTCCGGAAATATTTTCTTCCGATGCAGCACCGGCCGGCATGCGATTGTGCACGCGGTGCGCATGTGAATAGAGCGTGCGAATCATGTCCGCGCACGGCGGCGGTCGCCCCGCAAAAAACGGCGCGCATACGGTGGAAAAACGTGATGTCGAACATGGTCCGGGAGCAAAACCTGCTTCCTGCCGGACCGTCCGGCACCGTTTGGCGGTTTCCCAATTTGGTTTTATACGACACTGTTCCGTCGATGGATCGAAAGGGGTAAAAGCGTTGTTTTGCCCTTTCCCTCCGCATTTCTGGGCTTAATTGAGGGTGGTAATTTTACATAAAATTTGCTATAATGATGTGATTGTCAAATACACACACATTCATGGGTCGTAGAATCGCCGCGTTTGCGCTTGCGGTTGGTCTTATGTGTCTGCCCGCCGCCGCCATCCACGCACAAGGGTACCAGCTTGATTTCGACAGCATGCAAACGGATGTGTCGGAGCTCTCCGGCGGCGATGTTATTTTGCAGGGGGGAACGTCGCCGCAACAGACGTTCGCAACCGCCGACAAAGCTCAACTGCTGCCCCTGGCCGCGATCGCCGCATGCGGAAACGGTATGCGCGAAGAGGGCGAGGCGTGCGACGGCGAGGATCTCGGTTCGGCGACGTGCGCGTCCTTCGGCTTCCGTACGGGAACGGTGTCATGCAGCCTCGCATGCTCGGTTGTCACGTCCGAATGCAGTGATCCGATCGTCAGCAGTTCCTCCTCGTCATCGAGCGCGTGGCATCCGTCGCCTTCGTCTCCGGAAAGCCATTCTTCGGCACGTACGGGCGGCGGCGAAAGAGGCGTTCCGGCGATTCCCGGCACGCGCGACGAGGGTGCCGGCAACAGTTCGGGCAGGAGTGGCGGCGTGTCCTCCCGCATGTCTTCCGCGGAACGCGCGTCCCAGCCGTCTTCTTCGGCATTGTCCTCCGCAATGACTTCGGAAGAGGGCGCATCCGACGATGGTGCGGGACAGGATCCGGATGCATCTTCCTCCGACGATGCCTCGGCTTCCGGCGGAATCAACCCGGGAGTTCCTTCCGGGATGCACGGCGCGTCGCCGACGGATGGTCGCGATGCCGCGGGCCCGAACGTATTTTTCGCGGCGCTCCTCGCGCTTGCGGCGGCCGTCATGGCCCCTCTCGGATGGACGTATCGCGCCGTGATCATGAACATGCCCGTTCGCGCATACCGATCCTGGACGAAAACCGTCGGAGGCAAGACTTCTTCCGCGCGGTCCCGCTCGGCGCGGACGTCCCCGGTCACGTTGCGCAAGCGTCGCATGCCGAATAAACCTTCGTCCGCGTCACACTCGTGAAGAACCGCATACTTTGCTCACTGGCCGCGATGATGATGATCCTGACGGCTCAGCCCGTACGGGCCCAGACCGTGCCGTCCTCGCTGCTGTACGAGGGCAGGATCCTGGACGCGACGCGTTCTCCCGTCACGAGCGCAGTCGTCATGCGCTTCTCGCTTTGGAAGAGCGCGGATTGGAGCGTATCCGATACGTCCGGCGGAGCGATCAACGTGTCGTCGGCGAATTACGCCGGTTGGTACGAATACCAGACGGTCACGCCCAGTGCGAACGGCATCTTCAGCATCCCGCTCGGAAACGCGGTGCCGCTTCCCGTCATCGATTATTCGATCCACAAATTCCTCCAGGTGGAAGTGAAGGCCGTCGGGGAAGGGGATGACGCGTACGTTCTTTTGGATCCCACGGGAGATGCCGGAGCGGACGCGACGGATCGCAAGACGATCGCTTCCGTCGCCTATGCGAAAAACGCGGAAAGCGTCGGCAACAGGACCGTCGGAACCGGATCGGGCAATATCCTGATCCTCGGTCCGGACGGAAAAATCGACGCGGCCCGCATGGGCAACGGAACCGATTCCCAGGATTTCACCATCAACGCGTCCGCCGCTTCCGGAGACGCCTCCCTCATTTTCGGCAACGAGTTGCAGGATGAAACGATCCGGTTCTCCGAAACCGAACAGCGTTTCGAGTTTTCCGACGATGTCTTCGTCGAGGGAAACCTGACCGCATCGGGAGCGTTGTCCACCGATGCCGGCATCACCATCAACGCCGACGATGCGGATGAGGATGCCATCCTCACCTTCGGAAATATCCTGGCGGAGCAGACACTGAGGTTTTCCGCGGAAAACCAGCGGTTCGAATTTTCCACGGACGTACACGTCGAGGGTGATCTTACGGTCTCGGGAACGATCAACGGCGTGAACATCAGTTCCGTCGCGCTCAGTCCTTTGCAGGCATCCGCCGCCGGGGGATTGACCATAGACGTGGCCGCGGGCAACTACCGCCTGGGAAACAACGTCGTCGAATTCGCCGGCGCATCGGACTATCCCGTGCCCCCCGAAGCGGTCAGTTACGTCTTCTTCGGATCCGGCGGCCTGACGGTGCGTACCATGCCGTTCCCGACGGACGAATCCTACATTCCGGTCGCCGTCGTCACGGCCTCTATAGAGGAAGTCACCGACGTCACCGACCGGCGCGTCGCGCAGTCGGATACGCGCGAACAGGAAACGAAGGCTTCGATCACGCCGGAATACGACAAAGCCACCTATCAGGGCGACGCGACCGACAACATCGGCATGCTGTCCGTTTCCCATGACAATATCAGCAAGCGGAATTACTACCTTTGGACGTCGGAAGAAGCGACGTTGCAGGATTACGATATCTTGGTGCGCGCCATGCTGCCCGCGGACTTCGCGGGATGGAAACAGGGGGTCGCGCCGGTGTCGATCGAATACAGGTCGACCTCCGCCTCCGCCGCCAACAGCGCCGTGGATATCGCTTTGTTCGATACGAACGGCACCCCCGTATCGCTCCAGTCGCCGCTGACAGGCTTGGCCTCCACGTCCTGGACCACGGCGAACGCGCTCTTCGCAGGAAGCGGCACATGGACGCCCGGCAGCGAATTCCTGATCAAAATACACCTTTCGGCAAAGGAAGATTTCCAGATCCACGTCGGGTCCATCTTCCTTGAATACATCCGGCTGGGAGGTGGATAAAAAACTTGATTATAAATAGAAAAAATGCTATACTAATTCGATACCTACCACACACATATATGAACATGTTCTTCTATCCCAGGTCTGCTTCCCGCGTCACCGCCGCGGTGATCGCCGTCGCCGCTCTCGTCATGGGGAACGGTAGCGTCGCCTTCGCCGCCAACTCGTGGAACCCCACGCTGCTGGTGAACACGCAGGCGCATCAGACCATCGAGGAAGGCAACGGTTCGAGTAACATCGAGCTTCGCTTCGGGGGAGTCCTCAACGAGAAACTCTACTTCGATCGTGCCAACAGCAGGTTTACGTTCAGCAATTCGTTGCGCGTGAACGGGAACATTTCCGCCACCGGAAGCATGTCCGGCGCCTCGCTCAACGTGAACGGCGCGGCGGTGGTGGGCGGCACGACGACGCTTAACGGGGCCGCGACGGTCAACGCGAACGTGAAGGTACGCGGCAACCTCTCCGGCTCCACGCTCCGCGTGGACGGTGCCGCGAGCGTCGGCGGCGGTTTGTCCGCGACGGGTGCATTGAGGTCGGGAAGCGATATCACCATCAACAGCGACAACGATACGAACGATGCCTCCCTGACGTTCGGTAACCAGACGGCGGCGCAGACGCTTAAGTATTCCAACGCCAACCAGCGCTTCGAATTCAGCAAGGATATCAAGGTGACGGGCGGCATCCGCGCCTCCGGCAACCTCTCCGGTTCCACGTTGACGGTAGACGGGGCGTTGAATCTCCGCGGTATCAACTACAACGCGCCTACCGCCCAGGGAGCCGCGAATACCTACCTGAAAAACGACGGCGCGGGAAACCTGTCTTGGCAGACGACGGCCGCCGCGAACGGAAGCGGAGGTTCGCTGTCGCTCCATCCGCAGTATCCCAACGCCGTTTATACGCAGAGCGGATCCAATGCCGTCGGTACGCTGACGCAGGGGGCCGATACCACGAACAAGGAATTGTTCTACCGTTGGGCCACGGAAGAAACGGGGATCCAGGATTACTGGACGTGGGTACGCGTGAAGGTTCCGAAGAACTTCAACAACTGGACGCCCACTCCCATCCAGTTCCGTTACAGGACGGCCTCCACGTCGGCCGCGGTCAACTACCTGAACGTGCGCCTTCTGGATACCACCGGTGCCAACGTCGCGATCACCGGAGGTTCCAACCTCGTCAGCAGCGTGGCCGACACCTGGGCCACCGCGACGCTCGGGAACGTGGCGAGCGGAACGTACACTCCGGACGGATTCATCACGATTCTCATCAAGGCGGCCACGACCAGCGCCGGATCCGCCGACGCGGGATACATCAACATTAACTGGTCCACGACGACTCCGTAATGACGGGAAAGATCCTTCTCCTTTGATTCGCGAACACATCCCATGCCTCATCTGACTGCCCAACATCGGACGAGCCTGGAAACCGGCCGGCGCTCCCGCATCCTGCGGGGGTGCCGTGCCGTCGTGTTGGCGACATTCGTCACAATGGCAACCGTTCCGCATGCCTTCGCCGTGAACACGTGGAATCCCACGCTGCTCGTGAATACCCAGCCGTACCAAGTCATCGATGATTCCAGCGCGCAGGATCTCACGTTGAAATTCGGAAGCTCGCTCAACAAGAATATCACGTACCAGCGCACGCTCGGACGTTTCAAATTCGATGCCGGCGTCTACGTGCAGGGATCCCTGGGGGTGACCGGAACGATGTCGGGCAACGCGCTCTACGTGCAACGCGCGTTTTCCGGGGCGGGATTGACCTCGTGCAGCAACGGGAGCAATGACAAGCTGCTCTGGAACAGCGCCACGCAGCAGTTTTCCTGCGGATCGGACCAGGGAGGAGGCGGGGGAGGTATTTCCCAGGCGGACGGGGACGCGCGTTTCGTCAACCAGTCGGGTGATACGATGACAGGTACTTTGCGCATTTCGAATACGGGGGGCCTGAACGCATCCGGAGCCGTGCTGACCAACGGCAACATCACGATCAATTCCGACAACGGCGCCGCCGATGCTTCGCTGACATTCGGCAACGCGACGCTGTCGCAGACGTTGCAGTACTCCCATGCGAACCAACGCTTCGAATTCAGCAAGGACGTGAGAGTCACGGGCGGCATCACCGTCACGGGCGCGCTGTCCGGCAATACCCTCACCGTGTCGGGTACGTCCGGCACGCCCTTCAAAATCGACGACTCCGTCATTTTTGACGCAAGCAATACGCGCTTCGGTATCGGTACCGTCACGCCCGAAACAACCTTGGAAGTCGCGGGCACCATGAGCGGCCGCCTCATCCGTGCGCAAGACCAATTGGAGTCATCCGGTTCGCTTGTCCTTGGCGGTGCCATGAAGCTCAAACCTTCGGCCAATCAGACCATCAGCGCCGCGGGTAACTCCGTGCTGGCGAATGCGTCGCTAGTCAGGCTGGATCCCAGCGGCAACTACACGCTTACGTCCACGCCGACCATCGCGGACGGCGTCGTCGGGCAGGTTGTCATTATCACCGCCGATAACGCGGAAACCAACAAGGTTATCCTGCAGGACGAGGACACGCTGGCCAACACAAACCTGGAACTCGGTTCCACCGCGCGCGAAATCACCGCCAAGAAAGCCCTGACGCTTATCTTCGATGGAACGGACTGGGTGGAACAGGCATATACGACTGAGAGCGTTGACGTGCAAACCTTCACGATTGCCGGTGCCAATACCTGGACCAAACCGACGGGTGCAAAGGCAGTCTATGTCATCTGTGTCGGAGGTGGCGGAGGTGGCGGGGGAGGTACCGGGGGCGCGGCGGGTACGGCGCGTATCGGAGGTGGAGGCGGCGGGGGAGGAGCCAGGGCCGAACGCTGGCTCAGTGCATCCGATCTCGGCGCCACGGAAACGGCCACGGTCGGAGCGGGTGGAAACGCCGGAAACGGAGGAGTCAGCGGAGGTGCGGCCGCCACCAACGGAACGGCGGGCGGTAACTCCACGTTCGGTGCCTATCTGACCTGTTACGGTGGAGGCTATGGCAAGGGTGCCGTTGCCGCGACGGCCAGCGCCGGAGGAGGAGGCGGCGGCAGCTCGGGCGCCGGGTCGAACGGGGCATCCGCAACGAACATCGGCGGATCGCCGGCCGTCACTGCCGGCGCGAACGGCATTGCAGGGCAGGGGGGAGGTGGCAACATCGGCGCCGCGAACGGCCAAGCGGAATACGGTGGAGGAGGCGGAAACGGATCCAGCGCCGTTCCGGCAGCCGCAGGCGCCGGGGGAGGTTCGTTGTACGGGGCGGGTGGAGGGGGAGGGGGAGGCGGACTGACTACGGCGAATGCCACGGCAACCTCGGGAGCGGGCGGCAGGGTCGGATTGTATTCGTCCGGCGGGGGTGGAGCGGGAGGACTTAGTTCCGCGACGTGTACGGCCGGTACTGCCGGTACGGCCGGTAACTCGACGAGGAACGGTTCCGGAGGCGGAGGCGGGGGATCCGACACGGATAGCACGGGCTGCGCCGGAGGTGCAGGCGGCGCCCTGGGCGGCGGAGGCGGAGGCGGCGGCGGAGGAACGACGACCGGCGGCGCGGGGGGCGCGGGCGGACGCGGCGAAATACGCGTGTATACCTTCTACTAAAATAAAAAGCGGGTTATCTGATGGCGGTGTCCGTGACGTACCGGTAGACGAGGCCGGAGACTTGTCGCGTGAAATCCGTGATGAGGAATTCTTTTCCTTTCTCCGCTTCGCCGAGCACGCAGAGAATGTAGGGGCGTTTCGGCGGGTACGCGATGCCGCAATCCAGACGGACGCGCTTACCCGACGTCGGGGAATCGTACATGCCGATCTTGTGTGCGAATGGAACGTCTTTGGGTACGCCCGCGGGCAGTCCGTCATTAAAAATGGTTTGTGTCAGTTGGCGCAAAATGTCCTGGGATCCTTGGTAATCCAGGAGGCAGGAAAGGTACAGGCAGCGGAAGATGGACGAATAGTTCTTCGGGCTCACCGCGGGTTGGTCGCCCGACCAGTCGATGGGGATGTCCAGGGAATCGTAGACTTCCCGGATGGGATCGTTCACCGCGAAATGATCCAATGCGAGCGCGGCCGTATTGTCGGATTCCTGCAGCGTGAGGCGGATGGCTTCTTCCACCGTGAGCGTGTGTCCTTCCCCTTGTTTCCACAGCGTGCCGAAATGCGGATCGAGGTCTTCCTTTTTCAGCGTGATCATGGTGTCTTTCTTCAGCGTCCCTTTTTCCATGAGTTTGTAGATGCCCATGATGAAGGGCACCTTGATGAGGCTGGCCGAAATGAAGTTTTCCTTTTCGTTGACGCCGATGGATACGCCGGACGGCAGATACTCGAAATAAACACCCGCGCGGAAATCATCCTGCGCATCCACGAACGAGCGAAGCTGCGTGCGCAAATCCGTGAAATTGATGATGGTGTCGTTGGGGTTCTGTACGAAAATGCGCGGAGACAGGAGCGGAAAGGCTGTCCCTGCGTCCGAAACGGAGTACGCGCGCACCGCCAAGAATATATTGAGGGCGATACTGGTTCCGATGATCGCATGGGAAATGCGCTTCATTGGGGTTCATACTACAGTATGCTAATCCCTTGTGAAGGGAAATCGAGTCGCGTACGATTGGGGCCACACCTATGCGCACATTCTTCTCCGGATTTTCTTTTCTACTCGCGTTGCTCGTCGGCATTCCCGCGTACGCGCAATCGTCGTTTTCCGACGTACCGGCATCCCATCCCGCGCATGATGCCATCGTCTATCTCCGTGACAAGGGATTGTTGAAGGGGTACGCGGACGGAACGTTCAAGCCCAACCAGGAAGTGGACCGCGCCGCCGCGCTCAAGATGATCCTGGCAGGCCGCGTGTCCGAGGCGGACGTGGTCGGACTGCAAAACCCGGGATTCGACGATATCCCCGCGGACGCGTGGTATGCGGGATACGTGTCCAAAGCGCTTGCGCTCGGCATCATTGACGGTCCTTCGAAGGCGTCTTCCTTCAAGGGCGGCCGCGCCGTTATTCGCGCGGAATTCCTGAAGTTGTTGCTTTTGGCGCAGCAAATGAATCCCAATGCCTACAGTGAAATCCGTTCGGCCCTGTCCAACGACGTCAGTGACGCGAATGCGTGGTTCTATCCGTATTTCCGCCTCGGATTGTCCGCCGCCATCGTGGAGATCAATCCGGACGGAACGCTGTTGCCGGAAAAGAAGATGACCCGAGGTGACGTAGCCCAGGCCGTGTATCTGCTTCTTATGTACAAGGAGAACCGCCGCGCGCAGAGCTTGCTTTCCACCACGGAAACCGAACTCGCCGGAAACGTCATCCCCAACCTGAACGCGCAGGGCCTTCAAGCCGCAAAAATGGCCCATACCCGGGCGCTCGTTGCCGTCCGCGGCGCGCTCACCAGCCGCCCCGATGCGTCCGTCGTGAAGGGTGCCGTGAAAGTCACCGAAGGATTCGGCGCCTTGGTGAATGCGTACGAAGCGGGAGTGGACGGCCGCCCCGACGATGTCATCACCCTGTGCGGAAACGCCTACGCGTTGGCGGTGAAAGCCAAGGAATTCAGTCCGGCCTTGGACGCCATCTCCTCCAGCATGCAGACCATCGCGCACGACATGGCGGAGGAAGCAAGGGCGCTGAAAGCGAAGGCTCAGTAACGTCACTTCGGATCATTACGCCAGCATCTTTTTATTATGTCGGAATGATTTCTGAATGAGCGTTTCCAGGATCCCCAGGTCCACGTCGGAGAGTTTGTTGATGTACAGGCACGCCTTGCTGGTCGTGTAGGTTCCCAGTTTGCCGAATAGAGGGTCTTCACTCTTGTTCGTATCGCTTAGGAGATAGAGCGTGAAATTCTGTTTGCGCGGGGAGAAGGCCACCAACGGCCATTCATTTTCTTTGTTGCCGGACTTCACGCGGTATCTGCCGAATCCCACGATGCTCGTTCCCCACATCACCGCTTTTTCTCCGGTGGCTCGTTCGAACATGTCCAGGAGTACGTTGGCATCTTGTTTCTTTTTCGGCTCGATCGTATCCAAAAACTCCTTCGCGCTCCGGGCCGTCGGTTTGGTTTTGACGTCCGCCATGGTGGTTATTTTTTCACCCGGAATTTGAGATGGGTCACGAGCGGGGATTCGATCACGCGGATTTTCTCCAGCGTCGCATGGCCCAGGTTGTCCAGCAATCGCACGCCGCCGTGGAGCAACACGGGCGACATATGGATCTGTAATTCATCCAGCAGTCCGGCCTTGATGAATTGCTGGATGACGTCCGCCCCTCCGGAGATCTGGATATCTTTTTCGCCCGCCGCTTTTTTGGCTTCCCTCAGGGCTCTTTCAATGCCGTCCGTGACGAAATGGAACGAGGTTCCGCCTTTCTTTTCCACGGTCTCCCTCGCATGGTGCGTCAGGATGAATACGGGGCAGTGGAACGGGGGAGTGTCGCCCCACCATCCGTCCGCCTTGGGATCGTGTTCCCACGGGCCGCTTCCGTTGCTGAACATCTTCCTGCCCAGGATCACGGCGCCGGTGTTCGCCGTCGTTTCCTTTACGATGTCGTTGTCCGCCCCCGTCTCTCCGCCGGCCATGCCATGCGGTTCGCGCCAGGCGGCCAGTTTGAACACCCACTCATGCAGTTGCTCGCCGCCTTTCCCGAGCGGTTCTTGGATCGTCGCGTCCGGACCTGCGATATAGCCGTCCAAGGACATGGAGATGTCGGCGAAAACTTTTCCCATATCCCGCATCATACGTCACGCACGGAAAACGGGATAGGATTCCTAGGCGACAGTACCGCGCCGTTTAAAGATTCTTCATTCGGCGAAACGCCCACGCATGTCCCGTTGCCATGATGATGACCAACGCCGCCATGACGGGAAACGACCAGTGCGTGAGGACCGTCATCGGCTCGGGAATCCAGCGGAGACCCGATGCGATGAAGAGCGGTAATCCGATGACGAACGAGATGACGGAGAATGCCTGGAACGCGTAGAAAAACTTTTTCGCGTTCTTCGTGAGCAGTCGGTCCGCATAGCCTGCGTCATCGATGAAGAACGAAAGAACGATGAGCGTCGAGGCGGTCGTGGAAGCAAGGCAGAACGGGCAGACGCCACCCAGCTCCAGCACGCTTGCGAGGTAGAGGCGGTAGCTGAACGCGATTCCCAAAAGCAGCACGAACCCGACGAAAGCCCGGGCCTTCTTTGAAAACTCCGCGCCGAGCAAACGCGTGCCCCCGTACGCCACGATGCCGCTGTACCAGAGCATGCCGAACATGGGGTTCGGAACACCGGGAAGGTAGTGGCCCCACGGTCCCTGAACGGTGAGCGTGCAGCTCACGAGGGTGTTGACTGTGCAGGGCGTTGGCTCCCCGGGGTGCAGCAGCACCTCCAGGTATTCCAAGAGCAGGTAGAAGGAATCGGCCATGCCGACGATGCCTGCGATCACGATGATGCCCGCGGGCAGGAGGGTTGCCTTTCGCTTGCGTTTGAAGAGGAAATCGAACATGTCCCGAATGTATCACCCGCACTATCGGATGGGAAGCGTGGCGTGCTTCCCGTCGCGCACTCGTCCGGTGTTTGCAAGGGTTTGATTCATTGACAGCGCACATACCTGCGTTCATTGTGAGGCACATGAGAGAGGCTATCACAGGGTCGGCTTCCCCCTTGGAGACACCCGATGCGTCTCCTCTTTCCGACCCGCTCCAACAATCCTTTCGACGGTTTCGCAATGCGTACGCTGCGGTGATCGCAGGGGTGGCTTTGGCATGCGCGTCCGCAGCCCATGGAGAGGAGAAGCCCGATGCCGAGGGGGCGCACCCGCCTGCGACATCGAACGGGGCATTGATCATCGCGGGGGGAGGGGATTTGCCGCAGTCGATTTACAAACGCTTTGTCGATCTCGCCGGTGGCAAGAATGCGGACATCGTGATTATCAACTCCGCAAGCGAAGATGCCGATCATCCTGAAAAGGGGGAAGACGTCCGCGAGTTCTGGAGGGGGGATACCCACACGGGGTCATTCACGATCGTCCACGCATCCACGCGCGAAGAAGCCAATGCCCCGGAAGTCGTGCGTCCCCTTAGGACCGCGACGGGCGTATGGTTCTCCGGCGGCGCGCAAAGGCGTCTGGAGGAACGGTATAAGGATTCGGAAGCGGAACGACAGGTCATCGGAATCGTACGGCGCGGAGGAGTCGTCGGCGGCACGTCGGCGGGGGCGGCGTTCATGAGTTCGGTGATGATTCGCAGGGGCAATCCCGTACCCGAAATCGGCACTGGAATGGATTTTTTTCGCAATACGATCATTGATCAGCACTATCTCAAACGTAATCGCTTCAAGCGTCTAGTCGAGGCGCTTAGTCAGCACCCGCACTGCGTGGGGATCGGTGTCGACGAACACACCGCGCTGGTCGTCAAAGGCCGGATCGCGAGGGTATTGGGGGAGTCCGCCGTGCACATTGTTTCTCCCCCCGTCGATGGCAAGCAGGGGGCGGTAGTGGAACTGCAACCCGAGCAAGAGATCGATCTGCGCAGTCACGGGATCGCCGTGCCTGTCTTCGAGTCCGCCACATCGGTGGCGCGGCAATAGGGGTGGTCTGCCCGTGACCGTTTCGCAACGCATTCACTGCGAGCTGAAAACGCGTGCGAAGGCATCGTTGAAAGTGGCGAAAAATAAGGCCCGAAGTGGTTCAGGCTGCTTCAACCGATCTCTTGGCTTTCTTAAGGAAGGAATCGAGTGCGGCTGCAAGTGAGAGTTATCGGCGGGAGAGAGTCGAAAAAACAGGGCTATGCAAAAATGCCAGCCCTGTTTTAGATTTACCGGCTGTAACCCCAGTCTTTCTGCCATTGTTTCATCATATCGATCTCGCTTTGCTGCGCAGAGATGATATCGCGCGCCATACGCTTGATCTCATCGTGCTTGGCGGACTGAAGGGCCGCCCGTGCCATGTCGATGGCGCCCTGATGATGGGGGATCATCCCTTCGATGAATGCCTTGTCGAACGCATCGCCGGTCTTTCCCTCCAGCATGGAAGACATGTCGTCCATCGACATTTCCGTCATGTCGTCGTCCATATTCATCATTGTCCCGTTATGCATCATCGTGCCGTCGGGCATCCTGTGTTGTCCGCCGTTCATCATTCCGCCTACAGACATACTCCCGCCCATGTCCATCATGCATTTTCCGTCTTTCATGCATCCCTCCATACCCATCATGCATACGCCGTCTTTCATGCAGCTGTTATTTTCCGTCCATGGTGCGCCGCGCACGCTGATGGTTAGGAGACAAGCAACCGTTCCAAGAATAGCCAGTGCGATACCCCATGTTTTCAGTTGCCCGTGGTTGAGCGTCCGTGCCGCCCAAAGGACAAGTAGGACGATTCCTACAAGGAAGAGAATGACGGAGAGAACGTGTACTCCCCAGAGAGCCGTAAGGCCGAATGTCGAGCTGGTGTTGTTCATAGTCATTGAATGCATCATAAAAAGAAGTGTAAAAAGAAATAAGATTTTTGTCGTATTTCCGATTTACAGTCTTAGCACCGTTGATGCGATGGCTATCAGGAAGGGCTGTGACAATACCGGCGATTGCGCGAGTTGTTCAGATTTTGCCGTGTCGAACGCTTCCGTGTGGAATAGCAACGCGATACTTCCTTTTTGCGGAGGCAAAACCATCGCAGAGGAAGGTGACACTTGTTTGGCCTGCGATATGCAATGGCCTGCGCAAGCGGAAGGCTGCTCATCATTCTCGCAATCCGGACAATCCGATTGCGCATGATGATGGTGTGCAGTTGCTGCGGCGGGAACTGATTCCATCGCTTGCATCATGGATGCCATGCACAATGGCCCGAATAGCGCATTGATGATGAATCCTATGCCGATAAGCAGCGGCTTATTCATGCTCGCTTAGTATAAGCTCATTCATAGTCACTTCCAAAATAATGAACATATAAATAGCTGCAAATGTGTCGTATTGCATGCAGTCCGAACCGTGTTTGTGGCTTTGGTTAAATTAAAAGTTAATGGCTCCGCAGACTGGTTGTTTTCAGAACTACGGACGATATTCCAACTCCTGAAGCCTGTGCTACTCACGCTATCCGTCGTTTAATGCAATCATTGACGACTTCTTTCGTACTGCAGTTCCTCCAAGAGAAGTGTGCGAGCATCATTATTCCATTTAAGCTGCAGAGGATCCTTTACCCCTTCGATCGAAAGAAAGATCGTAAATCCATCCGGAGGAATCACCCCAGACTTCCCTATCATCGTTTCAAATGCCCTCTGAACCAAGCGCGGCGTGATTTTCACCTGACCTTGGACTGACTGCTTTGCAATGCCCGGACATTGGCTGTTGCTGAATCGAAGTGTCATACTCCTGGGGACAATCTTTCCTTGTGATTCCACATTATTGGTTTGGGGCTCCTTTCCAGCAGAGGGGTTCGTTACAAATGCACCTGCGAGCAATACGACGCCCCAGTCCTTTCTTTGCATGCAGGCAATAAATGATTCGGATGTCATATCGGTGAAGAGGGCACTCTGTCGCAACTGCTGAGCACTGCCAGGTACAACTGTCTCGCATGTTTCGAGCCATTCATCAAGCGTCGGAAGCAGCACCCCTAGCTCGGCATCTTTTGGTTGAAGACCTGCTTTTTTCTTTGATTCTTTGAGTATGCGGATAGCGTTCTCTTTTCCGCCGACACACGAGAGAAATTCCTGCAATTGAGCATTAAACCATGTACGCCCGATGTTAGGTGCATCGACATTCGCATTGTCTCGATTCCCATATGCGGGGCTGCCTTTCAGATAGGTGATGCCATTACTGTCTTGGACATTCGGAATGCCGAGAGAACTTCCTTTTGCGTCAGCCTCAAGGAGGAGGGCGGCGATTTCCTGGATTCCTACGATGTTTGGCAGTGCGTCCATCGTCCACGCGTGCCCGAGTTCATGACGAATTGTTTGCTCCTGTGGGGCTGTCATACCTTGGAACATCATTGAGGTGCACCCGTTATAATAGGAACGCTTTTGATCACCGACGTTTCGTGTTTCAAGTTTCGAAAAAGCAAATCCACTTGATTGATTGGGGCTCTCTGCCGCATACCAAAATGTCGGAATGATCCGATTGCATGGTTGACCAAGCATCGTGGTAAGTTCTGTCGAGTGTCGTTCGAGGATAGGGTGGAAGTCGCGTTCAAATCCGTCCCGACCAGTCGGGTATGCAGCAGATGTAAGCACTTCTCCAAAACGGAAATCGACAGGTTCGATCGATCCTGATTGGCGCAGGAGTGGTTCTTCCTCCAAAGTTTTCAGCCAATTCTGCACATTCTGGATGAGTTCACGTTGAGAATACAGCAACTGATCCGAGTGCTTAATATTCGCTGAAGGATGCGGTAAATCTTCTTGGTTCCCGCGTATATTTTCTTCTCCCATATTAATATTATAACATAATTTAATTCATATGAAAATGGCTCCCCGACTTGGATTCGAACCAAGAACCCTCTCGTTAACAGCGAGATGCTCTACCATTGAGCTATCGGGGAATAATTGATGATTGATGAAGGAGCGAGCCTATTGTTCCATTGAGCTACCCACCTCCGCCTGCGGGCTACGGCGGGCAGGTCGGGGAACGGACTGGTGCTGACAAACGACCAGCTGTTGTCTAAAGCCGCGCTATCCTAAACGGCTGGCTGATTATACGCAAGAAAAGATCGCTCTCACAACTGACATTGTCCGTGCCGGCAAACCGCCCTTCGCGCCGAAATTTGCGCGTAAACGCGCGTTCCGATCCATGGCACCCCCGGTACGTACAGGAAAGGTACCAGGAGCCACAGGCCCGGGAGGTGCCGGGTGAGGGCGCGGAATGCGAAGAAACCGCGGTAGACGTCTGTGCCGACGAGGACATGGATTTCCCTCTTCAGGGCCGCGGGCTTCAGATCGGCGGCTTCTTTCTTCTGCACGGCCTTGTCGTTCAGGTCCTTCCAGGAGATCCGCTTCAACCAGTCGAAGAGCGAAAGCGTGAACATGCTGCGCAGGCACAGGCCGCATTGCCCGTCATACAGAGTCACGACGCGCACCTTGCGCCGGTTGATGATGCGCTTCATCCAGGCGATGTCTTCCTTGCGCAGGAGGCCGCAGTACAGTGCCATCATCGCCAACGAGAAACTGCCGGCATCCATGAGGACAAGGATGGACAAATGGAAGAGCACGCCCGCCGCGAGCAGCGAGAGTTTCGCGGGAACCGGTCTCCACTGCCTGGGCAGCAGCATGATGATCCACAGGAATTCGAAGGCCAACGTCGCGTAGGTCACGAACGGAAGGATGGGCAGGAGGTTTTCCGAGAATTCCGGCCAGCGCGAAAAGAGCGGGTGGTGCAACGCGATCTCCGTCGCGGTGCCGGCATGCCATGTCGTTCCGAGCAGTTTCCACCACAGCGACATGAGATACACGACCAATGCCTGCCACAGGACAAGGCGGTACGTCCACGCGTATGCCGTGACCGGTTTCAGGTACGTGCGCGTCGCTTTCCAGTGCTTCCACTGTTCCCATGCGCGGGAGAGCGACAGGGCGCGGATACCCGGACTGACGCAGAGGATGAAGCCGATCGCGCGTAACAGCGTATCGCCCCCTCCCAGCACGTACATGTTCCGTTCATGGAAGGAGCACATGAGCAGGAAGCCGAGTATGGTCGTGAGACGCGGCCATACGCCCAGCATGCTCAGAAGCAAGCTCAGGAGTAAGAGAAGGTAGATGCCGAACACCGCCGACGGATCGCCGGTGAAGCCGAGGACGGTGAAGTACCACGCGTCCCGGACGACGAGGTTCAGGAACGCCCGCGGCATGATGCCTCCGTCGCCATAAAACACCGCGACGTCCCGGAATTGGAACAGGAAGAAGAGCAGCGCGACGCCCGCCCATGCGATGCGCATGGCGCCGAGTCCGGCCGCCGAGGACCGTGCGAAGAAGAAGCCGTTGATGCGTTGCGGGAAGGTCATCGGAAGGAAGCGTTGCAGTCGGTGGTGTGGATCACGGTGCTATCGAAATGACCGTCTTGCGCATCCCACCATGCGTCCGTCTGGTGCGTGTCGGTATACGGGATGATCTCCGTGTTTTCGCGCAGGCGCACCATCGTGTTCGGTGCGAGTCCGAGGTCATGGCAGAGGATCTGCAGGAATCGTTCGCGGAACACGTCGTAATCCAGGCGTTCCTTCGCAAGGGCCGCGGGCAGCAGCTTCGCATACGTGGCATGCCGCCACCACGGGAACGCGCCCGCTCCCAACGATGCCATGGTTTTCCACCGCACGCCGTCCTCCGCGTCGACCGAGAACGTGCGGACCTGACGTTGCGGGTCGGGGGCGAAGAGGTTCCACTCCTGCCACTGGCTGGTCAGGAGGAGGTACGGAGCCAATCGCGGATTCACGGTGTCGCGCAGGTATGTGACGAGAGGCCCCGTCGCCGCGGATGGGATCGAAAACGCGAGCACGGCGACCATATGCAGGACTACCGATACGGCCACGGCTGTTTTCCCGAAGAGCAAGAAATACTCCCTAAGGTCCTTGCGATGCCGGCGAAGAACGGTCCGTATGCTGTCCATGGAAAGGGGTTCCTTATTTCTTAATCGGTTTCAGCAGGACGATCTCGCGCCCGACGCTCTGGTCCGGGCGATGATACAGCATGCTGAGGCGCTCGGGATGGTGCGGGTTCACGCCGGGAGGGAGGATGGGGCGGAAGCCGATGTCATGGATTTTCTTCCAGGTCTTCTCGATGAACAGGGGTCCGGCCTTCGGGAACCACACGGGCAGCGTGCACACCACGGGGACCCCGGGAAGCGTCGCGGCGATGTTCTCCAGGAATCCCGTTTCGATCTCCTCCACTTCCGTGCGCGCCTTCATGGCGTCCTTGGCGGCGGGCCTGTCCGAGAACGGCGTGCCCAGCGTCGTTTCCGTCACGATGACGTCGGGTTTTTCCTTCAGCTCGAATGCCCGCGTCGCATCCTGCTTCCACACCGTGCTCGCCACGTCCTTCTTTAAAATGCCGTATTCCTTGCGCATCCAGTCCAGGTTTTTCTCGCATCCGTTCACGGCCTTCAACGACGCATCCGAAGCAAGCACGTCCCATCCGCGCAGCAGCGCTTCCATGGGGATCACGCCCGTGCCGCAGAAGGGGTCGAGAATGGTCAGACGCGAGTTTCGAGACGCGAGTTTCGCGGACTTCTCGTGTCTCGTGTCTCGTGTCTTCATATCGTTTGCCATGTACGCGCCGAAGTTCAGCAGGATCTGCGCCAGCTTGGGCGGCAGGAGTCCCACGCGCGTATCGCGCACGGGCTTGGTCATGTCGCGCTTCGTGTAGGCATCCGGGTCCTGGGCGCCCACCGTGCGGCCGATCCACAGGAAGTCGTCGTCACCGAGGATCACGATCTCCGCGCCCTCCTTTCCGCTGATGATGTTCGTCTTGTGCAGGAGTACCGTCGCGGCCGGCTTCTTCTCCGTCCCGATGTAGCGGCAGGGGACTCCTTTCTTCTTCAGGGCGTTCTTCCCGTCGCGGTACAGATCGTGCACCTTCGAGGCGGGGATGTTGAACGTGCGCAATGAGAACGTCACCTTGCCCTTCACGTTCGCGGTTTGGTCGGCGATGATCTGGGGAACGTCCTTGAGCGCGGATGCGTTGTCCGAAATTCCCTTGGCGATGATGAACGTGCCTCCCCACGTATCCAGGTGCTTCTGCGACAGTTCGGCTTCCGAATCGAAGAAGGCCATGGACGAACCGAGCATGCGCGTCACTTTCATGTCGGGGATGCAGGCGTGGAGTTCGGCGAGGCTGATGGACGGATGGTGACCGAGGTAGGCGACGTAGGAATTCATGGGATGCAAAAAAGTATACGCGGAGTATAGCGTCAAACGCCGTATCGGTCAGCGTACGAGGATGGAAATATCCATACTGCGCAAGCACATCCCTCGACTATGCCGCGATGACAAGCGGAAAAAATCAATGCATTCGCAAGCGGTCGTACGCGTCTTTGAGAAGCATCACCGTGAGGAACACCATGACCGGCAGCAGCTGGATGATGCCGCGTGCGTACCCCGTCTGCCTGATCGCCTCGATGGACACGCTGGTGAACATGTAGATGGCGAGCTGTCCCAGGTAGACGATGAGGAAGAGCGCGGTGATCGGGAGCAGTGTCACGAAGGCGCTGCGGCGTCTCCAGGCAAGCAGGGCGATGAGGACGGGGAAGAGCAGCAGCCAGTTTCCTTCGAAGAACGTGTTCACCCAAACGGCATACAGCACCCCCGGCTGCCATCCGAACGCCAGGTCACCCACCGCTTTGGCATTGCCGAACGTGAGTCCGTTCGCGTATTTGTAGGCGAGCCACGGTACCGAGATGAGCAGTATGGGAATGGCGTACCACAGGGCTATCCTCGAAATCTCCTTCGCCGTCATATTCTTCCGTTGCACGATCAGATACCCGGCGACGATGAGGAGGACCGGCGGAAGGTAGAGGAGAAGCCCCTCGTTCTTGGTGAAGGGCAAAAAGGCCGTGGCCGCCCCCGCCATCCTGAGGAACGAGTCGCGTGCCGCCGCGTCTGGCGAATGGATGGCATGGAAGAGCAGGATGATCGCCGCGAATACGTGCGTACCCATGAAAATGTCCGCATACGCGTTGGTGCCGTGCATCAGGTACAGAGGCATGCTGACGATGACATAGATGCCGAAGAGCGACCAAGCGCCGGAGAGATACCTGCGCAGAGCGTAGTACAACAAGGACAGGGCGCAGAGGAACCACGCGGCATGGATCGCATTCACCGTTGCGTCGCCCCAGCCCGCCGTCATCGCCATCCATGCCTTCGCCATCGGGACGGTCGGGGGATAGGAACTCACGTCGGCGGGAGTGTCGCCGCGGCCGGGCAGCAGAAGTTCGATCGACTGCGTATGGTAGAACACCTTCGCGCGCAGGTTCCAGTTGTCCACGCTGTCATCGAAGTACGTGGGGGTGAGGAAAAGGAAGGTTATGCCCAGCGTCGCGATTTTCACGATCGTCCATGTCCCCAGGATGCCAATCGCCAGTTTTTGAAGCATCGACCACCGTTCCGCTGCAAGGGTCTCCCTTGCGGCAAGGAAGGGGATTTTTTTCCAACGCATGGCTGCCGACAGCATGATTCCCATGAAAGCCTGTATGATGAACAAAGGCGTGAATGAGAGAGAAAGTCCGAACACAATATGTATACAGAATACCAGGAACATCGTGAGGGTCACGCCGATGAGGAATCCCAGCGAAGCCCTTTCTCCACGAAAGAGGACGGGGGTGCGATTCTGCAAGAGCCCTAAAAGAAGCCATCCGTTGATCGTCGGGATCAGAAGGCCGATGAGGATCAAAAGGAGGATCATTGTTCCAGGAAGAGGAAAGAGTCGTCCCCGAATTCTTCCAATATCTTGCCTGCGGAAGAGAGTGCGCGGCCCGTGTCCGTGCTCACCATGCCGTTTTCCGCCGTGATATCCGGCCGATGCAGCACGAGCCATGCTTTTTTACCCTGCCGCGGCGACGTGTCCGCATACGCGATGACCTCCAGCGGATACGCGCGCAAGCGGACGTTCGCGACGAATCGTTCCCCGGCAGGCTCCAAGAGCACCATGGAGTCGATGTCCGCGTCTCCCAGGCTGTCCAAGGCACGGTCCGTCAACAGTGTCGCGTCATCGATCGTCCGCAGATCCGCGATGTCGGGCGTCGCCAGGACGTATGAGTGAATATCCGTCATCGCGTAGCCCAGCAGTTCGGCTCCCATGCGCACGTCCAGCAGCAGCCACAGTCCCGCAACCGCCGCCGCGATCGTCAGCACGGCGCGCCGCTTTCGTTCCATCAGGACAAAGGTCCCGGCAAGGACCAGTGCGCCGATGAGCACGCCATACGCGATGCGCAGGGCCGAGACACCCCGGGGAGGCTGGCCGTCGTACAGCCTGTCCAGGGTCGCCTGGTTCATGGTGAAGAGCGGCCCCCACAGGAAATTGATACTGCGCTGGGACATCATGTCGAAGGCGACCATGCTGCGCAGGCCGGTCAGGGCTTTTTCCCCGGCGCCCCATGTTTTCCATTCGATTTTTTGGATCACCAAGTCGGTTCCCGCGGGGAATCCGAACGCGACAACGGGTGTCTTTTCGGTCCATTGGTCATACTCCGAGGGAACGATGGTCACGCGCTCGAAGGCGTCGGTCTTGGGGGACGTGAAGAAGAGCTGCAGCAGGTCCCCGGGCGCGGCGTTCTTCGGCTGCCACATGAACGCGGCTTCCGCGGGCCGCGAGTTTTTCATGTACACGTACACCGCATCTGTTTTGGGGAGAGATGCATTCCGCCAGCCGATCAATCCGTCCTGCAGCGTATGGATATGCAGTCCTTCCGTCGTCTTCTCCACGGACATTAGTCCGTCCACCTCCGGCATCACGGCCTCGGGCTTGCGAAAGTCCCATGTCATCGTCGTTTCCGCATGGGAAAGCGACGGAGTCATGGCCAGGAGAAAGCCGATCACGGACACGAGCCGTTTCACGCAATGAATTCTACTCCAGACGCTCGCTTTTCTGTTTGTGATTTTCAGGAATTGGTTTACATTCAATTTGAGTCCATTCGCTCCTTTCATTGACGGAGGTTCTCTTATGTGCGAAGCAGCTCTCTCGATACGCATACGGGGTCGATCCATCCATTGGAATCGCTATAGGGCGAAACAGCATCATGATGCCCCGGCGATGCGCCTGGTCATCAACCTCGTGATGGTCGCGTGGGCAATCACGATCGTGCTCATGCTGCTCATGCTGTGTTTGGCATGTTGCGAAATATATTACGTCCCCATCTACGATGGGTTCGCATACTCCGGCATGGCGCTTCTTTCGTTGCATCTTGCGTGGGGCATAATCGCAAGCGTCCTGTCACGCAGGCGAGAACGACGTATCGATCGCTTTCACGAACGACGCGAAAAAAGGCACGTAAAAAGGCAATAGGAGGCTATCGGCAGATGCGATATCAGTCTGCCGCGACAGGATAGAGCGGCTTCCGGCCCGTCCGAAAGCAACCCGCCGCCCCGTACCCCGGGGCGGTTTTTTCCAAGCGATGATGAACGTGTCTCCCCACGTCTCCAGGTTTTTCTGCGACAGTTCCGCTTCGGAATCGAAAAAAGCCATGGAGGTACCCAGCATGCGCGTGACTTTCATATCCGGAATGCACACGTGGAGTTCCGCGAGGCTGAGGGCGGGATGGTGTCCGAGGTAGGCGACGTAGGAATGCATGGCGACTATAGCGTGAAAGAACGGATTCGGCACCACGAGCATTTGCATCAATCGGCATTCATTCTATGATGACATTAGGATTTTTGATCTTTTTTCGTTCTAAGGAGGATCGCCATGATTGCGCCTTCCGTGTTCGCCGTCTTGTCCGTTCTGGCCGGCATCGTATCGGGTGTGATGCGAAAAACCGACATTCCCGTTTCGTGGCCTGCGTCTATGGCGACCGCTTCGTCGTTATGGCTGTATGCAGCCGTCTTCTTTGCGTTCCTCGCTGCCTGTCTGGCATTGGCGGAACACCGGCGATGGAAAGTCGTCCGTGCAAAGTAGCGCCCCCTTCCGGCATCGTCCGCAAGAGGGCAACCGCTTCGTTCCATCGAGGCGGTTTTTTTGATCACTTCTCTCCACCCGCTTCCGTCCTTCGACGTTGCTCGGGATGGCAATCTTTTGTTACCGCTCCGTCGCAGTTTGGATCTCCGCGGGGCCTCCGCTCACCACGGCTTTGATGCGTCGTACTCCTGCGGATGAGCTTTCTTCTTTCTGTCCCTCGGCAAGCTCGGGGTAACAATCGTTAGGAAAGCTCGGTAGCCGTTTCGATCTCGGCAGGTCCTCCGGATACCACTGCCTTGATGCGGCGCACGCCTGCTGAGCTGCTTTCTTCTTTCTGGATCTTGAAGCTGCCGAGCATCCCCGTGCGCGCCACATGCGGACCGCCGCAGATCTCCTTGCTGAACACGGGGCCGTCGCCGACCTTTCCCGTGCCCGCGACCTTCGCGGACGCATCGCCCATTACGTACACCTTCACGTCCGCTGAGCCTGTGCTGAGCGCAGCCGAAGCATAGCGCTCGTCGAACACGCCGATCGCCCCTTCTTCTTTCGCGCCTTCCACCGTCGACAAGTGATAGCTCACGGGGAGGTCCGCCTTGATCGCCTCGTTCACCAGGTCTTCCGTTTCCTTGATCTGCTCCGGCGTCATCTTGTCCGTATGGTTGAAGTCGAAACGCAAACGCTCGGAGGTGATGTTACTTCCTTTTTGCCCGATGTGGTTTCCCAGCACACGGTGCAACGCGGCGTTGAGCAGGTGCGTGGCGGTGTGCAGCTTGGTCGTTTCCGCGGAGTTGTCCGCGAGTCCGCCTTTGAACTTCTGCTCGGCTCCCGCGCGGCTCTTCGCCTGGTGTTCCTCGAACGCTTTCTTGAATCCTTCTTCATCCACTTCATAATGTTGTTCCGCTGCCAATTCTTTTGTTAATTCAATCGGGAAACCATATGTGTCGTACAGATGGAACGCATCTTGTCCGCTCATTCTTTTATTAGAGAAGCCTGTGGCTAGCATTTTTTCAAACTGCTTCATTCCCTCCTGAAGAGTTTGTACAAACTGATTTTCTTCTTTTTTCAAAGTATTTTCGATGTCGGTTTTCCTGAAGGTAAGCTGCGGATAAGCTTCTGCATAACTGCTCATCACCAAGAAAGAAACGGTGTAAATGAAAGTATCGGAATTAATTCCTAGCGTTCTCATAGAGCGAATTGCACGCCTGATAAGTCTGCGCAAAACATATCCTTGATCAACGTTGGAGGGATGTACGCCGTCGGCAATCATGAATACCGCAGCTCTCAAGTGATCCGTAATAATTCGCGCATGACGCATTGTTTCAGCGTCTTTCTTTTGGGCATTTTGCATCACCATTTCAACGATTGATTTCAGAGGTTCCACATCGTACACATTGCTTGCCCCTTGCAGCACCGCGGCCACGCGTTCCAGTCCCATGCCGGTGTCGACATTCTTCTGCGCGAGGGGCTCGAACGTACCGTCTTCCTTCTTGTTGTACTGCATGAACACGTCGTTCCAGATTTCCATCCAGTTCGGATCGTCGTTCGCGGGGTTGCTGCGCGGAGGCGGCAATTCCGACGGGCCGACCCAGTAGAACATTTCCGTATCCGGTCCGCAGGGCCCCGTCTGTCCGGCGGGTCCCCACCAGTTCTTCGCCTTGGGCAAAAACCCGATGCGTTCGCGCGGCACGCCCAGGCTCTCCCACACCGCGGCGGATTCCTCGTCCCTCGGCGCATCCGCGTCTCCTTCGAAACACGTCACCGCGAATTTCTCCAGCGGGATCTCCAATACCTTGATGAGGAACTCGAAGCTGAATTCGATCGCTTCCTTCTTGAAGTAATCGCCCAGCGACCAGTTGCCGAGCATCTCGAACATCGTGAGGTGCGTGGAGTCTCCCACTTCGTCGATGTCCCCCGTGCGCACGCAGCGCTGGACGTCCGCGAGGCGCGTGCCCTGCGGGTGCTTCTCGCCCATGAGATAGGGGACGAGCGGGTGCATCCCCGCCGTCGTGAAGAGCACGGTCGGGTCGTTCTCCGGCACCAGCGGCGCACCCGGGATGATCGCGTGGCCCTTCGACTGGAAGAAGTCGAGGTAGGATTGGCGGAGTTGGTCCGTGGTGAGGTTTTTCATGGGGAATGCAAGGAAGTAGCCCGCAGGATAGCAGGATCCAAACGGTGATGCGAGAATGGCTTTCCAGCCGTGAAAAAAGGCCTTTCCAAGGCGTGCAAGGAGCGCTCTTTTCTGCTATAATGAAAGGAAACAAACATGAACGCGAAAAACATGATCAGCGGCATCTGGAAGCGGATCCGATTCATCTTGGTTCCCATCGTCGTGCTCGCCGCCGCCGCCGCGCTCGGTTTGTATTTTTTCACGCGCGGCCAGGCGATCATGCGCCAGGAACTGAAGGGTCACTTGCGCACCACGGCGACCATCGCGACCCTGTCGATCGATCCCGCGCTCGTCGCGGCCGTCCGTGACGAGCGGGACATGGGCGGGGACGCTTTCCGCAAGCTCTTGGCCCAGGTCCAGGCCGTGCGCCTCGGCGACGACAAGATCCTCTACGCCTACGTGATGCGCAAAACGGACGATCCCGCCGCGCTCGCGTTCGTCGTGGATGCGGACAGCGCCCTCACGCGCGCGCAATTGGATCGGGACGGCAACGGCATCGTCGACGAAGACGAAGAGCCCGCGGTTCCCGGCGAACGCTACAAAGTGGCAGGGGATGCATTCTCCGTGCTGCGCATCGATGCGTTCCGCGAGCCGTCGGTGGATATCGAAATCACGCAGGACAAGTGGGGAAGGTACATCTCCGGGTACGCGCCCGTCCGCGACGCCCGGGGATCGGTCATCGCCATCCTTGGCATCGACATGGATGCCGCGGAATTCATCGCCGCGTCGCAGGGTATTTTCTCGCCCATCGCGGTGCTGCTCGTGATGCTCTCGGCCATCGTGCTCGCATCGTATATCTATTACATGTGGCATAGGCGCAATTACGAAACGCGCCTGCAGCTCGAAAGCGAACGCACGGCCCTGCTGGATCTCGCCACGCACCAGCTCGGCATGCCGCTGGCGACGTTCAAATGGTGGCTGGAGATCCTGCGTGACAAGGACGGCGGGAAGTTCTGCGACAAGAACGGCGTGTGCGACGAGATGCAGCACGGCATCGACCGCATGGACATGATCATCAAGTCCCTGCATGACGCGAACCACCTGTCGAAAGGCACCATGGATTACCGCTCCGAATCCGCCTCGCTGTCCCAAGTGATCCGCGAATCGGTCGAGGGCATGAAGCCGGATCTTGCCAAGCGGAACCAGGTGATTTCCTTCGAGGATGAAGGAGGCCTTCCTCAACTGCATATCGATCCCAAACTGATCGGCGGCGTCATCTCGGAACTCATCGAGAACGCGCGCATGTACTCGCCTGAGGGCGCGCGCATCGACATCCGCCTGTCCAGGAAAAGGAACGCGGCCGTCATCGACGTCATCGACACGGGTTACGGCATCGCCCCGGACGAGGTCGCTGCCGTCTTCGAGAAATTCAAGCGCGGCCGCGACGCCATGAAGCGCAAGCCCGTGGGCAACGGACTCGGCCTGTACATCGCGAAGGGCATCGTCGAGCATGCGGGCGGCACTATCATGCTGAAGAGCAAACTCGGACAAGGAACGCATATCCGCATCACGCTCCCGCTGCCATGATGATGAAAACCCGCGATACCTGGCTGGGATACTTCTTCTCGTCCGTCACGAGGGGCGAGCGCCTGCGCATTTTCCTGGCGCCGTTCGTCGTCGTGACGGGTGCGGTGCTGATGGGGTACCTCCTCTTCGCCCGCAGCGAGGAGCTCATGAAGAACCAGCTGCGCGAACACCTGCGCGTCACCGCCGCCGTCGGCGCGTTGCATATCGATCCCGCCCTCGTGGCGCAGGTCCGTGGCGCGGACGATACCGATTCTCCCGCCTTCCGGCGCCTCCTGAAGCAGGTGCAGGCCGTCCGTGCGCAAGACCCGCTCATCCTCTACGCGTACGTCATGCGCAAGACGCAGGATCCGGATACCCTCGCCTTCGTTGTAGACGCGGATAGCGCGCTTACCGCGGCGCAGTTGGATGAAAACGAAAGCGGTACGGTGGACGATGACGAGGCGCCCGGATTGCCCGGCGAGGAATATGACGTAAGCGACGATTCCTTCCTGCCTCTCCGCACGGATGGCTTCTCCAAGCCCGTGACGGACGAGGAAATCACCGAAGATCGTTGGGGAAGCTACATCTCGGGTTATGCCCCCGTCTTCGACGCCGACGGCAAGGCCGTGGCCATTTTGGGCATCGACATGGACGCCGGCAACTTCTTCCGCCTGTCGCGCAGCGTCATCTCGCCGTTCATCCTCCTGCTGGTCATCCTCTCCGGATTCATCGTCGCGGGATACTTGCTCTACATGTGGAACGCGCACAACGTCGAAGCCCTGAAGAAGATCGATAAGGAGCGCTCCGGTCTCCTGCAGCTGACGTTCCATCAGCTGGGCGAGCCGATCACCATCATGCAGTGGTCCTTGGAAACTCTCAGCGATAACCTGACGTTGCAGCAATTGGAGCACGTCGTTCCCGAGCACATCGCCACCATGAACGAAGGGCTGCGCCGCCTGAACGGCATCATCGACACGCTGCAGTTCGCGGAGAAGATCGATCTCCGCTCCATCGAATTCAACATCGCGCCTACGGACCTTCCGTCCGTGCTGAAGGACGTCTCTTTGAAATACAAGACGATCCTGGAGGCATCGCAACAGCAGTTATCCATCCGTTGCGACGAAGGGGTCAAGGTGCTGGCCGACAGGGAATACCTGCGCGTGCTTCTGTCCGAGGTGATCGGCAACGCCATCGCGTACTCCACCAAGGCCTGCACGGTCGACGTGCGCGTGCATCCCGTCCACCGCATCATCCATATCGATATCCAGGACCACGGTTGCGGCATCCCGACCGCCGACATGCCCCGCCTGTTCGAGAAATACATGCGCGGCAAGAACGCGCACCTCCGCAAGCCGGACGGCAACGGCCTCGGCCTCTACATTTGCAAAGGCATCGCGGACGGCATGAACGGCACCATCGCGGTGGAAAGCATCGAGGACGTGGGCACGAAGGTGAGCATCACGCTGCCGATGGCATAATTCGCTTGGAAAATCCGTGCAATGGGAGGGGATTGGCGCTATACTTTCCTTGTGTTCGTTTACACCAATGGCTCTCTCGAAGAGCAAAAAATGTATTCAGATATTTAGCCTTCCATTAGGGATAAAAGACTATTGTTCGCCTTCGTCCGGCTGCACTGTGTTACGCCGGGAATACGGCGGGACAATGGATCTTCGGCTTCACCCGGCGTCCTTCGGACTTGGGTTCAGCTCGAATTCACCATTGGGGATGACAGGTTTCGACAGCGTGAATACGTTGGATGCTTTGCTTCGATCCGGGATGGCAACGGTTCCCGATACCCACTTGTTGCAACCATAGATGCAAAAACATCTGTACGCACGCTCGGCGCACGCTTCCAGTCTGCTCTCGCGAGCATGACCCCGGCATACGCTTTCGCTGCTTAAGTTTCCCTTTACCGGAAACGCGTCTTACCCTCGATCCTCGCTGAAGGGATAAGGCGTCACTAGCGAGGTTGGCCTCCGACTGATGTGACGGTCCGCCCGAATTCAGCATCAATCCTCACTCCCTTTCTTTGTTCCTATCTTAGGGGATGCGTTGTAACGAAAGGTTCATGATCGTACGGGCAGCATTCATCCACGTTGGACCCGGGTTCGACTCCCGGCATCTCCACCACACTTCGCTCCCTGATGGGAGCTTCGCGTGGTGAACCATATCGCCACAATCATGATGCACACTGCGAAGTGTGCCCCGCAGAGCTGCGAGAGCAGCGGCGTGGGGCAGGTTCTACCACTGTAAAGAACGCATTTTTATGTGCACCGAAGCCAAAAATCGATTCCCTTTCATAGGGATGATATTTTTCGTCATGCAGATCGAAGAAAGACATGCATACTTTCAGAATGTTTTACGTTTATATTCTGTCGCTTGAAAATGGTCAGTTTTATATCGGCTTCACTCGGGATTTGAAAAGAAGATTAGGAAAACACAGTCACGGTGAGGTGCGTACTACCGCGAAAATGCCGCCGAGAGAGCTGGTTTTTTATGCTGCGTTTACATCAGAAACAAAAGCCTTTGAATTTGAGCGTTATTTAAAAACATCATCAGGTTTCGCCTTTCGGAATAAGAGGCTTATTTGATATTCTACTCAAATCGGATCCTTTCCACCATTGATTCCATAACTGATGTGAATATTTGTGTCATAATATGATAACCTACCTTTATGGATGCTAAAAATTCGAAGATAAAGGCGGTTGGATACACGCTCAGTTGCATCGTACTGTGGGCGTTTATTCCTGTTGTCTCAAAATTCGGACAAAGCACGTTGGATAACGTCCAATTTCTTTTTTGGTCGAGCGCACTGTCATTGGTGGTTGTATTTTTGGCGGCTGTTTTTGCAGGAAAAATTTCTACGATGAAAGAGTATTCACCGAAGCGAATACTCAATGCTCTTTTCCTGGGTTTCTTAGGGGCCTTCCTGTATTACCTTTTGCTGTATTACGGCTATGCCCACGCTCAGGGGCTAGAGGTTCTGGCTTTGCAATATACGTGGCCTATATTCATCGTACTTTTCTCGACCATATTCCTTAAAGAACGTCCGACCACGCGAACCATTATCGCACTCGTCTTGGGATTCTTGGGGGTTGTCATCGTCCTTACCAAGGGGCGATTCCAAGCATTGGAGTTCGGCAGCCTTGGAGCCGATGTCATTGTCCTGATTGCAGCGAGTGTCTTCGGGCTCTTTTCTGTGTTAAGCAAAAAATCCAAGAACGAAGCATTCAGTGCCACGGTATACTTTTTCATCTCAGCCACCGCCTTCTCGGCGCTTACGATGTTTCTGACATCGCATTTTGCCATTCCCCAAGGCACGGCATGGTTGCCGATAGTTATTAACGGTGCACTTATCAACGGGCTTTCCTATGTATTATGGCTTCAGGCATTGAAGTATGGAGATGCTTCTTTTGTCGCACCCTTTGTCTTCCTTACCCCTGTAGTTGCCGCACTCCTTATTGTCTTGTTCTTCCGCGAGCCTCTTTTACCTGCATACATATTCGGTTTGTTGGCTGTTGTCCTGGGTGGTGTCATAGCGAAATAAAAACCATTCCAGGCTTGTAAGATAGTAGTCAGTTACGGCATCTCCACCACTGATTTCATAACAGCTTACCAGGCCAGACACATGCGTTGTTCGTTATACGCGTTCCCGATACAATACTGAAGTATGAAATTTATTCTTCTTAGCACATTCGCGTACTGTCTTGTGACGTTTCCCTATGCCGTCGTTTGGCATATGGTTATTTTTAAACCCCTCTATCAAAAGTGGGAGTATTTTGGTGGCAATCCCAAGCCGCAGCTGGGACTTCTGTCGATGGTGGTTCAGGGTGTTGTGCTTTCGACAGGATTGTCTTTGCTGCCCCAATATCAGTCGTCACTTTCGGCCATCATGGTCTACATGCTTCTCTGCGGAATATTTCTGTGGAGTTCCCACGTCATAGCGGCGATGGCGAAACACGCAGAGTCTCGAAGCGTCTCTTTTCTGGCTCTGGAGACGGTGTATCTGTTCTTGCAGTTCCTGCTCTTTGGTCTTTGTACCTACGGTATAGTTCGTTTTTTATAAGATAACCACCTAAAGCCTATGAAAACCCTTACATGCGATCTCTGTGATGCAACGGCAGAAGGAGAAACGTTCGAAGCGTGGATGATGAATCTCATGCCCCACTACATGCAGGCTCATCCCGAGGTCATGAACGATTCCGCCCATACCGAAGAGGATAAGCAGAAGTGGATGGCTGACAATAAGGCGAGGTTCGATGCTGCCTGAGCTTCATAAGTAGTAATCGAAGCGTTACAAGATATGTATGTAGTAGCCAATCGCCGCATTTTTTCCGCTTTCATTTCAAAAAATTCGGGAGGCCTCTACAATCAAGCATATGACCACCCTCAACCCCTACATCAACTTCAACGGGAATGCCGAAGAGGCGTTTACCTTCTACCAGTCCGTCTTCGGCGGGGAGTTCGGCAAGGTCATCCGCTTCAAGGACCTGCCCGGTTTTCCGGCCGACAATGCGAATGCGGAGAAGATCATGCAGATCACGCTTCCCATCGGTCCCACGGTCCTCATGGCCAACGATGTCCCCGCGGAAATGGGGCCGGTGAACGAGAACGAGAACCGGTCGAAGATCACCGTGTACGCCGACAACAAGGAGGAAGCCGAAAGGATCTTCAATGGCCTGTCCGCCGGAGGCACGGTAGAAATGCCGATGGACGAAAGCCCCTGGGGTACCTACGCCGCGATGTTTCGCGATAAGTACGGCATCGAGTGGATGATCGAAGCTCCTAAGATATAAGTAGCGTTCGCCTCTTGCTTCTTCGGTTTCAACCGTGACTGCGACAACCGTTCGGCCGCGCGCCTTTGTTTTTCCACGCAAGAAAAACCCCTTACCGACCGATGTCGATAAGGGGCGTGGGTCCGCTAGAGCGTAAGCACACCTTGTTTTTCCAGGTGGTTATACGCCGTTCTATAGTAGACTTGGGGATTGATTGCCGGTGGCAATCCCTCCCCCAATTCCGGAATCTCGGCACGGATCTCCGCGCCGAACGGTTCCGGTACAACCGGGCCCGCATATTTGACGTGTGATAGGGCCTTGCCCATCAGGTACCAATTCACAACGTCTATCATGCCTCCCGTGTCATCAAGCTGGAAAGCCCCGGGCACTACACGCTGCGAGCCATGCGCGTGGAGGTATCCAAGCCTGCTGCCTGCGCGAAGGATGCTTTCATGCGGTACCTCGCCTCGTTCCAGCATGTGGAACGTGTCCCCGTGCAGCTTCACGTGCGGCAGCTTGATCCGATCGAGGAGAAGGCATGCCTCCTCGATGCCTCCGATGACCCCTTGGTCCTCGCCTGGACGCAGATACTCGATATTCAATTGCAATTTTGCCCCGGAAATATCGTCGGCCATGATTGTCACGAACCGCAGGATGCGTGACCGGATTTCCTCCCGATCCAGATGATCGTACTTCTTTCCAAGGGCGAATACGCACGGCCCGGTGATGTGCCGGACAGTCAGGCCTGTGTCGCGCAACCCCTCGATGAAGCGGATATCATCTTTCAGCGTTTGGATCGCCTGAACGAAAGATTCTCCCGTGCCCAACGGATCGCCGCACGACTCATCACCCGGGAAGAAGCGGCAATAGGATGTTTCTTTGATGCCGCCATCTATCAGCGCACGCCCGGTGGCGGCTGCCGGCATATTGTTGACGGGATCGCAGGCGAGTTCGAACAGTCCGCAGCCTACTACCATAGCCATCTCTTGCGCCACCTTTTGCAATTTCGCTTGGTCGCCTATTTTCAGGATTCCAAGGGATGCGAGCCAGTGCGCGCCAAACGTTCGTCGAATCATGGGGGACCTTCTTTCTTTTTTGCGAAAAACCGAAAATGAAAAAGAGCACACATCCGTTCTTCAGGCAGACAGCCTGCAGAGCGGCGCGCAGTATACGGAAACGTATTTTATTTGTACATCATGAAATATATCGATATATATGGCAAATAGCCGGTTTTCCCCGCGCTCCGACTGCGTTAGAGTGAATCGGAACATGCATGCGCAAGATCCCGCCAATACGGCGATACTCATCCAAGCCCGAAAGGCGATTCCTTTCCTTGCCGACATTCCCGACGATGTGTATCTCGGTTTGGATCCCGGTGAATGGCACGTTCCGCACGGAGAAGTCGCCGAGGCCCGGGTCGCATTGGAAGCGGCGCTGAACGAACACGTCATGACCTACCGGCGCGGCGTCTTCCTGAAAAACGTTCCCTTGGAGCGACATCTGTGCGCGCGTTTGGAGGGGGCCCGACTGGATGCTGCGAAGCAGGCGCTATTGGATGAATACGAAGATCGCTTCCGCGAGGCGGGCGTGTCGTTCGTCGTGTACAAGAAGCCGCTGACCATCATCCCCGTGGAAGATTCCTACATCTTCAGGCGCGTCCACGATTGAGCGCCCGGGTCACTTCTTTTTCTTTGTATCCAGGATCCACTTTTGGGTACTGCTCAGCTTCTTATCCGTGCGATGCATGCAGCCGACCCAGCAGCACGGGCGGCGGTCGCCGTCCTTCAATTGCTCGGGAACGCGTTTCACATGTTCCGCGCGTGTCTCGGGTTTCTTCACGTATTCCACCCAGCAGATCCACTCGTTGCGCGAGAGGGGAGTCAGGCTTTCCCACTGCGCCAGCGCTTCCTTGTCGGAAACCAGCGCTTTCTTCAAATCCGCGGGAACCTCGTGGACCACTCCGCCGGAGATGTTCTTTGCTGCCATGGCCCCATTGTACCAGTGCCTGGGCCTGGGTCATCCGGTTTGGCTCACTTTCCGTTCATCTCTTCCAGCAGCGCCAACAGCTTCGTCGCGGTGTTCCAGGTGCGGACCGTCATCACCTTGTAGAGCGGGGACGACATGATTTTGTTGAGCCGGCTCTTGGTACGCAGCGCACTCAGGCGTTGGGAGTAGATGGCGCCCTTTCCGGGCCAGACGGTATCCACCTCGGGATTCGGACTGAACGCGGCCATCGCTTTTGCTGCCGTGCCTTCCATCAGGAAGATGACGTCGCTGTGGTACGTGTCCGGCTTCTCGCCGAATCCCTTGGGTTTGTCCTTGATGATGGACTTGAGTTGCGCGTGGCTCAGCACCGTCACCGTGATGACCGGCGAGCCTTTCTGGAAGAGCGAGGGCAATTCCTTCTCGATCATCGCCTTGATCTGCGTGGGCGTTTTGTCGGACCGCACAAGTACGTTACCGCTCGCGATGTAGGTTTTCACGTCCTCGAATCCCAGCTTCTCCAGGTACGTTTTCAGCTTCGCCATGGGCAGGATGCTGTTGCCGCCGACGTTGATTCCGCGCAGGAGGATGACGTAGGGTTTCATTGATATGATTATATCAGTAACTTTCTATATTCTTTTACTTATTCAAAAGAGGATTTAAAGCTATTTTAAACCAATAAAGACTTTTTATAAATATATGATATAATATATATAGTTATGAAGCAGCCTGATTATCATCACTCATCTGCGTATTATGCGGAATCCCTCGCGCAGTTTTATCAGGATGTGAAAAAGCCGAAAGACTATCTTGCACATCGTTTAGCTGACGCACATCGCACATTTCATTCTGACCCGAGACACGATATCTCCCCGTCTGAATTTAATTCATGGCGCACTTCTCCTAAAGAGCTTGCTTCGTATTTGCAGCAAACGAATCTGCCACTTGATTTAATCGTCGTATTAGAGGCGAGGATTGATTCATGGAGAAGGATCGATGCCCTTTTGTGCGGAAAAGCGAAGAAGAATCACGACAGCATCATGGCAATCGAAATGAAACAATGGACTGCATCTGATTGGTTTGAGTTGAGGAAGGGTAGTCAGGAAAAATCAATCAGTACGGTTACGAACGGTCGTGAAAAATTAGAAAAAAATCCATGCAGTGAACTTTCTGCAAGAATCTCCGGCATAAGAAAGGATTGTCGGGATATTCTCGGAGATGAAGCACTTGAGCTCCATCCTTACGTTTTGCTTCATAGTCACAACGGACGATTGTCAGATGAATGGCGCAAGGTTATTGACGATCCGCAATTTAATAACGCACGCAAGTTTGTTCCAATCATTACTGACTGCGAGGATGGTAGGGATTATTTTAGACGGAGAGTGAGGTACGAAGTCGGCCAGGGAAGTGGGATTTCTGCATATCAGAAATTTTTGGAATTAGGCCTTTGGCAAATCGACTACTCTCCTGAAAAGAAATAATAAAAGTAAGAATCAAATTAGTGCTGCCAACCTCACCCCCTTTCCATACGCCTTCCGCAGCGATATGTAGGATGTGATGGTGAAGAGTATGACTTTCGAAGCCGGAGAAAGCTTATTTTCAGGCTATTTTAATAATCCATCTAAGATTTGCGTAAGTTTGACAAGAATTGAATAATGTATTAATTTAACCATATGAATCATATAGAGCATGCGGACGCTCCGGTCACCCCCGAAAAACCTGTGAATGCGGGGCTGAACCCGGAAGAAAGCAGGGCATATGCAGCCGCGCTTAATCAGATCCTGACGGCCACGAATCTGGAAATCATTCCATTCGGAGCACAGAACGAACCGTTGCGCCTTTCGCAATGCGAAGGGCTCGAGGCACTGCGAGATAGCGTCCGCCAAAACGAGAGTCTTTCCCACATCATTCAACCGGGAGGCACGGGAAAAACGCGCGAAGGGATTGCGGCTGCGTACGCAATGCATCGTCTGGGAAACGACAGCCTTTATGTCGTTCCGTCGCAGCAGGCGGTGACGGATTTCGCTGGAAAAGCGAGAAGTCTGTGTCCCGATATGGATGTCGGCGTCGTGTACCAATCCGAGAAACGGATCGGCAGGCTGACATTCATTACCTATGCATCACTCTTGCGATGCATGCTGGGAAAAAGCGCGGAAGCGGAAGCGCAGGTATTCGAGGAAAAGGAAGAGCCGGATGTGGCGCATGCTGACAAGCAAAAAATCGTCATCGATCCTGGGCGGTACAGGCTTGTCATCTGGGACGAAGCGCACAAATACCTCACCGTGACAGCGCAGCGCTTGCTGGAACTTTTTAACAGAAGCATCAACGTCGGTTTTACAGCGACGCCGCGATATTACGAAGGCAAAGAAGTCGCAATCGTATTCGGTAGGAAAATCCATGAGCTCAATTTGGAGACCGCCATCGAAAGAAAGGAAATTTCGGATTTCCGAAACATCCTTATTACGACCGACGTCGTAACGGGTCTGGAGCTTGTCTCCCCGGAACAGGAAGAAAGCGCCCAAGTCGCGAAAGCGATCAATGTGGCGACTCGCAACAATATCTTCCCCGGTCTCTACAAAGATGCCAGGATCACGGTGAGTGGGAAGGAATACACGTTGCTAGGAGAGCCGACGCTGGCCTTCTGCGCGAGCATCGAACACGTTCACGATCTCGCCAAAAGATTCAACGATACGCTTTTGCCCGCGCTGAAAGAGGACGAGGAATTCCGTTCCATCCTGCGCGCAAAGGGAATCGACCCCGATGCCGTGGAGCAAATCGCGGCGCCCATTCATACAGGCAGCAGTGGCGAACATGCGGGGATGAGTCTTCAGGAACGAAACGCATTGGTGGAACGCTATCATGCGAGAAAGATCCTTGTTCTCGTCTCTACGTCCGTCTTGCAACAGTCTTTCGATAGCCAAATGACATCCGTTGTCATCGACACGGTGCCCAGGCAGACGTATGTCGGAGTGGGACAGGCGGGAATGCGGGCGCTTCGTTTTTTGCCCGGCAAGGAAATTGCGTTCCTCATCAATACCCAGGATGCCGACCATCGCTCCCTCACCTTCCTCGATTTCCAGGCAAGGCGCGGCGCCGAAGAAGGCATCGCCATCGAACTCGCCCATGCGGCTGGACAGGTAAGCCAAAGTGCGCCTTCGAGCGAGAAGGAAAAAGTGATAGGCAAGAAAAATCAGACGTCGGCGTATAAGCTGACATACGGAATGGAGTTGATGGATCTCTCCCAGAAGAGGTTTTCCGTCGAACACATGTACTACATGCCGGAAACGTCTTCCATGCATTTCCATTTCAACTCCGCGGGTTTCCAAAGGTTGAACAGGTTGATTCTCGATATCGCGGGCGGCGATAAGGAAGCGGTCTTCGCTTTCATTGATCTTTTGCAGATTTGGATCGGCCGCATTACCCGCCACGTCGGATTCCAGGAATTCGGCGATGAGAGCTTTGAAGAGGCGGTTGTCGAAAAGTTGGATGACATCGCGTTCGAGGCATTGATGGATCTGGTGGAAAAAGTGCAATCGGGCGCGATTGAAACATGGTCCAGGTTCTCCGCCCGTTTTCAACAGGACTTCCGTCGTTTCTGCAGGGTCGCGAAGCGCGATGAGGTTCCGTCCATCGACATCCATCTTCACGAGCCCATTGAAAACGAGCATATGCAAGGCACCTTGGATGAGGATGACGCATTCAGTTCAACGGAACCCCTTTTCATCGACCTGCATGAAACCATTCCGTCATCCGATAGTACCGGGGTTGAATTCGCGGAGAACGCAGAGCTGCGCGGTAAAATGTACAAAGTACTTCGATCACTCAGTTATCGCGAGAGGGAAATCTTAAAACTGCGATACGGATTGGAAGACGGATATTCCTATACCCTTGAAGAAGTAGCTCATATTTTCAAGGTAACGAGAGATAGGATCCGGCAAATAGAAGCGAAAGCGATCCGGAAATTACAAATGCCTTCGCGGACCAGCGAGCTCTCAGGTTTCTTTGCCGATAAGACGAACAAAGGATACGCCCTGTTGCCGGAGCCCCAGTCATTGCCGAAAAGGGAAAAGGGAGTGCTCGATGAGGCGTACGTCGAGCAGGGTAAGAAGAACAGGGAAATCATCGTCGATCTTCTCTCGCCGCTCATCGCCGCAAAGAAAACCATATTCGATGTCTTGCGAGGAAATGATGAAGAAATCCCTTTGTGGATTCTCAATGAACTCGGAGCCATCTCTCCGGATTTGGAAGCTGTGTGCAGTGTCGAGCGCACGTATAGCGACGCGCTTATGGCAACGGTCTTTGATCAGCATGTGTTGGCCCGTTTCAAGCAGAAGTTGATAGGATTGAGGGTATCTGACCGCGATAGGGCTGCAGTCGATGAGGCAATCCATAGATTGCAAACGTGCATGCTGCGCTTCCAGGATATGGGAGGAAAGTCGCTCCGTGAGATGTAAATTAGTAATGTTCCTTATTGAATCGCTGCCAACCTCGTCTCCTTTCCATACGCCTTCCGCAGCAATACGTAGGATGCCAGCGTGAGCATGAGGCCGACGAACGACGGAGCCCAGATGTACGGTATGACGGCGGACGGGACGAACATGTGCGACACGAATGTGCCGAGGAGATCGAAGACGAGGCCGGCGTAGCGCACCTCCTCTTATTTGGTGTTTTTCTTTATTACATCACGCAAATGGTCTCGCGCGAAGGCGGGTGAAGAAGGAGAGAAGGCCGGTGATGATCCAGTAGGCGATTTTCATGGGGGAGGGGGAGGGATGTATTGGAGTGTAGCAGTGATTAAAAATGTAAATCTAAATAAAAATCAATTTTCATGAGGGCGTCCGAAATACGTTGCAAGGGACCATGCGAGATGATGTCTGCCTAGATCGCTTAAAGTTATCTCTCTTTTAAGGAGGTATATTTGAAGTACAGAACGGGGTACGTATGTCATTGTCTGAAAATCCGCTATAGACTCAGGAAAACTCTCAAATGCTGGTAGATAAAATAAATAATTATTTTTCCTCGCTCTGATTGATTCAACATTTTTAGTATTAATAGTTCTATCTGTAATAAACTCTGCAAGTGGATAGACAGGGCAAACAATAACATGAGTACGACGTTGAACGTCACATGTTTGAGAAAGTATGATCATCTTTTGTTTTTTTGCTTCCAAAGCAAAAAGCGATCGATCTTGTGGTTCAGTATTGTCTTCTTCGTATAGACCTTCATCATTTTTTTTAATAGCTTGGTTTTTTTCAAAAATGAAGAAAGGTAGGTCGGCTATTATGTCTCCTTGATACAAAGTCGCTGCATCAACAGTGTCTGCAGTGACATACATATATTTAGATTAAACTTGTCTTTAAAACTTTTCGATAAAAACGATTTTCTTCTTCAGGGCTTAGTTCTTCATTCATCCCATCTCCATTTATTAAAACCCCAGCTTTTGTAGAAAAACTGTCTTTAGTCTCTTGAAAAACAATTTCTCCAGAGCCAACGATTGTAGAAAAATTACCACTATTTGGTGGAGCGGTTAACTGGCGCGTTGTTTCATTGATGCCGGTGCCTGTTTGGGAGAAATACTGCATAGGAATTTAAAGAATACTCCATTTATTGGAGGTTGCATTAACATTGAACTGATTTTTTCCGGAGGGGTCAGGTATTTTTGTAACTGTGCAATTGGTCTGAAAGCTAAATTTAATATCTGTTGAGTGAATTACCGCTCTATTAACGATGATCTCTTTCTTAATCTCTCTGCCTAGAATTTTTTGTGCATCAAGCTCATCTTCTAATTCAAGGTGTGAAGAGTATGAGTCAAAGAGTTTTTCAATAATTTTCTCAGTTGCTTTATCCGGGAAGATGACAATCTCATCGAAGCCAATTTCTTTGGCCTCATTTCTATTGATTAAGTGTTTATGGGAAAATAATTTTTGGGTTAAGTGCTCGATAATTTCTTTTGTCTGTCCGTCGGAAACCTTAGTCTTATGTAGACGCAAAAGATTTTTTGCAAGCCTTCTAACTAGAGCATGAGTTCTATTTGCTGAGCCTAGCAGTGTTGGTGTGATTTCTTTCGTTAAATCTTTCATAATTTCACAGAGCGCGTGTTGTTCAGTGACTCCGATTTTGTCCTTTACAAAATCAATGTAGCCAATGATATCTTCAATTTCGAATTGCTTAGTCTGATTATTGGCATCTTTAATGTTTGCGGCAGGATCTATAGGGCTTAAGTGAGCGTAACGACTCATTATGATGCTATCAGCACCTAATGAGATCATAGTGCCTGCGCTTAAAGCTTTTTCTAAAACAACTACTTCAAATTCATCACAATGCTCTCTAATTAAATTGACCAATGGCCAAGGAGTTTCTAAATGTCCGCCATTGGTATAAATCGCTAAAGTAATTTTTTCAGTATGATCTATCTTCTTAAGAATTTTTTTAAAATAAGGTAAAATATCTGATGCAATTTGCGTTCCAAAAACTTGCAACGGTTGTCTATCGCCCGTCATATAAACTATAACTTTACTGTTTCTTTTTCTTTCGAGAGAAACAATGGCCTGATTCAGAGCTTGTTTAGAAATTGCTGGCACAACGAGATTGTATACTTTGGTTTTCTTAATTACAACGACCTTATTAAATTTGATTTGGCTTATAAACCTGTTTTACTAAATTAAAACCTACTTCATTTCATATAGTTAGTAATTTTCTTTTGTTTCTTGCACTATATCCGTGACGGATATATAGTCGGCGCATGTCCAATCCCACCCCCCTTACTCCCGCGGTGCTCCATATCCTCCTCGCGCTCTCCGCTGCCGAACGCCACGGCTACGGCATCATGAAGCAGGTGGAAGAGGAGTCGCACGGCAAGGTGAAGATGGGTCCCGGCACGCTCTACGGCTCCATCGGTCGCATGATCGACGCGGGCCTCATTCGCGAGAGCGACAAGAAGATCGACCCCGAGATGGATGACGAGCGCCGCGTGTACTACGCGCTCACGGCGGAGGGAAAGAAGGCGCTGTCCGCCGAGCTGCAGCGCTACAACGAGGTCGTGTCTTTGGCGAAACAGAAAGCGTTCCCGCTTACGTTCGGCTATGCCTTCTGAGCCGTACCGCCGGCTGTACGCATCGCTCGTGCGCTTGTATCCGAAGAAGTATCGGGAGAGATATGGTGAGGGGATGCTACAGACGTTCAATGATATGTGTAACGAGAGGATTAGGAGTAGGAGTAGGGAATCCGTTTTCCTCTTCATACTCTCCACCTTCGCCGAAACCTTCCTGCATCTTTTTCTCCAACATCTTTCCTCCCCCGTTATGTCCAAGACATTCCTTCGCCCGTTGCTCATCACGCTTGGCATCCTCGTCCTTCCCGCCATCGGGGAACTCACCGTCGAAAGCTGGGATTGGGGACCGGCCGGTTTCCTCCTCATGGGAACGCTCCTCTTCGTCACCTTCCTGATGATCGAACTCCTCGCGAAGCAATCTTCGAATACACTCTACAAAATCGCCGTGGCGCTCACCACGCTCACCACCTTCGGCATCATTTACGTGAACCTCGCAGTCGGCATCATCGGGGATGGCAACAATACGTCGGCGTGTTACTTCCTCGTCGTTCCCGTCGGATTCATCGGGTTGGCAGTGTCCCGCCTGAAGCCGAAGGGACTCTCCATTACGGCGTTTTGCATGGCGGCTATAGTCCTGCTCGTTCCCACCATCGCCTTGCTCCTGAATGATCCGTACATCCTGGAAGCGCCGGGCCCGCTGAAGGTGTTCATCCTGAGCGCATGCATCGCCGCGTGCTATGTCGTGGCGGGAGTGCTGTTCAGGCAGGCTGCGCGGAAGTAAGGTATGATCCTTCCTCCCATGATGATGCAATCCTCCGACGAAGGCTCGTTTGCCGCACGCGTCCGCTCCCTGGAGCAGGGACTCTTTCCCGACGTTCTCGATCCGGAGGATAAAACGCGCATCACAAGCGAAACATATTCCTGGCTCTATCGGCCGAGCCACCATGTGAAAACGGGACTCGTGACGGAAGCCGACGTTGCATTGCTCTCGCAACCGGGAAAGCGCATCCTCAGCGTCGGCGCGCATCCCGCGTATTTGGAACGGGTGTTGGTGGAACTTGGCATACCCGCGGACAACATCCTGATCGCGGACAAACATCCTGACATCACGGGTGCCGCCGATATTCCATCCGTGGAATTCGACATGTTGGAGGAATGGCCGGACATCGGCATGTTCGATCTCATCGTGTTTCCGGAAAGCATCTGCATCGCGTTGACGGATAAGATCAGGCAGATGGGTCCCTTCGGCGGGGAAAAATACGAGACGGATACGGTGGAGGCGCAGCTGCTCGCGAATATTTTGTCCGAAGCGTTGCCGCACTTGCAGCCGGGCGGGGAGATCCGCGCGAACGGTCCGCAGAGCCATCCGAACGTCGTCAATACGGCGCGCAAGAATCTCCGGGAGGAGAAGGTGGCGCATGAATTGGACTACGAACGCTATTTCCTGAAGGTCCGCCACGCGGTACGCTGAACGTTCATGCAGACATCCGTCTCCCGCTGGCTCGAAACATCCCTGAAGCCCGATCCGTCCTTCGGCCCCGCGCGCCGCTTCCTTCGGGAGCTGCTTGTGTTCGGCGCGAAAAACGCCCTCTCGTGCCTGTTCCCCGTCTACATCTTCGCGGTGCTGCTCTTCACGAAGCACGTCGGTATCGAGGGATTGCCCCGCTACGACTTCCTTCTTCTTCTCTGCCTGGGCATGCAGGCGTTCCTCTATTTCTCCGGCATGGAAACGAAAGACGAGCTGAAGGTGATCTGCCTGTTCCATCTGCTGGGCGTCGTCATGGAAATCTACAAGGTGAACCACGGGCAGTGGAGTTACCCGACGTTCGCGTATTCCAAGGTGATGGGCGTGCCGCTGTTCAGCGGGTTCATGTACGCGTCGGTCGCGAGTTTCCTCACGCAGGGCTGGCGCTACTTCCGCATCGAGTTGCCGGGTTGGCCCTCGCGGACGCTCGCGGCGATCCTGGGCGCGGCGATTTATCTCAACTTTTTCACCAACGTGTACGTTCCGGATGTGCGATGGATCATCATCCCCGCGCTGTTCATCCTCTTTTGGAAGACACGCGTGCGGTTCTTTACGACGACCTATCGGTCCATGCCCGTCACGCTCGCGTTCCTGCTGATCTGTTTCTTCGTGTGGATCGCCGAGAACATCGCCACGTGGCTGCGGGCATGGCAGTACGCGCACCAGGCCGATGCGTGGAAGACGGTGCACGTCGGCATCATCGGGTCGTGGTTTTTACTGGTGATCGTCAGCTTCATCCTCGTGGCGGAGCTCAAGCGGGTGAAGGAGCGGTCTGCCTGAGGGCGTTCGTTGCGGTTGATCGATTCACGGGAAAGAGGCGTCGAAACCACTTGCGTGCCGTGCTAGGCTGGATGCGGTTTTGCAGTTCGTTCCCTTGGCAAAAGGAGCCGACGATGCGCAGGGTCCGATTGTGGCTGAGCCGTCTTAAAGAACTGTTGGGGCGGAAATCCCGACCAGCCTTCTCCTGAAGGCTGCCAAGAAAACCCGTCGATCTTCGGATCGGCAGCCGGACCGGGTACGCCCTGGTCCGGCATTTTTTTCATAGGGCGCAGACGCTACAATCCCTTCATCCCTTCCCCCTACACCCCTATCCCTATGATGAAGATGAAACACGCGTTGACGCTGGCCCCCCTGTGGCTCGTGTCCTTGTTCCTTCTATTCGCCTCTGGCTTGCCGAAGCTCGTGGTGCACAATGACATGATGGCCGGCTTGGCCGTCGCCATCTTCGGTTCCGTCAACATCCTGTACGGCATCGGCGTCTTGGAAATCCTGATCGCCATCCTCCTTCTCATCCCGCGCACCCGCACGCTCGGATTCCTCATGTCCGTCGGCTTGCTCGGCGGAGCCGTGGCCACGGGCCTCACGACGAATGTCGAAGGGATGTTCTGGTGGTTCCCGCTCATCCTCCTCGCACTGCTCATGCTCACGGCGTACTTCGCGCTGCCGGAATTGCTGGATCGCGCGAAGGGCAACAAGGTACCGGACACCAAGTTGCTCGGCCTTCGCGTTTTCTCCTGGGTGCTGGTCGTCCTCTTGCTTGCCATGCACGCCATGGCGCTGATGGGAAAGATCAATCCGCCCGCCGAAGGCACGCCCGAACACGCGATGGCCGTCACGCTCGGCATCGCCGGCCTCGAGTTCCCCTTGCTGATCGTCGAAGCCCTCACGATCGTCCTGTTCCTCGTCCCGCGCACGTCCGCCATCGGGGCCGTGTTGATGATCGGATACATGGGCGGCGTCCTGGCGACGTTCCTCACGCATAATCTCAATCCTCCCGATGCAGCGGTGCAGACGGGACGCCTTGCCATCGCCATGCCGGGCTTCGTGATGCTCGCGGTCGTCGGCATCGTGACTTGGATCCGCAATCCGGAACTTGCGCGGCGCTTGATGAAGGGCAAATATCCGGCCTGAGAACGATTCCTTTCGCATAAAAAAGGTCGCTGCCCGAAAGGGTGGCGATCTTTTGCAGATGGGGAAAAATCCGTACTAAAAATGTGTTCACTAAAGAATGTATGATGTACGTATGGATTATGTAGGGAAGTTTTTCCTCTGGCTTTGGAGTTTACTGGTGATTCTCTTCACGGGAGGAAAACATGGGCAATATCGTGAGGGCAAGCCTTGTCCTAAATGTCATGTGCGGAGAATCAAGCTGCACAAGAAATGCTGCGGACCGTGTTACGAAAAATATTTCTCATAAATCGCGTTGCTTAGAGGTTCATCCACGTAATGGTGATTTGCAGCGTCGTCGCGAAGCTGACCCACAGGAGGTAGGGGATCTGCGCGTAGGCGATCCATCGCGCGTGTTTCCAGATCGACTTCATGCCCCACACGATGGTCCCGAGCACGACGAGGATATCGAGGAGCGCGAGTGGATTGCTGCGGAGCCAGAATTGCAGCGGCGAGAAGGCCGCGTTGGCGACGAGGTTGATGATGAACGGAAGCGCGACGGCGAATCCGATCTTTTTCCGGAACGCCATGAGGAACACCGCTCCAAACGAAATGGCGATGATGACGTACAAGACGGACCACACCGGTCCGAAGAGCCAGGCGGGCGGCGCCCACTCGGGCTTCAGGAGTTGTCCGTACCAGTCGTAAGCTGCGTCTTCATTCATGGGATGCAGTATACACTACTTCACTGATCATATTTTGTGTTCATTTAAAACCGCTACGGTACCAAGAAAAATATGAACAGTATTTGTGTTCAGTTTAGAGGGAGCATAGGGATGAACACGCTCGTCTTTCTCTTATACTCCTCCCAGTCGGCCCGGCCCTCGTACTTCTTCTCCAGCATCGGCACGCCGGAAACGAACAGGATGAAGAGCGTGATCGTCACGGGTCCGATGATGGTCATCCATCCGCCGGGCAGCGTGACGGCCAGCAGGAAGATGCCCCACCACTGCGTCACTTCCCCGAAGTAGTTCGGGTGGCGCGTGTACTTCCACAGGCCCTCCTGCATGATCTTTCCCTTGTTCGCGGGATCTTTCAAAAAGGTTTTCAGCTGATGGTCGCCGACGGACTCGAAGACAAATCCGACCGTCCACACGAGCACGGCGATGATATCGACGAAGCCGAACCGATGCAGTCCGGACAGGCTGATGAACAGCGCCGGCAAGGCGATGACGAATAGCAGCACTCCCTGCAGCATGAAAACTTGGAAGTAGCTGCGCAGGGTAAAGTGCTTCCACGTCTTTCTCCACTCCGCGTATCTCCGGTCCTCCGGCTTGCCGATATTCCTGCGACCGATGTGCCAGGCCAAGCGAATACCCCAAATCGTGATCAGCCCTGTGGCAAGCCGTGCGTTGAAGGAGTATCCGTACAGAAGCAGCGCCGTCCATGCCATGAGCACGAAGCCGAGGCCCCACGCGATGTCCGCCACGTCGTTGCGCTTCAAGAGCACCGACACGACGAACCAGGCGTTCATGTAGACGAACAATACCGCGCCGAGAAACAGTAATTCCCGCGTCATGCGATCTTCGCGGCGATGGCGTAGGTGATCACCGATACCGAGGCCGCGAGGAACGAACCCCACGCGAGGTCGATCAGCGTGATGCCGAGAGGCCAGCCCTTGGCCACGGCGAGGTTCGTGAGGTCATACGTCGCATAGGTCACGAGGCCGAAGAACGCACCCGATGCCAGCGCCTGCAGCCAGGATTTCTTGTCCACGGCGGGCGCGATGACGAAGAAGACCAGGCCGGCGCAGAACAGCACGTAGAACACGAGCGCGGCGATCCAATTCACGTCCGGCCTGAGGAGATGGCCGATCTGCTTGGCGTAGAGATCCTTGGCGATCAGTCCCAGCCACGTGAGATCGATGGCGAGGAAAACCGGAAGGGCGATGGCGAAGAGTTTGAAGAACATGCGTTCAGTATACACGGTCTCGTCCGATCGTGGCATATGCACGGGTGCAATCGCAGTGGTCTTGGCCTATCCATGGTCTCCTGTCGCCCGACGGGAGAGGATTTTTGCACGCGTTCCACTCCGCCGCGGAACCTGTTTTTCATTTTACCTCAGGGCTGATTCGCAATGGGGCGACTTTGCCCCCGCGGTACCCCGATGCGCAACGCGAGGGGGTGCATGATCATGAATGCCAATGCCATACCTCATCCTCGCACGGCACGGCGAAACGGAGATCAACATCCGCAACCGCGTCGAACGCGTCTACTACGGCCGACAGGAATCCCCGCTCACGCAACTGGGTCGGGAACAGGCGGGCATGCTAGGCAGGGAGCTGGCGGCGCGCACGGATATCCGCTTGCGATTCGTCGCATCCTCCAATATCGGACGGGCCTTGGAGACGGCTCGTCTTTCGTTGCGCGAACTGTTGGATCCGCCCGAGATCGTCCCCTGCGCCGATCTTACGGCACGGTCGCTGGGCATTTTCGAGGGTATGACACGCGACGAGGTGGAGCGCTCGCACCCGGCGTACATCCATGACCCGCGTCTCAACGGATTCGACAGCGACTTCTATAAGCGCGCGCCGGGAGGGGAGAACCTGTCAGACGTGACCCGACGGGCGTGGTCCGCCGTGGAGTGGGTACGGGAACGCACCAATGGGGACATCCTGCTCGTGACGCACGCGACCGTCGTGCGGTGTCTGCTTGGTGCCATCCTCGGAATGCCGGCGGCGGACATCCCGACGCTCAAAATACCAAACGCATCGCCGGTGTATCTGCGTCTGACAGGTGATGGGTACGAATCGCAGGATCTGCTTTCCCGTTTACACGCATGAATCGCGTCATCCTCCTCCGACACGGCGAATCCGAGTGGAATCTGCCTTGTTCGCCCGCGGAACGGAAGTTTACCGGTCGGTTCGACATTCCCCTGACGCAAAACGGACGCCTCCAAGCAGGCCTGGCAGCGGAAGAAATGAAGAGGTTGGAATGTTCTATTGATCACATAATGTGTTCAATCTTGGATCGTGCCCGCGAGACGTGCTCCCTGGTTGTCGCACGCATGGATCTCAATCTTCCCGTTCTGCATACGGATGCCTTGAGCGAGCGGTCGCTGGGTGTATTCGAAGGCCGATTCGTCGAAGACGTTTTTCATAAGTACCCCGAGTATCGCCCCATATCGTTCGCAAACGATTTTCTGCTCAAGGCTCCCGGCGGCGAAAGCCTGTCCGACGTGACGGACCGTGCGTGGCCTTTGTGGGAGCGGCTTGAGGAGATGCCTGGCCGGGACGCTCTCATCGTGTCCCACGCCGTCACCATCCGGTGCCTGCTTGGGAAAGCGCTCGGATTGTCCAAAGAAGACACCAAGGCGATCCACGTCCCCAATGCGACGCCGGTGATCGTATCGGCTCGTCCTCCGCGGTCACTCTTGTACCCCGCTTTCATTCCGCACGCTTCCTTACCTCCTTCCACTTCCGTTCTATGATGCGCATGCATGATATGCCACCGGTTACCGCCGTCCTGTTCGCGGGCGGCAAGGGCACGCGCCTGCACAGCGTCACCCAGGGCCGAGTGCCCAAGAGTTTCGTGCCGATTGACGAGGATTCCGGTCTTCGCGCGATCGATTACGCCTTCGACGCCCTGCGCAGGGGCGGCATCGAAAGGATCGTCATTGCCACCACCGCGCAGATGCGCGCAATGTTCGAGCCTTTTGAGAAGGATGATGTCTTCATCCACTGCGATCGTCCCGACGGGGCCGGTACCTACGACGCCCTGTTGGACGTGCGCAAAAAAGAGGGCGATCTTTCGCAGTATTTGCTGCTCGCGCAGGATAATCTTTTCCATGCCGATGATATAGCGGCGCTGCGTCGCAGGCATCAGGGCGGTACCGCGACGTGGGCCGTGGGCGGATTTGTTCCCGGGATGGATTCCTATGCCGGCATCTACGTGGACTCATTGTCGTCCGAGATCATCGGGGATACGAAGTCGGAGGTACCGCCGCCGTTCTCCGCCCTATCCGTTCGCGAATACGTCCGAAGCAATATCCTCATGATTGATCCGTCGCTTCTGGATAAGCCACGCGAAAGTTTCCAAGGCCGGTCTCACAAGCAGGGCGAAGTGGATGTGTATTGGGATTTCCTGCCCGAACTCCTGAGGGACAGCCTCAATGGCATGCGCGAAGGAAGAGCCGCGCTCCTCCGGGCGTCGGTATGTTCGTTTCCCATCGTGGACTTCGGCCGTCCGGAGCGACTTGCAACCGCACGGGAAATCTATAAAACGACATATATGCCTCCCCCTACCCCCTCTTCCCTATGATGGATATTCTCTCGACGCGCACGGTGTATGAAGATCCCTGGATGAAGTTGACGATGGAAGCCGTGCGTACGGATACGGGAAAGGAGTTCGATTACCTTATCTCCCATCCGCGCGCATTCGTCGTGGTGGTTCCGTTCCTCTCCGCCGAGGAACTCCTGATGATCCGCCATTACAAGCATGGCATCCGCCGCGAACTCATCATGTTCCCGGCGGGATACATCGAGGATGGCGAAGAGCCCGCGGTTGCCGCGGCCCGGGAGTTGCAGGAGGAAACCGGTCGGACGGCGGCAGAGCTGAAACACGTCGCGACCTTGTCCCAGAATCCCTCGCGCAGCCGTTCGATGTTTCACATCTTTACGGCCCACGGGCTTTCCGAATCCAGCGGGGAAGACAATGCCGATACCCAGGAGGGGAATGTGCGTACGGAACCCGTGGAAATCCTCCGCCTCCTCGATCCTTCTTTCTGCAACGAAATCGCCGACGGCAATATGCTGGCCGCAGTGCCATTCATCCTCGCGGAACGCGAAGGTACCTATGCCTGACGCCTTGTTCCGTCCCCCGATGGAACCGTTTTTACCCCTTATTCAAGCCATCCGTTTCGTATCGATGGAGAAAGGTTCCAATCCACTCTTGGCAGTGATCCGAAAGCGAGCACAATGGTCGCGTCTTTCCCCCATGCCACCATGCCCATGCATCTCCGTCCTATCCTCGTTGCCTGTCTCTTCCTCTCCGCCTGCGTATCCATGCAGGAGTGGGAGATTTTCTCCGATCGTGCCGTGAACATCACCTTCGCCTATGATCCCGCCTACGTCCGCGACGGCGAGGTGACGCAAGAAAGCATCTCGTTCAACGAACGGGAGATTCCCGTTTCCGCCATCGCGTTACGCAAGGGTGACGGCGAAATGTCCTTTATCAACATCATGCAGACGAAGGATCCGACCATCCTGGCCTATCTCCTTTCCGGAACGATGATGTCGGAAAGGGTGACGCTTATCGATACGGATACCCAGGTATTCCGCCAAGAGGGAATGGGTGATCCTATCCATTACCTATTCCAAAAGAACGATCTGTATATCGTCCTGAGCTTTGTCTTCCCGCCATCCCAGGCAGACAGGGACAGGGTATTGAACTCCGTGGTGCTGCGCTAAAAAAAGGGGCTCCTACCGTGATGGTAGGAGCCTCCGATCATTGTCTTCTTCGCGAAGGAGGAAGTTTTTAACGTGCATACCACTTCCCGACCACTCCTGCCGGGTCGACGTACCCGTATTCCTGGGCCGACTTTGGGGTGTATCCCCAGTAGGGTCCGCCCTTGGTCGGATTGTGCAGGATGCCCTCGGTCTTCACCTCGAAGTGCAGGTGCGGGGTTTTGCCCCAGTAATGGGCATCTCCATAACCCGAGGAGCCCATGGTCCCGATTACCTGACCCTGCTTCACGACGATGCCGCTTGCCTTCAGCTCGTTTGCGACGGCGTCCAGGTGGGCGTAGAGCGTGTAGTACGTCGCCGTCGCCCCGTTGGAGGATACGACGACGTTATGACGCAGGATGACGCAGTTCCCCATTCCATGGTCCTTCTGTCCGTTGATCGTCACGGAGTGGAGCGTTCCCACGCTGGCAGCCAGGATGTAGGTCGACTGGTTGTTCGGACCATGGATATCCTGTCCGGTGTGGTATTTTCCCGGTACGGCGGCCTTGGTTGAGTTAAAGGGATAGGCGAGGTTTCCCCCATAGGCAGGAAAGATAAAGTATTTCGCCTGCTGGGCCCGCGCATCCGATGCGCAGAGCAGGGCGAGCAAGAGGGGGGCGAGCATGAGCAATCGTTTCGAAACAGGGAGGCATCGCACGGCATTCTTCCTTTCACGGTGGTGACAAAGATCCGGTCATCGGGCGACAACCCGACGAGGAGCGACGTCTGTCGCTGTCATCAGGGTAGGAAGAACCGAGGGGGATCAGGAGCGGGAGGAAAGCCTCCGAACAGATGTCCGTCAGGCCTTTGGCTATGGCTTCGAAAGAAAGAAGTTCCCACGGATCGGGGAACCTTTGTTTTCTTTATGATCAATAAATATGATCAATTATTTTGCTTATGATAAGGGCTGTATTCGAATCAATGATCTATATGTTCGTGCAGAAGACGGGGCGTGATGTAATACATCGGGACGATCACCATGGCGATGGCGGAGGCCAGGGGGAGGAACGGGGCGATGACCGTCGCGAGCCCGTAGAGGACGACTCCTATGAGGCTGTGACGGAAGCCTTCCTTCTTTTCCCAATCGGATACGTGCGCGTGTAGCATGCAGCCTGAAAAGAGCGCGTATCGGCTCATGAAGAGGAATGACAACGCTGCCATGAACAGGACGAAGTTGTAGACCATCAGTACCCCCGGAACCATGGGGTTCTGGGCCAGGAAGGCGGTGGTGAAGGGGATGAGGGCGAGCCAGAACAGCAGGATGTTGTTGTACCAAAGAAGCCGTCCGTCCGTGCGGCTCAGCTCATGGAAGAAATGATGATGGTTCACCCAGAAGACCGAGAGCGTGAGGAAGCTGAACGCGAAGGCGATCAGGCTGGGTCCGATGCTTCCAATGGCCCGGAGCACTCCTTCCATGCTCGCATCATCGAGGTGGGGGACATGGAGCTCCAGGACGAGGAGGGTGATGATGATCGCAATCACGGCATCGCTGTAGATTTCCATGCGCGTCGTATCGCTGACGGTGGAGTCAGGGGATCGTTTGAAGAGTTTCATGGAAACAGTATAGCGATGGATTATTGAATATTTTACATTCTTAATGAATACTAAAATTGATCAGTTTTTTAATTTATAAATAGGGCTATGTACAAATTATAAATTATTACATATACAAATTTTGTATACAAAAGTAGTTCAATAATTCGCTGGTCATGATCTCTCTATGCGATCGGCAGGAAGAACGACTGCACCTGCCGCAGGACATCATCGAACAAGGGGGTGTTCAACCGATACCAGATGTACCTGCCCCTGCGTTCGCCTTGGATCAGGTTGGCGCGTTTCAGGATATCCAGGTGGTGACTCAAGGTCGCACCGGTCACGTTCATGGTGACACGGATTTCGCCGACGTTCATCTCTCGGGTACGTAGCAAGCTGAGAATGAACCGACGGTGTTTGTCGGCCAATGCGGTGAAAATGGAATCGGTCATATTTCGATAATTAGATATATATCTAAATATTAACACGGAGTGATACGGAGGGCAAGGGTAAGGCAATACGGTCGAGAGAAGTATTATTGTGACAATACGATACTACGGTTTATGCGTGCATTTTCCGTTCCTATAATTGCAAAAAATACTAAAATATGTTATAATAATTATATGAATACACACACCCAATCATTCTGGAAGCAGCAGGTGAGCCTGCCCGTCGCCGCCATGGTCATGGCCATCAGCGTCGTCACGACCCTTGCCGTTTTCGAGAGCCAAACAGGCCTTCCCGCTTCCATCCGGTCGAATCCCGTGTATGGTTCGTTGCCGCTGCATTCCGCAGCCACCACGCCGGTGATGCGCAGGGCGGCGTCCACCTCCTCGATTTCGAGCAAGTCACCCAGTGCCTTGAATCGTCTTCGTAAGCGCATGGTCAATCAGCGCCTGTCCCGCACGTCGTCGGAAGCGCGCTGATCGTACGGGTGAACAACGACGGCTGCATTTCAGATGCTTTTGAGGTCTTTCTTTTGACTTCGCCGGCTTCCAAGCCGATCATAGGCGCATGACCCACTCCATCTTCGCCAAAGCACTGCTCCTCGGAACGACGATGTCCCTCGCGGCTTGCGCCCCCATGCCGGGCAACGGCGGCGCCTCTTCGTCTTCCTCCTCGGCCGCGTCCAGCCAGCCGTATGCGGACATGATCCAGGTTTCCTCCCCCGTGCCCAACGCACAGGTATCCACATCCCAGCCCCTCGTCGTGACGGGCCGCGCCACGGGTCCGTGGTACTTCGAGGCCGGCTTCCCCGTGAAATTGCTCGATAGCAGCGGCAACGTCCTCGCCGAAGCACCTGCGCAGGCCCAGGGCGATTGGATGACCGCCGACTTCGTACCTTTCTCCGTCACGTTGAACTTCACCACGACCGATACGAACGGCACGCTGGTACTGCGCAACGATAATCCTTCGGGAGAGCCTGCGAACGACAAGAGCATTTCGATTCCCGTGACATTCGTTCCGTAAAAGTGCTAGCATGAAGCAATCTACGGCGGCTAAAAGCCTCCGCTGTAGACCTAGTGGGTCCTCTAGTCGCACGACGCGGCTAGAGGACTCTTTTCACAGACGGAGTGCGGGTCAGTAGATCCAGGCGGGATACGAGCGGGCGGACGAGGACTGCCGGGCCGGTGCGGAAGATGTCTGGGAAGCCGCGGAGGAGGGCTTGGGCGATGATCCCTGTGAGGTTGCACTGCTCGTTTGCGTCGTCGTACGGACCGTCCTTGCGGCCGTGCGGCGCGGGGTTGCGTAGCGACGCGTCCAGTCGGCTTGGAGCACGGAGAGAGGGGTCTTGGCACGGTTCGTAATGCCGCCGTCCAGGCGGTCCAGGATCTCTGAGACGACTGTACGGGTCATGCGCTGGTCGAAGGTACGGACGGACTCAGGAATGGCACCCTGCGCGTCCAGCGTGCGAACGTAGACATCGAACCAGGGGTTGGACGTCGCGGCCGCCACGTCGGGCCAGGGATGCAGGGCGTAGGCGCGGGAAATCATCTTGGACGCCTCGGCGAAGCTCACGGGAGCGTCGGGGCGGAAGGAACCATCCCCATACCCGCGGATGATGCCGTTTTGGAAGGCGACGCAGATTTCCTTGCCGTATTGATGGCTGGTCGCCACGTCCGTGAAGACGAGCGTGAATTCGGGCGGAAGTTCCGATGCCAAGGACCAATAGCAGGTGTCGATCGTCACGTCGTTGTAGAGCCTATGCACGATCATGCTGACGAATCCCGCGCGGGTTTCCGGCAAAGCGGCTTCCAGCGCCGCCTTTTCCTGCGCAGTCGGTTCCGCTTTCGGAACGACCTTCACGCGGAACGAGGGGGTCTCGTATTTCGTAGATTCCACGGAGGAGGGCTGTTCAACGGTGACGGACGATGCCGAAGACGAGATGGCACTGGAACTGGATGCCCTGTTGGGGAAGGCAAAATCATCGAGGGAGCGTGCCGAGCCGGCCGGTACGAGGGCCACGAAGGCGGCAGATAATCCGAGGAGACGCAGCGGGAGGTTCATACGAATGGAGGAATGAAAGTACGCAATGGTACTAAACAATGCCAAACCATGTAAAGAAGCGGTGAGCAAAGCCTGTGTTCTCCTAGCGGAAAACACGACGTCATGATGTACGGTAAGCATGACATTCGCACTCATCCCGGCATAATATCCGTATCAAATAATTGTTCTTTTTATTTGTTTTATTACAGGGCTGAAGATGAAATAAGAATGTATGGAAAAGAAGAAAAAATAGGCAGGGGATTCGCGTCTGGGTAGAATGTAACCACTATGAATCCTCCACCCATGGACAACAACGATATCCAGATGAAATGCGAAGCGTTCCTCCGCGAACTCGGCGTGCCCGGCTTCATCATCTTCGGATGGCAAAAAGACGACCAGGCCTTCGGCGTCGTTTCCTCCTTCCACGAAATGCCGGTCAATGCGGCCGTGAAGGGGATGACCTGGGCGCTGAATGATTTTGCGGCGAAGAGTCTGTGAGGTCTGTGGCTTGTAGGGTGTAGCTGGTAGGAAAGCTACAAGCTATCAGCTGCAACCTCATCACAGCGTATGCTTGAAAAACAGGTTCGCGATGCCGAGGATGGCCGCGACGATCATCCAGCTCACGAACCCGTCCGTGATCTGCAATTTTACGAGCGAGGGATCCATTTGTGAGGTGATGCGGACGACGAGCCACACGAAGGCCGCATTGGACAGTATCAACGCGAGCAAGGTGGCGAAGAGCTTGAGCGGGAATGTCAGTACATGCAGGATGGGACGCGCGATGAGGTTGAGCAGGGTCACGAGACAGCCGACGATGACGAACGCCGCCCATCCGCCGCTTATCGTAAAGTACTGCGGGATGAGCGTATTCATCGCCCACACGAGAAGAATCGTGAGGACCGCGCTAAAAAGAATGCGCAAGGGGAGTCCCAAGGAAGACGTTTCGTTGGCAGACATGGGCAATCAGGGGAGGTACACGTCCATCATAACGTCCTCCCCGATCAGAATCGATTGCTTCGTTCCCGTGGGCGGGCCGAAACGCACGCTCGTCTGCTGGGTGATGGCATCCTCGAATCCTTCGATCAGCGCCTTCAGGTCGTCGCCGATACCGATCGTCACTTCGTCGCCCATCTTGTATCCGGCTTCCTTGCGGATCTTTTGGATTTGGCGGATGACGTCGCGTACGAGACCCTTCTTCTGCAGGTCTTCGGTGATTGCCGTATCCACCCTCACCACCACGCCGTGATCCGCCGCTACGCCCTGTCCCTCCTCGGCCTGGTAGGCGATCGACACTTCATCGGGTGACAGGCGCTCGCCGTCGATGACGATCGTTCCGTCCGGTTCCTCGGTGAAATCGCCGGTCTTTCCTTTTTGGATCACCTGCTGCACGCGGCCGCCCAGGCGGGGGCCCACCTTGCGTGCGTCCACCTTCGCGATCTTCTGCACCCCGCCGCTGTCGTTGCTGAACTCGATGCTCTCCACGTTCATTTCCTCGCGGAGCAGCGCGATGTCATCTTCTCCGAGCCCGATCTTCTTCGCGTCCATGGTTCCCGGCAGCGTCACGGTCGCGACCGCCAGGGGCTGGCGCACCTTGATCTTCTGTTCCGAGCGGATCTTGTTGCCGAGCGACACGATGAGGCGCAGCGCGCGGTTCTTCTCGATCGACACGCGGTCCGCCTTGGATAGTTCCGCGGTCGCGGGCCAGTCCGTCAGGTGGATGGAGCCGTTCTTCTCCGGCACGAGGTTCAGGTAGATGTTTTCCGTGATGTAGGGGCAGAACGGCGCCAGCAGCTTGCAGACGTCGATCAGGACGCCGTACAGGGTGGCGAGCGCTTCACGCTGCTCTTCGGTGCTGCCGCCTGCCTCCGTGTCTTCCATGCCCGACTTTCCGGCAAAGCGGCGCCGGGAAAGACGGATGTACCAGTTGGTCAGCGCGTCCAACGTATCGACGATCTCCGCGCAGGTTCCGGCGAGGTCGTATGCGTCCATCTTCTTCGTGACGCGGTTCACCAGGTCCTGCGTTTCGGCTTTGATCCACCGGTCCAACGGATGGTTGGACGCATGCGGGGCGGCGACGGGTTCGAAATTCGCCATGTTGGCGTACGTGACGAAGAACGAATACGAGTTCCACAGCGGCAGCAGGACGCTGCGCAGCGTCTCCTCCACCACCTTCTCCGAGAAGCGCATGTCTTCGGCACGGACCGCGGGGGAATTCATGAGTGTGAAACGCAGGGCGTCGGCGCCGTACTTGTCGATGACGATGTTCAGTTCTGGGTAGTTCTTCAGGCGCTTGCTCATCTTGCGGCCGTCCTCGGCCAGGATCGTTCCGTTCACGACGACGTTCTTGAACGCGGGCTGCTTGAAGAGTGCCGCGCTGAGGACGGTGAGCGTGTAGAACCAGCCGCGCGTTTGGTCGATGCCTTCCGCGATGAAGTCCGCGGGGAAGTTCGTAGGCTCCAGCTGTTTCTTGCTTCCGCGGGGCGCGAGCTTCAAGTGCTGCGCGTCGTATGGGAAATGCTGTTGGGCGTAGGGCATGGAGCCGCTTTCGAACCAGCAATCCAGTACGTCGGGGATGCGCTTGAGGACGGGCTTCAGCGAGATTTCCATCGAGTCCCCGTTATTCACGGGCACTGCCGCCACCGCCTTGAACGCAAGGTTCTCGGCGATACCCTTGAGGCCCAGCATCGTGCCGCGGTGGGAGACGACAAGCACTTTCTTTCCTTTGTAATGCTCGCGAAGGATGGCGCATGCTTTTTCCAGTCGGGAATTGAAAGAGGACAAAGATTCCCCTCCTTCCGGCGTCGCATAATGAAAGGAAGGACACAGCCCCTTCGGTTCCTCCGGGAATTTTTCCCATAGGCTGTCGATCGTATTTCCGCTCCAGCTGCCCGCATCGCGCTCTTTCAATTCTTCCATCTCTATGACTTCCGTGACGCCGAGTTCTTTCGCGATGATCCGTGCGGTTTCCATGCTGCGCTTCAGGGGGGACGCGATGATGGCGTCGAACGTGCGGCCCTTCAGGGCTTTGGCTTGCTCAGATGCCTGCGATCTGCCGGTGTCGTTCAGTTCGGCATCGATATTTCCTCCTTGGAGCAATTTTTTCTTATTATTGTCCGTCTCCCCGTGGCGTACGAGCGTCAGATGTACGATGGGGTCTTCCTCGGTAGCGGGCCATTCCACGTCATCGATCACGTGCTTGTGCAGGTCGATCTCCCCTTCGCGGTTGTGGTCCCAGAAATACGCGACGGGGGTCGCATACGGCGGATTGGGCTGGTAGCAGAGCTTCGCTGGATCTTCTTTCGTGAAGAGATGGCGCACCACCATGGAAGGATCGCCGTGCGTCACGAGCACGATATGTTCGCTGCGGTGCCTGGGGAGGGTCTTCTTTAGGAAGGACGAGAGGCGTTCGTACATCTCGGGCCAGCGCTCCATGCCGTCGAAGCGTTCGTTGGTGTCCACTTCTTCCTTTCCGATGAAGTGGATGCGACGCGCCTCCGTCATGGCCCGGTCGGATCGGTCGAAGGTCTTTCCTTCGTGCGGTCCGAATTTCGTTTCCGCCAATTCCTCCGCGATGATGATCTCCGCGCCCGTTTCCTTCGCGATCTGTTCCGCGGTTTGGATGGCTCGGGCAAGCGGGGAGCAGTAGATGATCGACACCTCCTCCTGTTTCAGGATCGCGGCGGCTTCCTTCGCCTGTTTCACGCCGTTCTTCGTCAAGTCGGTCCCCGGAGCAGCCCCTTGGTGCAGGTGGCGGAGATTTCCTTCGCTCTCGCCGTGGCGCACGACGCTCACCTTCGTGAAACGCATGGGCTTTTTCTCCATCAGCGCGTCGCGTCCTCCGAGCACTTCAACATGCTTTCCGTCCTGGGTGCGCCAGATCGGAAGGGGCGTACCCCAGAAGCGGCTGCGGGAAATGGCCCAGTCGCGCGCGCCTTCCAGCCACTTGCCGAAGCGCCCGTCGCGCAAATGGGCGGGCAACCATTCGGTTTCCCCGTTCACTTTCAAAAGGTCGTCCTTGAAGTCCTCTACCTTCACGAACCATGAAGAGGTGGCGTAATTGAGCAGCGGTGAGTCGCAGCGCCAGCAGTGCGGATAGCTGTGGCGGTAGGATTCCTTCTTGAAGAGGAGTCCTTTTCCTTCCAACCACGCGATCACCTTCTGGTCGGTCTTGGTGGGGTCGTCCTTCGGTTTCACCTCCATGCCCGCGAAGTCCGTCACGGCCGGGACGAAGTGTCCGTCCATGCCGACGTGCTGGAGCATCGGGACTTTTTCGCGCTTGCCCACCTTGAAGTCGTCGTCGCCGAATCCCGGCGCGATGTGCACGATGCCCGTACCGTCTTCCGTCGTCACGAAGTCGCCCGTCACCACGCGGTAGGCGGTTCCCTCGAAGCCTTCCTTGAAATAGGGGAACAACGGTTCGTAGCTCATCGCGACGAGTTCTTTCTGGCTTACCACAGGGCCGATCTGGAATTCCTTCCCGTCGAATACCTTCTCCACGAGGGCTTTGGCCATGATGTATTCCGCACCCTCGCAGGATACCGTCACATAGTCGGTATCCGGGTGGATCGCCAGGAACAGGTTGCCGGGCAGGGTCCAGGGGGTCGTCGTCCAGGCGAGGATGAACGTGTCTTTCTTTCCCTTCACGGGGAACTTCACGAAGGCACTGATGTCGGTGATGTCTTTGTAGCCCTGCGTGACCTCGAAGTTGCTCAGCGGGGTGACGCAGCGGGGGCAGATCTGCATCGGTTTGTAGCCTTCGTAGATGAGGCCTTTCAGGAAGAGCGCGCGAAACACCCACCAGATGCTTTCCATATAGTCGCTGTCCATGGTGCGGTAGTCGTGCTTCATGTCGACCCAGCGGCCCATGCGCGTCACCGTTTTTTCCCATTCGCCGGTATAACGCTGGACGACGGCGCGGCAATGTTCGTTAAAGGTCGCGATGCCCATCGCTTCTATGTCCTTGCGGCTCTTCAGGTCGAATTCCTTCTCGATTTCATATTCCACGGGGAGGCCATGGCAATCCCATCCGAAACGGCGCTGTACCTGGTTCCCCTTCATCGTCTGATAGCGGGGGATCACGTCCTTGATCGTTCCTCCCACCATGTGCCCGTAGTGGGGGAGTCCCGTCGCGAACGGGGGTCCGTCGTAAAAACTGAACGTGTCGCATCCTTCGCGCAGCTGGATGCTGCGGCGGAACATGTCCTGCTCCTTCCAGTACTTCAGGATGCCCTCCTCCAGGGACGGAAAATGCTGTTTCGGATCGACGGGATCGAACATGGGGGGAGTGTACACGATTTTTTTCCGCGTGGCAGGACCAAATGACCGTCGTATCAGCTTTCACGGGACATCTCCCCCGCGGTGTTTTTGGCGAACATGTCGGCGATTTCTCCCGGATCGCGTGTTTGGCCGAGGATCCATTTGAGTTTCACGTAGGCGGATTCCGGCGTCATGTCACCCGTCGGCAACACCCCAAGCTCCACCACCTTTCGTCCCACATCGTACAGGTACATGCGCGTGGTGCCGTAGATGCACTGCGTGGAGATGACCACCGGGATGTTTTTTTTCTGCGCCTTGCGGATACTGGGGAGCAGGGAATTTTCCTCGGACGGCAGGTTGCCGGGTCCGAATGATTCCAGGATGAGGCCGTCTATGCCTTGGGCGATGATGGCATCGATTGTTTTCGGCGAGAGCCCCGGCGTGCACTTCACGGCGACCACGTCCCCGTTGAACGAATTCTGTACCGACAGTTCCCCGCTGTGGCGGTGGCGGACATTCGGATACGTCAGCTCGGGTTGCAGGCGGATGGATCCAAGATCCGGGAAGACGGGCGAGATGAACGCGTTACGCTCGCTTTCGCTTACTTTCATGCTTCGGTTTCCGCGCAGGATCTTGGTGCCGAAGACGATGCACACCTCCGCCAGATCCATCGTCGCCACCTGGCACGCATTCACGAGGTTGGTCAACGCGTCGCTTCCCAAAATCTCCGAAGGGACCTGCGACCCCGTCAGGACCACGGGCTTGCCGAGGTTCAGAAGCGCGAAGGAAAGAGCGGACGCGGTATACGCCATGGTGTCCGTGCCGTGCGTGACCACGAAGCCGTCGAAATTGTGATAATCCTTCCGGATTGCGTTCGCGATCTTCACCCAGTGGGATGGCTGCATATTCGTACTATCGATGTTCGTGATGGTCTTCGCGGTGATTTCAAACTCATCCCTCAGGCGCTTTTCCTGGTTCAAAAGGTCCGCCGCCGTGAGCTGCGGTTTCAGTGCCGAGGTGTGCACATCCTGTCTCATGCCGATGGTTCCGCCGCAATAAAGCAGGAGGAGGGATGGTTTGCGTAGCTTGGACGTCATTGTGGGGTGATGCGGAAAATATGCGAAACGTAGGGGAGGCCGAAGAGGTACTCGTATGCGATCTGAAGCGGGCGCAACCGATCCGTGTTGAATCCCAATGTGATGGAAGACGGTTCGAATTTCAACAATTTCACGGGTGTCGTGAGAAGGCTTTGCAATTCGGAAATGGCCTCGAGGGGATTGGCGCCTTTCGCGTAGGAAAACCGGAAAGCGAAATGCATCGGGTAGCCGAGCAGTTCCTTCTGCACCAGGAGCGGCACGAATTCCTTCGAGAAGCGTTTTTCGTGCGCGGGTGCGTCCGCAGAAATGACTTCCATGATATCCGGTCCCGCCTGCAGTCCGATGATATTTCCCGATTGCAACTCGCCCATCTCGGTACGCAGCACGAAACGCATCGTCGAGGCACGCATCAACCCGGACATGCCGTGGAAAACGGCGGGATCAAGAAGGAGGAAGTCTTCCGGCATGCTGTGTTCCTCGATATGCTGGAAGGGATTGACGACGCCCGTCCCGATGTTCGCCAGCTCCGCTTGTTCGCCGTCTATCCTCTCTCGTACGGATTTTTGCCAGGTGATGCTGAAGAAAGGATCCATCGCGATATCTACCGTGCGGTGGAGAAGGTCTTTTCCGCGGCGTATCTGTTCGCGCTTTGGCAGCGAGGCAAGACCGGAAAAGAGAAGGTTTTCAGCGAAGGATGTCCGCAGGAACCTGACGTCGGTCGCCGACCGCGCGAACTCCTTGCTTTGGTGGATCCGTACGATATCTCCTGCCTTCACGGCATCCGTGAGCGCCACGGGCAAGCCGTTGACGGAAGCCGACACCGCGTGTTTTCCGGTCGATTCGCCGGCATAATAGGCAAGGTCCAAGACCGTCGCCTCCGAGGGAATGTCGATATCCCTCTTTTTTTCGTTGAGCACCACCGAAACACGGTTGCGATCCCCGAATATCTCGTTTTGGACGCTCGAGAAAAAGGCATACAGATCATGTTCGTCGCGCTCCAGGGATACCAGGGTTTCCACCCATCCCGGCATCATCGTTGATTTCTTTGCCCCGTTTTTTTCCTGATACAGCATGGCCATGCCGTATTGCGCTCGCCTCGCCATGGAGGCGGTCTGGATGATGATGTCCACGGGATGGCCGGCTGACGTGAACACCGTCGTATGCAGCGCCTGGTACCCGTTCATTTTCGGGGATGCGATATAGTCGTCTATCTGCTGCGGCAAGGGGGGCGAGAAATCATGGACGTCTCCCATGCATGAATAGCAGTCCCCGCCGTCCGGAATGCGTATGTGGACCCTGTGAAACGTCTCCACGTTGCGCAGTTGGGAGTCGCTGAGCTTGTGCTCCTTATAGATAGAATGGAAATGTCTTTTTGCCAGCGATATGTTCGCGCCCTTCCATCCCCTCGATGCCAACTCTTCCTCCAACTTCCGTACCCAGTTCTCAAGATCCGATCCCTGCCGCTTCCATGTTTCCTCGGCCTTCCTATCGATCAGGTCGTATTCAGGCGTATGCAGGATGCGCAGGCAGCGGTCCGATAATTCCTGGTACCAGCCCCGCATTCCCAAAAGGTCCGCCAGCGGGCAATAGATATCCTGGGTTTCGCGTGCGATGCGTATCTGTTTTTCCAGCGGTACCGCATCCATTGTCTGCATATTGTGCATCCTGTCCGCGATCTTGATGAAAATAACGCGGAGATCCTTGCCCATCGCGCGGAACATTTTTCGCAGAAATTGAAGGTTGCGCTCTTTTTTGTCCGTTTGCATCCCCGCCATTTCCACTTTGGTGACGCCGTCGACGAGCAAAACGACCTCCTTTCCGAACTCCCGCTCGATATCCTTGTACGTGACGGAGGTATCTTCGACCGTATCGTGCAATAGGGCGGCAATAAGCGTCTGGTCATCCGCATGAATTTCCTTCAATAGTTCCGCCACCGCCTTCACATGGTTCACAAACGGTTCGCCGGACGTGCGAAATTGACCCTTATGGGCCTTTTCCGCGAATAATTCAGCTTTTTTAACGTTTCCGGGGAAGTACGGAGAGACGCGGGGCATGAGAGTAAGTATACCAGATTGCAATACTGTGGCTATAGTTTATAATTTACCACTTTGAAGAGGTAACAAACGCCAATCTACTCTACGATTTTGAATAGATGCCCGAATCATGTTCCACCCCATCGGTTGATAAGCCTCGCCTGCATATCATCGGTTTGGGGGGAACAATCATGTCCAGGCCCCAGTTGGAAAATGGCCGTGCCATTATCAAGCCGCACCAAGGAGGTATCAATGACCTGATAGGAAGCATCAATGGTATCGATACGACATTTGCAGAAATCAGAGCAACGATGTCGCACGAACTGATCGACAGTTCGCAGGCGGAGGCGGCAGTCCATATTTGCCAAGTCATCCGGGAATTGAGGACGGCTCTCAAGCACAATCTCGCCGATGTTTACCTGCTATTGTACGGAACCGATACGATGGCCGATCTCATGACTGCCTTGGGGGACGGTATCCCCAAATACGAATTGAGAGATCAGGCGGTGATCGGCACGTGTTCCATGGAGCATTTGGAGATCGAGGGAAGCGATGCATACAGCAATTTCCGTCAGGCCGCCCTGCTGGCAACGTGCGCTGAAGTGAGGGGAAAGGTCGGCCTCTGCGTCGGCGGTAGGTTCCATCCTCCGCGCGGCATCGAAAAACTCGGCTTAAGCCCCGATTATGCGTTCGCATGCCGCTTCCGACGCATGGCGAAGTGGTCCGATAATACATGGAATTTCGACAGGGAGGGCGCCCCCTTCGACGAGCCTCGCGGCGAGACGGGAAGAGAGTACAGACTTGTGCAAGGAGTGGAATGCTTCGAAGTCGGCGCCACGTCCGATTATTCGCTTCTGGCAGGCAATATCGCTCACAACAAGGGGACGGTCCTGAAGGCGCCTGGAAACGGAAACCTGCGTACCGATGATGTAAGCAAGGCCGGCCTCAGGAAGGCCGCGAAGGATGCGAAGGGTCCGATCATCGTGGTGGGACAGGCAATGAATAACGGCGATGTCGCTCCCGCCGGTAAGATGATAGTGGACGAAGTGTACGGAGGAGATGCGTCGTTGCACGAGGTGTTCAAGCTTATAAGCGGGGGCGCGATGACCGCGACCGAGGCGAGGATCTTTCTCTCCCATGCACTCGCCGTCGCCGAAGAAAAGAAGCTGAGTGAAAGGGATGTGATCGAGTATATCCGCGAGCAGCTTGCCCTCTATCCGTTCCGCGAAGGGGGTGGTGCGGCGTGGAGACCGAAGCAGGGTCGGCAATAAAAGACCCCGCAGGCGCTTTTTCGGGATGTCCGCTGTTGCTTTCTTGGTACGAAGCAGGATACTTTATCCGGCCATGCCTTTGGATGCCCATTCCGGCGGCCATTCGATCAGCGGCGAGAACACGCCGTTTTTCATGAGCCAGAATGGCGCTGCGGAAAAAACGAAGGTGGCGGTGCTGTGGACTGGCGGCACGATCGGCTCCGTGCAGGAAATGCAGGGCAATAAAAAAGTGTCGAAACCCGGCCTCACGGGAAAACAATTCGAAGACAGATTCCTGACGAGAAATTTCCGCAAGGCGAACGGCATAGAAGCCATCGAATGGATTCCCCTCATGGACGAAAGGCCGAAAGGGATAGATAGCACCGAAATGACGAACGACCTCATGGAAAGGATCGCGGAAAAGATCCATGGGTTGTTGCGCGATCCAAAATTCAAACATCATAGGATCGTCGTCACGCACGGCACGGACACGCTGGAGCAAAGCGCTGCGTATACTTCCTTCGCCTTGCAGGGGCTCGACAGGCCCGTCGTGTTCACGGGGGCCCAGATCGCCCCGGGGGTCGTGAACTCGGATGCCGTCAATAACTTCGGGCTCGCCGTGCAGGCCGCCGACATAAACACGGGACAGGTGTTGGTCGCGTTCGGGGACAAGGTGATGAGGGGCGTCGCGGTGGCGAAGCAGGACGGCGTGAAGACGCAAACGACGTTCGGATCGCCGCACCAGCATTTCGTCGCGGAACTGACAGGCCCGCACCTGAATCCGGATCCCTCCATGCTGAAAACGCCGTCAAACGATCTTGCATGTCTAAAGCATCTTCCAGGGCTCGGCGGGGAGGTTTTCATCTCGCGTTTCACCCCCAACCTCAACGATTCCCGCCGCATACGCAAGGTGCTCGACGACGATTACGATGCCGTCATATTGGAGGGGTACGCGGCCGGAAACATTCCCACGAATATTTCCAGAATCATCAGTGAGGCTTCCAACCGCATGATGGTCATCATCACGCCCAGCACCGCGACCCACGGGGCGTACGAATCGCTCTACGAAGGGTCCGCGGAGATCGGCCATCCTACCGCGCATCATTTTGTCGGCCCCTCGCACGTGGCGCTCACCAAATTCCAATGGCTCTTCGAGCGCGGGAGGGCGCTGGGGCTGAAAAATATAGGGCAGCACAGGGCTCTCGACCTCTGGATCAAGGAAAGATTCTCCTGCAATTTCGTCGGCGAGTCCGTCCGTGAACAGGTGAAAAGCGACGTCCCTCTCGATCTCTACCTGCACACGAAAACGCATATCGGCGTTTTCCGGAGAAAGTTCGCTTCCCAAGCACGCATTGCCATCGGCAAGGGAGACGTGGACAAGGGGGCAAAGGTGGCGGCCATGCACGGAAGCAAGTTGTTCGCTGTCGAACACCAGATCCGCGGCGAGTGGCTGGACAGGCGGGCGGACATGCTCGTCGGTTGCGGTTTGCTGGATGAGGCACGGGTCGACGAATGGAAGGCCCAACGCGAACACATCGTCGATATCCCCGTCGATTGGATCACGAATGCAGTTCCTCCCCCGCCGAATGACCTGCTCTACAAATTTTACCTATCCGAATTCATCGATGCCCAGCACAAGCCGATTCCGCAGCAAGGGGGAGGATATATCTTTTCGCCTTTTACCCATCGTTTTTTCGAGATGAAGGCGGAGGACGGCGCCGCGAAGGGAGACGGTACTATGTGATGAGCAGGATCTCCGGCGCCGTGAGAAACCTGGGGCGCGCCATCGATTCGCCGACGCCGTGCGACACGATGAGGGTGGTTTCCTTTGGGAGCGCGAACGTGCCGCGGTCATATTTCCTGCCGAGTTCGTTCGGAATCGGGTGGACGGAACCGAGAAGGGGCAGTCGTACTTGTCCCCCGTGCGTATGGCCCGAGAGGATGAGGTCGGCCCTGTGCGTCCGTTCATCCATGATTGCGTCGGGATTGTGCGTAAGCAGCACGAGGGGTTTTCCATTCGGGATGCCGGCGAGTGTTTTTCCAAGGTCGTAGCTCTCCATCCAGTAGTCGTCCGTTCCCGCCAGTGCGATCGGTCCGATGTCTTTCCATTCGTTGTGCAGCACGGTGATGCCGCATGCGTTCAGGATTTTTTCCACATCCTGCGTACGATCCTTCGTCAGCGTGACGCGTCCTTTCAGTTTATCCCTTCCCGAATCATGGTTTCCCATGACCGCGAATACGCCGAGCGGGGCTTTCAAATCCCTGAGCGGATCCAGCAGGTGCGGATCCGCCGCATAGTCAAAGAGGAAGTCTCCGCCGAGAAGGATGAGGTCGGGCTTCGGGGTATTTGTCTTCGCGACGATGCGCCTCATGAACATCCTTCCTTTATAGGGGCCGACATGGAAATCACTGATGAACGCGATGGATACCTGTTTTTCCGTTTTCATCCCGACATTCAGTTTTTTCACGACGATGATCCATGGTTCGACGAAGCAGCAATACAGGAGTCCTGCCAGAAGAACTCCGGATGTAATGTTCAGCGGATAGGCAAGGGTGATGACACCGGCGCCGAGCACGATGCCGGCCAGGACGATCAGTGCGTCCCAGAGGCGGGGCATGTGCTTGATGGCGTGCCAAACGTGCTGCATAGGAGTCAGGATTTCTTCGCCTTCGCGAGCATCTTCACGAGGTACTGCCCGGTATAGCTTTCCTTCGACTTCGACACTTCTTCCGGCGTTCCCGTCGCGATGATGCGTCCGCCGCCGCTTCCGCCGTCGGGTCCCAGGTCCACGATGTGGTCGACCGACTTGAGGACGTCCAGGTTATGCTCGATGACGAGCACGGTGTTGCCCTTGTCCACGAGGCGCTGCAACACGTCGAGCAGGCGCATGATGTCGTCGAAGTGGAGTCCCGTCGTCGGTTCGTCCAGGATGTAGAACGTCTGGCCGGTCGAACGGCGCAGGAGTTCGGTGGCGAGTTTCACGCGCTGCGCTTCTCCTCCGGAGAGCGTGTTGGCGCTCTGTCCCAGGTGGAGGTAGCCGAGTCCCACGTCTTCCAATGTCTGGAGTTTCTTCTTGAGCGTGGAGATGGCGTTGAAGAACGTGACGGCTTCCGTGACGTTCATGTTCAATGCCTCGGAGATGTTCTTTCCCTTGTACGTCACTTCCAGCGTCTCGCGGTTGTAGCGTCGGCCCTGGCACACCTCGCACGTCACGAAGACATCCGGGAGGAAGTGCATTTCGATCCTCTTCATGCCGTCTCCTTCGCATTCCTCGCAGCGGCCGCCCTTCACGTTGAAGCTGAAGCGTCCCGGCTGGTACCCGCGCACCTTGGCCTCCGGCACGCCGGCGAACAAGTCGCGGATGTCCGTGAAGATGCCGGTGTATGTCGCCGGATTGGATCTTGGCGTGCGTCCGATGGGGGATTGGTCGATGACGATCGCTTTATCGAGGTGTTCGAGGCCTTCGAATCCTCCCACGTCCTGCGGACGGGCATGGGCCTTGTTGAGTTTGCGCAACAGTTCAGGCGCCAGGATGCCGTGGATAAGGCTGGACTTTCCCGATCCGGATACGCCCGAGATGCCGATGAACGTGCCGAGCGGCAGTTCCGCATCCACGTGCCGGAGATTGTGATGGTATGCGTCCTTGATCTTGATGACCTTGCCGTTGCCGGGTCTGCGCTTCTTCGGCACGGGGATCTGCTTCTTGCCGCTGAGGTACTGACCCGTGACGCTCTTCGCGTTGGCCATGATGTCCTTGGGCACGCCCTGCGCCACCACGCTTCCGCCGTATTTGCCGGCGCCGGGTCCGATTTCCAACAGGTAATCGGCCGCTTCCATCGTTTCTTCATCGTGTTCCACGACGATGACGGTATTGCCGAGGTCGCGCAGTTTCGTAATGGTTTCGATGAGGCGGGAGTTGTCGCGCTGGTGCAGCCCGATGCTCGGTTCGTCGAGGACGTAGAGCACGCCCTGCAGCGCGGAGCCGATCTGTGTCGCGAGGCGGATGCGCTGGGCCTCGCCTCCGGAGAGCGTAGAGGCGCTGCGGGAAAGCGTGAGGTACGTGAGTCCGACGTTTTTTAGGAAGCTCAGGCGGGCGATCACTTCCGTCAGCACCTTCTTCACGATGGTGTACTCGTAGGTGCTCAGGCTGATCTTCGTTTTCTTGCCGGGCTCCAGGGAGGAGAAATATTCCTCCGCCTCGATGATGCTGAAGTCCGTCACTTCCACGATGTTCTTTCCGCCCACCGTGACGCCCAGGATCGAACGCTTCAAGCGCAGTCCGCGGCATTCCGGGCAGGGGAGTTCCTGCATGTATTCCTCGATCTGGCTGCGGACGTAGTTGCTGTCCGTCTCGCCGTGGCGGCGCTGCAGATTCGGGATGACTCCCTCGAACGTCGTGCGATACGTGTTGCTGCCGTACTTGCCCTGGTCCATCTGCACCTGGATGGGTTCCCCGTAGCCCCGCAGGATGATTTCCTTGTGCTCCGGCTTGAGGTCTTTCCATGGAGTGCGCATGCCGAAGCCGACCGTGGCTGCCAGCGCTTCCAGCACGTTCTGCATGTAGGTCATGCGGCTGGCCGACGTGGCCCACGGGTGGATGGCGCCTTCAGCAAGTGTCAGCGATTGGTTGGGTACTAAGGATGCCTCGTCGATTTGCAGGATGGATCCGATGCCGTGGCAGGTGCCGCAGGCGCCGTGCGGGGAGTTGAACGAGAAGCTGCGCGGTTCCAGCTCGGGGATTTCCTGTTCCGGATGATCCGGACAGGAGAACGCTTCCGAGAAGCGGACTTCCTCGTTCGAATCCGCGTCGAGCACGATGAGCGTCCCTTCGCTCTTGCGGAGGCACAGTTCCACGGAATCCGCGAGGCGGCTGCGGTGCGGATTCGTCTCGTTTTCCTTCACGGCGAGATCGCGCACGACCAAACGGTCCACCACGATTTCCACGGTGTGCGCTTTTTTCGGATCAAGTTTCACTTCCTCATCCGTCGTCAGGATTTGCCCGTCCACGCGCATGCGTACGAATCCCTCGCGCTTGATGCCGTCGATGATGCGCAGGTGTTCGCCCTTCCTTCCTTCGATGAGCGGTGCCAAGAGATAGATCTTCTTTCCCTCCGTCATGTTCGCGATCGTCTCCACCATCTGGCTTGCCGATTGCCTTTCGAGCAACTTGCCGCAGACGGAGCAGTGCACCTTTCCGATCTTCGCCCACAGCAAGCGCATGTAGTCGTAAATCTCCGTCACCGTTCCCACCGTGGAACGCGGGTTGCGCGGCGCGGTCTTTTGATCGATGGAAATGGCGGGACTGAGACCGTCGATGGAATCCACTTCCGGTTTTTCCATCTGCGAGATGAACTGACGCGCATACGCGGACAAGCTCTCCACGTAGCGGCGCTGGCCTTCCGCGAAGATGGTGTCGAACGCGAGGGTCGACTTTCCCGAGCCGGACACGCCGGTGATGACGGTCAGTTTGTTGCGGGGGATGGTGACGTCGACGTTCTTGAGGTTGTGCATCCTGGCTCCTTTGACGACGATATTCTGCTGATCCATAAAAAATGTGGGAACACGGAAAAACGCCCGCGCCGTGCGGAGCGAAGCCCTAGCTTAGCGATTTTAGGGGGTGTTGTCTAGGGTTATGGGCCGGGAAAGACGGGGATATGGTGATTCTGGATATGGGCTATACTCGCCGCATCATGAAGAAGGTCCTGCCTATCATCGGGATGAGCCCCGGAAACAGCTATTTCAAGGACGATGCAGTCCGCTTCCTGTTGGACGAAACCGTGAAGGAATATGAACGCACAGTCGTGTTTGTTGCCGATATTCCCGCGATCTCGACTTATGAAGCGTTTGGATATGATTTCAAGAAAGCGCGGAACAAAGCCGTTCTGAAGGGAAACAATCTGAAAAACAGAACGCGCAATATGATGAAGGGGTTAGGATTTACGCAAGAACAGGTTAGGATCATAGATTGGGATGCGGACGTGGCTGCATCAAAGGAATATCAAAAATCGAAAGACGCCATCACCCTCCTATATAAGGAATCCGATTTATTCAGGGAATCCGTTCAAGAAGCCACTCGTAGCGTGCTGGAAAATACGAAGTCAGATGCGGTCATAACTCCTGATTTATTTGAAAAAGGAACGCACTATCTTCTTTCCGAACTCGCCTTTTTGGAATTCGCGCCTTTGTTTCTCGGCGTGGAAGCAATTACCTATGTGTATCATCGTCCATGGCCGGTGTATGAGCAATTCATCGCCGGTGCATTTGATGGAAAAAAGAGAAGCCAGATGGGTTTCCTTCTTCTGAAAAAGCCCACGATACTGTAATCTTCCCATCCCGTGTTTACCGGAATCGTCGAGACAACGGCCCCCATCCTCCGCAAGACGGATACGTCCCTCGTTCTCGAGCGCCCCACTTCCTTTAAGGACCTGTCGCTCGGGTGCAGTATTTCCGTGTCCGGCGTCTGCCTGTCGGTCGTGAAGTTTGATGAGGTTTCCATGCACTTCAACGTCGTGGGGGAAACCTGGGCTAGGACGAACCTTGGTTCGAAGAAAGAAGGGGAACGCGTGAACGTGGAGAGGGCGCTTGCCGCGAACGGCCGTTTCGAAGGCCACATCGTCCAGGGGCATATTGAAGGAACGGCGGAAGTAATGGAGCTGAAGAACGACGGGCAGTGGACGATGCTCACGGTCCGCCTGCCGCACGATCTCCTGCCATCCGTCGTCTTCAAGGGATCCATCGCGATCGACGGGGTGTCCCTGACGGTCGCCGCGCTCGAAGGAGACTTGTGCACCATCGCCCTCATTCCCCATACCCTGGAGATCACGACGCTCGGCTCCTTGAAGCCGGGTGATACGGTGAATATCGAAACGGATATCCTGGCGAAGTACGTCGTATCCATCCTTTCCAAGAAAAACCCATGAAGCAATGGAAAGCGAAGACGATGGCTCCCCCAATCACATGCACTACCCTGCGTGCGAAATCCGGCGTAGCGTATGGCATCGAGACTGGAACTTTTATTTCCAGCCGTAAAATTATGGCTTTCCGCGAAGTCGGATGAAGCAGGAAATCGACCGCCCCCTTCCTTCCTTTATAGATCCCGAGTGGAAGATCGGCATCGTGGCGTCCACGTACCACAAGGAACACATCGACGCGATGGCGGAGGGCGCGAAGGAGCTGCTTGTCGAAGCGGGGGTGAAGCCGGAGAACGTCTTCCTGTATAGGGCGCCGGGGTCGTTCGAGATTCCGGTCATCGGAAGCGCGCTCGCGAAAGCCGGAAAGGTCGACGCTCTTATGGGATTCGGCATCATCGTCCAGGGCGAAACGCACCATGCCCGCCTGCTCGCGGAGTCTGTGACCCAGGCGATGATGGACATCCAGGTGCAATACGCCATGCCCTTCGCGTACGAAGTGCTCTACGTGAACGAGCTTTCCCAGGCGATCGACCGCACGAAGGGGCAGTACAATAAAGGAAGGGAGGCAGCGTATGCCGTACTACATTCCTTGGCGGAGCTCCACCGAATCCGGCAGGGGATCGTTGAGTAACGAAAGTGTTCAGTCTAGCATGGGGGCGATTCTTTCCACCCCACCTTATGGCTCGTCGTGTTTTACTTACCGCAACCGCCTTCGTCCTGTCGCAGGCGCTTTTCACCCTCGGTGCGTCCGCCGCATTTTTCCCGGATGTCCCCCGCGACCATCCGTTCGGCGCAAGTATCGCGACGCTTGCGGACTTGGGTATCGTAAGCGGATATCCCGACGGAAACTTTTACCCGGCGAAGCCCGTCAATCGCGCGGAATTCCTGATGCTCCTCTACAGGGCGAAAAGCTGGACGCCATCCGTTCCGTCGAGTTCGTGCTTCGCCGACGTGGCGCACGGCAGCTGGTATGAAGCGGTCGTGTGTGATGCTTCGGCAAAGGGATATGTGCGTGGATATCCCGATGGAAAATTCCGTCCCGAAAAAGAAGTGAACCGCGTGGAATCTTTGAAGATGATTTTCAAGGTCTACGGATATGACGAAACCAGGACGTCGACGGAGGCATCGGGTTACGTGGATGTGCAGGCTACCGCATGGTACATGCCGTACTTCAGGGCCGCGTTCGCGTACGACATCCTCCCCGTCACCGGCCAAGGAATGACATATTATTATCCTGAATCCGCTTTGCTTCGTGGCGAGGCCGCCGCGTACATCAACAACGCCATGAACGTGCAGGGAGGGATTGTTTCTTCATCGAGTTCCGCGATGTCATCCGCCGTGTCCGTGACGAGCAGGCGTTCCTCCGCCGCGAGTTCCGCGGTCACGGAAGATATATCCATCCACGAGTTCGACTTTCCGTTCAGCGACGACGGAACGTTCACGAAGAAACTGAAACAGGTCTACCGATTCTCGCTGAAGGCCGCGACGGTCGTCGATGTCGTCGCGTCCGTGAATGCCAACTCCACGCCGCAGGGCGTATCATGCACGCTGTTCAAGCTGAACAGCACGGGACTTTCCTACGAGTACTACTTCGGATTCGAGAGCGCGAACGAATGCAGGTTGAACGTAGCCCTGGGATCGGGTGATTACCAGTTGGAAGCATGGCCGAAAATGTCCGGCGCATCCTTCTCCGTCTTTACGAAGGAAGGCGTGAGCAACGGCAACGACGGTTTCCGCGAAGCGAAGGCATTGCAAAAGGGCATGCCGAAAGTCGCCGTCATGAACGTGGGCGATACGGGCGATTGGTACAAGTTCACGCTGACGAAGGAAACGACGATGACGCTCAACATTTCCTCGGGCAACGTGCGTTGCCTCATCTATCCGATGGATGACGTGAGCCTCTTCAGCTTCAGCGGTCCCGTATGCAACGAAGAGTATTCGTTCCCGAAGGGTACGTACTACGTGGGGGTGATCCGCGAGAACGCGAAGGACGAAAAACAGACGTATACGATCGGATACTGATGCGGATTCGCGGAGAATAAAGAGTCTAATCACGCGTCAAAAAAATGCCGGTGCGGCGATCCCGCTGCGCCGGCATTCTTAAAAAAATTTCGTGTGTAACATTTCTCTTTCATGAACGTTGTATGATTTCCAAAAATATTTTTACAAAGTGCGAAAAATTTTTCGCATCACACACAACATCACAATTTCCAACTTACGCTGCATGACTCGCTTCACAGTGGAATATATTTTTTATACAATAGGAACCAATTATTTATTTCCCCAACTTCATCATGGCAGCTAAGAAGAAGGCCAAGAAGACGACCAAGAAGGTCGTGAAGAAGAAGGTTGCAAAGAAGTCTGCAACCAAGAAGAAGAAAAAGAAATAATGTGACCCCGTCACGTTGAAAAGCGCGCCTCTCCGCACAGGGGGGCGTTCTTTTTTTAATCGTGAAAATACTATGTCGGCTGCGTGCGTGATGTTACGATTCCTCCCATGCTTCACGCAGTGATCGTCATCGTGCTTGTGCTCCTCGTCGTGGCGGGACTGGGAGGGAAAGTGACGGCCGAGGGAATGCGTTGGTATCGGAAGCTGTCGCTTCCTCCCTGGACGCCGCCGGGTTCGTTCATCGGTTCCGTGTGGACGCTTATGTACGTGCTTTCGGGCATGTCCGCCTTGCTCTTTTGGTATGCGGACGTTCCCGCCCCGTGGAAGGAGGTGATCGTCGCCGCGTTCTTGTTCAACGCCTTTCTGAACATCCTGTGGTCCGTGATTTTTTTCCGCTGGCATTCCTTCGGGGGCGCCTTGGCCGGGTCTCTCTTGCTGGAGGCGTCCGTAATGTCGCTGATTTTCCTCTTGCTTCCGTTTTCCTACCTGGCCGCCATGCTGCTGGTGCCGTACGCGTTGTGGGTGCTCTTCGCGAGCTTCCTCATGTTCACGGTGTGGCAAGGCACGTCGCACTCGTGAGACGTGCCAAGCGAACCGCCCCTGATTGTATGAAAAAGATCATCCCGCTCATCGCTTTGTCCTTGGTTGCGTGCGCTCCCGGCGAGACCGCGTTGCAACCCGCCGACGATGCGCAGGCATCCTCGATTCCCTTGATGGCCGACTCCCGCGAATTGGAAACGGTTCCGTCGGAATTCTCGCTCGATCATTTCTCGACGATGCTCCTGTCGGGCACCGGCCTCACGCTCGAGAAAGTCCTCGCCGAGAACGCCGCCTACACGCGCTACTCCATCTATTATGAGAGCAATCGTACGAAGGTGAGCGGGATCATGAACATCCCGAAGGGCACCGGGCCTTTCCCGCTTCTCATCCTCAATCACGGATACATCGATCCCAAGATCTACACGCAGGGCAGGGGACTGAAGCGTGAGCAGGATTATCTCGCGCGGCAGGGATTCGCCGTATTGCATACCGATTACCGCGGACACGGTCCTTCCGATCCCAATCCCGACCCCACCGACATTGCGGACGGCGCGATCGGATACAGCATGGACAGCGCGAATGCGATCCTTGCCGTGCGGGCCGCCGATCTTCCGACGGTCGACGCGACGAAGGTCGGGATGTTCGGGCATTCCATGGGCGGAGGTGTCACCATGAACGTCGCGACGTCGCGGCCGGACCTGATCGACGCCATTGTGCTGTACGCGCCCGTGAACGGCGACGCGTGGCAGAACTTCCTGCGTTGGCGCGCGGACAGCGACGAAGCCGCCCGCGAAACGCTCGCCACGCTCAAGACGCGCGAGGAGAATGAATCCGGTTGGGATGCCATCTCCTACGGAACAAAGTTGGCGAACGTCGACGATCCCATCGAGTTATTCCATGGGACGAACGACAAGGACGTTCCCATCGCCTGGTCCGATAGCCTGCACGAGGATCTTCAATCGCTCGGCAAGACGATCCACTACACCGTGTATCGCGGCGAAGGGCATGAATTCGGACCGTCCTGGAATGACTTCATGGGCAAAACAGCCGATTTCTTCCGCGAAACCCTTCGAAAGCGGTAATTGACAATCATTATAAATATAGTATATAGTATCAACCGATGCACGCGATCAAGCGCATCGGCTCGGAACTGGAAAAAACCGCTCGCAGCAGTGCGAACGCGCTGTTCACCGTGCCGTCATCCCTCTTCGTCAATACGCTGGTTCTGGGCAAAAGTCCGCTTCCGTCGATTCAGGATGCAACCCGCACAGCGGCCGCGGATATCTTTTCGCTGCCTTTCCGGATCGCGGGAGCGGTCGCTTCGGAGACCGCCAAAGCATCGGCAGCGGTCGTCGGTTCCATTGCCAAAGGAACGGCACGGGCCGCATGGAGGAACCTCCCGATACCCGTGCCGCGCACGCGGTGAGGGGATGTCAGGCGAGCGCGAACCGGACCGCGCTGATTATTTGGATAAGCATGAATGTCCCGTACATGCCAAGCAGCACGCCGCCTTCCTTGCGCGACAGGTCCTTGTGCGAACGCGAGAAGATAAAAAAGAGGACGAGGCCGACGCACAGCAACGCGAATGTCGCGATGAATTCGCTGCGTTCGACGGAGAACGCGCCGTTGAAGAGCGGCAGGAATCCCATGATGAGCGTATTCGCCGCCGCGGAACCCAGGTAGTCTCCGAACGCGATATCGGTTTTCTTCTTCAGGATGCAGCGCGCCGCGATGGTCAGTTCCGGCACGTTGGTTCCGATGGACAGAAGGACGAGTCCCACCAGCGAGGGCGGAACCGAGAGTGACCGGGAGAAGAACAATGCCTCGTCCACGAGGATTTTTCCCGCCGCGAAAATAAGCAGGGCGGCAACGGAGATCGTCGCGATATCGAGCAGCGTGGCTTTTCGCTTCTGCAATAGTTCCTCTTTTACCTCCTCCACCGCCCTTCCCGCCGTTTGTTCGGCGGGCTTCTTTTTCTCCATGCCGTACATCAACGCGATGTACATGATGATCATAAGGACGCCCTCGCTCCTGCCAATGGAGTGATCCAGGATGAGGAGGGCCGGCAACAGCACGAATGCCAACACCAGGATCATGGTGCGCGTGGACAGGACCTTGCCCAACGGTATGCCGTTCCCGAGCGCGGCAAGCAACGGAATAATCAGGAGGAAAATCACCATGGATCCTCCGATGAGATTGCCAGCGGAAATCTGAGGCACCCCTTCTATGCTCGCGTTCACCGCGACGGAGATTTCGCTGATGGACGTGAGGATGCCGAGCACGAAGAACGCCACGCCGAAGCCGGGACGATGGTACCGTTTCGCAACGCGATCCGTCGCGTTTACGAGGATGCCTGAAAGACCCCAAATGACCGCTGCGGAGAGGCCGAAAAGAAGGATATGCGGGAAGAAGGACATGGTTTTTTGTTTCTTTTATTATACCATTATTTTATGTATTTGTGAATTCTTTCGGACGCTGTTTTAACCATGTAAACGTACGTTTTTGAGTGATCGTTCGATCTTCTCCCGGAGCTGGCCGGCCTCCTTCGCGTCCTTCCATATCGTGATTTTGCACTTCGCGGGCATGCGGATGATATCGAAAAACAACGATGAATCGAACGAGGCCTTGCCCTTCGTATTCGCGAAGAAGAAATCAAGCTGCCGGGAAAGCGTGTCGGGCAATACCGATTGCACGATGTAGTCCCCGCACACGACCAGGATGTAGCCTTGTTTGGGGAAGGCGGGCTCGGGATCGATGACGGTCGGGAATACGTCGCTTTGGATCAGGCTGACGCCCAACCGATCCAGCGGGGTATCGTTTCCGTAGACGCCCAGAACGGTCACGCCTTTCGCCTTCAGGTTGGCGTAGAAAGAGGTGTCGGTATCCATTTTCAGGAGCTGCCACCACGCGTGCGAATTGTACGAGTACCAGCGTTTTTCATGGAGGAGCGTGTCCAGTTGCACCAGAATGTGCGTCCATACCGTATCCAGCGCGATGAAAGAATCCGCCGTGATCGTTTTCCGCTCTCCTTCGTTGGAGGGAAAGTCCTGGAACATCCTGAGGTGACGGAACGTTTCCGCCATCGCGCGTTGCGTGAAAAAACTCAGGTACGAGAGCCACATGAGGTTGAGCGATACGCTGCCCCGCACTTTCACCACGATCTGCTGCTCTTCCATCTGCGTGAGCATCCTGTAGACATGCTGCAGCGACACGTTGGTCGCTTTGCGCGCATTGAGCGCGGCATGCAGTTGCGCGACGGACATCTCGCCTTTCTGGCCGAGGATTTCAATCACGGCGCTCTGGAGCGGGTGCAGCGGGTCGATCGTAAACATATTCACATGATAGGTGAATTCTTATGAATAGGGAATTATGAATCGTATTGCGTAATGGATCTATTGTAAGTGCGTCTACCTCTGTAGAGTCCCGCTCGTCTTCCTACTTCTTTCCTCCTTATCCTTATGAAGGCACATCGGCTTCTGGCATCCATCACCGGCACGGCTCTTTCCCTTTCCATGATCGCGTCCGCATCCGCGGAAATGATGATGGATTCCTCCATGATGCGCACGACATCCGCCCGATCCGGCGTCATGGTCGGCGGCGCCATGATGGTGCAAAACAAAAACATCGTCGAAAACGCGATGAACGCGCGCAATGTCACGACGGTCGTCGCCGCGGTGAAAGCCGCCGGCTTGGTAGACACGCTCATGGGCGAAGGGCCCTTCACGGTTTTCGCGCCTACGAACTTCGCGTTCAACCGCCTCCCCGCGGGAACGGTCGAGATGCTGGTGATGCCCGAGAACAAGGACGCGCTTACGGACATCCTGACGTATCACGTCGTCGCGGGACGCTATACGTCCGCCGACCTCATGGATGGCATGAAGCTTAAGACGGTCAACGGACAGGACCTGACCATCCGCAAGCGCGGGCGCAACGTGTGGGTCAACGGCGCGCGCATCGCGACGCGCGACGTCATCTCCAGCAACGGCGTGACGCACGTCATCAACAAGGTCCTCATGCCCAACTAAGTATTTCTTTCCTCTTTTCTTTATGAAGACTTTCTCTTCCCGCGCTTCCGCACTCGCGGCCGGCGCACTCTCCCTCCTGATGCTTCAGGCTTGTACTTCCCCATCTTCCCCCGATAACGCCATGGAACAATCCTCCTCTTCCGCACAGGCCGGCGTCATGGTCGGCGGCGCCATGATGGTGCCGAACCTCAACATCGTCGAGAACGCCATGAACGCGAATAACGTTACGACGCTCGTCGCGGCCGTAAAAGCAGCCGACCTCGTCGCAACGCTCAGCGGCCCGGGCCCCTTCACGGTCTTCGCCCCGACCGATAGCGCCTTCGCCAAACTTCCCGCCGGTACCGTCGAGACACTCGTGAAGCCCGAGAACAAAGGCATGTTGACGAATATCCTGACGTACCACGTCGTGTCCGGACGCTATACGGCCAAGGACATCACGGACGGGCTCACGCTCAAGACGGTCCAGGGTGAGAGCCTTACCTTCACCATGAAGGACGGCAAGTGGTGGGTGAACAACTCCGCCATGATCGAGATCGCGGACGTCATCTCCAGCAACGGAGTCACGCACGTCATCGATACGGTCCTCATGCCCCGGTAATCGGATTTCTTCCGGGGGTGGCTATACTCAGGAAAGCCACCCCCGTTTTTCTTCTTCACCCGACTATGCGCTCACTCCTCCCGTTGCTTTCCCTCGCCCTGCTTGCGACGGCTTGCGTTCCATCCCCGCAGAACGACTTAGGCGGTTCATCGTCTTCCGCTTCGAGCATGTCGTCCGCGCCCGTCGCGATGGAACGTATTCCTACATCCAGCGCTCGTTCGTCGGTGAAGCAAGCAGGATCGTCCGCTCAGGCATCCAGCAAGAAGAAAGAGGGGGAGTGGAATGCGGATCTCAATGCCGATCAGATAGCCGTTCTGCGCGATGGAGGAACGGAAACGCCGTTTACCAGTCCTTTGCTCGACGAGCATCGCAAGGGAACGTTCGTATCCGCCGATTGCGACATTCCCGTCTTCCGTTCCGAACAGAAATACGATTCCGGTACGGGATGGCCCAGCTTCTGGGCGCCCATTTCCAAAGACGCGGTGGTGGAAGTTCCCGACAACTCGGGCGGCATACAACGCATTGAAATACGCAGCCCCTGCGGCGGCCATCTCGGCCACGTCTTCACGGACGGGCCGGATCCCACGGGATTGCGCTATTGCATGAACGGGCTTGCGCTGAAATTCATCCCGGACAAGGAGCAATAAAATCGGGAAACAAGCGGTGACCGTCCCCGTTTCCTGTTACACTCCGGGCCCATGCCCCAGGGTGTTCCATTGCCCGGCGAACTCACGACCTGCCAGACGTCCGCATTGGATAAATTGGAGCGCGAAGGAAACATGTTCCTCACCGGCGCGGCCGGAACGGGGAAGAGCTTTTTGCTGGAACGATACTTGCGTGAGAAATCCGCCGACGCTTTCCCCGTGGTCGCCAGCACCGGTGCCGCGGCCGTGATCGTCGGAGGACGCACGTTCCATAGTTTTTTCGGACTCGGCATCATGGAAGGAGGATTGCACGCCGTCATCGCGCGCGCGACCAAGAATAGGAATTTGGTGAACCGGCTCCTCACGGCTCAGTGCGTGGTCATCGACGAAGTATCCATGCTCTCGGGCATGACGCTTTTCGCGGCGGAGCAAATCGCACGCAAGGTGCGCGGCCGTGACGAGCCGTGGGGAGGGTTGCGCATCATCGCGGTGGGGGACTTCGCGCAGCTGCCGCCCGTGACGCCCGCAGGCCAGCAGAAGGACTGGGCGTTCCTGCATGACGTGTGGCGCGTGAGCGAGTTCCAACCCGCGTTGCTTTCGACCGTCATGCGTACCAAGGAAAGCGAATTCCTCACCGTCCTCAACCACATCCGCAAGGGCGAAGTGAACGACCTGGTGCGCGATTTCCTGAACAAGCACATGGACGCGACGGAAGAGCAGGAGGAAGGAACCAGATTGTATGCGCACCGTGCCAAAGCCGACGAGTACAACATCCGCCGCCTGAACGGACTTGATACCGTCTTACACTCCTTCCGCACGGTGTACGAAGGCGATGAACGATATTTCGAAAGCGCCCAGAAGGCGATGCCGATTCCCGAGGAGTTGCACCTGAAGCGAAACGCCCTGGTCATGATGCGCAAGAACGATCCGTCCTACAGCCGCCTCTACGTGAACGGAAGCCTGGGTCATATCACGCGCATCGACGACGAAGAGTTGGAGATCCACTTGCTCACGGGTGATCTGATCGAAGTGAAGAGGGAAAAATTCTCGTACCTCAGCGGCGACGGAAACGAATTGGTCGCGGCGTGGAACTTCCCCATCTCCCTCGCCTGGGCGACCACGATCCACAAGGCGCAGGGCGCGTCGCTGGACCGCATGACCGTGGATCTTTCCGCGCTCTGGGAGCCCGGGCAGGCCTACGTCGCCCTCAGCCGCGTGCGTTCTCCGTCGGGCCTCTCCATCGAACGCTGGAGCCCCGCCGGCATCCGTGCAGAACCATTGGTGACGGAGCTCTACAACAGCCTCTCTATCGAGTCGCAGAACTACGTCCCGCGCCCGTTCTTCACCGTGCGAGAAGTGTCCGTGCCGGAGCCGAAAGCGAAAGTGCAGAAAGCAGGGAAAAAAGAGCAACGCGTCGGCGAAATCCGCGGGCTCATCGAGAAATCGACGCCGCTAAGCGAGATGGCCAGCGCCGTCAGCGTGAAGCCGGATCGCGTCCTTCTTTATATAGAGGAGTGCCTGAAGGCGGGGGACCGGCTGTCCGTGTCGTATCTATTGAATGAGATTCCCGAGGCGTCACGCATCCGCGAAGCGTTCGAGCAGCACGGAATGGAACGCCTGAAGCCCGCGTTCGAGGCATTGAACGAAGAATTCTCCTTTACGGAGCTTCGCACGGTTCGTTGCGTGATGATGGCGGAAGAGGGGTTTTAAGCCGTTGTGCGTACGCACCGCACCGCACGTATTAATTGACATAAATTGAAATATATGATTATATATAAAATAGCTCTTTCAGAGCACCGTCAAGTATACGGAAGCGAGACAAGCACGTTGTCCATCTGTGGATGGATACTGCGCTTGTCTCATTATTTCCGAGGCAATGCCGCTACCGACGATTCGGTATGGTTCTAAAGTCGCCCGAGTGCGACAAGGAGCATTCGATGAACAAGAAGGATGGTTTGTGGATGGCGGGATACGGAGAGATCGGTGCCACGTTGAAAGTTCTCCAAGACCTTGGGATCGACCGCGATGATCTGAAGCGCGTACGCACGGATTCCGCGTTCGCCCGGCGTCTTGCCTGCCAATGGAAAGAGGGCGCGATTTTGCCATCCGCTATTACCGTGACTCCATTCCAAGAACCCGCGAGCCATCGTCTGGCGCGCGAAATCTTGGGAAAGGATTTCCTCGGCGTTGCCGCGGCGCAGAACACGTTCGGTGCGTACACCGAAGCGCAGCTTGTCGCCCGGATGGAGATTCCGTTTCCGGAAGACGTCCTGCGGGCGTGCGCGGGGGAATTCGCTCTCCTCTGCACGCACGAAATGGATCTGCCCGGAATCCATGCCGCGCATGCGGCACGGTTCAAGGATGATCCGGATGCGCCGTGGTTCTCGCAACGCGATCAGCGGGAAAAGTGGTCTTCGGAGAAGATTGCTCTGCCGTGGATGCTCGTTCGCAAGAAGCTACTGCCGAATTCCACAGGCAAGAACATCGACGCGCAAAAGAAGCACGTCATGACATTCTCCAGGGAGCACCTGCTCTTGCCCTGTGAGCATGCGTATGCAGCCCTCCGGCTCCTCTTGGAGACCGGACAGAAGCTATGCGAAGGTTTCAGTGTCCGTTTCCCTGTTCTGAACGCCAAGGGCGACTGGGTCGACGTCAGGTGGAATGGCGGCCAGCTCTATTTCAGTCACTGGATCGGCAATGCGGATATTTCCATCGGTTCGTCTGTTCGGACTTCCTAAACTTGACCTAGAACGCTTGAACTTCTGAAGTTCTTGCATTCGCATTTGAACCACTCCTCGGCACATGCCGAGGAGTGGTTTTTTACATAGCGGAAAATTGCATTATATTTGCCAAAATATAAAAATAGTATAAAGTTTCATACTTTATGGCATTCGCAATTCCCGCCGCCGTATCGCTGCCCGAAGCGTTGCAGGTCAAAACGCCGAAACAGCGTTTGCTGCGACGCACCCTCGTCGTGAACTTCCTGATCCTGTGCGTTATTTTCGTCGTGCAGATCCGCGGTTTGTGGATGGAACTGCCGGACGTGACGGCTGAAAGCTTCCTCGCTCCGCAGAGCGTCGTGCTGACGGATGCCGAGGGGAATGTTTTGCGCCGTATCTACGTGGACAAGGATCGTATCGAACTCAGTGACGAATCGTTCCCTGCGCACCTGAAGCAGGCGGTGATCGCGATCGAAGACCGGCGCTTCGAAGGACGCGGGTGTATCGACGTGCACGCCATCAGCCGTGCCGCGATGGCGAACATAACGGATTTCAAATCCGAAGGCGCATCCACCATCACGCAGCAGCTCGTGGGAAACCTCATGCTGGACCGCGGCGACAAAAGCTTCACGCGCAAGGCATTGGAACTCATGCTTGCGTGCAAGTTGGAAAACGCCGCCAGCCGAGACCGCATCATCGGCCTGTACCTGAACCACGTCGCGTTCGGGGGAATGATGTACGGCGCGGAAGAGGCGGCACGCACGTATTTCGGTATTTCGGCCAAAGATCTCACGCTCGCGCAGTCGGCCGTCCTGGCCGCGATGATCCAGAGGCCGACGTATTTCAGTCCGTTCGGACGGCGCGTGTATTCCAAAGTGCCCGACGACGTCATCGATTCCATCCGCAAGGGTGGCATCACGGATGTCGCGCAGATCCCCGAGGATCAGATCGACATGGGGCTCATCGGACGTACGTTCCGCAGCCTGAAGGGAACCCCGCTCTACCTCCCGGGCCGCACCGACAAAGTGCTGGAGGAAATGAGCAGAAGCGGTTTCATCACCGATGAAGAGCTGGCCAAAGCCAACCAAGAGCTGCAGACGATGGTTTTCAGCCGGCGCCAGGCGGTGGTCGGCATGCCGTATTTTTCACTCCTGGTGCAGAAGCAACTGAACCAGGGTGTCTTCAAGACGGACAAGCCCTGCGACCTTGCCGGTGGCGGCTGTATCGTGAAGACGACGCTTGATCCAACCTTGCAGCGGCTGGCCGAGAAGATCGTGTCGGAGAACGCGCAGAAGATCCGCGAGACCTATGGCGCGAAGAACATCGCGCTCGTCGCGGCGGACCGCAAGACGGGGTATGTCCTCGCGTACGTCGGCAACGTGTCGTTCACGGATACCGAACCCGGATCGATGATCGACATGGCCGTGGTGCCGCGCCAACCGGGTTCCAGCTTCAAACCCTTCGTGTATGCCAATGCCTTCGCGCACGGCATGAACCCGACGACGTTCCTGCTCGATGCCCCGCTGACGCTGGGCGGCGAACAACCGCGGAACTACGAAGGCGGATACCGCGACTGGACGCAGATCAGCCATGCGCTTGCTGCTTCCAGAAACATCCCGGCCATCCGCGCCCTGTTGCTTACGGGAGGCGAGGACGCCGTGCTCGACATGGCGTACGGCGCGGGCATCGTGACGCCGCGCAACGTGAAGGATGCGAAGATCGAGAAGGACGAATGGTTCCGCTACGGCTACCCGCTCGCGATCGGCTCCGCCGAAACGCCGCTCTTCGAAATGGTGCAGGGCTACCTGACGCTTGCGAATGCGGGCACATTCACGCCGCTGTCCACCATCGAAAGCGTCACGACCGTCGATGGCAAGCCTCTGGATACGAAGATGGCCGGACAGGAACGCCAGGCGATGGAACCGCTCTTCGCGCGCTGGATCACGGGAATCCTCAGTGATACCTCCATCCGCCCTACGCCATCGTGGAGCGATGCGCTGACCGTCCCGGGTTTGCAGACGGCCGTGAAAACGGGAACCAGCAGCCAGTGCGTCACGTACATATTCGCGCAGAAAAAGTGCCTGCTCCGTCCCGGCGACGTATGGACCATGGGCTATTCCCCCGAGTTCGTACTGGGAATTTGGGTGGGAAACGCCGATAACCAGCCGCTGGAACCCACGGCCGACGGCATGAACGTGGCGGCGCCGCTGTGGAAGGAATTCATCAAGGGCGCGCACGAACTGCGTCCGGAAGGACTGACGCGCTTCCCGCGGGAACTGATCGCCAACAGGAAGGAGTCGCGGTGACGTTTTTGTTCGCATTCCTCACATGTTGTTCCAGACGTCTGCAAGCCGGTTTTGCCAGCTCATTCTGTTGACCTGGAAGGCTCTGAACTGAGACACTGGCATTGTGAGGAATTTTGCAACAATCACTACGTCCGTTCCGTATCGGATTTTGAAATCGATGGGGGGATTATTCGTCCTTGCATCCGTGTTTTTCATCGCTCCGTCACAGGCGGAAGCGGCAAACAGATACTGGGTGGGATCCGCCGGCGGCAGTTGGAACAGCACCGCGAACTGGAGCACCTCCCAAAGCGCGTGCGGCGCAAATACCGGCGCAAGCGTGCCGACGTCATCCGATCTCGCGGTATTCAACGCTTCCTGCACCAATAGCGCCGCGCTTGATTCAACGGTCACCGTCTTGGGATTCAGCATCGCCGCAGGGTATTCCGGGACGCTGACGCAAGGCGCAGGCATCGGCATTACGGTGGGGGCCAGCGGTTGGGCGCAGGCAGGGGGTACGTTTACGGGTTCCACGGGTACCTTCACCTTGAACGGCGCGTTCGCGTTGTTCGGAGGCACCTTCACCGCTCCGTCCGGCACCTTCAACGCGTCGGGGAACTGGACGCAAACGGCCGGAACGTTCAACGCCGGTACCAATACGGTCACGTTCACGGCTGCATCGGGAACGCAGACCTTCAACAGCGGAGGCACTTCTTTTTACAACATCGTCCATTCGGGTGCCGGCACGCTTTCCCTCACCACCAGCTCCTTAACAGTAACGAACTCCCTGACCAATTCCGCGGGTGCATTCAGCCTTTCGGGACAAAACCTGATTCTGACGGGGGCGACGTTTACCATGACATCCAACGCCTTGTTCCTGCTGCAGGGCATCGAAACCATCACGGGCATGACGCAGGATACGGCGAACGGGACATGGAGATACCTGGGGCGTAACGTCGTCGAGACCATCACGATCAAGGATTTCGGCGCCACGGATTACCAGAACATCGTCATCTACGATTTGAACTCCAACAAGGCGACCTTCCGCCTCGGGGCGAACCTGTCGGTCGCCGGGGGGCTGACGGTCACCGGCGGAACCTATGATACCAATTCCTACTCCACGACCGTTGCGGGCGGAACGATCGTCAACGGCGGAACGTTTCAGGGTTCGGCGGGAAGCGTGTCCCTTGCCACCATGACCCTGTCATCCGGCACGTTCAATGCACCGTCGGGAACATTCACGGTTTCCGGCACCTGGACCAAAAGCGGAGGTACGTTTACCCCCGGTACCGGAACGGTCACGCTCAACGGAACATCGCAGACGATGAGCGGATCCACGACATTTTACAATCTCACGAAGTCCGATAGCGCCGGATCCACCCTGACATTCGTGGCAGGCACGACGCAAACGGTGACGAACCTGCTTACCCTGAGCGGAACGTCCGGTCACCGGTTGCTCCTGCGTTCCGGCCTGACCGGAACGCGATGGAATATCAATCCGGCATCCGTCTCGCTTTCTTACATCGATGTCCGGGATTCGGACAACGCCGCGGTCGCCGCGATCGACTGCAGCGCATCCCATTGTGCGGACAGCGGTAATAACGAAAACTGGACCTTCTACACGTCTGCGGGAGCGGTCACCGTGACCGACGAGAAACTTGTCTGGAGCCCGTACACCTGGAAATTCGGCGGATCGACCTACGCGCAGGCCGTTCCCAGCGGCGCGTACGTGAAAGTGGCGTTCTCCGGCCACGCGCTCGCGCTCAAGATCGATACGTCGCTGAACACGGGGGTCGATCTCAGCACCCTGAACATGAACGCGTACATCGATGGCTCATCGACGCCCGTATCGAAAACGTTGGCGCAGCTTTCCGACGGATACCTCACCTTCAGTGGGTCCCTCCTGGACACCGACCATTACGCGATCGTCTACTTTTCATTGAATACCGGCACGGCGGATCGGTGGAGCACGCCGTTGAATTCGCTGAGGATCACCAAGGTGCAGCTTGCGAGCGACGGTTCCGGCGAAGCCTTGGATCTCGAAGGAACGCCTTTGGAGCGGCGTTTGCGCAAGGTCATGTTGTTCGGGGATTCCATCACCGAGGGTTCGGGAACGGGCGATGCCGCAAAGGCCTATGGCTCGATCATGGCGCAGCTTCTGGACGTGGAGTACGGGCAGCTGGGGTACGCCGGCATGTTTTGGAATGCCGTCGGTACGGGGGGTGTCCCGAAGTTTTACGATCTGTCCTCGCCCGAAGACGCACCCTGGCGTTGGTATGACGCGAATGCGTCACGATTGGTGGATAATTCCGACTTGAGCCTGGGGTTCATCGATGGTGCGCCGGACGCGGTGTTCATCAACCTTGGTATCAACGATGCCAACGGCTCCACGTCGAAGGCGGACTTGCGTACGAAAATGACCCTATGGATCGCGGATATCCGTTCCGCCGCGGGCGATGACACGGCGATCTTTCCCATCGTCCCGTTCAACCTGGGCAACATGTCGAACGCCAGTTATCAGGAATACAAGGCGGCCTTTCTGGGCGGCGTCACGGACTACCTGTCCGCGCATCCCGCGGAAGAGCGTATCTTCCCCATCGATCTCGGCAGTTCGGCGTACGACACGGTCATCGCCAATACCAGCGATTCGGTGCATCCCAACACCGCCGGAGCCCTGATCCTCGGTACGGATCTGGCGGATCTGGTCGAGCCCGATTTGCTGACGGGGCAAGTGACGCTGACGTCCTCCTACAATCCTTCCGAGGCGGGTGCGCGCATTACCTACACGGCATCGGTGCGACCGCGGGCGGCAACCGGTACCGTTGAAATACGCAACGGCTCCTCGGTCATCGGCACCGTGTCGCTCAGCCATGGCTCGGGAAGCATCTCCGTTTCCACCTTGCCCGTCGGAAGCCATAGCATCACGGGGGTGTATAGCGGGGACGGGGACTATCTTTCGGGAACAAGCGCGGCACTGCTGCAAGTCGTGGTGGATGACGATGATGCCGCATCGGGAGGGGGGACGGGGGGAGACGCAAGGGGCGGCGGCCGCTCCGGCGCTGCCGCGACGGTACGCGATCTGTTCCGGGACCGCCTCGACGGGCAAGTGCGATCCTCATCAGGATCCGTCACTCAAACCGGCAGTGTCATCCGGCAAAGCAGGGGATATCTGGAGGTGACCAAAAACGGCGTGACGGTTGTGTATCGCGATGTGCCGACCGACAGTTGGTTCGCCCCGTTCGTTTCTTTCCTTATCGAACATGGCATCGCGGATGGCTATAAAGACGCGCTCGGCAAACTGACGGGGGAATTCGGAGTCGGAAATCCCGTCACGTACGGCGAGATCGCCAAAATGGCCTTGAACGCGGGACGTCCGGATCTTTCTACCGCGCGCATTCCCCGGAATCGCTCGGCGCAGGGTACGTTTGCCGCTCCCTATGTCGCATTGGCTGAGCAACTGGGTCTCTCCGTCTTCTCGTCCGATCTCGATGTCGCGTTGCCCGCGACCCGCGGCGCCGTCATCCAGACGGTCCTGGAAGCGTTCGGCGTGAATATGGCGCCCGTGACGGCTGTTTCATTCCGCGATCTGGGCATCGGACACCGTCATGCGGCTGCGATCCAGGATGCGTTTGCGCGCGGGATCATCGGCGGCGATACGGATGCGACAGGCAAGCCGACCGGCACGGTCCGTCCGGATGAGCCCGTCAATCGCGCGGAAGCGGCGAAGATCGTTTCCCTTGCGCTCACGTTGCTCGGGAAATAATACCCGAGGCGAGTGCCTCTTCATGCATTGCGAGCTGGTTTCCTATGGAAGGAGCATTCCCCCGACAGAGGAAAAAGGCGGGACATTCCCGCCTTTTTCCTTTCGGCAAAGGAGTTTCAGAGTGAGTACAGGATCACGGACGAAAGGAGCATCATCACCAGGTAGTACCCCGCGGTGATGCACCAGTGACCGAAGGCCTTGCCTTCCCATGCGTAGCTGTTCGCGATGGCAAGGCCCGTGAAGGCGAGCCAGAGCACGAAAGCGATCAGCATGGCCTGCCAGACGTTCGCGAGCGCGACCAATTCGAACGTGCGGCCCATGACCGTGGCCATGACCAGCATATGAAAGAAGCTGGCGACGAGCCCCGGCACCATCATGGAGAATTTCATATCTTCTTTCTTCGGGGGCGTGATTCCGGAGTACGCCATCCACTGCTTCCCGAAGACGGGGCCGTGCCACAGGGAACCGACGACATACGAAAGGACGATGCATGCCAGGATGGCCAGGACATGCGTTTGCGCGTACTGTGCGAGCGCGAGAACGTGTTCCATAAAGAGAAGGAAGGGAAGGGGGTAATTGTCCCGCAGTATACTCTTTCCGCCGCTTATTTCATCCCGTCCTTCATTTTATCCAGTTGTCCCAGAAGGTGTACGAGGCGCGATTCGATTTTGTCGAGCGTTTCCTTGTTCTGCGTATCTCGCTTTTCATCCTCCGGCCCGTCCTTCTCGATCTCATCCACGTCTTTCTGGATCACATCGAGGTCCTTTTCAATTTCATCGACGTCTTTTTGGATCTCATCGACGTCTTTTTCGATCTCGCCCACGTCCTCCTGGATCTCATCCACGTCCTTTTGGATTTCATCGATATCTTCCTCCACCGCATCTAGGCTCTGCGAGTTTTGGTTCACCGCCATCTGGATGAAGATCGCCATGTAGATCGCTTCCAGCGACACGATCGTCGTCACCACCAGCAGAATGTCATTGAAGGGATACCCGAAGAGCACGAGGGAAAACGCGCCCGCGAAGAAGAATGTGTGAACGATCAACGACTGCACCGATCCCAGCCAGTCCATCGCGCGGTGCGCTGCCGCGTTCAATCGGCTGTATTTAAAGGTGCGGCGGCTGTGGTTCTTCGGGTTCATGGTCGGTGAGGGAGGTGTGTTGCCCGGAGTGTACCCCTGCTTCGCCCTGCGGCCACCATTTTTTTTAATGAATACATTTTTTGTTCAAATAGGGGATGCACGTACAATAACGCATGTGCGTGAAAGATGCGTTTGAGGCTTCATGAAGCCATGAAAATATGCTATACTGAAGAGAAACGCATGAACCCCTCCCATCCCTCCCCCTGGCTCTCCCAGCTCAAGCATGAGCGTCCGCATTTCCGCTTGGAAGGCGACCATTCGTGCGACGTGGCGGTCATCGGCGCGGGTATCGCGGGGGTGATGACTGCGTATCAGATCCTCAGGCTCACGAACAAAACGGTGTTGCTCCTGGATGCCGGACGCATCGCGCACGGTGCCACGGGCCGGAACGCCGGCCAGGTGGTGAGTTACTTCGAACGCCCGCTCAAGGACATCGTCCAGGCGTTCGGCGAGGAGTTGGCGGTGCGCGGGCAGGTGGCGGTGGAATCCGCATGGGGAATCCTCGATGACATCATCACGCACTGCAAACTGGAGACCCAGCTTTTCAAATGCAAGGGGTACGCGGGGCTGAGCACCGTCGATCAGATCATCGAACACCTGGAGGAAAAGGATATACGTTCGCGCAACGGTCTCAAGGACGAGCAGTTGCTCGTGAGCGTCGCGGTCGATCTCGCAGGCATCCCGAAGCATCTTCACGCATACATCCTGCAAGTGCCGCACTCCACCGTGCTCGAGGCGCTGAAGACGGAAAACGCGGCGTTCATCGCGGCGGAAGCGTCCCTGAAAGGCTGCACGAACAGCGCCATGCTCTGCGAGGAAATGGTCGGGTGGATGACGCGCATGCATCCGGATCGCATCGTGGTCGCTGAGCATGTGCCTGTAAAGACCGTGACGCTGCGCGCGGACGGGGCCTCCCTGTCGACGGACGGCCCGTCGATCAAAGCCAAGAGCGTGGTGCTCTGCACCAACGGATTCGAGAACTTCGACATCGTGAACGAGGCGGGGGACGACATCGACACGTCGTTCCATGACTCGGTGCGCGGGTTCATCGGGTACATGGCGGGTTACATCGACGAGGCGGACCAGTCCGCGTACGCGGTGAGCTACCACGAGAACAAGGATTATCACGACGCGTACTACTACCTGACGCGCCGGCCGTACGATCACGGCGGAAGAAAGTTCTCGCTCGTCTGCGTCGGGGGACCCGAGCGCGTTCTGCCGGACCGCGCCGAGTACGATCCTTCGTCCAAGCTGCCGGCTGATATCGACGAGGAGCTGGACCGCGAGCTGCGCCGCACGTACCACGACCTTCCGCCCACCGCCACGCGCCAGTTCCTGTGGCAGGGGCTCATGGGCTACACGCGCAACGGCATCCGCCGCATCGGGTTTGAGCCGAAGAACAAGACGCTGCTCTACAACGTGGGTTGCAACGGCATCGGCATCCTGCCGTCCGTGTACGGCGGCAAGCGCATTGCGGAACTGCTGGCCGGCTACCAGCTTCCGCAGTCCATCTTCGATCCGGAGCTGGGATTCCTGTGATTTGAAAAAGCGGGCTTGCGCCCGCTTTTCCAGGTAATGCGTCGGGGATTATTTCTTGAAGACCAACTTCACGCTGACGGGTACCGTTTCGTCCAGCAGCTTCTGTCCGTACGTATCGTTGCCGACGCCGAATTCCTTGCGCGGAAACTCGTAGGTGGCGGTGAGGTATTCGTCGGTGATCTCCGCGTCGAACGACACGCTCTTCGTGATGCCCTTCACCGTCAGGTCGCCCGTGACGGCGTACATGTTGCCGCCCTTGCTTGCGATGTTCGTCGATTCGAACGTTGCCTGCGGATATGTTGCGGTATCGAAGAAATCGGCCTTCTGCAGGTGTCCGTTCAGGCCGTCTGCGTCCGTGACTGCGCTCGTGAGATCGATGGTCGCCATGATGCTCGCCTTCTCCAGGTTTGCGGGATCGGTCTGATCCAGCATGATGTGCGCGTCGTAGGAATTAAACTTGCCTTCATGGTCCACGACGGTGCTGCCCCCGACGAACGAAACGACGCTTGCGTCGGCATCGATATTCTTCATCGTGCCCGAAAACGCCTGATCGGTATGCGTCACGTCTTCCTTTTGCGCATCGGTGAGGGAAGATGTCTGGCACGCGGCCAGGGCGAGGGTTGATAGGGCTGCGACGGTGATGGTTGCGAAACGCATGGAAAACGGGGAAGGAAACAGGAATGTACACACTATACGAAACGATTCCTTAAGAAAAGATTAAGAAAAGACAGTGACTTGTTTGCTTGGTACGACACAACCGATTCATCTTTGTACCAAGTTTCTTTTTGCGGGAACGATGGGATACTGATCCCAAGCTCGCATTTCTTAATGACACCTTAATGCCCATTCCCTACCATTGCCACGCTATGAAACACACTCTCTTCGCATCCTCTATCGCAACGGCTTTTTTTCTCGCCGCTTGCGCACCTTCCTCACCTGCCCCGGATTTCACCCAGCCCCAAGGCGGCGCTTCATCCAGCGTCGCATCCTCCGTTTCGCAGGACCCCGAAGCGACCTACACGCTCGAACAGGTGGCGCAGCATGCCGCTGAAACGGACTGCTACACGGCCGTCGACGGCGGCGTGTACGACATTACGGCGTACATTCCCGTGCATAAAGGCGGCAAGCGCGAGATTATGAAGATCTGCGGACGCGACGGCACCTCCCTGTTCGGCCGAAAGCACGGGCAAAACCAGAAGGCTTTGAATCAGCTGGCATCCATGCGCATCGGTACGTTGGCCCCCTGACATGACGACGCTGCACCTCTTCTTCCTGGCCATCAGCGCGGTCTTCGTCCTCGCGGCCGATGCCCACGCCTTCGCCTACCTGCGCGGAACGCCTCCTTTGCTTCCTGGACGAAGGATGGGCCTCATCAGCGCGGGGGTGTGGACCGGTATCATCGGGTTGGTAGTGAGCGGGGCGTTTCTCTTCTGGCCCGACCGGGATTTCTATCTCGTCGAGCCGGCCTTCCTAGTGAAGATGGCCTTCGTCGCCGCGCTGATCGTGAACGGCCTCGCCGTCATCGCCGTGACGAAACGCGCCGCATCCGTGCCCTTTGCGTCGCTTTCTCCCGTTTGGAAAGTCGCGATGATCATCAGCGGGGGCATTTCTTCCGCCGGCTGGATCGGCGCGGCATCCATCGGATTTCTGTGGTTGTAAAATACTTCAGCCCTTCCGTATGCTGAAAAAATAGAACAAATTTTGTGTTCTTACTTTGCCATTTTCCCTCCCAACCACACGAGCGGAATCGCTTCGATCGCGATGGCCCACGCGTACCAGGCAGGTCCGAATCCCTGGGAAGTCGCGGCTGCAACGCCGCCGAGTCCGCCCAAGAGGCCGATGCATGCCAGAATCCACACATGCTTCATCGCGTTGCGCGGCGCCAGCTTGGCCGTGACGAATCCGCCGAGGATCGTAAAGACCGATCGGTAGGCGAGAGCGAGGAGCGCGTCGTTCGTCGGCAGCACGGTCAATCGCGGCATGATGTCCATCGCGTGGAGGATTTCATCGGTTATGACGCTCGGGACGGCGACGGCGAGGAATCCGGCGACGACTGCGACGATGCTTTTCAAAGTGGAGTTCATGGAAGGGTCGGGGGAGGATGTTCTTTCTTTTACTTCATTCCCATCGCTTGCTCAATGTCTTTTACGATCCTGTTTGGATGCGGCACCAGGGGGATGCCCGACCCGCTGCCAAACTGGAGCGAGCCGTACTGCAGGATGCTCTGCAGGAAGCCATACTTGTCCGCCTCCACTATCCTCATCTTGTCGTAGGAATATTCCACCATCTGCTCGTGCGTCATCAGGCGGTCGTGCATATAGATGACGCGGCGGTTGGTGACGATGATATGCGCCATGGATTCCGAAAGGATGACGAGGAAAAACCAGTGGTGCGAGAGCAGGAACAGGATGAGCGCCGCGATGAACGTGGCATGCGAGAGCCACATGTAATGGTGCGCCGCCATCCCCGCCAAGACAAATAGCAATACGCTCACCGATAGCAGGATGACGTATACGAACGTCGGGAATACGTATTTGATCCAGTGCTGGCCGACGGCGCGAACGAGTGTTTCCTCGGCGGGAAGGGGATTCGTTTCCATGTCAGAGAAGGTGCGGTTGGTACACGAACAGCAGCGTGGTGACGATCGTCGCGACGAGGGTCGACAGGAGGTAGATCCAGAAAATGACGTGGGACGTATGCTCCGCCTCGTCATGCCTGTCATCGGTATCGATCACGCTGAGGAATGCGTTGTGCTTGCGCATCGTTCTGCGGAATTCGTACGACACGATCAGCAAAAAGCCCAGCGAGAGGAGCTGGACGACGACCATGATAACGAACACCGACGTCATGCCCGCCGTAGAGAACAGCGCCTGCGGATACGAAGCATCCATACGCATCAGTATAGCGCCGGTAGGGGATCCGCCATAGGAAGACCGGGTGTCTTTAGACTGCGCTTTGCTCGGCCAATCCCTTCAATACCACGAGCGCCTTCTCCCACATCCCGCCCATCTCTTCCGCCATCTCGTCGACGGTATCGAGATCGACGGTGAGTTTCGTGCCGCCGTCTTTTTCCGCGAACGTATAGTTCTCGCGTGCTCCGGCCCAATCCTTGTATTGGGGATCGTCGGTCACTTCCTTACCGTCGATGATGACGCCCATGTGTTCGATGGACACGAATTCGGGTTTGCGGCTCTCGGCGATGCGGCTCACCATGCCCCCTTCCACTTCGCCCTTCTCATTGGTTCCCTTAAACAGGATCTTCGATCCCTGCTCCCACGATCCTTCGTAGAACGAACCGGCGTTGAAGGGCTTTGTCCATTCGCGGTAGGTCTTGTCGTCCAGCATGGCGTGCCAGACTTTTTCGCGCGGGGCGTTGATGAAGGCGGTGAAGTGGAGGGTCTGCATGGGGAGAAGAGGGGAAAGTAAGGCCAATCTATCTCTATAATTTCTTGCGGCCAAACAAAGATCCGATGAAATACAGGATCACGGCATTGAGCGCGATAGGGCCCAGGACCAGGACATAGATCATGAACGTAGACAGATCGCCGCCGTATTCGAAGAACGCGAGCGCGAAGCTCCATGGGATACCGAGGAGAATGGTGATGAAACTTTCCCCGAAGAGCCCCTGCGTAGCGATGAGGTACGCGCAGAGGAGGAGGTAGAGGCTGGGGAGAAGTGTACGAACAGAGAAAAATTTCATAATTACTTTTGCAAATTTGAAAGTCTTTTTTTCTGCCAAAGATGGGAAACACCTGCCAATCCAAGGATGGCCAAAACAGTGCTTATTATTGTGATATACAATGTATCAATTCGACCATTTAATGTGATTAATTCATTCTCAATCTTTGCAACACGATCTTTGATAGCTATCTGATCATTTTGCAATAATTTAGCTGTTATTGCTTCGTCGGGCTTATTCATTACTGTTTGAGCAATTTTGCTAACAGTATTTTCAAGTTCATTTACTTTATTAATTGCATCCTTATTTCCAGGGGAATTTGGTGATGCTTGAATTGCTTTTCTTAAATCATCGATATCCGAAAAAATGTCTTGAAATACACTATAGCCATTTTCATAAGTCAGATTTATTTTTTGGGGTCGAAAAAAGCTAATTATTTGAGCGGAAGCTAAGGAGACTATGGCAATTAAAAATATATACACCAAAACATCCCCTACCGCGTATGCTGTTCTTTTAAAGATGCCTTCATTGTTGGATGGGGTATCCATTTTATTTGGGTGAACATTTACCATCAATAGAAGTTACGCTTTCTCCGTACAATACTTTGCATTCTTGAGCGCTTCCATATGTTCTGCGAATCGTAATATCGCTAACACTCTTGCTCGAAAATGATTGCTTGCTACTCGAAGAGAAGTAGTAATCTAAGTTGTTAATAATATCAGAAATACAAGATTTTTTATCTAAACTTGGTTGATAGCCAATATCGCAAAAACATCGATCTTTTATATAATCCCAAGATGCGTTAGCTATTTTAAGACATTGTAATTCTGCGGAAAAGTCCGAGTGAAATACTGGTGGGGGTGAAGAGTTTTGCTTTTGCTTTTTTTGTTCTTGTTTCCACCAATCTGGGGCAAGAGGCTGTGATGTTAATGATGACTGGCTCTGTTCAAATGAATATTTTTGATTTATTGATTCAAAGACAGATTTTCTATTAGCTTCAGGACATGAGTTCCACCACTCCTTGCTTTTGAGATCTGACATATTTTCTCCGCTAGCTTTAACATCGTTGTATTTTTCGAGTAATCCTTTGGTTGTGCAGCTATATACAGTCTGTGTTGTTGATGTGGTGTCAGTTGGATAATAACCAGGTGTTGTGTAGTAGTGGCAATGACCATCAGTTCCCATATACATTTTACTACCACAAAATTGCTTTACACCGCCACTTGGCCAGTAATCCATTTCGTAGCTTCCGGTGTCAGAAGGGCATGTGTGCCATCGATGACATCCAGAGCGATGCGCCTCTCCTTTTGAAGGTGAAAGTGCAACGAGAGCAATTAAAATGAAGAAAAAGTAGTTTTTCATAAAATTAAGAATTTAATCAATAATAAGACTCCTAAATGATTTTGTATAGTACGTATATTTTTTTACTTTCATAGTGAGCATCACCTTGCCGGCTGACTCTTCGCATAGCTCTCCGACAGGATCTTGAATGACTTCGACCTGCGGGCGAGCAATGTGACAAAGAGGCCGATCGTTCCGGCGATCATGAACACCAGCGCGATGCCGCGGCCCATTCCCACTCCGAACCAACTGCCGATCAATTGCACTCCCGCGCCCGTCGTCATGAACGGGATGAAGATGAACTGCGCGATGGGGCCGATGAGGAACGCCGTGACGGGCGAGGCGGACATCTCCACGCTCTGCGCGAAGCCGAACACGCGGCCCTGGCGCTCCAGTGGCACAACTCTTTGCACGATGGTCTGTTCCGTCGCCTCGATGAACGGCATGCAGAACACCCAGATGAGGATGCCCGCCGCCAAGAGAATGATGTTCGGCTGGATGACGAAGAAGATACAGGTGGTCCAGGTGATGATGTTGATGGCGAAGAGCATGTTGAGCGGCTTGGGACCGAGGCCTTTCTTCGCGATGTAGAGGCCGCTGAGGATGAATCCGCAACTGAGGACTCCCCAGAGCGTTCCCCATACCTGCACGGGCACAAGCGACAGGCCGTACGCGTCCATGAGCGCCATGAAGACGCCGCCCAGGAAGTTGTTGAAGGTCGTGAAGAAGATGAGGGCGAAGAGTCCCGGGACGCCTTTGATCGCTTTGATCGTTCCCTTCACGTCCACTTTCTTCGGCTTGTCCTCGGAGTGGACGATGTCTTTCTCCGGGATGTCGATGAAGAGCAGGTAGATGATGGCGATGATCGTCAGCACGACGGCGGACGCCAGCACCCAAAACATGCTGGAGAAACCAAGGGCGAGTCCGCTCAGGATGCCTGCGCCGGAGGAAGAGGCGCCCATCACCATGCCCGACATGCCGTTCGCTTTGTCGCGTTCGCCTTCCGGGATGAGTAACGTCACCAGCGTGGGCAGCGCGATCATGCGGATGTTTCCGGCGACGATGCCGATGAGCAGCATGGCTCCGATGATCCACACTTGGGGATTGGCGACCGACTCGAACGCCGCGACGGGTTGTGACACAAGGAACGCGAGCGCGGCGGAGAACATGATAAGGGTCGTGACGCTGGACACGAGCATCGCGGTTTTCTTCTTGTGATGGTCCACGATGGAACCCAGCCAGAATCCGATGACGGAGGAGACGACCGTGAACGAACCTCCCAAAATCGACGTCGCGAGGACGGATTTCGTTTCCAGGTAGAGCCAGAACGTCAGCGCGAAGAACACGAAGAAGTTCGTGACCGACACGAGGAGGGTATTGCCCATCACCAGGTAGAAAGCGCGCATAGAAAGGCGAGTCTACACGTCTTTTTCGAGTCCTGCACGGGTTTTTCCCGTTATGTGCAGCTGAAGCCCAGCCACTTCTGCAGGCGGGCGTTCACGAGTTTCAGGCGCAGGGGGTTGGTCCATTTTGTCACGCGTTTGCACACGCGTTCCTGCATCGCGGGGCTGGCGGACGGTTTAGCAGGCGCGGCCTCGTGGCTTTGGAGATTCTTGTTCTCGATGGCGTGCAGGATCGTCGTCGTTCCCGTCCTGCCGCGGCCGCCTCCCCCTGCGCCATGCCTTGCCTCCTCGGAAGAGCTGGAACTGCTCGACGAACTGGACGAGGAGGTAGTGGTATCGATGGTTACCGAGACCCACTCCGGGACGGAGTAATTGCCAACGGCATCACGCGCGAACAGGCCGTAGTAGTACGTGCCGTCCGTCAGGTCATCGTCGACGTACGAAGCGAACGTTTGGTTCGCGAAGACCGTCGATCCGTCACTCGGGGAAACGGGGTTTGATTCCGTACTGCGCTGCAACTTTACCGACCCGAAATCAAACGTGGGATTGGTCCAGCTGAGCGCCACGTCGTTGCCGTCCACCGATGCGGCGAAACCCGAAGGCGCGGACGGCGGCGTGACATCGATCGTGATCGATGCGGAAAAGCCGGCGTCCGACGCGACGTCGTCCGCATTCAGCGCGTAAATGGAAAAGACATATTCGCCGTCTTCCAAGTCGCTCGCGGTGTATGAACTCTCACTGGCGTCGAACGTTCCGATAGTTGTCTCGGGGCCGCCGTCCCTGCTTTTCTTCAGGAGGAACGAGTCGGTGCCGTCGGGGATGCTCCAATACAGGATGGCGTCGCTGCCGTCCGCATAGGCGCCGAGCGACGGCGCGTCGGGAATCCTGAGGCCCGTGATCGCCGAGCCCGTGCCGCCGCGGGAATACAATCCGCCCGCACGGTGAAACACGCTGTAGTAGTAGGTCGTTTCCCAATCCAGTCCCGTGTCCAGGTAGGTGGTATCCGTCAGATCCTCCGTCACCAAGTCCCCTTCATCCACCGACATGGGGAAGCTGGCGGTGCTGCGCCTGATGGTCGTGTCCTGATAATCCACATCCGCCGGGGTCGTCCAGCTCAGCTGGATCGCGTTGCCGCTCGCCGTCGCGTCGACGTCCGGGGTGTCGGGGCGAAGATCGTAGATCGTCACGACGCGGCTGGTGCTCGCGGTGTAGAGACGGTCGTTTTTGATCGTGATGGCGCCCGTGCCATAGCGCAGCGAGCTATCGGTCCACACCAGCGTTCCGCCGCTGGAATACTTCCTGAGCACGCCCGTGGAAGGAGTGAGCGTGTAGAGGTACTCGGCGCTGTCTATGGCGATCATCGGCGACGACCCGATGCCCGACGCCAAGCTGGTTTCGTTGGTGGAACCCAAGACGGGGTCCGTTTTGCGAAGCGCGCCCGCGGCCGTGACGAAGTAGATCCGGCTGCCGCCCGCGTTCGTCACCATGTTGAAGATGGATGCTCCGGCGGTCGCCGTTTGCAGGACGTTCAACCCTTGGTCGACGGTGTAGATCGTGGTGCCATACGTGAAAAAGATGGCCCCGTTTTCGGACAAAGCGACGTTCGTCGTACTGTTGATATTGGTGCTGGCGATCAGATTGAGACTGGTACTGCTACGGTCGTACCTGGCGAAGCGGCTGTTTATTCCCGCGGTGTTGGCCAGGTAAATCGTAGAGCCTGTCGCCGCGATCTTCCTTCCCGTCGGCGAAGGAAGAGTGGTGTCGAACAAGAGCGTCGTCACGACGCTGCCGTCCGCCGACATGGCGACCATCTGCGTGGTGCTCACGCCGGTGATGTAGATGGTGCCGTCATTCGTGACGCTGATGCTTTTGGGAGAGGCCACGTCCGTAGCCGAGGGCACCGCCTCGGCCGTTATGATGAGCGTCGGCGTCGCGGACGCCAGTTGCGGCGCGAGCGCGGCACAGAGCGTGGCAACGAAGAGAAGAAAGCGGTGGATGAGACATTTGTGTGCTACCATCGGGAGAAAGGCCCCTTGATGCTACCATCGCGGATCGGTATCTGGCATTGCGTAAGGTACGGATCGCCTGGGAAATCTCGTTCGATGCCATGCCGGGTAATGAATCGATGATTTCGTGTATGCTGTGCCTATGGATAATCCGAGGATCTTCGCCATGCCCTTCGCCAGAGTCTATCCGCTCTACATCAAAAAAGTAGAGAAGAAAGGCCGTACCAAGAAAGAAGTGGACGAGGTTATCCGCTGGCTGACGGGATATGATCAAAAGACGTTGCAGAAACAGATCGATAAGGAAGTGGATTTCAAAACGTTTTTCGAGGAAGCCGATCTCAACCCCAACGCGAAGAAGATCACCGGAGTCATCTGCGGGTACCGCGTGGAGGAAATGAAGGACAAGCTTATGCAGAAAATCCGCTACATGGACAAACTGGTCGACGAACTTGCCAAAGGAAAGGCGATGGAGAAGATCCTGAGGGTGTAAATCGGAAGTATGCTCCGTGGAGGAATAGCCGATTCCAGCTAGTTCTCCGTCTATAGCGGACGCATGAGCGCATCGGCCATGATGCGCATGTTTTGATGCTGGACCTGTTCGAACATACTGCCGGAACGTACGGAACAGGGTTGGATACCCGTTTCTTCCAACCGATGGTATGACGTCGTTGTGTTGTTTTCGATGAGCAGGCGATTCAGACGTTCCAAGAAATCCCGTTCGACCCCCGCTGCATCCGACTGCTCCGCCTTTCCCTTTGGCCAGCGCGTCATGGCAAAGAAGTCGGGGCTCACGCCGTGCGCCATCAGCTTTCGGATATCATCCAATGTCTGTTCCGTCACAGCGGTCGCCGGATTCACCGTTTGCACGAAAAAAGCCTCTTTGCCCGTAAGCATGCTGGCCGCGGTGTTTGCAGCCGAGAGGAAGTTTTGCGGATTCTGGCGCAGTGAGCTTTGATAAAATCCCTTGAAGATATCGCCTTCGCCGGAGTGAGACAACATGAAGCCGACCCCTTTGCTCGACATATTTCCCGTATCCGATGACAGCGTACCCAGGAAAATGCGGAATTCCGCGATGACTTGCAGAAGCTTCATGAGACTGTTCGCGTTTTCGGTATCCAACAGCAATACATCGGCGTTTGCAGGCCTTCGGTCGGCGTGTACGCTCTCCGATCCATGCGTCAGGTTGAAGACGAGATGCCGGCGGTTCGAGATGAATTCGACCAATTGGATCGCGGTGGCGATACCCTGTATGTCCGTTCCCAAATTCCAGGCCGTCGTTTGCAAGGCAGGGCGCAGCAGCGGCAGGAACGTTTCTTGGCCGTCCAATTGCGACGGCAAAAGGCGCTGGGCCAGACGGAGGAATTCGTCCTTGATAATGCCTTCGGAGAGCTTCACTGCCTCGGAACGCTTCTTTTTTGTATTGTTCTGATCCGCGATAATGTCCATTTGCATTTGTACGCGAGCACGTATTTCGGGGGCCAGTTTGGGAATGATGGCGCTGTATTGCGCAATGGGAATGGAAAAACCGTCGCAGGTACTGATGGCGATCGAGTTGATGAGATCGGTTTCTTCCCCGTTGGGACTTTGCGCGGCAGTCAAAAGAGCCAACGACGGCGAGCCATCCAAATCGTATCCGTAGGTCCGTACATCCATGCGCTCCAATGCCAACAGGATGCCTGCATCCGTCGTGGTTTTCCCGACTCCGCCCTTGCCCGAACCGACGACGACTCGCACTCCCGGTTTCGCGCGGTATGCGTCCGCGAATGACAGTTCTTGAATATGGGAAAATTCTTTCATGCTGAAAAAGGAAAAGGTGGCAGTGTAATTCTTGAAGCAGATGGGCGCAAGCGCCCGCCCTTCTAAGGAACATATTTTTGATTTTCAAGCGGATTGGATATATGGTTTTCGCATGGATGCACATGAATCAAAGCGGGATAGTCTTGGGGGAGATGATCAACGGCAGTCTGCGGATGTCGTGCCTCATCGGTTGGGTACGATGCCGGCATATGTACCCCGGGAATACGTTGTGCTGAGTATGGTTCAAGGATTGCGTCAATCCATCACGGATCTCAACGATCCAAATACGAACTTGGATTCATTTTATTAAGTCTTTTGGATGTAGTGCGAACGTCCGGCAAGAGTGATTTCAGAAAATCATTAGAAAAATGCTGTGGGAGACGAAAGGCATGATGGTCGCGTGCATGTGTTGTCCGGCTTCGTCTGCGGACTACGCCGAGGCATCCTGCTTTCCGCTTGCAAGAGGGCTTAGTCACCGATAGCAAATCCCGGCGAAGTTCCATTCTCAAATGGAACGAAGACGGATGGCTAGGGCTGGTGGATGATTGAATGAGCATCGTTTTGCGTTTTAAAATGACGCTTTGAAAATGCGCGGCCTGAGCCCTTTTTTAAATAATTTTCGAATCTTCGTGCGGTGAGTCTGTCCTGCAAGGCGATATATGCAATAAGTGTTGTTGGTAAAAAATTTTTGGTTGAATGACTTTTACCTTCTTGGTGCTCTTGAAATCTTCTTTTAAGATCGGGCGTCGAGCCTACATATGTTTTGCCATTTGAGAGTTTTAAAATATAGACATAGTACATAGTCCTATGTTCATTGGAATCATTCCTAAAATCTATTATTCGTCGGATTAGATTTGGATTTCTAACGACCTGTTGCGCATGCATACGCGAAGAAATCAGTTCTCTATATATGGGGAACCTCTCGTCTTTTTACATGCCAAAGAGTCTGGCCGCAGGCCAGCCGAAGCGCAGCGCCCAATATAAATCCCGTCCGCCTTCGCTAAAGCTACGGCGGACATCCATCGCTGCGCGAAGGATGGCTGGGGAAGAGGGATTCGAACCCCCGAATGACCGCTCCAGAGGCGGTTGCCTTACCACTTGGCGATTCCCCAATTTGCGCCCGCGTATGCTACCACAAGAATGACGGTATTCCAGCCATTTCTGCCGTCTATTCAGGGGTAGACAAGGGTTATCTCATCCTTGAGGGTAAAACCGCCGCTTTTGCCCTCAAAGGCGATCATGATGCTTTTGCTTTCCAGGCTTATCGCGCCGTCGACCGTGCCCTCCAGCGGCATATTGAGCAAAAACCGTTTGCAGACGCCCGATACCGTGCCGCTGATCCGGCCATCGCCCCTGGTGATTCCTTCTATGGTGCCTTCGCATGCACCCGAAAAGAATCCCGATACGGCGCCTCGTTCCAGGGGGGCGTGCATCGTGACGTTCACCATATCATCGTCGAAAACATAGGTGCCCGTCGCGGTCACGGTATTTGCGCGCGGTGCCCTGGTTTTCTCGCGGACGTATGTGTTCCTGACCGCGGCATTCACGCCGAGTAGCAACACGACGATCGCCAGCAGAACGACGGGAACGGATCTCCATCCGGATAGAAGACGCATGTCGGCCATTCAATCATTTCCCTGAAAAAGATCAACAAACGTGGCTTGCCGTGGTATCATCGTGCTTCGCCAAATCCTTTTCCACCGATTCCCCATGGCACAGCAGATCACCGTCCAAACGACCGTCCAGGCTCCTCTTTCCAAAGTATGGAAGCTTTGGACCGAACCTGAGCACATCATGAAGTGGAACAATGCCTCGCCGGATTGGCACACGCCCAGCGCCACCAATGACCTGCGCACCGGGGGATCGTTCACGTCCCGCATGGAGGCGAAGGACGGGAGCTTCGGGTTCGATTTCGGCGGAACGTACAGCGAGGTGATCGACGGACAGAAGATTGCCTACGCGATGGCAGACGGACGCAAGGTAGAAATCCTCTTCGAGGAAAAGGAAGGCGTCACGACGGTGACCGAGTCCTTTGACCCCGAATCCGAGAATTCCGTGGAAATGCAGAAGGCCGGATGGCAATCAATTCTCAATAACTTTCAGAAGTATGCAGAAGGGCAGTAGAATCACATATGCCAATCTCGGCGAAGTTCCGGCGCAACGCAGTGAAGCCGAACGAAGACGGATGGCAGTCCATCATCGATAATTTCAAGTCCTACGCCGAAGCCAATTAGTACTTCCCCTTTCCACTATGAAACACGAGATCGTCGCACGTCCCAGCTACAGCGCATTGCGCGTCGTCCTGGAGAACGGCGAAAAAATCCACGCCGAATCCGGTTCCATGTTGGCCATGGACGCCGGGGCTTCCATCGAAGGAAGCATGAAGGGCGGCTTCCTGCAGGCGCTGAAGCGCACGGTGCTCACCAGCGAGAGCTTCTTCGTCACCACCGTCACGGCCAACGCGAACGACACCGAGGTGATGCTCGCGCCGCGCGCGCCGGGCGACATCGAGTCCATCGAGGTGAAAGGCGACGAGTACATCGTGCAAGGAGGGTCGTACCTGGCGGGAACGGATGACGTGGTGACCGACGCGAAGTTCACGGGATGGAAGGGATTCCTCAGCGGCGAGGGTATCTTCATGGTCAAAGCCTCCGGCAAAGGAACGCTCTTCGTCAGTAGTTTCGGCGGCATCATCCAGAAGACCTTGAAGAAAGGGGAGAAGTTTACGGTTGATAACGGACACATCGTCGCCTTCGCGGGAACGCTGAACTACGAGATTCACCGCGTGGGGGAGGGGATTGCCAACATGGTGACCACGGGCGAAGGATTGGCCTGCACGTTCGAAGGCGAGGGTGCCATCTACCTGCAAACCCGCAATCTCCAGTCGTTTGCCGAAAGCCTGAACCCGTTCCTGCGTGACCGCCAGACGAGCCAGGGCCAGGGATTCTTGGGGCAGATCATGGGCGGATGACGTGACCATCAACCAAAGCCGGAAACTTCCTTATATAGCAGGAAATTTCGGCGTGTGATTTGTCCGACAAAGTTGTCTCTAAGACCGTTGTCTTTTTTCCCGAACAGGGGTATAGCAGGCGGCGCTTTCATCATTTCCATCGATTCCATGAGACACGTTACCCAGGAGTTACAGAACGCGGATGCGTTGCTCGCATCCATTACGGCGGAAGAAGAGCGCCAGGAAACGCGCGTGAGCCAGTCGCAGGGCGAGGCACAGGCAGTCGAGCAGGATGCAACCCGCAGGTTCTCCGAAGAACAAACCCGCAAGGAAACCATGTTCCTCAACGCTGCGCGTGAGGAATTGAAGCTCTACGCCGAGACTGAACCGAAGGCGATTCTGGAGCGTTCGGAGGAGGAGGCCCGCGCCGAAGCCGCGTCGTTGAAGGCGAGCGCCAAGAAGAATGCCAAGAAGGTCGCGGCCGATCTTCTGTCCCAACTGACATCCCTATCCTTCCTTTCCCGCTGATTTCCTATGGCAATCGTATCCATGCAAAAAGTCGCGGTCCTGGCGCTCAAGTCGCAGCAAGAGCCGCTCCTCCAGCTCCTTCATGAGCAAGGGGTCCTGGAAATTTCCGAGGCGAGGGAGTCGTCCGGAAACGTCGATCACACGGAGGTGAATTTCCGCGTCGCGGACCTGGAGTTCGCCATCGGCACGCTGAAGAACGTCGCCTCCAAGAAGACCTTGGCCGCCATGAAAAAGGCGGAGACCGCCACGCCCGCGCAGGTCATCCATGCAGCGCACAACACGGATGTGCTCGCCATTGTCGAGCGCCTGAACAACATGGAAGACGAGGACAGGAACCTGGAGGCGATTGCCGCGGGCAAGAAGATCGTCGAGCACTCACTCGGGGGATCCGGTGCGGAATCCCCGGTATTCCTGTCCACCGGTTCCAATGCGGACATTGCGAAGGTGGGAGGGGATTCGGGGGAGGTCCACGGGCAGGTTTCCACCGTCGAGCAGGAATCCCGCGCCAAGGCCCGGAAGCAATTGGAGAGGAACGCGGCCGCGCGCGAAAAGCTCAGCGAAGAACTGCCGAATCTCGTCATGCTGCGTAAATTCCTCCAGTGGCTGGGCCAGAAGCAGGCCGCCCGCGAGGCGATGCGCACCACGAAGACCGCGGTGATGCTCCAGGGATGGATCGCCGAGAACAAGTACGTCCACCTGCAGCACGCCTTGCAACAGATGCTGCCGGACGCGGCCATCGTGCCGCTTGCCGCGAACGACGGCGAGGCCCCGCCCGTGGAGCTGAAAAACAATCCGCTCCTCACGCCGTTCGAAAGCGTGACGAAGCTGTATGGACTGCCGCAGTACCATGAGATGGATCCCACGCCGTATCTGTCGCTCTTCTTCATTTTGTTCTTCGCGCTCTGCCTTACGGACGCGGGATACGGATTCGTGCAGGCGCTGGTCGCCGGCGCCGTCATCTGGAAGCTGAAAATCAAGGTAAAGGATAATCCCCTCGTCTGGTTGCTCTTCATCAGCGGGCTCGTGACGGTTGCCGTTTCCATCCCGTTCGGAGGATGGTTTGGCATGACGCCCCAGCAGGCCCCCGCCTTTATGACGGAAACCCGTGACGGCGTCCTGTGGTTCAAGGGCCAGGTGTGGAACCTCAGCGAACAGAAGGGCATCACCTTCCTGCAGAACCTCGCGCTCGTCCTGGGCGTCATCCACCTCACGTTCGGCATCGTGCTGTCCGCCGCGTGGAAGATCCGCAACCGCGACTACGCCGCAGCCCTCTGGCAGGACGTGACGACCATCGGCGTCATCGCGACCCTCATCCTGACGTTCATGGGTCCCGCGGAATACAAGCAGACCGCGACGTACGCCTTGTACGCGGCCCTGGTGCTGATGGTGTGGGGCAAAGGCTACGGTTCCTCGTTTGGAAAGCGTGCGTTCATCGGATTGTTGCAGACGCTCAACTGGTTCCTGGGTATGATGGGTAACGTTCTTTCGTACCTCCGCATCCTCGCGCTCGGTCTCGTGACAGGTGCGCTCGCGTTCACGGTGAACCTCGTCGCGGAACAGATCGGAGCGTTGCTTCCGTGGTTCCTCGTCATCCCGTTCATGATCACGGTGTACATCGTGGGACATGCCGCCAACATCGCCCTCAACGTGCTCGGAGCGTTCATTCACTCGGGACGCCTGCAGTTCGTGGAGTTCTTCAGCCAGTTCTTCGAGGGAGGCGGCCGTCCGTTCAAGCCGTTCACCCGCGCCTAATCCGCATTCCTTTCCATCTCTTTCCTTCCATCCTTATGGGTAAGACATTCTCCCTCCTCACCGGCCTCGCCGCAGCCTTGCTGCCCGCGGTCGCATTCGCGCAGGAAGCCGCCGATCCCGCAACGGGAACGGGCCTCCTCGACGCGGCTCTCGCCACTTCCGACCACTGGGCGCTCGCGCTCGCGTTCGTCGGCGCCGGCATGGCCACGGCCATCCCGTGCTACGGTTCCTCCATCGGAGTCTCCATCGTGGGACAGGCCGGTTCGGGACTGATCACCGAGAAGCCGGATCTTGCCGGACGCGTCATCACGCTCGCGGTCATCCCGGGTTCCCAGGGTCTGTACGGCATGGTTATCTCCTTGCTCTTCCTCTTCAACTACGCCCCGCCGATCCTGAACGGAACCGTGTCGTTGAACATCACGGACGGAGTCGCGCTGTTCGCCGCCTTCATCCCCGTCACGCTCGCCTGCTTCGGATCTTCCCCGTACCAGGGCAAGGTCTGCGCCGCCGGCATGCACATGCTCGCGAAGGACAGCGGACTCATGGGACGCGTCATCACGCTCGCGGCCCTCGTGGAAACGTACGCCCTTCTCGGATTCCTTATCTCGTTCTTCATGCTGAACGCCCTGCGCGACAGCATCCTGAGCTGATTCCTTCCCGATTTTCCCCATGTCGTTCAAGCATCTTCTCCAATCCATCGTCACCGAAGCGGACCAGCGCATCTCCGATGCGAAGAAAGCGCATATGGATCGCATGCACGCACTCGAGGCGGCGCATGACCGTGCGCTCGACGGCATCAAAAAGAACGCCCAGGATCGCCTCAGCGAGCGAAAGAGATCGCTCAAGGAAAAAGCAGAGTCGCTGGGACGCATTTCCGCTTCCAAGCTTCTTCTGAAGGCGAAGAACGCGGAGATCGACGCGCTCTACGACGCGGTGCTGGAGGATCTGAAAAAACTCGACAAGGCGGGATTGGAATCCTTTTTCAAGAAAGCATTGGAGATGGCGGGAGAAGGAACCATCCGCGCCGCGAAGGAGCATGAGGCGATCCTCAAGAAGATCGCCGGAAAGGGTTTCGAGATGGGCGAGACGCTCCCCAAGTCGCAAGGCGGATTCACCGTTTCCACGGCCACGAGAGAATGGAACTTCACGTTTGATTTCCTCGTGCATCAGAGTCTCCGTCCTTCGACGGAAATCGATGCCGCCGCAGCTTTGTTCGCATGACGTCCACCGACTTCGCCTACGGCTACGGAAGGGTCGGGGTGCTGCAGCAGCAGCTCCTGAGCAAGCCCGACGTGGACCGCATGGTCGGCGCGCACAACGATAAGGAACTGCGCCACGTGCTGTCCGATATCGCGCTCACCGCGCGCGTCATGCCGCAGGACGATCTGTCCCGCGTCGTTCCGTCCCTGGAACTCTGGCTGAAAGACGAAGTACGTCGCATGTCCCCGCCCGAAAGCCGCGACACGTTCGACATCATATGGCTGCGCGAGGACGTGCCCGTCATCGCCCTGCTCCTGAAACAGTACCTGGGTTTCGCTCCCAAGACCGATGATGCCGGCATGGGAATCACGGCCTACGACCACGACGCGCTTCGGAAGCTCGTGTGGGAAGGAGAGCGCGGTTCGCTCCCCGAGGATCTCGCGCACTTCGTGGAAGAGCTCAAGCACGAAAGCGGTATCAAACCTCAGGACATCGATCACAAGGTTGCGGTGTTCGTTGCCGAGAAGCAAATGGAGCTTGCCAAGGCGTCGGGCAGCAAGCTTATCAAGCAGTATGTCGCGCATCTCATCGATCTCCAGAACATCCGCACGTCGCGCCGGCTTACGCCGGGCGAGGACGGAACGGATCACTTCCTTCCGGGAGGAGAGATCGACACGATGCGCCTTACGGGCGATCCGCGTTCGCTCGCGCTGCTCATCCATTCGTCTTCCCTGCCGAATGTGCTCGCGGACAGCGTCATGAACGAAAAGAACTCCGCGTTGGCGTTGGAACGCGCCCTGAACCTCGCCCTCGCCCATGATATCGCCGCCATGCGCGCCATCCCGCTTGGCATCGAGGCGATCTTTGCCTTTGCCGTCATGGCCCTCTCCCAGACACTCATGCTCCGCACCATCCTCATCGGAAAGGCCGCGCAGCTCACAGGCGGAGAGATTTCCCAGATGCTGCCGCCTATCTTTTCCACTTCCGTCGAAAACGCATGAACTACCGCATCGCGATCGTCGGCCCGAAGGAAGCCGTGGAAGGGTTCGCCCTCCTGGGCGTCGACATCGTGCCCGCGTATACGGTGCAGGAGACGGTTGCGGCACTCCTGGATCTCAAGAAGAAAACCGTCACCGACGACAGCGGCCGCGAGCAGCCCGCGTACGGCATTCTCTTCGTGATCGAAGAAATTGCCTCCCAGATTTCCCCGGAAGACGACAAGAGATTGAGCAGGGGAACGCTTCCCGCGATCGTCGCGCTTCCGTCGCATCGCGGATCCACGGGCTATGGCGAAGAGAAGCTGCGCTCCCTCGTGGAACGCGCGATCGGTTCCAATATCCTCGCATAATGCCCCTTTCCCATCTCCCCTTTCCCTTTTCCCATGAATCCCACCATTACAAAAGTAGCCGGACCACTCGTTGTAGCGACTGGTATGCGCCATGCCAAGATGTACGAAGTCGTCCGCGTTTCCAACGAACGGCTGATCGGCGAAGTCATCGAGCTCAAGGGCGACGAGGCGTCCATCCAGGTGTACGAGGAAACCTCCGGCATCAAGCCGGGGGAACCCGTGGAACTGACGGGAGATACGCTGTCGGTCGAACTCGCTCCTGGCATCCTTACGTCCATCTTCGACGGTATCCAGCGTCCGCTGGAGCTCATCGAGAAGGAGGCGAATAGTCCGTACATCACGCGCGGCATTTCCGTGCCGGCATTGGATCGTAAAAAGAAGTGGGATTTCTCTCCCATTGCCAAGGCAGGGGATGAAGTCGTCGCAGGTGATTTCCTCGGTTCCGTGCAGGAAACGACGCTCATCGAACACCGCATCATGGTGCCGGCGAACGTGAAGGGAACCGCGACGGTGAAGAAGGTGATGTCCGGTTCGTTCACCATCGAGCAGACGGTTGCCGTGTTGGAGTTGGAAAACGGCGAAGAACTGGAAGTGCAGATGCTCCAGAAGTGGCCGATCCGCATCCCGCGCCCCGTGAAGGACAAGATCCCCGCGAATATCCCGCTTGCGACGGGCATGCGCGTGCTCGACACGATGTTCCCCATGGCCAAGGGCGGAGCCGCCTGCATTCCGGGTCCGTTCGGAGCTGGCAAGACGGTGACGCAGCAGAGCCTCGCGAAGTTCTGCACGGCGCAGGTGATCGTCTACATCGGTTGCGGCGAGCGCGGAAACGAGATGACGGAAGTTCTCACGGAATTCCCGCACCTCACCGATCCGAACACCGACGAGCCGCTCATGAAGCGCACGACTCTCATCGCCAACACGTCGAACATGCCGGTGGCCGCGCGCGAAGCGTCCGTCTACACGGGCATCACCATCGCCGAGTATTACCGCGACATGGGTTACGATGTCGCGTTGATGGCCGACTCCACGTCCCGCTGGGCCGAGGCCATGCGTGAAATGTCCGGACGTTTGGAAGAAATGCCGGGTGAAGAAGGTTATCCCGCATACCTCGGTTCCCGCACGGCAGGCTTCTACGAACGCGCCGGTCGCGTGCAGTGCCTCGGGTCCGACGACAAGCGCTTGGGCTCCCTCTCCGTCATTGGAGCAGTGTCGCCTGCAGGAGGAGACTTCTCCGAGCCTGTGACCCAAAATACGTTGCGCGTGACGAAAGTCTTCTGGGCACTCGACGCGAAATTGGCTTACAAACGCCATTTCCCGAGTATCCACTGGCTCCAGAGCTACTCGCTCTACACGGAAGCATTGAGTGATTACTTCGTGAAGGAAATCGACCCCGCGTTCTCCAAGAACCGCGAGCGCGCGCAGACCATCCTGCAGGACGAAAGCAGACTTGAGGAAATCGTCCGACTCGTCGGTATGGAATCCCTTTCCCCGCGCGAACAGCTCACATTGGAAACCGCGAAGATGATCCGCGAGGACTTCCTCTTCCAAAACGCCTTCGATCCCATCGATGCCTACACGTCCCTGAAGAAACAGTTCCGCCTCATGAAGGCGATCCTGCTCTTCCAGGACTGCGCGCTGGAGCTTATCGACCAGGACGACTTCCCGATGCAGCAGTTGCGCAAGCTTCCCGTCAAAGACGCCATCGCGAAAGCCCACTTCATCACCGAAGACAAACTTGCGGACTTCGACGCATTGGATGAACAGATCCGCTCCGAAGTGTCCGCCCTCCGCTCGACCGCGACGGCCGCCTAACCCTACTCCTAATCCCAACCCTCATTTATGTCTATCGCATCCTACAAGACCGTCGCCAGCATCACAGGCCCGCTCCTCATCGTGGAGCAGGTCGAAGGCGTCGCCTACGACGAACTCTGCGAAGTCGAGCTTCCGGACGGCAGCCGCCGCCTCGGCAAAGTGCTGGAAGCGCGCACCGGCATGGCCGTCATCCAGCTGTTTGAAACCACGCAGGATCTCTCCATCGCCACGACCCAAGTCCGCTTCCTCGGCCGCCGCTTCGAACTCCCTGTGAGCGAGGACATCCTCGGACGTGTGTTTTCCGGCTCCGGTAAGCCAATCGACGGAGGTCCAGCGATCGTCGCCGAGAAGAAGATCGACATCAACGGCGCGCCGATCAACCCTTCGGTCCGCGAGTTCCCGGACGACTTCATCCAGACGGGCATCAGCTCCATCGACGTCTTGAACACGCTCGTCCGCGGACAGAAACTCCCGATCTTCTCGGGCGCCGGTCTGCCGCACAACAAGCTGGCCGCGCAGATCGCCCGCCAGGCACGCGTGCTGACATCCAAGGAAGTGGAAGAGGCGACGGGCAAGCTGAAGGAGAAGCAGGACGACACCGACGAGAAGTTCGCCGTCGTCTTCGCCGCCATGGGAGTCACCTACGAAGAAGCCCGCTTCTTCCAGGAGGAATTCGAACGCACCGGTGCACTCTCCCGCACGGTCCTGTTCGTGAACACAGCCGATAATCCCGTCGTGGAACGCATCGCCACTCCGCGTCTCGCGCTTACCGCCGCCGAGTACCTCGCGTTCGAGAAGGGCTACCACGTCACCGTGATCATGACGGACATGACCAACTACTGCGAGGCTCTGCGCGAAGTGTCGTCCGCCCGCAAGGAAGTGCCGGGACGCCGCGGCTACCCGGGATACCTCTACACCGACCTTGCCACCATGTACGAGCGCGCCGGACGCATCCGCGGACGCACGGGCTCCATCACCCAGATCCCCATCCTCACGATGCCGGAAGACGATGTCACCCATCCCATCCCGGATCTCACCGGATACATCACGGAAGGACAGATCCGTTTGGATCGCGGCCTCTTCCAGAAAGGCGCCACGCCCCCGGTCATCCCGATGGGCTCCCTCTCCCGCCTCAAGGGAAAGGCTCAGGGAAGCGGAAAAACGCGTGAAGACCACTCGGGTATGGACGCGCAGCTCACCGCCGCCTACGCGCGCGGCGTGGAGGTCCGCGAACTCGCGATCATCCTGGGCGAATCTTCCCTCAACGATACCGACAAGGCGTACCTGAAATTCGCCGATCGCTTCGAGAAGGAGTTCATCGCGCAGGGCGACAACGAAGAGCGCTCCATCTACCGCTCGCTCGAAATCGGTTGGAACTTGCTCAAGGAATTGCCGAAGTCCGAGCTGAAACGCGTGAAGGGCGAACACATCGACAAGTATGGTGATCGAAGTGGTGACTGATCAGTTTTCCTAGCCCTAATCCTAACCCTTTCTTCATGGCTGTCCTCCGAGTCAATCCCACCCGAATGTCCCTCATGGATCTCAAGCGTCGCACCGTCGCGGCGAAGCGAGGCCATAAGCTGTTGAAGGACAAGCAGGACGGACTCATGAAGCAGTTCCTGTCGATCGTCCGCGAGGCCAAGGCGCTGCGCGCGAAGGTGGAGGAAGATATGAGCACCGCGTTCCGCAGCTTCCTCCTGGCATCCGCGTGGATGACGGAGGTGCAGTTGAAGAACGCGCTTTCCAGTCCTCAGGCGCAGATCGCATTGAGCGTCGAGACCGTGAACGTGATGAGCGTGAAGATCCCCAAGTTTACCGTCGTGCGTGGCGAGTTCGTACGTACCTACGCGCTGGCCACCACGAACGCGCTCCTCGACCAAGCCGTCGATGCGTTCCAACATGCGTTCGATACGCTCATCAAGCTCGCCGAGACGGAGAAGCAGGCGGAGAACATGGCGATCGAATTGGAAACCACCCGCCGCCGCGTGAACGCCTTGGAGCACAAAATGCTTCCGGATCTCAAAGATACGGTGAAGTTCATCAAGATGAAGCTCGATGAAAGCGAGCGCGCCGCCATCGTGGGCGTCATGCGCGTGAAGGCGAGCTTGGAGGAGAAGGAGGGGTAATATTGAGAGGTATGAGATCGGCTCGGTATGTGGCTTATTTTAAGCTATAATAGGGATACCTGCCCGCGTAGCTCAGTTGGATAGAGCGCTTGGCTTCGAACCAAGAGGTCGTGGGTTCAATTCCTGCCGCGGGTACCATCTTTATATATAGTCACAAGAAGCTCAGTTGGCTTTGTTTCGCTTGCGAAACAAACAGGATACAATTGCGTTTGGCTTCGCGCCGCAGCGCTCGTGGGTTCAATTCCTGCCGCGGGTACCATTTTTATGAAAGAACATCGCATCAGCTCACGGGCCATCATTTTCCACGAAGGCAATCTCATCCTGATCCATCGCAAGTGGCGCAGGAAGGAATACTGGGTGACGCCCGGCGGCGGGGTGGAGGGTGACGAGACGTTGGAAGAAGCCGTGAAGCGCGAGGTGCGCGAGGAAATCGGCATCGAGATCACGGTGGGGGAGTTCGTATTGGAACTGAAGCGCGAATCCGAAGACCGCATCTCCGACCAGAAATTTTTCCTGTGCGAATACGTAAGCGGTGACATCGGCAGCGGGCGAGACGCGAAGATGTTGGCATCCGACGAAAAAGATTTTTACCAAGTGGTGCAGATTCCGGTCGATCAGTTATCGACAATCAACATCGTTCCTCCGCAAATCAAAAAATATATCCTCGCGCATCTGCCCAAGTGACGCATGCGCAAATCGACGAATGCGATCAGGATTTTTTACGTATGAAATGAATCGACCGATGTATCAATAATTAAAGCCGTATACATCGATCCATAAACAGTGTGGAATCATAGGAATCTCTTGCGTAATCATGCGTGAAAAAATGGACTGACAACGCATTGTTTTTCGCAAGTTGATCTACTCGAATTCGGGAAAATCATTGCTACCATCTCTTCATATGGAACGTCGCTCCCCCAGCACCCGCTTCGCACTGTTCATCATGATCGGGTGCATCCTCGGAATTTCCCTCTCGACGCTCGTGTCGGTTCCCGTCTCCTTCTAATACGTCTTCGCGAAGGGGACACATCGAGTTCTATTCTTCATTCTTACGAATGAAGTGGTAGTTTCGCTACGCCGGTATTCGGAGGACGCTTTCCGTCGCCGCGCGTTTTTATGAACGTACTGCATTCCTCGCAGTGTCATTCCCTCGTCTACGCTCGGGATGACACATCGGGCCATTTTGTATAACTATGTCCTGACAAGCGTGTCACGGTGAGCCTGCCTACCGGCAGGCAGGCGTAGACGAACCGTAACACGTTGTGCGGGGAGTATTGTTTATGCAGCCAAGGCTCCCACGACCGTCGGTACCACTACCTGGAGCGTGATATCCGCGGTGAAGTGCGAGATCATCGCGGCTTCGAATCCTTTTTTCCAGTACAGCCATCCGAACACCGCGCCCCCGATTCCGTTGAGGATCAACGCGCGCAGCAGCACCCACGGTCCCACGTCCGTTAGTGCGGAGGTGACGGGCAGGTGACTGAGACCGAAGAAAAAGGTGGAGAGTCCCAACGCGATCCACATCGCCGTATGCGACGCACCCTTTTCCGGCGAGCGCTGCACTTTCCAAACGATCCACGCCACCAGCGTCATAAAGAACAGGCGCATGAGGATTTCCTCGTCGATGCCGCCGTAGAAGGCCGTGAGCATTCTCCAAGCGACGGGGATGGCGTTCACCTGTCCGATATTGCTCAGGACTTCGTCGCGGATGAACAGCAGGTCCGCGATGGCGATGATCACGCTGGCCAGGAATCCCAAGGCGACCGACAGGCCGAGCGTCTTTGCGAAACCGGCTGGTATTTTCTTTCCGTACACGAGCGGTTCTAGGTACGGGCTTCCCAGCTTCACGCGGCGTGCCATCAGGAGTCCCAGGCCTACCGCGGGCAATAGGATGATCGCGGACTGGAGGATCTGTTCCAGTATCACCTGGTCCAACGGGATCGGCAGGGGATTGCCGCTAAGTTCCAGCAGCGACAGGAGATACGGCAGGATGCTGACGGCGGCCACGATGCCGAAGACGGAGTACAACGCAAACAGACGCCATGGATACGATGACGTCTTCGCGCTCTTGAACTTCAAGAAGAAATTTTTCATAAGGAGAGGAGATAGTCCGCCGTCGCCAAGGCTATGGCGGACGAGCGGATTTTTATAAAGAAGAGGAACCGCTCGATGATGAGGCCGGGCAGGTCACTCCGTCAATACGCCATGCCCCGTCCTCGCTGCGGACGGTCACCATGGGGGAGACCGTCACGTTGTTCGCGTAGCGCTCGTTCACCTGCACCGTCGCCTCGCTGTCACCCTTCACGAGCAGTACCGTGGTGAAGTTCAGCGGCTGGCGCTCGTTGCAGAAGATGTCCGATGCCTCGTCGACCGTCGTCCTCATGCGTTCGGTGAGGAAGGGGCTCGTGGCAGCGAGTTCGTTATTGATGAAGCCGCCGTAGGTGGCCCATTCCAGGTAGAAGCGGGAGACCGTTTCGCGCGGCGTGCTCTGTTCGAAGGAAGACGACGAGCCGCTCATCGCGACCGAGGAGTTGGCCATTGCGGATGATGCGACCGATGAAACCGCGGCGGACGACACCGATGATACCTCGCTTGCGGAGCTTATAGAGGAAGACAGTGCAGCCGACGAGACGGACGAACTGGATGATGTGTCACCGTTTCCCGAATACAGAGGGGACGACGGATTGGTAAACGCGATGTAGCCGATGGTGAGCACTGCGATTACGACGATAGCGGTAGTGATGACAGTGCGCGTAGAGTTCTTCATAAGGTGCGAAGGGAATGAATAGAAGCAAGTATTCCAGATATGTAGACGATGAGCACTCGTCTTTTCGTACAAAAAAGAGTCTACATTGTTATCCGACTTTGCCTTTTGGGTTACGTCGGATGATCAAAAATGGTATTTCACAGCGGCGCATCGGTCAGTGTTGTTAAGAAGTATTCACATTTTGATCAAATAATTTGTTCTTGATGGATCGGCGAAGCATAGGCACGATTGGAGCCGTGCTTGCTTTTCCTTCTATGAAACTACACGGGCTTTCCACACCAAGAACATCAAGGCGCGTCCTGACCGAGATTCTCATCGCGGTTTTCTTCGGCGCGACGATCGTCCTTCTGCCGCAGCTCTTGCGGTCCAGGAGCGGCATGTCGGATCTTGCGCTCAACGCGCTGGTGCCGAACATGAAGCCGGCCATCGTGGGAACGGGCGCGACCATCAAAGGAACGTCCACGTCTTCCAAGCCCGGTATCCTATCGCTTGTCCAAACCCGCATCGACCGCGCCTTGCAGCGCATGAAGGCGCAGGGCATCCATGGGTCCGCCGCAGATGTGAAGCCCCCGTCCGCCATCACGCAGCCCGCGAAAAATCCCTACAGCCAGCGCGGCGTGTACCTCGGTCCGCCGAACGTGAAGAACACGGACTTCCTGGATAGCGTCATCGAAAACCTGAAGAAGAACGGCGGCAACGCGCTCGTGTTCGACGTGAAGGGTTCCTTCGTCTACTTCGAAACCGACGCTGAACTCCCCAACCACTACGGCACCGTCCGCGCCAAGTACAACGTGACGGACGTCGTGAAGAAGGCGCATGACAACGGCCTCTACACCATCGGCCGCTTCATCGCGGTGAAGGACAACATCATCACCAGCATCCTGCCCGAAACGCGCGTCTACGGGCCCAAGGGCAACCTCATCGTGGAAGATTGGATCGATCCCAGCAACCAGAAGGCCATCGACTACAACATGGACATCATGTGTGAGCTCGCCAAGAGCGGCATCGACGAGGTGAACATGGACTACATCCGCTTCAGTACCGCCAGCTTCGGCGCGCTTGCCGTGTACAGCATGGAGGAGAAGGCGGAGAAAGTGGAGAAATTCATCAAGGCCGCCCGCGATACCATCGACCGTTGCGGACCGACGACCAAGCTCGGTATCAGCAGCTACGCCATCCTCGGCTGGAACTACGAAGTGAACGTGAAGACGCTGGGCCAGGATGTTGTCCGCTTCGCCCCCCTCCTGGATGTGATCTCCCCCATGGCGTATCCCGCCACCTTCACGTCTCCGGAGTACTACAGCCCGGGCAAGCACCCCGTGTCCCGCATGTACTGGCTCGTGTACCGCACGCTCACCGGCTACCAGGAACTCCTGGGCGAGGAGCACAAGCACAAGCTGCGTCCGTGGATCCAAGGCTACTACGTGGACAAGAAAGACATGATGGACCAGATGCAGGCCGTCTACGACGCCGGACTCTGCGGATACCAGGTGTGGAACGCGAACAACAACTACACCTACACGTATCCCGCGATGGGCGCGATGCAGGAGAAGGTGCCCGCAACCTGTATCTGACGCCATGAAAACCGCCGTCATCACCGGCGGTTGCAGTGGCATCGGGCTTGCGACCGCGCATGCGTTCCTGCAGGACGGCTACCGCGTGTACGCGCTGGATACCCATGCCCCCTCGTCCCAGGTCCCGGAGCATTTCCACCATGTCCCGGCGGACATTACCGATTCCTCCAGTGTGGAAGCCGCTGCCGCGTCCATCCCTTCGCCGGTGGACGTTCTGTTCAATAACGCCGGCATCATGCGGCGCGGCACCCTGTTCGACAGTACGGAAGGGGAGTTCGACGCGCTCTTTGCCGTCCATGTGAAAGGCGCCTGGCTGGTAACGCGCGCGTTGCTGCCCAAGCTCTCGCCGGATGCCTTGGTGCTGCAGATGTCCTCCGTCCATGCGTTGCGGGAATCCACGGACCCCGCGCTCTACACGCTCGTGAAGCAGACGGCGATGCACTTCGGACGCATGCTGGGCAAGACCTACCCGAACCTGCGCGTGAAGCTGCTCTTCCCCGGCCCGACGGATACGCAGCTCTCCCGCCACGGCGTGACGGGCAAGGCCCTGGAGGAAAAGGAGAAGATCATGCACACGCCGGAGGAATTGGCCGCGCAGATCCTGCGCTTCGCGAAGTCGGATGCGGAGAGGATGACGTATCGCGACGAGCACAGGGATTACGTGTTGGAGTAAGGGTTTTTGTTTTGGGGTAGAGGAAAAAATTGAGCTAATTTATTGTTCAATATATTAAATTAAGTGATTTAATTAGGAGGAGCTATTATAAATGTATGCTTAAAGAATTGTTTGAAGAAATTTTGCATAATTATAAGGATGCGTCGAGGCAGCCTGACATGGGTAAGATTATTAGGAAAATTTTGCCCAAAGAATTGGATGAACAGACTAAGCTTCCGGAGAAATATAAAATTGTAGGGTCTGCTGGGAAGGGAAATTTCTCCGAGGTTCCTTGGATTGTAGTTCTTGATAAGGAAATCACAGACACTCCACAAACAGGTTATTACATTGCGTATCTTTTCGATGCAGACATGAAGGGTGTGCATCTATCATTAGGCATCGGATGGACTCAATTTGAAGAGAAGTTTGGAAGCCAAAAAGTTGCAAGAATGGAAATTGAAAAAATGACCGAAAGACTTCAGTACCATCTTTACTCCGGTCTAAAAGATTTTAACTTCGACAAGATTGATTTGTATGCAAATAACAACTTAGGAAAAGGCTATGCACGTGGTCATGTATGTGGCAAATACTATCCAATTAATGCAGTTCCAACGGATGAGATTATTATCAGTGATTTGTGGTATTTGATCGGAGTTTATCGAGAGCTGAAAGGAAAAGTTGGTAAAAATATTCTAGAATTAGATACTAAGTTAGATCAGGAGGATAAAGATGAAAGTGCTATTTTTACTATTCCAGATATCCAAAAGATTTCTTTCACTAAACTTAAGTTAGAATCTTTAGATCCAGAGCCATCTAAAAGCAAATCAGACAAACCTTCTTACTTTGATGAGGAGAAAAACTTAGCTGGTCAAAAACGAAATCGCAGAACTGGTGCTAAAGGAGAAAATCTAGTACTAGAAATGGAAATATTTAATTTAAAAAAGGCAGGAAGGGAGGATTTAATTGGTAACGTGAAGATTGTGTCGGAAAATATGAGCTTGGGTTATGACATTCTTTCATTTGAGCCAAATGGAGATGAGAAGTACATAGAAGTAAAAAGCTCACTCACTTCAGGTCATTCTTCTTTTTATCTAACAGCTAATGAACTTGAAAAGTCAGGTCGTCTCAAAAACTACTATTTATACGTTGTTCATGGAATCGATACTCAAGAACCTTCAATTAAATACATTAAACATCCTCAATTTCATTCCAATGAATTTAGGCTGCATCCAAGACAGTATTTAGTTTTGTATAAAGAGGATTTGGTTGCTTAATTGCAGGGATATTGTTGAGTAATCGGAAATGCTGTATAAACTAAAGTCATGTCTAACTACGAAAAAGTAATACAGAAAATCCGGAAGTTCAGAGATGAACGTGATTGGATGCAGTTTCATGATCCCAAGAGCATGGCTGCTTCTATTTCTATTGAGGCTGGGGAATTACTTGAGCATTTCCAATGGAAGAACAAAGAAGAAGCTGATGAGTACGTGAAGACTCATAAGGAAGACATTGCCGAAGAAGCTGCTGACGTTGCAGCATATCTTTTTGAATTCTGCGATAATATTGGAATTGATTTATTTGCTGCAATGGAAAAGAAGATTGATCTTAATGCGCAGAAGTATCCTGTTGAAAAAGCGAAGGGCTCTAGTAAGAAATATAATCAACTCTCATGATTGTATATGAAACTACCAAAAGGGGCTTTCTAAAGGATGCAGCGAATTGCATTGAAGATATTATTCGCAATGGAGTGAAGGAAAAATTGCTACTCGATATTAAGCCTGACAGTAGCGAATACAACTCTTGGAAAAATTCTTTAGGGAACGCCATGTTTCATGTGATGAATACGGACAAGATTCCGGATGATGCAGGTATCGCCATTGAGTATTCAATTCCCAGAACAAAAAACAGGATTGATTTTGTGATTACGGGGCAAGATGAAGCAGGTCATGACAAAGTGATTATTGTCGAATTGAAACAGTGGTCTGAAATACAAATGACCACGAAGGATGCCATGGTCATGACTCGTTTTAAGCAAGGTCTATCCGAAGAGTTGCATCCTTCGTATCAAGCCTGGTCTTACTCAACGCTATTAAACAGTTTCAACTCAGCTGTGTATGACGAAAAGATTGAGTTAGAGCCATGTGCATACCTGCATAATTATTTCGAAAATAATGTTGTCCTGAATTCATTTTACGGCGATTACTTGCAAAAGGCTCCCGCATTTTGCAAGGGTGATCAAGAAAAATTGCAGGATTTCATTTCAAAATTCATAAAGCACGGCGATAAAAATAAAATTATGTATCGAATTGACAATGGAAAAATTCGCCCGTCTAAAAATTTGGCAGATAGTTTGGCTTCTATGATTAAAGGGAACGCCGAATTCGTCATGATTGATGATCAGAAGATAGTCTTTGAAGAAGCTATGTCATCAGCTCGTAAGCCGAACACTGGGAAGAAAGACGTGTTAATAGTGGAAGGTGGGCCCGGCACGGGAAAGTCAGTGGTGGCTATTAATTTATTGGTTTCGATTATCAAATTGGGATTGAATGCACAGTATGTAACCAAAAATGCAGCGCCCCGTGCAGTCTTTGAAAGTAAACTAACGGGAACTTTAAAGAAAACGCATATATCAAACTTATTTACCGGTTCGGGCTCATTTGTTGATTGCGAATCAAATACATTCGATGCGTTGATCGTTGATGAGGCACATCGTTTGAATGCGAAGTCTGGAATGTTTAAACATTTAGGGGAAAATCAAATCAAAGAAATAATCGAATCTGCCAAACTTTCTATTTTCTTCATTGATGAAGATCAGAAAGTTACATTCAGTGATATCGGAGATATCGAAGAAATTGAAAAATGGGCGCATGCGGCAGGTGCAAATATTAAGAGGCTTAAGCTGGAGTCCCAGTTCCGTTGCAACGGTTCCGATGGATACTTGGCATGGCTGGATAACACGTTGCAAATTCGTGAGACGGCGAATATCAAGCTGGATACTAAAGAGTACGATTTCCGCATACTTGAAACACCTAATGAACTTGCGGAGCTTATTTTTGAGAAAAATAAAGTCGATAACAAGGCGAGAATCGTTGCGGGATATTGCTGGGATTGGGTCAGTAAGAAAAATGCTGCATTGAAGGATGTCCAAATACCCGAACATAATTTTGCAATGCATTGGAACTTTGCGAGTGATGGTAATTTATGGATTATGGCACCGGAGTCGGTGACTGAAATAGGTTGCATTCACACCTGCCAAGGACTCGAAGTTGATTACATAGGGGTAATAGTTGGTGCGGATTTAATTGCCAGGAATGGAGAAGTTATAACTGATCCATCTAAGAGGGCTAGTACCGATAAATCCTTGAGTGGATATAAGGCCCTTTTAAAGAAAAATCCCGAAGAAGCAAAAGCAAAGGCTGATGCAATCATTAGGAATACTTATAGAGCACTTATGACGCGCGGAATGAAGGGGTGCTATGTGTATTTTGTTGATAAAGAGTTGGAGATGCTCTTTAAAGATAGAATTGTGTATTAATACATCATAGCTATTTTAAAGACGATATTTTTCTAGTTAAATAACAAATCAGTCTTAATCCTCGCGGAACTGTTTAATCTTGGTGACGATATTTAGATGGAGTTTGCCATATCGGAAACTGTACAAGTTTAGATGCTGAAGAAAAATGGCCATTTTTTTATTTAAAGAACGATTGCCAATCTTTCTGATTGATTAGTTCTTTAATTGAAGTATCGTTAAACTTTTTCATTCCTCGGAATAAATTTCTCTCTATATTTTTTCTTACTTCTAAGAAATTGTCTAAATTACCGAATATCTCTTTTACATGATAAAACTGATAAAAATTAGCAAATCCATCAATTTTACAATTAACTGTTTCGATAAAACTCATGCTTTTATTTCTTTTTAATTTCACATTCAAAACTGAATTATTAAGCCACTGCCTTATTTCTCCAGTGGTTTTTTTGGGAAAAATACCTAAGCGACTTATTCTTATTCCAAGAAAAATTAATTTGTCTTGATTTTTCAAATTTAAAATATGAGTTTTTTTCGGTGATAACTCCAACTTCTCCTTTCCTAAAAATGAGATAGACATTTTTTTTGCCAATTCAGCCTCTTCTTTTGTCTGACAAAGAACAATGAAGTCATCAACATAACGAATATACTTGTCTCCAAATTTACTTTTCATAAATAAATCAAATTTTGACAAATACAAATTGGCAAAAATTGGAGATAAAGATGACCCCTGAGAAACTCCATATTTAATATTTGGAACCTCTATTCCTTTTGCTTTTACATACTCTGTGTTTCCAATTTTGAAATTAATAATTTCTCTAATTAATTTTTTTAAAGAAGGATCAGGTAAAGTTTTAAAAATTCTACAGATCATTCTATGTTTCGGAACATTATCAAAAAATCCTTGTATATCACTTTCAAATATCCAAAAGTTTTTATTTTTTGTATGTTGAATAATTTTTTTCATTGCAGATTTAATACTAATTTCTTTCGTTTCACTTTTTTTCCAAAAATTTTTTTTCACACCACAATAACTTACTCCAGTATTAATGTGCGGATAAATAAACTCATTTAGTACTGATAAAATAGCTCTATGAATAATACGATCTTCAATTGTTGAAATTGAAATAAGTCTATATCCGCCACTCTTTTTTGCTTTAGCCATTCCTTTAATAGGCTTAAAAGCGAACTTTTTCTGTGATAATTTTTTCTGCAAATTTTCCAGATTCTTTCTTTCTTGTGATTTAAATCTTTCTATGCTCACACCATCAATGCCGCGCGAACTTTTTAGGACATCTTCTTTTTTCCCTTTGCATATGGATTTAAAGCATTTTTCTAAAAGCCGGTAGTCTGAAATTTTCTGATACAAGTCCATATTTCATGTAGGGGAAGTCAAGGCATCGGTAGCCGGTGGGGCTAGATGACCTTGACTCCTTGACGTTATCCTTTTGAGGATATTGTCTGTGCCTGAGCGAGATGATCCTGCTTCTTTCCCGAAAAAAATGGGTCTCATTCTTCAGGAATGTAAAGCGCGGGTTCTCTTCCTTCAGGTCGGAGGTGCTCTTGGACTGTGGCTTTTTGGAATGGCTTTCATTCCTGAAGCCTAGTGCCTCGAACGCTCTCAATCTTACAGTGAGAGATGTGTCCGATCATACACCCATCGTTTGCCAAAGTAAACATCTACTGAATTTTTGAATTTTTTGCTACCCTCCCCACCTATGCCCACCGCATCCCCTTCAGCAAAAACCCGCAGCCCCCTCGCTGCCGTCATCTTCACGATCTTCGTGGACCTCATCGGCATCGGCATCCTCATTCCCGTCATTCCCCAGCTCCTAGCGAATCCTGCCTCCCCCCATTACCTGCTCCCCGCAGGCTGGACGATCAACCAGGGATACTTCCTGCTCGGGCTCCTCACGGCTATCTACCCCATCATGATGTTCTTCGCGGCGCCCATCCTGGGCCAGCTGTCGGATCATTACGGCCGCAAGAAGGTGCTTGCCTTCTGCCTTAGCGGCACGGCACTCGGCTACGTGCTGTTCGCCCTCGCCATCCTCACGCGCAATATCCCGCTGCTCTTCGCCTCGCGCATTCTGGACGGTCTTACCGGCGGGAACATCTCGGTGGCGCAGGCGGCTATTGCCGATGTCTCCACACCCCAGAACAGGGCCAAGAACTTCGGTCTCATGGGCATGGCGTTCGGCGTTGGCTTCGTCGTCGGTCCGTTCCTGGGCGGAGTATTGGCAGATCCTTCCATCGTGAGCTGGTTCAGCGCTGCGGTTCCCTTCTGGTTCGCGGCCATCCTGGCAACCGTCAACGCCATCGCGGTGCTGCTGTACCTGCCGGAAACCAACAAACATCTCAAGAACGAGAAGCTCACGTGGACCAAGTCCCTCACCGACATCGCCGCTGCCTTCACGCTGAAGGAAATGCGCATGCTATTCCTCATTCAGTTCCTGTTCCAGAGCGGGTTCTCGTTCTTCGTCTCGTTCTTCGCGGTGTTCCTCACCACGCGCTTCGGCTACACGGAAGGGGACATCGGCAACTACTTCGCGTTCATGGGCGTGTGCATCGCCATCACGCAGGGATTCATCACGCGCAAGGTGGCCAACGCGGGTATCAAGGATTACCAGGTAGTCCGCGTCACGCTGCCGCTCATGAGCGTGCTCATGCTGCTCTTCATCCTGCCGCGCCAGGCATGGTGGCTGTACGTCATCACGCCGCTCTTCTCCATGAACAACGGCCTCACCATGGCCAACTTCATGGCGATCATCAGCCATAGTTCGGATCCCAAGAAGCAGGGGCAGGTGATGGGTATCAACGCGTCCATCCAGAGCCTGGCCAACGCCATCCCGCCGCTGCTCACGGGCATCTTCGCCGCGGTCTTCAGCATCGAGGCGCCTACCATCGTGGCCGTGTGCTTCATCGCTGTCGCAGGCTTGCTCTTCCTGTGGAAGTTCGATCCCAAGCAGGAGCATGTCCCGAGGCACGAGGAGCCGTTGGGAGTGGGATATTGAGTTAGGGGGGTAGCTTGTAGCTTCTTAGCTTCTTATAAGTAAAAAAATTGAATAATTTTTTAGTACACGAGTAAATAAAGTATTCAAAGTAACCTACAAGCTAACGAAGCTAAGAAGCTACATCCTCAACACACCGCTCCTCTATTCTTCTCCAAATACTTCTGGTGGTACTCCTCCGCCTTGGTGAATTTTAGCGCGGGGAGGATTTCCGTCACGATGGTGAATCCCTTCGCCTCCTCTTCTCCCAGGCGGGCTTTCGCTTCCAACTCCTGTTCGTCGCCATGCGTGAAGATGACGCTCTTGTATTGCGTCTTCGCTTTATAGGTGGCGTCGTGTTGCTCGAAGAAATGATCCAGCAGGCGTCGGTACGTGATGACGGCGGGGTCGAATTCGATCTCGATCGTTTCCGTATGGTCGCCCAGGTCTTTGTACGTCGGGTTTGCTTTCACTCCGCCGCTGTAGCCGACGGTCGTTCGAATCACTCCCGGGACTTTGGAGAAGTATTCATCGGGACCCCAGAAACATCCCATGCCGAAGTGTGCGAGGTGTGTCATGTCCCCAGTATACTCCTGGCACATGCCTGTGGGGCATTTTTTCATGAAAAAACTGCACATCGGATGAACCGGCGTGCAGCTTGTGGTGAGCGGGGAAGGGGCGCGAAGGCCTCCTCCTTACTCGGGACGGGGATTGTAGATGTTCCAGATGATCAGTGTTGGATCATCCCATGACTGCAGGCTGCCATCGGGTAGGACTTTCCATTTGTTGTTCTTGGCTTTGCCTTGGATGAAGCCAAACAACTTCTGGGGGAGGATCACCCCCATATGCACTACATTGTTGTCGGTATTGAACACTTTTGCCGGCCAGAGCTTTCTGGCGCGTGGCAGGAGCCGACGCGCCCAGTGGTAGAGAGGCATCTTTCCGGTGAAATCAACAGGCGGTCCGACGGACGCGGGTACGGTCGACATGGTCGACTCCTTTCGTTTTCTAGACCTATGGAAATTGATGATCAGTGCTGCATCAACAGAACGGCATAGCGGCCGTAACCGGCACGCCGTTCTGTTGCGAAAGGGGATGGAAGGAACGGGCGGTATTCTAGCCCTGTCGCGGGGCGTGGCAATGAGGCAGATTGTATACAAAAGTAGATCAAACAAAAGGGCTTGCCGAAGGGCACGATATGAAATGAAGACGCGCGGGCATCGTCCTCGTGCGTACGGAAGGGGGTGATCGGCAAACGCGACTATGCCAGTCCGGAACCGATGGGCGTAATGCGGATTTTCCTTCCTTCCGTGCCGGTCTCGTTGGGTTTTGGGGCGACGGGTGTCGGCGCGGCGTAGGTCACGGGGATCTCCTCGGCATCCGGTTCCGAGGGGGTGTCGGAAGGCGGTGCTTCGATATCGGGTGATCGCGTCCGTTCGCCTGCCGGCATGCCTTGCAAACGTCCGTCGGCAAGCAGGAGGGGCCGTACGCCCATCCTTTCCGCTGTATGCGCGTCCTGCGAGAGTAAAATGATTGTCGCGCCCTTCTTACGCAGGTTGTCGAACAGGGTCGCGACGGTGGCGGCGTGCTGTTCCGACAGTTCATGGAACGGCTCCAGGCCGATGATCACCAAGGGTGCGGCGATGAGGCAGCGCGCCAGGCAGGCCAATTGTCTTTCTTCGGCGTCCAATGACGATGGAAAGAGCGATGCTTTTGAGGAAAGTCCCAATCTCTTCAACAGGTCATCGGCCGCCTTCGTGATCACATCGGATTGCAAGCCGCGCAGATGGAGCGGCAGCGCGATGTTCTGCCCCGCGGTCAGATGGCCGATGAGCAGCGGGGGATCGAAAACGAGCCCGAGGCGCGTGCGGAACAGCTGTAACACGGCTGGCGGAAGCACGGCCATGTCCACGTTGTCCACTTCCACGGTGCCGGATGTCGGCTTTTCCAGCGTGGCCAGGATGCGGAACAGCGTGCGCAGTTCCTCCGTGCTTTTTCCCGTGATACACACGCACTCCTTCGGCCGGATGGCGATGGACATTTCCTTTAACACCTTGCCCGCGACGACGTTCTTCAGCGCGATCATGGAGGGGAGTATAGCAGGGAGAAGGATTGATTGGTTTGAGATGGGATTGACCGTTGGGAAGCTTCTTAGCTTCTTAGCTTGTAGGGTAGGAGTTCCGATTCATCGTGGAACGATTTTTTCCTCAGATTAAAAACACATTCTTCTTATGTAATTTATAGCGTTAGCATTTCACTATATTCATGAAGTATCAGACATGAGATGGTTTTGTTATGCAACATACGAAGGTATCTTCCTATAAAGATTTAATTGTTTGGCGTAAATCAATGGAGTTAGTAAAAGCCATCTACGAGCTGACGGACCAATTGCCGAGTGATGAGAGATTTGGATTGATTTCTCAAATGAGACGTTCGGCAGTATCTATTCCGTCAAATATTGCAGAAGGAAGAAGGCGGGGTACACGGAAAGATTTTCTTTCATTCCTTCGAATTGCATACGGATCGGGTGCTGAGTTGGAAACGCAGATAAATATCCTCAAAATCTTGCCAAAAACTGCATTTCTTAATACGGAAAATACAGAAGCACTATTAATTGAAATTATGAAGATGTTGAATGCAATGCTTCAAAAAATGAATCCCCATAACTAAGAAGCTAATGAAGCTACAAGCTACCTTCTCATAACAATGGACTCCTCTTCGCCATCCCGATCTCCCTCGGATATTCCTTCGTCAGTTGGTCATCCTTGCGGAACACAAGCAGCTGGCGCGTGCCGAAGTCTTTTTCCAGCGTGTACTGCTGCGTGAAGAGGAGCGGGCAATGCAGGATGCGCTGCGCCTTCTCGCTGTCCTTTAGCTCCTGTTCGATGTTCAGGCTCTTCCATAGCACGATGTGTCCGCCTACTTTGCAAAACGGACTGACCCATTCCAGCAGCACGTTCAGCGGCGCCACCGCGCGCGAGGTGACGACGTCGTATTTCTCGCGGTGTTTCTTGTCGTGACCCAGTACCTCCGCACGCTCCGGAATCAGCGTTACATTCGGGATCTTCATTGTGTCCACGATGCGTTGGATCGCGGCGATCTTCTTCCCGATGGAATCCATGCCCACGCAGCGCGCTTCGGGCATCATCAATGCCAACGGAAGCAAGGGGAATCCGCCGCCGGTGCCCACATCCATCAACGACTCCGTCTTCGGGAGTTTTCCCTGGATGGATTGGAACGCGAGGGAATCCAGGATGTTCCCGTGCCAGCTGAGCTCCGGCGTGCGAAGTGCCGTAAGGTTCAATTTCTCGTTCTCCGCAAGGAATGCGGCGAGAAGTTGTTCCAGCCGTTCATGCAGTCCGGGAAACAAGTCCATGTGGTTGCAGCATCGGGAACTTTGGGTGTATCGTCAAGCGCATGCCGACAAGCGAACGAGTAGCGGAATTCCTGCTCGATACGGGCGCCGTAAGCCTGTCCGCGTTCAAACCATTCGTGTCCAAAACCGGGAAGAAATCCCCCGTCTTTTGCAATTACGCGCTCATCCGGGACCATGCCGACGCATCGGCGTTCGTGGTCGATGCCCTGTATGGGCGTCTGCGGGGCTTGCACATCCATCCGGACGTGCTCGCTACATCCGACGTATCCGACAGTGGTTGCGCGCAGGCGGTGGCGAAGAAGATGGATCTCCCCTTGATTATCGTGCACAAGAACGCGTCGCACAATTCCTTTGACGCGCATAAGGGAAGGCAGGTCGTCATGTTGGAGGATCTGCTCTTCACGGGGGCCAGCACCGTGACATCGGTGAATGTTCTCCGCGAGGCCGGGTTGTACGTCACCGACGTCGTCGCGATCCTCAGTTACGCGTTGCTGCCGCTGCACGAGCGTGCCATGGAGGAAGGATTCATGGTCCATCCGCTCACCACCATCCCCGACGTCCATGACGCCGCTGTCGCCCAGGACCGCATCACTGCCGCCGAGTCCGCCGAAATCCTGAAATTCCTGAAAGACCCCGAACACTGGATGTAAAAAAGAGAGAAAATGTCACCCCGAGCGACGTCGAGGGGTTGCTTCCGATCTATTTATTTGTACAATCACGGTCCACTGTGTTTTTTGAATGCAGATGGAGCTGCTCATTCGTATATCAGGGTAATCAATGCAACGGAGAAAGTTTGATGGAACATGTATGTGTGATCGTGTCGGGTTGCTCCGACATGGTGGAATTCATCCAGGACGGTTTGATTGGAAGTGAGAATACCGTGTTGCGCGTATGCGCCACGGCTGACGATTGCCGTTCGTTCATCGCTGACGGTGAATGGTCCAAAAGCCCGGTGCGGGTGCTCGTCGACACGTACGTTGACCTGCAACTGCCCGCGGCCGGTGGTCCCGCTTGGCTCGATGGCGAATCACCTTCGACCAAGCTGATGCATGACATCAGTACGCAGTGTGAACGGTGGGTGATCTTGGCAATCACCAGGTCCGGTTGCAAGAATGACGCGGAAATCGCGTTGCAGCACAAACCGCGGTGGTTTTCCCACTCCTCGGACTTCGAAACATGGCACAAGTTGCTTCCGGGCGTGCTTGAACGCGCGGAAGAGTTCCATGCACTCGAAAAGAAGGCCGCAGCACGAAGCCCTGCTACGTTTGGCCGCCGCTTATATCCAATACGGGTATAGGCGGCTTTTTTTGTATCTATTGGCGTATTTGACATACTCGTGAAATATTGACAAATATAAATAAAATGGTAGAGTAACCAAGTTCTATATGGTGTAACACGGGGAACGGGGTATAGGACCCTGATTCTTCAAAGCACAGGTTTTCTTAGAGGAGTGAGAAGCATGATCCGAAATTTCTGGACTGGTATCGCGACTCGGGTGCGGGCATTGTTTCCAGTGTCTTCCGGTTTCAAAAGGAGAACGAAACGTTCCTTGCGCATTGAGCATCTTGAACATCGTCTCTGTTTGGCGGCGGCACCTTTGAGCGTCGTCGATCCCTGGGCCGATATGGACCGGGGAACGGTATATGAGTATCCCGCGTACGTCGCGCATTCGACTGCGGGGAAGCAAGATGTGCCCATCGTTGATTTGTACGTCGAAAGCAATGTCGGCGGCGATCGACTGCAGACGTTGACATTGCGCGGCACGGGCATCGATCGCTCGTCTCTCGCATCGGTTGTGTCTGCATTTGAACTTTTGGGTGATTTGGACCAAGACGGTTCGTTTGAAACACGGATGGCGTCGGTTCGACCGACGAATACCGGCGTTACGTTCGACCGTCTGTCCACCGACATCGGCTCGCAGGGATTGTCCTTGCGCGTTGTGGCGGATACCAAGCCGACCCTCGCACAGCAGGCGGTCTTCGGATTGGACGTGTCGTCCGTGAAATTCGTTGACGGCCGAAATAAGGCCGTGCCGGGTTCTCAGATCAGCATCATGGACCGCAATGGCGGCACACTGGTGGTTGATGCCCAGGAATGCGTACTGTACGGCGGGCTCTACAGCCCTCCCGACGTGCGTTACAATCCGGGGACGCGAGACGCAGTTCTGGCTCGATTTGATTCTTTTGCGACGGAAGGAGATGTTCGCGTCAATCAGCTTGCTTTTGTGATTGAAGGGCGTGACAGCCTTCACAATCCGATCGCGACATCCGTGATTGCAAAGGCTTTGTCCTATGTGGAGTTACGGAACGTTGTCAGTGGTCAGGTCGTACCGGCAGAGCGAATAATGAAAGCCGATGGATACTTGGTATTCAAGGTAAGTAATTTCGTTTTGAAAAATGGGGAATCCTGGGAAATCCGGGCGGACATCGCGGATTCATCCGTAGTCCGCCAAGGCGACCGCTTCCGTGTTGGCATCAACATGGAGGAAAATCCCCAGAGCTTGACGTCGTTCAACGGGCTGCTTCCGCGGCGCGTTGCGAATATGAGCTTTCTGGCGACGGACCTCGATAGCAAGAAGAAAGTCGAGGTCCAGCCGGGAGGAGTATTGTTCGGAAACTACGTCCAGGTGGCCCGTACCGAGTTCTCGGTCGCCAGTCCCATCCACGTCGTCACGATGTCCAAAGTCGCGGCGATAGCCAACGCCAATCCGGACCCGGACAATTCGCCGGTTCCGATCGGCGTTTCGTCCGTAGGTCAATTCCGATTCTTGGCTGCTTCAAATTCCAATGTTCTGAACGGCCTGAATCGGGTGCAGATTGGCGGGCTTGTTGTCACCATCGATGCCTCGAATGTGGAGGTAGATGCCTCGAGCTTTTACCTTTCCAACAAGGCCGATGGTACGACGCGTGTCCAGGGCATCCTTCGGGACGCCTCGGGAGCACGGCTGTTGGGCAATCAGATGCTCAACGGTACGTACTACGTGGAGTTCAACAATCTCCACCAATCGATCGTCAGCACGATGATCGATCCGGGGCAGAGCGCGACATTCGTCGTCTCTGCGGAGATTCGCAGTTCAGGAGCCGCTGCTGGCTTGCAAATGTCGCTCGACCACTTCAACGATCCGTTATCGTCTTCGTTCGCATGGAATGCCAGCCATGTCCAATGGAACGATGTTGACGTGTTCTCGACACCGTTCTACGGATTCGAGTATCCGGACACTGTTGTCCGGTCGACTCGCTATCGCAACTAACCAAGAAAGGAATTTCTAAGAAAACCTGTCAGAAGAATTTTCCGCCGTCAGCCCCCTTTGTATCGGGGTTGGCGGTTTTTTAATGCATGTAGGAAATTTCTACAAGCTACCACCTACAACCTACACGCTCCATCAAAACTGCCTCAAAAATCGCATATCCCCCTCGTAGAACGCGCGCAGGTCCGTGATGCAGTGCTTGATCATGACCAGGCGTTCCACGCCGAAGCCGAACGCGAATCCGCGGAATTGCGTTGCGTCCACGCCGCCGTTTTTCAAGACGTTCGGGTGCACCATGCCGCAGCCGCCCACTTCCAACCACTTGCTGTCACCCTGAGACTGTCGAAGGGCGCCTTCCTTATTGCGGTGGCGCATGTCCACCTCCAGTCCCGGTTCGACGAACGGGAAGAAGCTCGTACGGAAGCGGAATTCGATATCGGGGGAGACGAGCTCGCGGATCGCCGCGCTCATCACGGCCTTCATGTTTGCCAGCGACACATCGGGCCCCACCATGAGTCCTTCGATCTGGTGGAAGAGCGGGGAGTGCGTGGCGTCGGATTCCTTGCGGTACACGCGTCCGGGGCAGATCATGCGGAACGGTGCCTCGTGCGAACGCATGTAGTGGATTTGCACCGGCGATGTTTGCGTGCGCAGTAGGTAGCCCGGCATGTCCGCGACGAAGAACGTGTCCTGCGCGTCGCGCGCGGGGTGGTCGGCGCGGATGTTAAGGAGATCGAAGTTGTATTCCTCCGTTTCGATTTCATTTCCCTCGGCCACGTCGAAACCCATGCGGCCGAACACTTCCTCCGCCTGGCGGATGAACTGCGGGATGAGGTGCAGGTGTCCGCGCTCTGTCTTCGGGAGATCGAGTGTTACGTCCAGGGCATCGGTATCGGCCAATGCCGACAGTTTGCCTTGCATCAGTTCGCTCCTTCTCTGCGCGATGGCCTCCGTTACCTTCTGTTTCCATACGTTCAATTCCTGCCCCTTCGTTTTGCGTTCCTTGGGGTCCATGGCACCCAGCGCCTTCAGTGCGTCGTTCAAGACGCCCTGCTTGCGCCCCAGCAGATGCAATTCCAGCGCGTCGAGATCCTCCGGCGTATTCGCCTTCAGGATTTTTTCGATCTCGGTTTCCCAGGAAATGGTCGTAGTGGACATGGGGGGAGGATACTGGAATGCAGGGAATGATGGCAATGAGTATGTGTAATCGAGGGATTCAAGGGAATAAAGGGAATCAAAGAAATCAAGGATTCGATACGTCTCCTTGGTTGCCTTTATTTCTTTGATTGCGTTGATTGCCTAGCCAACTCAATGCTGCAACGCCAATTCGATCAGGACAAACACGAGATAAATCAGCACCCCGATCCACCACGTCAGGATTCCCAGGAGATGGAAGAGGATCAGGATGACCGTCGCGAGTCCCAGGAAGATGCCTTGCCGCAGCGAGATCCCGAGTATTTTTCCATCGTCCCACGCATGGAAGGGGAACCACTTCCACAGGTAATAGAGCCCGATGGTCGCCACACTGGCGATGGACAGGAAGACGGACGCGAAGAACGCGGGCAGCGCCTGGGCCGGGGAGGACAGCGGGCTGACGCGCAGCAGCACCGTGATGAGCGATGTCACCGAGAGCATGGCCGCGACGATGATGCTGTAGAGGAGGGTAGTCATAGGCCCTTAGCTGGAAGAGGAAGCTCGGGAGGTTGTTCGGTTTAGCTTTTAGGCGCGTCGAGGAATTCCTTCAACGCCTTGAAGTCGCCGAAGAGCGCATCGCGCAATCCCGGATTATGCAGCGCGGCGGCCGGGTGGTAGATGGGGAATACGGTCGATCCGTCCGGCAGCGTGTGCGCCTTGCCGTGCGCGTCGCCGATATTCAGTTTCGTGAAGAAGGTGGTGAGTGCGTGACGTCCCAGCGGCACCAACACCTTCGGTTTGATGATCGCCAGTTCCATTTGCAAGAAGGGGAGGCATGCTTCCTTTTCCTCCGGCGTGGGGTCCCGGTTCTCCGGGGGGCGGAACTTCACGACGTTGGTGATGTACACGTCCGAGCGCACCAGCCCGATGGATTCCAGCAGCGTGTCGAGCAGCTTGCCCGCCTGTCCCACGAAAGGAATTCCCTGGGCGTTCTCCTTCTCGCCCGGCGCCTCGCCGATGAAGACGATCTCCGCGTGCGGGTTGCCGTTGCCCATCACGGGGTTGGATTCCTTCGCGATATCGATCTCTTTCCAGGCGAAGAGTTTCTCCCGAACGTCATCGAGCGTCTTGATCATGCGCCCAGTATACCGTGATTACTTTTTCAACGACAGGATGAACGCCGCGAGTTCGTCCACCGCCTTCTCCAAGCCTCCCGGCTGGAATGAATTTTCCAATATCAGCTCGTGCCCTACGTCGATCTTCTCCCTGTCGATATCGTCTTGCCTCCGTTTTTCATTGCCCCTGTAATCCACTTTGTCCGGAACGATCTTTACGGCAATCACCTCGTACCCTGCCTTTCGGATATTTTCGATGCTCTGCTGCGTATACGCTTGGATGCCGAATTTTTCGGCGAGCATGGCAAGGTTCGCGTGGCTCGTGCCGTAATGAAACCCGCTGTATTCCGTATGCGTCGCCAGTTCGCCGTTGTCTTCCATGCGCTTGAATTCTTCCGGCGTAAGGAAGTAATACGAAAGATCGTCGGATGCGTCCCGCTTCGGCCTGCTTGTGAGGTACTTGATGCGGAACACGTCGTCGGGCAACCGCTCCAGCACTTTTTCCATGATAGTGGTCTTGCCGCTGCCGCTGTGTCCCACGAGCGCGATGATCGGATACTTCGTCATGGCTTCAGGGAAAGAATGAATGCCGCGAGATCGTCCGCCGCTTTCTCAAGGCCTCCCGGTTCGAAAGAGTTGTGGATGGTGGTTGCGTAATCGATCGCCATCTTGCTGCGCTCCTTGTCCGCCTCGGCACGTTTCTCATCGCGGAATCGCACGTTGTCCGTCGTGACCTTCACTGGGATGACGTCGTACCCCGCCGTGCGCAGGTCGTAGACCCCCTGCTCCACATACGCCTGGATGCCGAATCCCTTCGCCAGCGTCTCTTCGTTCAGCGCCCGTACCGAGCCATACAGGTTGCCTGCGTATTCCAGGTACTGCGCCAACTCCCCGCGATCGGCCATCGCGCGGATATCCTCGGGCGGTAGGAAGCGGTAGAACACGTCGTCCGTCGGGTCGCGCTTGTCCCGGCTCGTCACGGTGATCATGGGGAAGACGGTGCCGGGCATCTTTTCAAAGACCTTCATCATGATGGACGTCTTGCCGCAGCCGCTGGGTCCCACGAGGGCGATGACGGGGTTTTTTTGGGGCATTGGAAGCAAGAAGGGGATTGGCGCCTGTTTTGAGCCAAGAAAGCCATTGTGTAACAAACGGCTCAATGATAGCCTTTCCAGGCTCTTTTTGAAGAGCACCGCTTTTTATCATCAAACGCGTGCGCCCGTAGTTCAGCCCGGATAGAACGCCAGATTGCGGATCTGGAAGTCGTAGGTTCAAATCCTGCCGGGCGCACCATTCAGAACAAAATCTCTGTGGGGCTTTAGCTCAGCTGGTAGAGCGCTTCCATGGCATGGAAGAGGCCAGGGGTTCGAGTCCCCTAAGCTCCACCAATCATCATTCAAGAATAAGTGCCTCCACTTCTTTAATCGTATCCGCCAGTTGTCCGTCCTTGTTCACCACCACGTTGGTGCAGTGGTCCGCGTACTTCAATTCCTTCTCCACGCTCAGGAGACGGCGGTGCAGTTCGTCTTCCGAGATGGGCGCGCGGTTGCGAATACGGTCTTTCAGTTGTTCCTGGTGCTCCGGCATGATGAAGATCGACTGCAGCCGGTGTTTCGTTTCCGGCAGGAAATTGGGGTTGTTTTGGATGCTCACGAATCCCTGCACGTCCACTTCGCGCAGGACGATCTTTCCTTGCTTGATGAACGGGATGATCTCGTCGACCATCGTGCCGTAGTGGTCGCCGCCGTGGACGATGGCGTACTCCAACAGCTTCTTCTCATCCAGAAGGTTCTGGAATTCCTTCTCGGACACGAAATGATAGAACTCGTCGCCCTCGCCTTGGCGCCTGGGACGGGTGGTGGCGGAGCGCGGATAATGGAATTCCGGGTGTGTCTTGCGAATCGCCTTCAAAACGGTGCTTTTACCCACGCCGCTCGGGCCGATCAATAAAACGAGTTTGCCAGCCGAAGGGGTGGCTTTATTGGCTTCCATATGCGGATCCTACAGGGTATTTGGGTATTGCACAAATACACCATTTCAGGTATACTTACCTGTTCGGTCATTGAACACCACTTCCTACCCGTAGCAGAGAGGGAAAGAGTATGTCCCACCGGGGCAGACCTCGTACTTTTTCCCCCTCCCTGCCTCGCGGCTGACCACCGCAAGACACCCTCACTGAGGGCAACAAAAACACAACACAAACAAATGTTTTCCCGACTTTAAAGGGAGCCGATCTGGCTCACGATCACTCCAACACCAACACACACGGATTGATGGCCCTAAGTCATCACCGTGGTAGGGAGTTCCGCAGACTTGGTCACTGCATCTCTCTTCTCAGCATCGCTTTGAAGAGATAAGGCCCGCGTCTCACCAAGAGGCACGGGCCTTTTTAGTTGTGCGTTCGGGGTTGCCTCTCTTGCCTGGATTTGCGCGCCGGTTTCGAATCAGGGGATTGCCAGTCGGGGTCGACAAACAGAGTATAGGGAATGGAACGCATCCATTCGCGCAATGGATTATGGTATCCGCTTTTCGGCCTGATGGAAGCCATCTCCGGAAGGACGCCGTTCCAAATGTAATGCAGTTTTTTACGCATGGCTTGGGCAACCGAAACAATCGAAATCAGTTCGCCCATTTCTTCCCGATCCTTAAAAAGAGAGGCGCCGACGTACGCTTCGTCCGCCGAATTGAATACACCAGGCCATGCATGATTCTCTCCTTTGTATTGTCTTATGGTCTCTTCGCCGAGAATCGTATCTGACGGGACTCCTTGTTTCTTCAAAAACTCACGCCCCGCATCGCTGAGCGAGTATTCGTCGGTGACTGCGCCTGTACGATGTTTGCTGCCCGGTACCAGCATCCAGATTGTGCCTCGTACCGTGCGTATCATTTGCTTCCTGAGGTGTATTCCTTCTTGCAGCCGTCTTTCAAATTCCGCATTGGGATATCTACCTTCGCGCAATGGATGTTGCGCCGATATCTCAATCAGAGTATCCGGCATACATCGTCGTGATTCCATGAAATCATGCGCTTCCCGATATTTGTCAGTCCACTCAAAAAGAAGCATAATAATATTTATGAGTAAATTACCATTCGTCAATGTGTATACAAAAATTACTCAGACTTTTCCTCTTCCTCTTCGGCTTCGTGCTTTTCCATGAGCTTCTTACCAACGATCGTCGTGATGGCGCCGCCGATGACCATACCCACGATCACTCGCTTGGCGATGTTCTTCTTTTCCTTGGGCTTTTTGCGGAAGGGCCACATAGGATTTCAGTATAGCACGGATTGAACGCAGGTGCAGGCTAAAGAACGACTAAATAAGGGTTAGGAGTAGGGTTAGGGTTCTTTATTCGTCCTAATCCCAATCCTAACCCTACTCCTTCATCAATGCCTATCCCACTCGATCTCCGGATAGTTCTTCAAAAACTCCATCACTTCCGCCTTCACTTCATCCAGTTTCTCGGGCGTACGGGCTTCGACGCACAAATCGATGCAGGGCGACGTATTGCTCTGGCGGATACCTGCCCATGCGTTCTCGCCGAAGTCGATACGCGCGCCGTCCATCGTTTCCGTGGGGTACTTTTTGCCGAAGTGTTCGATGCTGTCCGCAACGATCTTTCCCTTCACGTCGTCCGGCGTGTAGGGGCGGAGCGGCGGCATCTGGAAAGTCTTCGGGAAATCCGCGAAGTGCGCGGACAGCGGTTTGCCGCCGTTTTTTAAAATGGTGATCAGGCGTAGGGCGGCGACGCATGCGTCGTCGAAGTGGTAGTAGCCTTCGCCGCAGAACAGGTGTCCCGACGTTTCGCCTCCGAGCAGCGCATGGCTGTCGTGCATCGCGTGCTCCACGTTGGAGTGTCCCACTTTGCACATCACGGGTTTGCCTCCCAGGCGTTCGATCTCGCTCTTCAGGATGCCCGAAGCACTGACGGTATGGACCACCGACGCCCCCGGGTGTCGGCTCAAGTGATCCATGGCAAGCAGGAGCAGCGTCTGGTCGGAGTTGCGGATCGTTCCCGTTTCATCCACCAAGCCCGCGCGGTCGCCGTCGCCGTCGAACGCGATGCCGATGTGCGCCTTGTTGTCGATCACGGCCTTCTGCAGGTCTTTGAGCGTCTCATGCTTGCTCGGATCCGCAAGGTGGTTTGGGAAATCGCCCATGGGTTCGATGTACAGACCGATCACTTCGGCTCCCACGTTGCGCAGGACCTGGGTGTAGATGGGACCCGCGATGCCGTTGCCGCTGTCCACGACCACCTTCAATCCTTCCCCGACCCCCTTGAAGATGCCCGTCACCTTGTCGATGTACGTCGTCGTCGCATCCAAGGTCTCCAGCGTTCCCTTTCCTTCCATCATGTCGTTTTCTTCGATCCTCTTACGCAGGATCTGGATGTCCTCGCCCGCGAAGGACTCCGCGCCCGCAAGGCAGAACTTGATGCCGTTGTCGTGTCCGGGATTGTGGCTCGCGGTGACGTGCGTTCCGCCGTCCAATCCGAACTCGCAGATGGCGAAGTAATTCACGGGGCTCGGTACGGCGCCGATGTGCAGCACCGTGCAGCCGGAGGCCAGAAGCCCCTCGATAGCCGCCTTTTCGAAAGCCGGCCCGTGCGTGCGCGCGTCGCGTCCGATGCAGATCCTGGGGGAGTCCTTTCCCGTGCGCTTTCGCACCTCCGATCCGAAGGCCTGCCCGATCATCCTGTACGCGTGCTCGCTGAGCTGCGTATCCGCGCGGCCGCGGATGTCATAGGCGCGGAAGATGCGGGGGTCTATGGACTGGTGCATGGGAAAAGGGGAACGGAAAATACGCCGTCATGGTTCCGTGTCCGGCTTCTCCTGTCAATGGAACGGGCGGCGCGTCTTACGGGAACAGGAAGGCGGTGATCACGCTGACCGCCAGGTAGCTGAAGAGGATGATGGCCAAGCCTATCAGCACGCGGACGATGAGGGATTTTGACTTCCCGTACTGGTCGTCGTCGCCCACCGTCACGATCATCATGATGCCCGCGTACGCGATCATGATCACGGCCAGGAGACCCAGGTACATCAGCAGGTTCCGGATGGCGTTCATCACGACCAGGATCAGCGGCTCCGGCGTCGCGCTCGTCCCGGCCGTCCCTCCCCCGATGGCGTCGATGATCACGGTATCGAACACGATGAGGAATATGCCCACCAACGCCCCGATGATCGGACGGCGCACTTCCTCACCCGCGTCTTCCTTGCCGAACGAGGCCAGGACTTTGAACGCGCTGATGATGATCATGCCGACCGCAAGGATGCCCATGAATACCCGTGCCCAGCGGATGAGGCCCATGACCTGCAGGTTCACGATGGCGGCACCCGCTTCGACGTCTTTGCTTCCGCCGTTCCAGAACGCGGACACGAAGGCGTATGTCAGGGACACAAGGATGATTCCGATGATGGTCGAGCCCACGGACCTGCGTCCTTCCTCCATTTTTTCTTCGGAAGCGCTTCCGATCATTTTCGCGGCCGCGCGGACGAGCATGAAGACGGATAGGATGACGATCAACGATCTCCCGGCGTTTTGCAGCGTGTTCGCGATGCCGATGGCGCTGGCCGCCCCTCCGCCTCCGCCCACCGTGAGTCCCGTCAGGACTTCCGTGACCTGCGCGTGCGCCGCTTCGACGGGAAACGCGCTGACGAGGCCGGCGATCGATAGGGCGTACATCATGCGAACGTGAATCCGTTGGCTGCGAACGCGACGATCATATACGAGAACGCCGCGACGATCAGGGCGATGACGGTGTTCTTCATCGCTTTTTTCGCGCGGTCCTTCTGCGATTCGTCGACCGAGATGACGTAGAGGAATCCGGCGAACAGGAAATTGAGCACCGCAAGCGCGCCGATGATTTGCAGGACGTAGCGGATGACCCCGGCGATCTCCGAAACGATGCGTGCCGTTCCCGCCCCGGGCATCGCCGCCGCGACGATCGCGTTCGCTAGGATGTACACCACGATGCCTGTGATGAGGAACCCGAAACGCTTGCGCAGATCGTCCAGAGCGGATTCATCGCCGCGTTTCACGATGACCCGGAATGCCTGGTAGGTGATCGTGATGAGGATGAGTGATCCGATGATCGCGTTCGTATACGCGATGACCGCCTCCAACGTTCCGATCGCGGGTGCCGTATTGATCCCGTTGTTCACCGTCGCGATGATGCTGTCGGCGAAGATGTACACGGCGGCCCCCGTGATGCCGTAGGCATAGGCATTTTTCGTATCCTGCACGATATCGCTTTTCTCCCCCAAGAGGATCAGGCGGGCGCCGTACGTGAAGAAATACAGCGATAGGAAGGCGCCGAAGATCGTTTTCGCCGTGCCCGAGAATGCCAGGTTCACCACCGTCGCGGATAACCCTCCGGAACCGCCGCCGTTACAGGGAAGAGTCGGGATAACGCTGCAGGGATCGGGTGCCTGCATGAATGCCATGTCCGGAAGCGCCACGATCAGGGCTCCCAGGAGCATCGCCGGCAAGAATTTGGTCATGTGCATAAATCACATAATTATAGCAGGAAACGGCTTCGCGGACAATGTTGCCTTTCGGCAAAAAGAAGCCAAGATTCTTGCCTTTATGCAGGGAATGCATACACTTTGGCCATGCAACGATTCTCCACCCCTACCAGCCGTCCTTTGGCATTGTCCGCTTCCACGGAATCATCGGTCTACGGTCTTTTCGCCCTGGCGATGGCCCTCACGGTCGTCGGCGTCTATCTCGGCATGGCGTATGCCGCCGTTCTTTTGACCAACGGCATGCATGTCATGCTTTTGCTTGTCGAACTGGCGATCATCTTCACGTCGCGTCTGTGGATGGATAAATCGCCCCTGAACGTCGTTCTCTTCGCTATTTTCCCCGTCATCAGCGGCGTCACCGTCACGTCGTATCTTCTTTTGCTGTTGGCTACCTACGTAAACGGTCCGGCAATCCTTTTCAACGCCCTTGCCGCCACCGTCTTCATGGGGCTGGCCGCGGCGGTTTTCGCGCGTACGACGTCCTGGAACCTCGGCGTCTTCGGACGCGGGCTCTTTTTCGCCGTCCTGGGCCTTATTGCCTTGGGCATCCTGCAGCTCTTCGTGCCCGCCCTTCGCACTCCCGCGGCGGAACTCTTCATTTCCGGTGCCGGTGTCGCGGTTTTCGCCTTTTTCACGGCTTTTGACCTCCAGCGCATCCAGGAGCAGGCCAAGCTGGGGGCGAATCCCTTTATGTTGGCTCTCAGCCTCTATTTGGACATATTCAACCTCTTCCTGTACATCCTCCGCTTCATGACCGCCCTATCGGGCGAACGGAGGTAATAGAAAGGCTTAAAAGAGCCCTTTACAGACCTTCTTCGCGTCAGTACCCTACACGCACTTATGTCAAAGCGCCCCACCCCCAAAAAGCGACGCGCAAAGCGCGCTACCCGGCTCCAGCACTCGCACTTCGTCTCCATGGAGGTCAACCGCCTGACGAACCTCCAGCAGTCTCCGTACGCCGTTCCGGCCGAGCCGAAGAACAAGGCTGACAAGGCGCTCAAGGGCATCACGAGGATTAAGGCTTGATGAGGATGTAGTTTGTAGGAGGTAGGAAGCGGCTTCCATCCTTCTATTTGTATTTGCTTCGCATCCCTCCAGTCGGTACTTTTTCCTTGTCCGAATAGGGGATGTTCCTACTCTCCTACCTTCCTAACTCCTAACTCCTAGTCCATGGCCCGCCGCCGACACCTCTCGCGTATCGCAGTCATGCAGGCTCTCTTCGAGCGCGAGCAGCACCCGTCCTCCGACATCAGCAAGTCCCTTATCCTGAACCAAAACGAACTCGGGGACGTTGATGCCGAGTTTTCGTCGGTCCTCCTGAAAGGAGTTTTGGATAACGAGGAAAGCATCAGGGAACAAATCCAGACGCACGCGCCCGAATGGACGCTGGACCGCATGGATCCCATTTCACGCTGCGTGCTCCTGGTGGGCGGGTTCGAGCTGCTCTGCGCCAAGGACGCGCCTCCGGCCGTCGTCATGAACGAGGCCATCGAGATCGCCAAGGAATTCGGAAGCGAGGAAAGCGGCAAGTTCGTGAACGGGGTGTTGAACGCGATTGCAGAGGGTATCAAAGGAAAGGAGTGAGTACTTGGTCTCCCATAGAGAATCACCAATGATCAATAATCAATGACCAATGGTGGAATTCATTCATTGATGATTTGTTATTGTTGATTGATTATTTGCTATCCCTTGTCTGAAAAAAATCTCTCGGTCATACTCATTCTATGCAGCCTCTCTCCTTCGTTCTCCTGGAAAAATCCATCGGTTTCCATTTCCGCGACAAGGATCTCCTCGTCCAGTCGTTGACGCACCGCAGCGCCGTGCGCGACAGCAAGAAGAGCGGACACAACGAACGTCTGGAATTCCTCGGCGACGCCGTATTGGAATTGGCGGCGACGGAGTACCTCTACCATCTTTCGGACAAGCCGGAAGGCGAACTGACCAACTGGAGGTCCGCGCTCGTGCAGCGCGAGCACCTGGCCGCGGTCGCCCGCGAGATCAAATTGGGCGATTACCTGCAGCTGAGCCGCGGCGAGGAAGCCAGCGGAGGCCGTGACCGGACGTCGAACCTTGCGAATGCCCTGGAAGCGCTTATCGGAGCCATATTCCTGGATAGGGGATTCGAGGATGCCCAGGCCTTCTGCCACAATTACATCCTGAAAAAATTGGAAACGCTGCTCGCGCAGGGAAAGGATCGCGACGAGAAAAGCATCTTCCAGGAGATGGCGCAGGAGAAGCACGGCATCACGCCGCACTACGAGACCGTGGATGCGGTCGGCCCCGACCACCAGAAGCATTTCACCTGCGCGGTCTTCATCGGCGAGGAAAAAATCGCCGAGGGTACGGGCATGAGCAAGCAGCGCGCCGAACAGGCCGCCGCGAAGGCGGGTCTGAAGGCAAAGGGGTGGAAGTGATCAGTCTTTCAAACTCCTGGCGACATCCTGCCTTGTGAGGTCGACCTCACTGTTTACAAGGAATTCCCTGGCGCTACTCAGATCTGCCCACTCATCATCGGTCAATCGACGCATTGCTAAGGTATCCTTCAGAATAAAAAAACGAGCTTTTTGCAAGTCTGTATGGCTGGCAGGTCCTTTTTCTTGTATTTCCATGCGCTGATTGTAATACGTGGGCTTCAAAAGTCCATAAAACATAACAAAGTTCACTTTTTGTTTATTGTAAAAGCAAATAATTGTATAAAAAATGTATTCAATAATTAATTATGCAATGCCCGATGCATGGAAAAACTTGTCAGAAACTGTTGGAAATTTCATTCACCAATCGAGACCGTTCGATACTCCTTTAGGTCAATGCAAGTGACGTCATAGTCGCCTCGTTCGCAAGAATATACGGGGTACCGAATGGTTGTGGGAGACACCCAGGAGATATCGGTGAATGGACCACCAGGGCCACCACTTATCTCGCCCAATGATTCATCTGAGGGAAGACTTGCAACAAGGGTTGCCGTATCACGTACAAGATCGAGAACGTAGAGCTCGGTCGGGGCATTATCGAACGATGGCTGATCCTTCATCCACGCAAGAAGGGTGCCATCCGGGGAAGGCGTTCCTTCGCCGTAGAGGAACTGCTCGTTGATGCGCATCTTCGTCATTTTCCGCGTGTCAGCATCGTATTTATACAGCATGCCCCGGAAGTATATTTCCGGTACATATCGCTCAATGATAACCACGGAGGGCGATAGACGTGCTAAGAGTTTGTAGCTATCGGGCACACGGTACTCCGAGAATGTGGTCTCAGGGGACACGAGCGCCCCCACACTCTCAACGAGCACTTCCTGAGCCATGTGCGGTCTTTGGAGGACGATCGCTTTGTCCCCGTAATCGCCTTGCGCCTGTCCCGCATTCGCAAGCTCGATCACGCCGAAGGAATTTTCTGCCACTCCTGCGATCCCTTCATACGTCTGCGCCGGCAGATCAGTCGTGCGCGAGCGGAGACGCCAGTACATCTCCGCCATCTCCCCACGGGTGATGAGTTGTTCGAATCTCTGTATCGAAGGGGGAATGGCGCCGCGAAGCGAAAGATATTGCACGTAGGGAACAAACCAGCTGTCTGAAAAATGGCCTCCTTGGCGCTGCACCTCCGTCAGATTATTCTGTTCCGTGAATCCGGTCGCATTTGCGACGACCTTTGCCGCCTCAACGAAGGAGATGGATGCCGATGGGCGGAACGTTCCGTCGGGGTATCCATTTAAAAGTCCATGCCAGAATGCGACGCAGACAAATTGTGCGTACCAATCGGTCACACGTACATCAAAAAAACGGTCGGACCAGAAGCCAAAATCGGCAGCCCTTTCACACATGGATGCTTTCGAGTCTTCCACTCCTCTTTCTGTTTCCACGGCGCTGGCAACGATCTTCACGAACTCCGCGCGGTTGATAGTGGCATCGGGACGGAACGTACCGTCGGGATTTCCCTCGACGATGCCCTCGCCGGCCAGGGCTTCGATGGCAGCGTAGGAAGGATGATCCGAAGGAACATCCGGGAAGGACCGCTGGGCAAACGCCGAAGAGGGGCTTGCGATACATACGGTAAGGGCTGTATGAACAAGGATTTTTTTTGTGATTTGCATGGAAGAATCCTACTACATGGCAATTGAAAAACAAGCGAGTACCTCTATGTTGCTCCCAACCCAAAACATGAGCCTGAGAAATACACGACGATTGGTACCAGGACTTTACATCAAAAACGCGCCCTTCCGGACGCGTCTTATATACATTGCCTAAATGAATTGTGCCGAACGAGCGCTATGCGCGAAGTGGAGGCGCTCTTTGCCGGAAAGATAGCCCATGAAAGAAAACCCGGAGGGTTGTCTTTCATGCCTCTTACTTCATCTTGATCTCGATATCCACTCCGCTCGGAAGCGAAAGGGACTGAAGGGATTCCACGGTCTTGAACGTCGTTTCCGTGAGGTCGATGAGGCGGCGGTGCGTGCGCATCTCGAACTGGTCGCGCGCGTTCTTGTGGACGAACGTCGACTTGTTCACCGTGAACTTGCGGATCTTGGTCGGCAAGGGGATCGGTCCGTGGACGACGGCTCCGCTGCGCTCGGCCGTGTCGATGATCTTGCCGGCGGCCTCGTCCAACACGCGGTGGTCGAAGGCGCTGAGGCGGATGCGGATACCGGAAACACCCGCGTCGTCTTTTTTCTTCTTACCCTCTTTAGGCTCGGGAACGTCGGACTTCGCGGCGGCGGCCTTCTTGGCCGGCTTGTCCGCCGTAGCCTTGGCGGAGGCGGGTGCCTTCTTTTTCATTTCGTCGGTTTTGGTGGTCTTAGCGTTCATAGAGCCAGGGGGGAAGAAAGAGCGGGGGATAAAAACTCCCCCGTAAGGGCGTAGCATGCTACGCCCTTACGGGATAAGAGGATTACTTGATGATCTTGGTAACGACACCCGAGCCGACCGTGCGGCCTCCTTCGCGGATAGCGAAGCGGGTACCCTCCTCGAGAGCCACCGGGGCTCCGAGCTGGACGGAGAACTTCACGTTGTCTCCCGGCATGACCATTTCCACGTTGTCCGGAAGGGTGACTGCTCCCGTCACGTCCGTCGTGCGGACGTAGAACTGGGGCTTGTATCCCTTGAAGAACGGGGTGTGGCGGCCGCCTTCCTCCTTCGTGAGGATGTACACCTCGGAATCGAATTCCGTGTGCGGCTTGATGGAGCCCGGCTTGGCAAGAACCTGTCCGCGTTCGATGTCCTCGCGCTCGATACCGCGGAGGAGGAGACCGACGTTATCACCGGCCTGTCCTTCGTCGAGGAGCTTGTGGAACATTTCGACTCCCGTGACGACCGTCTTGCGGGTTTCCTTGAGACCGACGACTTCGACTTCTTCGTTGATCTTGATCATTCCCTGTTCGATGCGGCCCGTAGCCACGGTTCCGCGTCCCTTGATGGAGAACACGTCTTCCACGGACATCAGGAACGGCTTGTCGAGCAAGCGCGTCGGATCCGGGATGTAGCTGTCGAGCGTGTCGAGAAGCTCCTTGAGCTTGCCGATAGCTTCTGCATCACCTTCGACTGCCTTGAGGGCGGAGCCGCGGATAATCGGCGTCGTAGCGCCCGGGAAGTTGTACTTCGTGAGCAGTTCGCGGACTTCCTCTTCGACGAGGTCGACGAGTTCCGGATCCTTCACCATGTCGATCTTGTTCAAGAAGACGACGATGTACTTCACGCCGACCTGGCCGGCGAGAAGGATGTGCTCGCGGGTCTGGGGCATCGGGCCGTCGGCTGCGGAGCAAACGAGGATGGCACCGTCCATCTGAGCGGCACCCGTGATCATGTTCTTGACGTAGTCAGCGTGACCGGGACAGTCGACGTGAGCGTAGTGGCGCTTGGCCGTCTCGTACTCGACGTGAGCCGTGTTGATCGTGATACCGCGCTCGCGCTCTTCGGGAGCCTTGTCGATATCGGCATAACCCTTCTTTTCCCCTTCGGGAGAGAAGTTCATGGAAAGCGCTGCGGTCAGCGTGGTCTTACCATGGTCGACGTGACCGATGGTGCCCACGTTCACGTGGACTTTGTCGCGGGAAAATTTCTTGGCATCAGCCATAAATCGGGGGGTAAAAAAAGGTTAAAAATGCGTAGATATCAGGGTATCCCCTGAAAGCTGGCCCAGTTTAGGGAATTCGGCAAGGCAGGTCAACAGGAGATTTTTAGGGAAAGGATGTGTTTGGTCATTTTAATTCACTGTAAGAGAGTTTTTCGCCCAATGCGCCGCAATGTTGCCCCCGTCATTTTTTTGTTCTTCCATAAGAATCCCTATAAGTGTCCTCACGGTGTAAGCAGTCTCCTGCAGAACGTCCAGCTGCATAAGGAGTCGTTCCCTTTTTTCAGGCGATGAGGATGTGTTTTTGCGCAACAGAAATTTGTGCTCCGAAACATGCGCCTCGAATACGGGCAAGCTTGCGGTTTGCCTCGATTCATTTCCTCGTCGATAGTGCAGGCTTGGCTGATGCATGGCGTATCCCAAAAGATTCGCTATTTTCTCGGTAATTTTTCCCTCCGCGGCAATGTCTAGATTCACATTTTGAAGTGCGTCCAAGGCCTCTGAGGCCTTGTCTGCGAATACGTTTCGGTCCGGCTCCAACATGTGTGCGAGGGGATTCTCGCGGACTCCATGAATGATCGCGCGAACGACGGTTCCAAAATGCAGCGAAGCCGCTTCAACCCTTTTTTGCCAAGCATCCAAAGTTTCCCAGTTTCCATCCGTGAGAGCTGTTCCAAATACATGCGAAAGCAGTTCTCTTTTGGGACTCGGGATGATTTTGTCCGCAGGCGGGACATTGTCGCCTGCATTCAGCCATATATCAGTCAGTTGCATGTCCATAGTAGGGAAGGGGGGAGGGTAGTTGATCATAACAGATTTTTATCCGAACAACATCGCCTGGGTGGTCGCGTTGCCTTAGTATGTGCTTGTGAATAAAGAGAGTCACATCGAGGGCTTTGCGCGTGAAATATGGGCTTGGTATGCCCGCCATAAACGCGTGCTGCCCTGGCGCGATCTCCTTATTAAGGATGATACCCAGCGGGCGTACATGGTGTTGGTGTCCGAAATCATGCTCCAGCAAACGCAGGTTTCGCGGGTGATCATCATCTTCCGACAATTTCTCGATCGCTTCCCGACGCTGAAAGATTTGGCACAGGCCGGTAATAAGGAGGTGATTCTTGCCTGGAGGGGTATGGGATACAACAGCAGGGCCCTTCGGTTGCGCGAAGCCGCCAAGATCATTCAAGGGCAATACGGCGGAGTCTTTCCGAAAGAAATGGACGAGCTGCTCGCCATCAAAGGAATAGGGCCGTATACGGCGGCAGCCGTGCGCAACTTTGCGTTCAATATCCCGACTCCCTGCATCGATACCAATATCCGGCGTATTCTGCACCGTTCCTTTATAGGCCCGGAGAACAGTGATGGAACGTGGCCCGTGGGGGATAAGGAATTGTTGAGATTGGCGGAGGAGCTGTTGAAGGTTGCGATCGAAGGGAAAAGGGAAATGGGAAAAGGGAGAAAGGGAATTCGCCATACAGCCGCTGAGTGGCACGCGGCCCTGATGGATTTCGGTTCCATCGTTTGCACGAAGACGAATCCGAAGTGGGATGTCTGTCCGCTGACCGCGAACGGGCTCATGAAAGCGGCGTACAAAGTCCCGGCGCTCGATAAAAAAAGGGCGAAGAAAGCCGAGCCCGGACGTACCGAGGGGTCGAAGTTTGTACCCAATCGCATCTTCCGGGGGCGCATCGTCGACGCGCTGCGCGATGCGGACAAGGGATTGTCTCTTATGCAAATCGGACCCGAGATATGCAATGACTGGTCTGACGAGCATGGTACTTGGCTCCGGGGATTGCTCGAAAAGTTACAGAAGGATGATCTGATCCGGCTGCGGAAAGGAAAATACATTCTGCATTCATGACAAAATCCGTAGCGAAGATTCATGAATCTTCGCTACGGGAAAGGAGCATGCATTATTTCGCCGTCTCTTCCACGCGGCGCTCGCGGATGACGTTCACGCGGATGACGCCCGGGTAGGTGAGTTCGTTTTCGATCTTCTTGGCGATATCCTTGGCGAGCCTCTGCTGGCCCAGGTCGTCCACGCGATCGGTATCGACGTACACGCGGATCTCGCGTCCTGCCGAGATGGCGAAGGCACGCTGGACACCGTCGAAGGTCTTGGCCGCGTCCTCGAGTTCGCGCAGGCGCTTGAAGTAGTCCTCCACGGATTCGCGTCGGGCACCGGGGCGCGCGCCGGAGATGGCGTCCACGGCCGCGACGACGAACGCCTCGGGCGAGGCCATCGGGATGTCTTCGTGATGGGCTGCCACGCAGTGGATCACTTCGGGGCGGATCTTGAAGCGCTTGCAGATCTCCACGCCGATCTCCACGTGCGTTCCGGCCACTTCGTGGTCCAGGGCCTTTCCGATGTCATGCAGGAGGCATCCTTCCACCACGATGCGCGGATCCGCGCCGATTTCCTCGGCAAGCATGCGTCCGATATTTGCCATTTCCACGCTGTGCTTCAGCACGTTCTGTCCGTAGCTGGTGCGGAAACGCAGGCGTCCGATAATCTTCAGCAGGTCCTGGGAGTACCCCGTGATGCCCAGTTCCTCGACGGCCCGCTTGCCGAATTCCAACATCATCTTGCCCACCTGTTCCTTCATCTTGCCGACGATTTCCTCGATGCGTGCCGGCTGGATGCGTCCGTCCTGCACCAGCTTCTCCATGGAGAGCTTGGCGACGTAACGGCGGGCGAGGTCGTAGCCCGAGATGACGATGACGCCCGGGGTGTCGTCGATGATGACGTCGACGCCCGTGGCGGATTCGAACGCGTTGATGTTGCGGCCTTCCTTTCCGATGATCTTACCCTTCACGTCATCGGACGGCAGCTGCACGACGGTCGCCGTGGATTCCGTCGCCGTCTCCGAGGCGTAGCGCTGCATCGCCTGGGACATGAGGTCCTTGGCGCGCTCTTCGGCCTCTTCTTCAGCCTTTTCCTTCATGGCCTTTACGTGGGTTGCGAAGTAGTCGGAGAACTCCTCTTCGAGTTCTTTCTTCAGTTCTTCCTTCGCATCCGCTACGGAAAGCTTGGAAACTTTTTCCAACGCCTCGCGATGCTGGGACTGCGCGTCCTTGAGTTCGGACTTCAACGATTCCATTTCCGTCTCGGTCTTCTTCAGGTTTTCACGCTGGCGCTCCACTTCCTTTACCTTCTCATCCAGGATCTTTTCCTTCTCCTCCACGCGGGCCTGCTCTTTTTGAAGCCTGGTCTCGATTTCATTCGCGTTCAAACGGGCATCCGCGAGGATTTCCTTGGCGGTGGCCTTTGCCTCGGCCTCGGCTGCCTTCACTTGGGCCTTGGCTTCGGTGAGTTCGATATGCGCGCGCTGAAGATCCTGCTTCTGCTTATCGATCTCCGTCTGGAGGCCGCGGCTGATGGACTTTCCTTTAGAGAAGACGGTCCAACCGATGATCAGACCCAAGGCCGCTCCGACGAGCAGGCCTGTGAATAGTGTTGTTTGTTCCATGATGGGAAGAGGAAGGAGTGACAAAAGAAACACTCCTACGACGGGATGGCAAAGGGACGGACTGCAACTTCACGCGTAGCGCAGCGGGCACAAGGAGTGCCGCGAAGAGCGCGATGCATGCGATGGTAAGGAGAAGGTGCATGATGGGGAGAGGGAATCCGCCTCCGACATGTCGTAGAGTGCAATGAGTATACCTTTGAAGCAGGCAAAATCGAGTATCTTTTTTTCCTTTTAAAGTAGGGCTGAAATCGAATCGATGCCCTAACTTGGATTGCCTGATTGCTTGCCTTGTTCTCCAATCAGCTGGAACCGGGAAAAGCCCTAGAAATGCCCCCAGTATGTCTTTCACACTCAGTAAAGAACACGCAGCCCCTACATGCCCTTCAGCGTGTCCGCTTTGATAGTGCCATGCACATGAGTCGCTACCCGAAGGCGTCCCTACGTACGGCACTTTTATTGAACTACTTATTTATACAACTAATGCCTTCGGCGAAGGCCTTTGCGTATGAGGCTGGGCAGCTGACCGAGCCGAATGTCGTGATCAGCGAAGTGATGTGGATGGGTTCAGATGTGAGTACAGCGGATGAATGGGTGGAGTTGGCCGCGTTTTCCGATGATACCTCGGAACCTGCTTCCTTGAGCGGTTGGACGTTGGTGTCGGTGAAGGATGGCGCGGAGCAAATCATCGTGCGCTTTGCATCCGGTGCGTTCATCGCGTCGGGCGGCTTCGCGGTGATCGGCAATTATCCCGAGACGCAGTCACGGCTGCTTGCGGCGCCCTTCGCCACCTCGACATCGATGAGCCTCCCCAATACGAAGTTGCTCCTCAGGTTGTATGACGGACGGCATATGCTTCGCGACGAGGTGGATGACGGAGTCGGCAATCCGTTCGCGGGTACCAATACGTCCGCGGCCAAGGCGAGCATGGAACGCATCGACGTACGCGCACCCGGGAACATCGCATCCAATTGGAGGTCGGCGACGGTATCAACCGGATTCGATGCGACGACGTTTGCGTTGTTTGGAACGCCGGGATCAGGGTTTTCCACATCCGTTTCCAGTTCTTCGGTGTCCGTTGCATCGATGTCCGGCTCGTCTGTTTCTTCGGTTCTATCTTCCGTGGTTTCTTCCGCGGAATCATCCGTCTCATCGGCACATTCGCCATCCCCGTTTCCTCCGCCTCTTCGCATCAACGAGGTGATGCCGAATCCCCTCGGGAGTGACGACGCGGAGTGGATCGAGATCATCAACATGGGAAGCGGATCGGTCTCGACCGCCGGTATCACCGTTTCCATGAGCGGAAGTACGACGCGGGCATTGCCTCTTGTCGATCTATTGCCAGGCATCCCCAGGCTGGTTCCCAAGAACGAATCCAAGCTATCGCTGACGAACGCGGGCGGAGTCGTGGTGTTGAAACAAGGTGACATCGTCCTCGATTTCCTTGTTTACCCAATGCTTCCCGAAGGCGTCTCCTTCGGCCGTGGATCCGATGGCATCCTGAGGTCACTGTGCGACCCCACGCCGGGGGCGCCCAATTCGTCCTCGGGTTCGGTCTTCGCGATCGACGTGCAGTCGGGCATGCCGACGGGGGAGTCGGTCACCCTCAACCTTGCCCTGCGTTCGGTATCGGGATCGATGGATGGGGCGGTCTGCAGGTGGGAGTATCCGGACGGGTACGTGAGCGAGACATGCAACCCGCCATCGCATGCGTTGCAGTCGTTCGGCGCAGGCGATATCACGCTGAGCTTTACGGATTATTGTGGTAACACGATGGTACAGTCATTGCCGGTTTTCGTTACGAAGAAGCCAAAGAAGATCGAGGAGGAAAGTACGAATTCCATCCTTCCCTTCAGCTGCATGCCGTCCGCGTTCACGGGTGCGCTCATCACCGAAGTGCTTCCCAACCCGGACGGCGATGAGGAACAGGGGGAGTGGATCGAGATGCGAAATGTCTCGGGGCGGGATCTGCCCCTGTGCGGGTGGAGCATCGAAGACGCCTCCGGGAAACGTTTCGACCTCCGACGTCTCCGCCTTCCACTGGATGAGATCATGCTGTTTCCCCGGACGCGGACCGACATCGCCTTGAACAATGACAAGGATTCCGTCCGCCTCATCGCGCCGGATCCCCTTGGCGGCAGCGGCATCGTCCTCCAGGAGGTGACATTCGACTATGCGCCGGCCATGCAATCGTATGCCCTGCGCGACGATGGGCGCTGGCTCTGGTCCCCGCTGATGACTCCCGGGCTCCCGAATGCCTTTCCTTCCGTACCCTTGCCCTCGGGTCCGCCCAAGGCCAGGTTAAGGGCCGTTCTTCCAAATCCACACGGAGTGGACGGGGCAAGCGAATGGGTGGAGGTCGAGAACCTGACGGGAAGACCGCTGTGGCTGCAGAAATGGATGCTACGGTCCGGCAAAGCCGTCCCTTTGGACGGCAAGGCCATCCATCCGTATGCAACGGAACGTTTGATGGCCGGCGACCTTGGATTGACGCTTCGCAATGCCACGGGCTCCATCCGGTTATTCGATGATACGGGGGTGGAAGTGGATTTCCTCTCATGGAACAAGCCCAAAGACGGAGAGGTAGTCATGCACGAGGAGTACGGACATCGTCTTGCGGTCGATGTGATCGAAGCCTCTTCATCCGGAGTCCTCAGCCTTCGTGTCCAAGAGAAGTATCTTTCTGATTATCATCCATCTGGCATCCAAATCATTACTAATAAATATTGCTTAGATTTAATTTCAGCCCTTACCATAAATAAAAAATTAGAACTACTTTTTAATACGGAAATACGGGATTCCATGATGCTTTCCGACGGCTACGACATCGCCCCGTTTCTCCTGAAGAACGGATGTGCCTACGCATCGCACGAAACGGAGAGGGGATACGCCATTCATGAAGAGGAGGGTTTCCGCAACCGGCGCGGGTTATGGGCAAGCGATGAAATCGCCTTGGCCGTACGAGAGACACAGCGTCGGGAAGACCTCATGAGGGTAGTGCGCAACGACGGAATCGACATTCATCCCTCCGTCACCGACGACCTGGTCCAGTCCGGTGCCGTGCTCACCTTTCGATCGAGCCTGCCCGTTTCGTTCTATGCCTCGCTCAACGGCTCCCCCTACCGTTTGATGCAGACCGGTGCCGTCATCGCGAGCGACACGGTGGTGCAGGCATACGCCGAGCTACGTATCGGCAGCGGCACCCTCCTTCGCTCCGATATCTTCGAGAAAGAGTATGTCCTGCTCCGGTCGGAATATGCCGTCCAACGACTGCTCTCGGAGGCGTATCCCTCTCCCAGGAAAGGGGAGTCGGAATGGATCGAGCTGTACAACGGTTCGCAGGAAACCTTGAACCTCGCCGGCTGGACGATTGATGACGCGAGCGGATCGGGCAGCAGGCCCTTCTCGTTCACATCCGACTATCGTTTGCCACCCCATTCCTTTCTTGCATTGAAAAGCCTGAAGGTCTCCTGGAACAACGGAGGGGATGAGGTGCGCCTTATCGCGCCTGACGGAACCGTGGTGGATTCCATCGCATACCCCAAGATCAAAACAGGCTTCGGGTATGCACGGACGGAGGACGGTTGGTGCCTCACCGAAAAACCAACGTCTTCATCGGCTAATATTTGCTACCTAAGTCCTTCTCAGTCAAAAGTGAGGAATTCACGTTCAGCCCTTTCAAAAAACAAAAAGTCTATGAAGCAAATACGAAAAATTTTGTATAAAAATATTGTTCATATTGGCGATGGTGAGAGTGGTTTGCCGCCCTTTTTCGAAGAGTTGATGGATGCGCATCTAGGTATCGTAAAGGACGTTGCACCGCTTCGTGGATACCTCTATATGCTTTTGGCTTTCTATTGTGCCTGCATTGCCTGCTTTGGGGTCTTGCGGCGATATTGAATAAAAATGGGGAAAATGCTATAATGATGCGATGTCTACAAATGCACGGACTCAGCAATCGGCGTATACCATGGAGGAGCAGTCCCTCATCGATGAGTTTCGTAATCAAGTCGAAACATCGGAAAATATCCAGCATATACGAATGATCCAGGAAAAGGTGAGAATGATCGTGAACGGCGCCCTGGTAAGAAACAACGTTCAATCCGATCATGGTTTGGAAGGATTGCACTACGATGCGAAAGTAGCCGCCTATCAGATGCGTGAGGCCGTAGGAAAGGAGGATTTTTTAAAGACACTCGATAGACTGGTTCAAACGGATATCGCAGGTATTGTCGCGCAGGAAAGGAAAGGCATATTCGACATTCTTTCACGCAAGCAAACCCCCCCGAAGGCCGAGAAGCCTGCTGCGGAAGCCGCGAAGAACACTGCTTCCGGAGTTCCGGTGGAAACGGACACGTCGAAGACCGAACCGAAGGCCGATGCCCCCAAGGATAACGATGTGCCCCCCGTATCGGCAGACGATGCAAGTACGTTGAAGGTTCCTGCCGATGCAACTTTCTTGGATAGGCTCGCAATCAGGGTCTTCAACAAGTTTCCCCCCTGGGTTCGAACGGCTGGCATTGGATTATATAAGTTCCTTGATTATCTGGATCCGACGGATGAAAAGTTTGCCTATCGATCTTCCCCGAAAAAAAAGAAATGATGGGTCATTCCGCCCCCATAGGCCCGTCTGACGATCTTGTGCCAAAGGCTACATCTGATCGTTATGCCGACGCGATCACGTTTGACCAAGGAAAGCACAAGGAGTTTCTCGAGACCGCGCGTGAGGGCGCAAAGTCGCTTTTCCTTCATTTTGCCGATTATGAGATGGTGACCGAGGACGATCTCTTCGTCTATTTTGAAAAACGTATCGAAGAGGGGACACCTCTGACGCAGTACGAACTCGAGCTTAAGAAGCATGTGGATATCGTGTTGAAGTTGGATACTTCCGCGGACACGAAAAGGAACGCCGCATCCGAGAAGAAGATCGCGGATCTTGTCGGGTACATCAACAGTCGCAATGACGTATTGAGGGAAAGCAGGAAAAAACTTGACCAATTCAAGCCGAATACGCGTGAAATGCCATTGTTGGTCGAGTCGGCATACGGAAAGACAAAAAGCGTCCTGGGAGCAACTGTCCAAGGTTTCGTAAACGGAACTCCGACGGAAAAGGCGATGATGGTAGGGGGCATCGCCGCTTCGTTTTACCTCCTGCGGTCCATGTACACGCGTATGCCGTCGGGCCCATTGAGCAGGTTAGCGAAAAAGGTATTGAAAGGAGCGTTTGGCGTCTTTCTGATCGTAGGAGGTCTTTCCATGGCCAACAAAGCGATTGAGCGTACCTCGGGCCGCCCCCTTTTATCGAAGGATAGTAAGGATTGGGCTCCCCGGTCTCCTTTCTTACAGCAATTTTCCCAAGAAGATTGGGATACCGCTAAAAAAAGGGAGCAGATAGACCAGGTTGCGGATGCCTTAAAGGAGGTCAACATGCCTCCCGAATTCATTCGATCCTTGGGCCCGGACGAAAGAAAGGTCGTCCCTCCCGTCGCGAACGTCGCGACGATGCGGGTGGAGGATTTCCTTGCCCTCTATGAGTCTTGCAAGGGTATCAAGGCCATCGATGATCGGAATGTGCTGTATCCCCGCAGGCCCGTCGAGTCCGATACGCTGATTCCCGGCGAACGATTCGCCATCGTCGAGGATATCGCCAAGTCCCTTGGGCTTGTCGATGCATCCGGCAATGCCTTGGAATTGCCCGATGAAAAGAAGGGCATATCCATGCTGACGCTGATGCTGGATTGGAAGAAGCCGCGGCAATGAACGCCGTTGCATGAAAAAACTCCCCGGCACGGTGGCCGGGGAGTCGTATGGATCGAATGGACTCCTTCTGTTGTTACGGACTTTGCTTTTTCGCGAGATCGAGTATCCCATCTATCATCTGCTGGAGGAAATTGTTCGCGGGGAGTGCTTTTATAAAGGCTGAAAGACCCTCCGCCGATACCAATGTCGCTCCTTGTAGATTCGGATTGAGATTGGCTGCAAGCGCCGTCAAAACCTTCAGGGCGTCCTCCGGCTTCATTTCCTGCAGCTTCAGGATCGCTACATCGCTGCCATGACCTGTCATCGCACTCATGCGCGCGATGATTTCTTGCACGGCGATCTCCTGCCTCTTCCTTTCATTTTCAAGCAGTGCTTGCAAGGTTAACAGCTCTTTTTCCACGATTTCCTTTCGCGATTCTTGCTCCTGCTTAGCAGCAAGGGCGTTCTCAGTCGCTCGCTTTACCCGAGATTCCTTATCAGCAGTCGCTTCGGCTTGTTCGCGCTCGCTTTTTTGCAGTGCCTCGATGGTACGTTGCGTGTTACCTTGGTACCCGAGGGTGCCCGGCATATCACGCACCTCCACGATGATCACCTTTTCCAGTTCGATGCCGAGGCGTCGAAGCGGAGCAAGCAATGCTTTGGCAAGGGCTTCATTTGCCTCCGCGACATTGGCATTCAGTTCCGGCATGGAAAAATCCTGCAAGACACCGTCCGCTAGCGCCACGACGATCTTTAAAACCTTCTCCCTTACCTCGCTCATCGCATCGTGCTTTCCATCCTGCCATCGCTTATGGAAGGAGGCGAAAAATCGCTCGCTAAGTAATTGCGGATAGCTGAGAATCCCCAGACGAAAGACGACCTGCAACACGAACAGTTGTTCGTGTCGGGGGATTTCCAGTGTGTCTCCCGCATTTTTCGGAGAACTTTGTTGCATAATGAAGCTTCTCACCGCCAAGGCATCATTCGCATCATCCTCCTCTGATTTCACATCCTGTAATTCCCCTCGGAAAAACGCAAGCTCTACCAGACCTTTCGGGGCTAGTATCGGGGTGTTGTGGAAGAATCGGGTCGCACCGAATATTTGCCGATTCGCATTCTGATCCGGTCGGACCCGTACGGTCCAGAACCGGAACACGAAGAAACCGCCCCACAACATCGCAATACCGACGATGCCGATGGCCCCTGAAGGCATCCACCATTGCAGGCCCCACAGGCTTGATTCCTTGAGGAAGGCATAGGCAGCCAACGAGCTGCCCAGCATAATCATGAGGATGCCTGCAATAAGCTGCCCCCAAACGAGGGCGACCCACGCGGGGTCGGAATTGAAGATTTTGACTTCTCGAACGACTTTTACGCCGTCGGGGCCTTCAAACTCCTCCGTGATGACGACGAATTTGCCAAATTTTTCATAAAACCAGTCGATCATGGCACACCCTTTCTTTGGGCATATGTTATGGAAGATTGTCCATTCGATGCTGTCAGAGAGCAATCAGCGGGAACACCCCGTTGATATGCGGTTATTCTACTGTTTTATGATTATTTGTCAATATAATTACATTATGTCAAATACTACATTGCGTAGTAAATTTCATCGTGAAAATCAAATATACCCCTCCACATGCAGATCCTGTTTCTGGACGCCCCAATCCTCCAAGCAATGCTTCTTCAGGTCTTTGGTCATGTCCGGGCTCCCGCAGACGTAGATGTTTTTGCTGAAGAATGGGTTGGCGACATGAGGCATCAGCGTCTGCACCCGGCCCCTGTGTCCCGTCCATGCCTCGCTCGGTCCGCTGAGCGCGATGTGCAGGAAAAAGTTTTCGTACGTCTGCGACATGCGTTCGAACTCCTCCTGCCAGAAGAGATCTTCCTCGCTGCGCACGCCGAAGATGAGATCCATCTTCCGTGAGTCGCCGCGCTCCAATGCTTCCAGGATCATGGGGCGGAAGGGGCCCACGCCCGTGCTCGTCGCGACGAAGAGATAGTCCTTGTCCGTTTGGGTGTCGAGCTTGAAGTTTCCAAACGGCCCCTTCATCGCGACCGGCGTCCCGATCTCCAGGATTTCCTCGATCCACCTGCTGGCACGGCCTCCTTCTTTCATTTTCGCAACGACCGTCAATTCGGGTTCAGACGGAGTGGAGGCCAAGGAAAAGGCGCGCGTCTGGATGTCCCCGGGGTTCTCAACCAAGGGAACGTCGAACAGCACGAACTGTCCCGGCTTGAAGACGAAGCCCTCGGGTTTGGTGAAACGGATGTCGTACACGTCGCGCGCGATCTTCTCTTTCTTCGTGCAGGTGAGGGTATGGACGGGCAGTGCCATGTGAGGATGGGGGGAGTCGGGAATGGATGGAATGATGGTCGATGCGCCAGGCAAGGAGTGAGGCGTATGTCATCCCGGGTTCGCCGAAGGGCGGGCCATCAGGGAAGGACAAGGGCTCCGTCCTTCAGCAGGAAAACATCGTACGAAGATTCTTGCGTCGCGACGTTCACGCGGGTGAGTTGGATTTTTACCGGAATACCCGAGGGATTATGCAGCTTCAGCGTCCGGAACGGAACGTCGGTCGAGAACGAAATCCCGGCGTCGGCCGGCAGGAGCCATGTGCGCATGTCCGCGTCCGCGTCCCGCCCGGTCACCGTGGCGATCTGGGTCCGCCGCGTTTCGGTGCGTGCCCAGGCGCGGGGTACGGTGATCGAGACGGATTCATCAGAGGACACGTCCATGTCGATCAGGGACGTGCGGGCACCCTCGGTGAGCGACAGCGAAATCGTGAGGGTTTTCGCGTGCTCGATGCCGATATCGACGATCCGCCCGACCGTTCCCGCGGCAGGCGTCGAAAAAAGGTAAATGGCCGCGATGGTAAGGAAGGCAAGCGTCAGGAGCGCGATTTTGCCATGGTAGGAAAACATGTCAGGATGGAGGGGCGGGCGGGCACAGTCTAACGTTTTTCCCAAGGAAATGCAGAAAAGCGTTTGTCCGGGCCCGTTGGAAGTGCTACAATACCAGACATGGAGTTTGATCCCCACACGCTTCATCAGATTCTTCAGCGCATCAAACAACAGATGCGATGTCCGCAGTGCGGCGAAAAAGTGCCCGTTGATTTCGCGTCCATCCGCCTGACGAACGAGGATTTCATGCTGCTCCAGGTGCGTTGCGACATGTGCGACGCGTACATCGTGTTACACGCCTCCCTCGCGGGCATCAAGAACCTGAAGGTGGAGAAGGACGAAAAGGCAAGCATTCTCAATGCATCCTCCACGCTGTGCCAGAAAGACAACGAAATCGAGGACCTGCGCGTCACCTTGGAAAAGGCAGGCGGCTCCTTCGACCAGCTCTTCCAGGTGAGCAACAATGACAACCAGCCAAAACTTCTCTAAGAGATTCGCTCTCTTGGCAACCGCGTTGGCCGGTGCCGCGCTTTTGAGCGCCTGCTCGGCCGCACAATCGTCCGTCACCGACCTGGTGAACGACGCCGTGCAGACCGCGAGCGGCAAGATTTCCGACGTGAAGAAGGCCGCGGAGAACGTGGTGAAGCCCGTGATCGATACCGTGAACGACGCCAAGCAGAGGATCGACGCCGTCGGGAGCGGCATCACGAAGCTCCGGCAGGGGATTGATCAGGTCAAAGGGGCCGTTAACGAGTGATATGGACGGAAGCAAGCCATTGAGAAAAAAGGCTTTTTTTGGTATAATGATGAGAAATGCCAACAACCGCGCAACCCCAGGCGACGCATGAGTATCTCTCGCCCGAATGGCTGTACGATACGCTGATGGGACACATCGAGCCGGATTTGATGATCGCGAACATCGATACGCTGGATGAAAAGTACGCAGGCGAGTCCGAGGACCACCGCAAGATGCGCGAGGCTAGATACGAACTCGCGTTCCTTCTGTATGACGACTGCCTGTCCGAACTGGATTGGGTGCTGGCCGAGGATGCGTGGGTGTTGAAGCAGGAGATGAAGGCATTTGCCGAATCCATCGAAAAGCAAGACAAGCAGCGCGATGTCCAAAACGCCCATGCGGATATCCATTCCCATGACGACCGATGATGCTCCGTTGTTTTTCCCATGCCGGCCAGACGATCGCGGAGCGCAGGCGTGCGTATTTTGCAGGGGACAAGCCTGCGGAGGCACTTCCTTCACCTCCAGTCAAAAACGAGAAGGACGATATGGCCAAACTGAAAGCAGAGAATGAGGATCAGTCGAAGAAGATCGATCTTTTGCAGAGACAGTTGGCCGCGAAGGAGCGCGCCCAGCAATTGACGGGCCAATCCTATTATCCCGTTGGCAGCAGGGCCGTGCCGAGAGGTCTGCAGGGCAATACTCTCAATCGGGATCCCCGCATACGCGCCCACATGGAATCGCAGTCCGCATCCAGGAATTTCCGGGGATTGATAGACTTTCTTCCCCAGTATCACATCCAGGGGGGCAAGGTCATTGCCAAGCCCACCCCTTACGGAGCCGTCGCCTACGGCCTGGAGGACGGTGCCATACGCAAGCGGTATGATAAGGAGAAAGGCTTGCTGACGTTCGTGATGAGGAACGGCCAGTGGGAATTTCAGGATGTCGAGTCCACGCCGGAGCAGATGCGCGCCGCCACGGTGCGCCTGAACCAAGAGAGCGATGCCCGCGCCGCCGCCAAGGCAAACCACGAGCGCATGCAGTTGACCTGGATGCGCAGGGGGCTAGACGGCGATTACGTTCCTCCCGCAGGCGAACAGGCCCGCGAATACGAGGTGATGCAGTATTACAGGGGGCTGGCGAATGGCACCGTACGGACGGATCCGAACTACAACCCGAACTGGACCGAAAATTACAAGGTCATGGGACAGTACAGGGGGAATGGCGCCGCGCCGAATGCAGCGCCCAACGCCGTGCGCGAACAGGCGGGAAAGCGGCAGAATGCCGTATTCGGCGAGGCATATGAAGCAAAGATACGTCCGCACCGAGCCAATATCATCGCATTGCATCTACGGAAAAACGCGCCCGATGGAAGGTTCGTAAGCCTTCCTCCCGGTATCGCGCAGTGGAAAGAGGGCGCTTCTTCCCTGTATCGCATCGATGCGAAGGGTACGGTGCAGGCATACCAAAAGAACGACGGTATCTATCGCTACGACGAGGCAGCCAACAAATGGTTGAAATACAGTGAGCAGGAACAGGGAGAAATAGTAAAAGCATGGGTGACGGATACCGAAGGGCCGAGTGCGGCAGCCCCTGTCATGCCCCAGGGTCAGGCGCAAGCGCGTAGTGCATATGATGCCCCCGCAAAAGCCCGTGGCGTTCCGCCCGTGACCGAAGCACAGCGCGCGGTGGAACAACAAAAATATAATGATGCGCAAAAGTTGCCTGTGAATACATGGGGAAAGATCGACTCGGCGGCGTATGACAGCAAGGATCAAACCACGCAGTATATGTATCGCTTGCTGGAAGACGGTACCTTGCAGGCATATTCACCGAAGACGGGTTTGCAGCAATATGACCAGCAAAACAGACGATGGTTCTTCCCTGGAAGTAAACCTACGCGTTACATCCAAGCTGAAAAGGAGTACGCCGCGCTCTTTCCAAAGGATGCCGGCTCGCCGCCTGCCGTAGCACCCGTGGAGACTACGGTTCCTCCCCTGAATTCTGCTCCGTCATCGCCCAACCAGAAACCCCCCGCCGCTCCTGTAATCACTCCTGAGCAAAGCAAGATAATTGCCGATGGTGCGACGACGCTTTCGAACGCAATCAAAAAGGGGGCGGAATTGTATGGAGTGCGTATTGACGCGGGTACTTCGACCCCACAGCTTGAATCGAGTGTATTGGCTGAGCAATTGGGTGATCAATTGAGTGCACTTCGTAATAAAGAAGATGCCTCAACTCCGAAGACTCCCGAAAAAACAGTCGGATCATCTCCAAAAACGACGGTAGGCACCGACGAATTATCTCCAGAATCGCAGGATAAGCGTCTTCTGCTCGCCCAAAAATTTGGAATTACAATCGAGGGACGTTTAACAGACAAACCTATCCCCAACGACCAGGTCCTAAAATTAGAAGCGGTTCTAAGAACGCTCCATCCAGACGTTCTAGGTGCGTTGCGAGGCAAGGAAATTTACGACGGGAAAAGTAACACTTCATCGGAAGAGTATATCTATGTCGACCTCGAACAGAATGAAGAGAATATTCAAAGTCAATTGCGTCAATATCTTGAGAAATCAAACAAATTGGCAGCAATCCGAACTCAATTTGACGCAATTGCCAAGAGTCACGGAATCGGGGAATTGAAAGTGTTTTGGAAGGACATGGACGAAGTATTGGGGAATATCCCGAAGATCACTGAGGCTCTTGATCGGGTTCAGCCTGACACGATGGAAATGCTGAAAAATAAAACTGTTGTTTGCGGAAAAAAGTCTTACGTTAACAAAGACTGTCTTGCCATTGATGTCACAGGGACGCCTGCAGAAATTCTGGAATACATCGAAAAAGACGCTCCATATCTTGATTTGATTCATAAGGTGGAAGATCTTGATAAAACTACAGACATGTACGTGATCTTTCCTTTCTCGCCATCGGATGAAGTAACGAAATTTGATGTATCCAAAGAAGACCAAAGGAGAATAGTGCAAAACTTCGGTAAGTTTGAAAGTGTCGTCCAATCCTTCGATTCCAATACGATCGGAAGCGGATCGATTGTGCCTACCGCGGAGCAGGCATACGATATCGATGTCGCGTGGATTGATGTGACGAAGGATGAAAATAGCATCCGGGAGCAGATCACAGAATTTTACCGTTTGCAAAAATTGTACGATGAAAAAATGGGAAAAAAGCTTATTGAACTTGGGCATAAAAATATGGACATCTATTTAACGGTACGTCTTGATCAAGTCGACGTCCTATCCGAACACTTTGAAAAGCTGGAAATGGTACTTAGCCGCCTTGATACTAAAGCCAAGGAGCAGCTGAAAGATCAGAGAGTTGAAATATTCTTAGGCTCTTCCAACCATGGAGAGGGCGAACGTAATGTTTACATCGATGTGACCAAGACCGAAGATGAGATTTTACAACAGTTTTCGGATTACCTTCATTCCCGAACGCAGGATAAAGAAAAAGTGAAAATGACAGAACAGAAGTGAGCGGCAACGCAAGACAATACGCCTCCAATCCAGCAGGAGGCGAACACAGAGGCAATCAGAGACGCTAGGGTAAAAACAGCTTTGGAACTAAAAGCAGAACTAGCGAAGATTTCGGAAATCGAATTTGGAAAAGACAATTTTGTCAAAATTTACTTTGAAAAGGACTCGTCTGGCACAGAATATAATAGCTTCTTTATAGATGATCGTGTGGGATTGTGCGAGTTCATCATGAATATCAAGGTAGAGGAAAAAGGACAATTCAAAAGAAAGAATGAATGGAAAATCAATGCCTCTTTCAAATTTAATAATTCGAATGACAGGTTAGTCTATGATTATTCACGCCCTTCTGGGAAAATTAAATTCCTTTATGAGCTGCTTGGAAGCGAGCAGTTGACGCCCGCAGAAATTGGTCAGAGACTGGCAAATGGGAAGTGGTATAAATTTTCTCCAAAAGAAGTAGTGAGGTAATCCTTGCATAGACTTTGGGAACCAGTATACTCAGTCCAACATTTCCGATGTTCCTCCCCCTATTTCAGACGAGTAGGGCAGGGGAGCAGCGGAGTTTCGTGCGTGAAAAACGCATCCATTCCTCCTTTCGAAGCTTTCCAAGCTTCCTTCCTCCCTTCCTATCCTTATGGCAGCACCCGCCACGTCCGCGACCGATTCCTTCGATGCAGTCGCACTTTCCGTCGCAAGCCCCGACGACATCCTCGGCTGGAGCCGCGGAGAAGTGACCAAGGCCGAAACCGTCAACTACCGCACCCAGCGTGCCGAGCCGGACGGTCTTTTCTGCGAACGTATCTTCGGACCGACGAAGAACTTCCAGTGCTTCTGCGGAAAATACAAAGGCATCCGCTACAAAGGCGTGGTGTGCGAGAAGTGCGGCGTGGAAGTAACGCGCTCCATCGTTCGTCGCGAGCGCATGGGCCACATCAACCTGGCCGTTCCCATCGCCCACATCTGGTTCCTCCGTTCCTCCCCGTCCCGCATCGGACTCCTGTTGGACCTCCCGATCAAGACGCTCGAACAGATCGTGTACTTTGCCGCGTACATCGTCATCTCGGTGAATGATGAGCAGAAGACCGAAGTCGACAAGGAACTTGCCGCAAGCATGGACAATCGCAAGAAGCAGGTGCAGCGCGAGTACGAGGAAGCCAAGAAGGCCCTCACGGAAAGCAACGCGACGCGCGCGCAGCTCGACGCACTCGATAAGGAAGTGGCGGAGAAGCTCGAGTCCCTCAAATTGAACCACAAGGAAGCGCTCGATGACCTGAAGAACCTCCACACGGGGGGCGTCCTCTCCGAGCTGAAGTTCCGCGAAATGAACATGAAGTTCGGACACGTGTTCCGCGCAGGAACGGGAGCCGAGTCGCTGCGCGAAGTGATCCTGAACGTGGATCTCCCGACGCTTGCCACCGAACTCCAGGCCGAGCGCGAGAAGTCCAGCGGACAGAAGCTTAAGAAGATCATGAAGCGCATGAAGTTCGTGAACAGCATCATCCAGGCGGGCATCGATCCGTCGTGGATGATCCCGACGCGCCTGCCGGTCCTGCCGCCCGACCTGCGCCCGATGGTGCAGCTCGACGGAGGCCGCTTCGCCGCATCCGACCTGAACGATTTGTACCGCCGCGTCATCAACCGCAACAGCCGTCTCAAGAAACTGATGAGCATCGGCGCGCCTGAAGTCATCTGCCGCAACGAAAAGCGCATGCTCCAGGAGGCAGTCGACACGTTGCTCAACAACTCCGCACGCGGAGGAAAGACGCTC
>CAZRVH010000002.1:0-110506 GCA_964603635.1 uncultured Candidatus Peribacteria bacterium
TCGACCAAATGATCGTCGCGTTCCTCCAGGAGGAATTCAAAAAGGAAACCGGCGTGGACCTCAGTAACGATAAGATCGCGACGCAGCGTTTGCGCGAAGCGGCGGAGAAGGCGAAGATCGAACTCTCGTCTTCCACGGAAACGGAAATCAACCTGCCGTTCATCACGGCGGATGCATCCGGACCGAAGCACCTTCTCCTGAAACTCTCCCGTGCGAAGCTGGAGTGGCTCGTGTCGGACCTCATCGAACAAACGATGGAACCCTGCATGAAAGCACTGAAGGATGCCAAAATCTCCAAGGATGACATTTCGGAAGTCGTCCTCGTGGGAGGTATGACGCGCATGCCCGCGGTCGTGGAGAAAGTGAAAGCTATCTTCGGCAAGGAGCCGCACAAGGGCGTGAACCCGGACGAAGTCGTCGCCATCGGTGCGGCGGTCCAGGCCGGAGTATTGGGAGGTGACATCCACAAAGACATCGTCCTCGTCGACGTGACGCCTCTTTCCCTCAGCATCGAGACGATGGGCGGAGTCGCGACGAAGATCATCGAACGCAACAGCAAGATCCCGACGAGCAAGAGCCAGGTGTTCTCCACGGCCGCGGACAACCAGCCGTCCGTCGAGATTCACATCGTCCAGGGAGAGCGCGAGATGGCGGGGGACAACAAGTCGCTCGGACGTTTCATCCTGGACGGCATCGCTCCCGCGCCGCGCGGATTGCCGCAGATCGAAGTGTCGCTGGACCTGGACAGCAACGGAATCCTGAACGTGAAGGCGAAGGACAAGGGAACGGGCAAGGAACAGCACATCACCATCCAGGGTTCCACGGGACTTTCCAAAGACGAAGTGGAGAAGATGCGCAAGGATGCCGAAATCCACGCGGACGAAGACAAGAAGAAGCGCGAACTGGTCGACGCGCGTAACCAAGCGGACGCACTCGTCTTCAATCTGGAAAAGCAGATGAAGGAACACGAGGCAAAGATCCCGGACGCGACGAAGAAGACCGTGAACGAGAAGATGACCGAACTCAAGGATCTCATGAAGAAGGAAGACGCTTCGGCGGAAGACCTGAAAAAGAAGACTGAGGAAACGGCCGTCGCCGCACAAGAGATCGGCAAGATCGTCTACGAGGAGGCCCAGAAGAAGGGAGCCGAAGCATCGGGTGACAAGAAGGACAATGTCGTCGATGCGGAGGTTGTAGATGAGAAAGAGAAAAAGGATGATAAATAAGCGATCAACGGCACTTGCCTGGAAAGCACGCCTGTAGGCATACTGGCGTGCTTTCGGCATAACTATGAAGTCACAGGAGCACTATACGGGAATGATGAAGCCAAACTCGCTGACGGAAGAGTTGGTAAACGACATGGAAATTTCCCGAACCATAGAAACACTCAGAATTCATAGGTTGAAGCTACGCGAAATTTGCGAAGTACTGCAGCACACGCACGAACGTCTTAAGGAAAGAAAACTTGTTTCACTCATGTCCGCTGTCTCACGGGCTGTTTACAGACTTTGCGGCAATGAAATGGCCGCTCAAATTTCCGATGAACTGCATGTCGTTCCGAAAATTCCGTACGTACAAAGAGCGATGAGTGATGAAGATAGAAAGAGAGTGTCGATTGAAGGGGTGAAGGCACAAGGGAAACACGTTTGGGGCGAAGCCGAAGAAAAATTACTCATGTCCTGCATCGAATCCGTCGAAGCGCAAAATGGAGAACGCCAAGGCGCTTTTTGGGAAGCAGTTTCCAAGCTCATGAAAGAACGACACTCAATGGATGTCAGCGCTTCATCGTGCAGGAATAAAAGGGATAAGATACGAAGAAGGCAGCAGGCAGCTTAAAAAAGGCGCCCTTGTGGACGCCTTTTAAATTCATATATCTTTAACCTTTAGATCTTGCTTCCGACGAACTTCGCGAGTTCGACGATGCGGTTGGAGTAACCCCATTCGTTGTCGTACCAACCCATCACCTTCAGGTGGTTGCCGCCCGTCACGGCCGTCAGCTCGGCATCGACGATGACGCTGTGCGAATCGTGGACGATGTCCTTCAGGACGATCGGACGCTTCTCCACGCTCATGATATCCGGATGCTGCTTGGCGTATGCCTCGAAGGCCGCGTTGACCTCTTCCGCCGTCACGGGCTTGGCCGTCACGACCGTGAGGTCGGTAATGGAACCCGTAGGCGTGGGAACGCGGAGTGACGTACCGCTCAGCTTGCCTGCCAATTCAGGGACGACTTCTCCGATCGCCTTGGCCGCCCCCGTGGAGGAGGGGACGATGTTCACCGCTGCGGCGCGGGCGCGGCGCAGGTCGGCGTGCGGGAGATCGAGGAGGTTTTGGTCATTCGTGTAGCTGTGGATGGTGTTCATGAAGCCCGAGACGATACCGAAGCTGTCATTGAGCACCTTCGCCATAGGGGCGAGGCAGTTCGTGGTGCAGGATGCATTGGAAATGACGTGCATCGTGGCAGGATCGTACTTCTCATCGTTCACGCCGATGCAGAAGGTACCGTCGACCTTGTCCTTGCTCGGTGCGGAAATGATGATCTTCTTGGCGCCGGCAGCAATGTGCTTTGCAGCGTCTTCGCGCTTCGTGAAGAAACCGGTGCATTCCAACACGACGTCCACGTTCATGTCTTTGTGGGGCAGTGCCGCGGGATCCTTGATCGCGGTGATCTTGATCTCCCTGGAGCCGATTTTGATGCCATCGGCCGTTGCCGTCGCTTCCTCGGGAGCGCGTCCGTACGTGGAATCAAACGTATAGAGGTGCGCGAGCGTCGCGGGACTGGTGAGATCGTTGATAAGAACGACATTGATCTCGGGGTGCTTGGTCAGGATGATGCGGAGAGCCTGACGTCCGATGCGGCCGAAGCCATTGATCGCAAGATTCATAAAAGTGAAGGAATTAAGTGGATAATCAATCTAACAGAGCGTCCCCTTTTTCAAAAGAAATCCAAATTATATTGCGTCATAAGTCTCCTGTAGCAGCAAGGTATCATCTTCCATCGCGGGCGATTCGCAAACGAGGAATCCTCCCACCTTCCGTTTCTTGAGCACTTTCAGGAAATCCTTCCACTTCATGTCACATTCCTCGAACGTGAGATGATGCTTCTCACCTTTGTCTCCATACTCAATGCCGGAGACGTGCATGTGCATCGTCTGCAGCGAATTCTTCCCGAGCGCCTTCTCATACTGGTCAAAAAGATCGTCCCATTCCTTGGCGGAATTCATCTTTCCGTTCGCGCGCGCGTGCATGTGCGCCACGTCGACGCAGGGATAGAGATCGAATTCCTTGCTGACCGCGAGCACTTCCTCCAGCGTGCCGAATTGCGAGTGTTTGCCCATCGTTTCGTAGGCCAGATTGACGTCCGGGAAGAGCTTCGCTTTCTTCTTCAGGATGTCTTCGGTCGCCTTGCGCACGTTATCGAGAGCCTCGTCTTTCCGCGTACCGTAGAACGCCGCATGGACGCACACGGACTTCGCGCCTGCCAACTGCGCCATGGCCAAGGCATCGGTAATGCGTACCTTACTTGCCGCGATCTTTTCCTTCTCGTCGGAATTCAGGTTCACGAAATACGGCGCGTGAACCGTGAGTGAGAAATCCAGCTTCTCGCAGAGAGCGCGGATCTTCTCCATGTGTTCCGGATTCTTCGGCACGCTCTGCACCCATTCCATCTCCATGCCCTTGAGTCCCATGGAATGGGCGTATTCGATGCCTTTCAAAATCCCTCCGGATCCGGGGGTTTTCTTGGGGGCGCCGGGGCAGCAGAATGTAATCACGGGATCAGGATACAGAATGAAGAATGATGAAGTAACATGAAAGCTAGATGTGTCATTCCGAGCGTAGACGAGGAAGACACAGCGCGTATGGTTCGTCTGCGCTCACCATGACACGCTGTTGCCACTCATATGAAAATTCCCCTCCTAAATTCACCATTCATACTTCATAATTCAAGCATGTCGATCAATCGCCAAATCGCGCAAGAAACTCTTAGAACCCCCTACGGCGAAGCGGCATACCGGGTGGTCGATATCCTGTCCGACGCAGGATACGATACGTGGTGGGTGGGGGGCTGCGTCCGCGACATGCTGCAGGGCCACATTCCGAAGGACATCGACATTGCCACGACCGCGGACCCGAACCAGGTCCTCGCGTGTTTTGAAAAAGGAAAGGAGGTGCCGCGCCCGCTGGGAAGCGTGCGCATCAAGCAGGGAAAGTTTATCTTCGAAGTCACGACGTTCCGCAAGGAATCGACGCTCTCGGACGGGCGTATCCCCGAGTCGATTGAGTACAGCACGAAGGAAGAAGATGCTGCGCGCCGCGATTTCACGGTAAACGCGATGTACTTCCATCCCGTATCGGGCGAACTGTTCGACCCGTTCGGCGGGGAAGCGGACCTGAAGGAAAAGCTGATCCGTTTCGTGGGCGACGCCGGCGAGCGCATCCGTCATGACGCCCTGCGCATCATGCGTGCCGTCCGTTTCCGCGCGAAGATCGGCGGACAGTACCATCCCGATACCTACGCCGCCCTGAAAGAGCATGCGGCGCTCGTGGAAGGACTTTCCGGCATCAGGAAATTGGAGGAATTGGAGAAGTTGCTGATGACGGGCAATGCGGCGCTTGGGCTCGAGGACTTATGGGAAACGGGCATCCTGAAACACCTGGTTCCCGAGCTCTACAAGTGCAAAGGCATACCGCAACCCGCGGATTACCACCGCGAGGGAGACGTATGGAACCACTTGCTCCAGTGCGTGCGTTCATTCAAAGAGGAACACGGGACCGACGTGCGCCTGGCCGCGCTCTTCCATGATATCGGGAAAGCGGAAACGTTCAGCCTGAAGGAACGCATCCGCTTCGACCACCATGCGGAAGTATCGGCCGATATCGCGAAAAAAGTGCTGGGAAGGCTGGATATATCGAATAAAAGGAAGGACAAGATCGGCTGGCTCATCGGACACCACATGATGATGACGTCGTTCTCCGGGATGCCGGACGAACGGAAGTCGCACTGGTACTTCCATGAATGGTTCCCGGAACTGCTACAACTCTTCTGGCTGGACGTGGCGGGAACGACGCCGAGTGAATTTGACCTGTATGACAGCATCGTGAAAGACCGCGATGGATTCCTAAACAGCCACCCGCGTCCGCCGAAACCGCTCCTGAAAGGCGAAGACGTGATGAAGATAGTGGGAATCGCCCCCGGGAAACGGATCGGAACCATCCTGGAAGCGCTGCATGCGGCGCAGGTCACGAAAAAAGTGACAACAAAGAAGGAGGCGGAAGCGTTTGTAAAAAACCTAGGGCAGAGGAGTGTCTAGTTTTTGCTTCGGCAGATAGATGATGGATCCCAGCAATATCGCCGTCCCAATCCATTGGGTAAGCGTGAAGATCGTTCCGCGTGTAAAATAATCCAGGATGATCGCGGATAGCGGCCAGGACAATTCATAGAGGGCTGCATGCGAAGCGGGAATTCTTTTCAAGCCGTAGTAATAAATGCAAAGCGCGACGGAACCAGTCGTGAACACGATGAGAAGTAATGAATGCCATTGGCCGGCTTCGATGGTGGCAACTTCGCCTAGTTGACCGAGCAGAAGCAGCAAGATGAATGCCATCGCGCTGGTGACCAAAAGTCGTAATGCGGTAATAACGTAAAAATGCGCATGTTTCAAAGCGTACTTTCCGAAGACCGTCGATGTTCCCCAGCAGAACGCCGCGCCAAGGGCTAGCAAGGCCCCTATGATTGTTTTCGGATCGGATGAAAAGGCAGGAGCCAGGTTGCGGAACGTCACCATATATCCTCCGATGAACGCGACGCATCCGACCAGCAGGAATTTTTTCGACGGCCTTTCCCGCAGGATGATCGCGGCCAAAAGAATGGCAAAGAAAGGTTGTAACTTTTGAAGCAAAACAACGACGGACAGGTCTATGTATCCAACGTAACTCAACGCCTTCGTGTAGAAAAACGTTCCCAGGATGCCACCGCACAACGATACCCATGACACAGAGAGCCACTCGCGCATCGAAAGGGCACGCACGTCTTTCCATCTCCAAACAAGCACGGGTAGAAATAACAAAGCCCCGAGGAAATGCTCGAGAGCGATAACCAAGAAGGAAGGTGCGGAGTAGAGGGATTGACGCAGAAATCCGTCAAAGCTCCAGAGAATCGCGGCGAAGATGACGGCGAAAGAGGGAAGATACGACATGGCGTCATTGTGAACGCATTGATTCAGAGTGCAATGTCATGCAGTGAATATGTACCCTGCGGGAAGAAGGTGACTTTCAGCATGCTTCCGGACACATGCGATCCGCTTTGATCGAACAGGAAATTGCCAAGGGAGGGAACGACGCACGATGATCGGTCGCACTGCAGGCCGGTGGATCGGTGACTGTGCGAACCGACGATGAGTTCGACGCCATTTCCAAGGAGCTCGCTACGCAGGACTTCCTGTCTCGTATCCAAGCCATCGACGTATTCATCGCCCCAGTGCAGGAACGCGAAGATCGGCAGCAGACTTTCGGTTACGTTTCCGAAAGCAGCGTCCATGTCGCTGCGATACAGCAAATCGCGCTTCGGTTCAGGCGAGTTATCGATATCGGTGAATCCGAAAAGACGGAAACGTTCGAAATCCGCATATCCGCCACGTTCGATCACACGGATGCCGTTCCGCCGCAATTCGCGAACCATGTCTTGGTACGCCGTTTTGCCGAAATCCATGGTATGGTTGTTCGCCAAGCTGACGCCGATCACGCGAAGCCCTTTCAAAACGGGAAGCGTATCGAGCGTTTCCATGCAAATGACCCACGGATCATCCGTCGGCGGACAACGCTCCATCATCACTCCTTCCAGGTTCACGATCATGGGGGAGCCACCCGTCAACGAAAGAATCTTTTTCACGAAAGCATCCCTCTTTGCGGCATCCCGCGCGAAATCTGTCATTCCGCGGCCAAGCATCGTGTCACCGGCGAAGACATAGGAGTCCGGAGAAGGGACAACAATCGGCTCAGGCGAGTAAACCTGCGTGACGTAGCTCGTGGTTTCGGCGACCTCGCCCCCTGCATACTCGGTCGAATTCTTGTTTCGGATCACCGTCGGCTTTGCATCCCATCGTTCGGCTTGCAGTGTCATATGCAACCATTGGGCCTCTTTCGCATCCATATGCTCCGGCTGATCAAGATCCAGCACTGCGTCGGGTGTTGCGCCCGCGATCACGCGCAGCGTCTCCCGGTCTTTTTTCTTCGCATTCTCTGCGGAAAGGAAGTGCGAATAGTCGGTACTCTGCACGATCAGCGTGGTATCCGTCACGAGCGAAAGCAGTCGGTCCGCGACGCCCCGCAATTCATCCTCGGAGCCGTATCCTTGGAAAGCAAGAACGGAAATCGCTGCATCGGGAAAATGATGCTTTAAAAAGGGGATGACGGCGTTCGCGCCGTGCTCCGATGCGAAGAACGACCCCGTGGAAACGTTCGGCAATCCCTGCAAAGCCTTCGCAAACGCATCGTCCGCGCGCATGGGACCGAATACCGTATCGAATGACTGCGTCGACACGGACACGTCCGTCTTACCCTTGAAGAAATGGTCGGGGGTCAGAAAAAGAATCCTGTCATAGGTATTTCCCGATGCCATGGCGACCGTCTCCGCGATGAGATCCCTTGCCAAAAGATGGTGCGGCACGGTGATCCCCGTGATCTTTTGCTTCAGCGGCAAGACATCGCTCTGCACGATGGCCGAAAGGAACAGTGATTTATCCGCGTACTGGCGCGGAAGGATTTCCTGGGGCGATCTTTGGATGCATGCCGAAAGCCCCGCCGCGAACAGCAGGACTTTCAGGAAATGCAGATGGATGGAATTACTTCGCAAGCAGGGAATCGTACCAGAAATTTTTGACAGGCATATTCTGCGGTTCGTTGTAGACGGTGTTCTTCCAACTTTCGTCCGTCAGCCTGTTGCCACCCAAGGGTGCCGTGAATTCGTAGTGATTGTATGCGAGACCGATGGCAAGGCGCGGGCTGCTTTCGTTGCCAACCAACGCGAGCATCACGTAGGGGCGTCCTGTAGCTTCGTAGAGGATCTGTCCTTTTTTGGCATCGGTGTGGATGTCCGCGATGAGCTCCGTCTTGCCGGACTCCTCATCGGGGATGACGCTCATGTCGATCGGGTCCGCGATGTAGGCGATGTTCGTGGTGCGCAATCGTTCGTATTCCTCCTCCGTCAGGGATGTACCGGCAAGTTCCTTCTGTGCCAGGCTTCCGTAGAACGCAAGGGTGTCTTCGAATTGCTGCAAGCGGTACTGCGCATTCGTATCCGTCAGGAGGTTCAAACGGGTGAAGAGATCCTTTTGCTTCGCGACGAGTTGCAGGATCCTGTTCCAGAAAGGAAGGTTCGGTTCGACGAATCCCTTCGGAACCGGCGGGGGAGTCTGTTCATCGGGACCTCCGGCGCCGAGTTCCGCGTAGCTCTGCTTCGCATACAGCAGCGTGTCGTGCTTCAGTTCCGCATAGGAGCCGAGGAAGGTTTCTATTTGCTTGTCCGCGAAGGGGCCCGACTGCATGTATGCCGGGTAGCCTTTGCCGAAAACGTTCGTCAGGCTGGAAAGGACGTACGTCCATGCAGTTCCGAGAGATGAGAACCATTCATCCTCGCGCACCTTTTTCAGCGAATCGCGCAGGCCGCTCAACTTGGCGATAAGGGCGTCGCTTTCCTCGTCCGTGAACTGCGCGGTATCTTTCAGGAAACGCGGGATGTGCGACTCCGCCCGCTCTCCTCCGAGCGCCGCGTTTACGAACAACGCGGATGGCGTGGACGGGAGCTTTGGTTTCGTCATTTCGTCGCCGGCAGTGAGTTGGTTCAAGACCCACGCGTCGAACGTGAATCGTTGACCAAAGACGCGGACGGCAAGCGTATCGCGCAGGAGGTCATCCTTGGTTTTGTCCGCTATATCAGGATTCACGATGACGTCGGACAGCACTTTCGGAAGGCGGAGCTTGGAGATGTTGGCGCCCAGGGTGTCCGTGTCAGATGCGGTCGATTGACCGGCCGTTTTCTTCAGCGTTTCCGAAACGTACGCATCCCATTCCTTCAGCGTCAGATCATCGCTCTGTCCTGCGTAAAAACCGGTGATGTCCATGATCTTGTTCCAGGAATCGCGGGGAGTGGCTCCCGATGCGGGCTTCCTATCAAGAAGAGACGTGACAAGCGTGGCATCGCGAACGCCGATATCCTCTTTCAGGAAGTAGCTGTTCCTACCCAAGTACATCATCGTGCGGAAGTACGAGCGAAGGACGGAGGATTTCGTGTAATGGCTGCGCGGCGTGTACTGCGTGTAATCTGCGGAAACGTCCGTCTTGTACTGATTGAAGAGAGGGGATTCTTCGACTGCGGAGGCTTCGTACACAAGCTTCAACTCGTCTTTGATGCGCTGCTGCATATCCAAGGGCAAATCCTTTGCCATCTCCGGCACCATCTTCGCCGCATTCTCGTAGGAATCGGCAGACCGTTCGGACTCCATCCAGGCGGCCTCGTCATCGGGAGAAGGGAAAAAATCCGGCTTGCCCAGCGAATTTCCAAGCAGGATTTTCGCCGTGATCAACTGGGCGGAGATCCACCGGCCGCGCTCTTTCGTTTCTACATCGCCGCTTTTCGCCAGTTCCAGCGATCCTTCGACCATGCTATCCAAAAAGCCGGAGAGCGTTTCAAACAGGTCGGTCTTTTCCAACTGCTCCAGCGTCTGCTCGAAGAAGCGGTGGTAGGCATGCAACACGACATCGGGGTTCACAAATTTAGCGTTTTCCGGCTTGCGTTCCCATACCAGTCCGCTTCCCTGGATCGCGTCGAAGGCCTTCAGCATCCCGTCGAAATTTACGGACCTCGTCGTCGTCGCAAGGGAAGTACGGTCGACGGGGAGGAGGAGAAACTTGTTTTTCTCCAGGTACGACGTCTCGGCATCCGACAGGGAGGCTCCGAGGAACGACAATACTTCCCGGCGGTTCGACGCATGGGAAAGTATGATTCCTTCGTCGTTGATCGAAGGCAGGGTTTTTTCGTCCAAGACGAGCTTCGGCTGGGGAAGCGCAACGCTGCCGGTACTTGTGACAGGTTCCGGCGTCTGAGGCGTCTGACATCCTGCACAGAGAAGAGTCAGGGAAAGAATCGCGAATGATTGGATATGATGTTTGGACATGGATGAAGGGGAATACCGCTCATTGTACGCATGGAGTCGGGATTCCCAAATATATACGGCGAGAATCCGAACGAACCCGCGGCACCGCATGATCCTACGAGAAGCGCGGGTACGGGTCTGATGAGGAGGACATCGGCTTTTCCCAAGGAAAATGTGCAAGATTGTGCGGGAATACCTATACTTTCGGCATGGCAAAGCGAATTTGGTTCAAGGCGAAGACCCACGGATGGGGATGGACACCCGCGACATGGCAGGGCTGGGCGGTCACGGCCGGGTATGTCGTCCTTGCGATCGCGCTGGGTTTGACGATCGATGAAAACTCACCGCCGAACGAAATCGCGTTCCTGTTTGCCCTCCCGATGATGATTCTTACTTCATCCCTTGTTCTCATCGCGTACAAGACAGGGGAGAAGCCGAAGTGGAGATGGGGAGAGAAATAAGCCTATTCATCAAAAATCTTATTCGCTATCCTTTGAACGTGCGCCGGTAGCTCAGTTGGTTAGAGCTCAGGACTTATAAACCTGCGGTCGGTGGTTCAAATCCCCCCCGGCGCACCAAAATTGTCAAATGTGAATTATATTGCATATTGTATTATTTATGATACTATCTGTGCATGATTAAAGGATTAAAGCCAGAAGAAGGCCAGAGAGTCGAACAACAAGAGAAGCGTTATTCGTTACTTTTGCGTGTATTTGGAGAAATCAGTACGAGGCGCCATAAAATTTGGGACTTGTTTGATGCACAGCATACTGTTCATGCTGATTTAGATTTAAATTGGATCGAACCACGATTCATGGAATCTTCCATAGACAATCCCAAAGAATTTCAGGTCGTTATAGCAACGGTGCAACCAGGCCAGAAATCAAAAGCCCATTATCATGAAGTCGGGGCTTCCACATTCCGTGTACTAGGAAAGGAAGCAGGACTGTCAGCTCCGCAAGCACTGATCTATCGCGAGGGAATCCTACAGCCCGAGTCCAATGCCGCACATATCATTCATGAGGTTCAGTGCAAAGAAGGATTGATGAAACATATTCCCTCAGGCACGGTGCATCAGTTTGAAAATAAAACCCAGACGCCAGCCCGTCTCTTGATCGTGACACATCCGATCATTTGCGTGGAAGAGGGACACGAAGACATCCATTTTGTGAAACAATAAAAATGGCGCCCTCGCGGACGCCACTTGTTCTATCGGAGTAGGGGATCAGGCCTTCTCGGCATCGACCTTCACGTTCACCGGAACGTTCTGGTTCGCAATGCGGACCATCACCTGGTGCGTGCCGGCTGCCTTGATGTGTTCATCCATCTGGATGTCATCCTCGGAGACGTCGTACTTGAGCTGCTCCTTGAGGGCTTCCGCGATGTTCTTCTCGGTGATACCCGCGTACAGCTTGCCGGCCTTGGTGACCTTCTTCGTGAAGAGAACCGTCTTGCCGGACAAAGCCACGGCGGCGCTGGACTGCGCGGACTTCTCCATCTCGCGCTCTTCCGCACGCTTGCGGATCAGTTCCGCGTAGCGCTTGCGCACCACGGGCGTGGCCACGAGGGCCGCTCTCCTGGGAAGGAGATTGTTGAGGGCGAATCCGTCTCCTACCACGAGGAGGTCGTTTTTCTTGCCGATGCCGTTGATATCTTGAAGGAGGAGTACTTCCATTGGTTGCTGCTGAGAAATTAGCTAAAAAATCCTACGGGATGAGCGGCTCCGCGTCAATGGGTGGGACGCGTTGCAATGCTTAAGACGGGCTCTATTGGCTAAAATGACTAAAGTAAGCTTGACAACCAAGTAAAGAATGTGGTCCAACCCTTTCCCGGGACGAAAATCCGGTCCTGGTGGACGTACCATTTATACAGCGTCAAAAACCTGTCCGAATGCAAGGAAAGGTGTCCCAGGTCGATTCCCAGGATATCGTCGCGGTGCGCGTACGTGTATTCGGGGGAATAGAGGAAGACCGCGGGCACATCGGATTTGATGACGTCTTGCAGCTTGGCCAATGCTTCCTTGCGATCCTTCTCCGTCGGATTTCCACGGATCTTTTCCAGAAGTGCGTCCGCGGTGAACGACGTGTACTGCGAGAGGTTGTACGCATCGATGCGCAGGTCGGCACGGTTGGCCGTTACCTTTTGCGCGCTGGCGGAGTGCCAGTATGAGTACGCGTCGAGGTTATCCAGCAGGGACTGGCCGAACAGCAGCACGTCGTAATCGCGCTTCAGGAGCTTGTCCTCGAATTGGGATTTGTCCTGCGGCACGACGACGTTCACTTCCACCCCCAGCGTCGCCCATTGCTTTTTCACCATGTCCGCGATGACGCGGTAGTTGGCCGGAGTCGGACTGGTCAGCAGCGTAATGGAGAGCCGCTGCCCCGCCTCGTTGGTGCGGAAACCGATGGGATCGCCATCCTTGCGGCGTCGCAGGAAGCCGCGCTCCAGATGCATGTCCTGCGCGGTGACTTGCTGTCCCGCGGCGGCCGAACCCGCCCGCGTCTTCAGGAACTGATCGATGAGCGCCTGCTCCGCGGTGGCACGGGAATATTCATCGGGGGAAGACGCGCGGAAGACGTAAATGGAATCCATGATCGCGCCCCTTTCGTCGGTCAATTTGAGAAGGTTCGTTCCCGGCACAAGCGTTCCGGAGCCTCCGGACGTCGGCAGACGCACGATCCAGCTTCCAGACTGCGTGGGATGCGCGGACAGCGGAATGCCTTGGATCCTGTTCTTGCCGCTCAGCCCGTTGCCGCTGCCCGAGAGCGTCAGGATGGCCCCGGTTTCCAGGAACGCGACGGGAGGGGATTTCAACGCGCCGCGCTCGTTCGCCTCGCGCTGTTCCAGCATGCGCTGCAGGCGGTACTTTTCGGGGAACACCCAATCGGATTCGAACAACGCGCCCTGCGCCGCCTTCAGGTCAAACTTGTAGCGCCAATCGCTAGTATCGATTTCCAAGAGGGGAGTGTCCACGATCTTCGACGGGTTCACGGTTTTGGCTATCTCATCCTTATCCGTGCCAAGTTGCAATCCGAGGCGCAGCTCCCGATCCGCGAACATCGTACGATCCAAATTGAAGAAGAGCGCGACGTACTGGGGGAGCGTGTAATTCTCGGTGCGGAAACGACGGGGAACCGCGGCCTTGCCGTCGCCCGTGTGGGGGACCAAACGGATGCCGTCCAGGTTGCGGATATCGGACAGAAGACTCCGGTAATCGGGGAAGACGCGGAAAATAATGCGTTCGATGCGATACTGCGGCTTAAGTTCGCGCTCGAATCTTTCCAGCGTCACTTCGGTGCTGAGTTCGGTCTCGATGATGCTCTTCAATTTGTACGGACCGGCGCCGACCGGCTTGAAGCCGAAGGATAGCTCCTGATCCAGCAGGTTCACGGGAACGCCTTCGAAGGACTTCTTCGGAATGAGGCCCAGCGTCAGGTTGCTTGGGAAAAAACTGTACGGCCGATCAAGCTTGAACGTGACTGTCTTCGGGTTGGAGGAAGAGATGGTCACCCCTTGGAAGTTCTCGCGGAGGAGGGGATTGGGGAATTCGGGATCCTGGATCGTCTTGTAGGTGAATACGACGTCTTCGGCCGTGACGGGATGCGGACTTTCCTTGGTGCTGTCATGCCAGAAGAGATTGTCCTTCAGCGTAACCGTATACGTGCGTCCGTCGTTCGAGACGGCATACGTCGCAAGGTCGTCCCGGATCTGGTTTTTCTCCGGGTCGTATTTCAGAAGACCCGCGAACACCAACGACACGATATCGCTGTTCACGTCATTCGCGACCGTGAACCACGGGTTCAGCGGCAACACTTCCCCGACCGATCCTTCGCCGTACGTTCCGCCGAGCGCGGGGACGAGGATGGTGTTTTGGTAGTAGAATTTCGTGAGAAGTATGGTGAGGCTTATCAAAAAAACGCCCACCAAGGCGCTTAGGAGCCAGCGCTCCCACTGCAAGACGAAGCCAAGGACGTTCGAGAGGAATGGTCGGATGGAACGGGGCATTCGTTACGCGTACCACTGGAGAACGGTGAGCACGAAGAACGCGATGCTGATGACGACCGTCGCCTGGTAGAGCAATTTCTCGGCGCCGCGGCGTTGCACCACGGTCTGGTTGACGCCGGAGGTTCCGGACGTGAGACCCGCGGCCCTGCTTTGCAGCAGGATGCAGAGGATGAGGAGAACGCTCAAAACCGACTGAATGACGAGGAACATATTCATGCGGCCAGTGTAGGGAAAAGGAGAGGGGAGGTCTAGCCGTTTCAAACCCAAATTCAGGCGAATTCCCTGTCAAAATGATATCGCGATCCCCAAGAAAATCCATTATAGTCCGTCTACAAAGAGATTCAGTCCGCGCAATTAACATCAAAGGGCGCCTAGCTCAGTTGGTTAGAGCATCTCGCTTACACCGAGAGGGTCGAGGGTTCGAATCCCCCGGCGCCCACCACGTACAATCGCTCGCAGCGAAGCGAGAAGCGTATTTTTCGTGTCGCGTGCGAGCGTAGTGAGTTTTACGCGACTCGCGATCACGTGACACGGCCATGCTTACCTTACGAATCAAATGACCCTGTACACTGAGATCATCGAAGTGTGATACCCGCGGGAATCGAAAGCCAATTTACTCGCCCTTGTTGGAAAAATCTCTCTGTGGAGGTATCATTCGCTTATGATAAATATACTCATTGCCTTGCTTCTATTTTCTTTTCCCACTGCTCTGGCAGCGAATGACTCCTGTACATTCGCAAGTAATTCCGTGAGTCGTTCTGGTCCGCTACCGTATGCAGGGACACTGGTGGAGCAAAGAAAATTTATCGAGGAGAATGAAAAAAAAGTATCAGGAAGATTCTTCAAGCGAAAAGCGAATCATGAAGGTCATTCGTACGAAAGTCGGTGGCCATCGTGCCTATCGCCTTATCTTTAAAGGCGATAAGGAAATCGTTGAAAATATTCTCTACAACAAAGAGGATCAGTCTTATCAGTTGACGCTCGTTTCAAGTCTGGCGGGATATCGACAAGAGCTTAAGCATCTACGGGAATTACTAAAAAGTCCTTACGATGTTCCGACGACTCTCTGCAGCAAATAGCTCTCATTATGAAGATTCTACTTTCGCTCATGATTCTTGCGTCGCAAGAGTCATGGTCAATCCCAAGCAAAGTGTCGAAAGCCTGACGTATTTACAAAGAATCATATAGCAAAACGGCCACCATGTTTCCATGGTGACCGTTTCGTCGTGAGGATTATTGTGCCCGTGGCGGAGGCAAGGTACTCACATGCCAGCCGTACGGCATATAGAACCCAGGACCGACCTGAAAGCGCGTAATCTTGATTCTTTTCGGACCGGCTGCCTTTTCCGTGCGCGCGTATACTTCAATGGAATTTCCTTTGAGGAATATACGAGTGGATGTTTCATCCGACTCGATCCAGCTGAGATACTGCCCGTCGACTTCGAAATCGACGTCTGGCGGGATTTCAACGCATCGGGATCCGCGAACAGACCAAATTCGAACGGTGACTTCATCGACAGGATCTTTCTTTTCCTTATCCGCGGCATTCGCGGGCAAGCAGTTGAAAAACAGTGTCGACAATGTCAGGGCAAACAAGAAGCGTTGCATACGAGATCTCCTGCAATGTGCCCTCACGACATACCCTTTCCGCACCAACCTTGGCACGGAATCACCGGGTTTGCCATGGAGGGGCGAAAAAGGAATGGATAAGGGCAGAAATGATAGGAAAGAACGATAATTAACATTATACATATTTTTATAATACTGTCAAATTAAAGAATATGGAAAAGGCACACCCACGGGCATGCCTTTCACTAATTGAAATCTTTGAAATTACGCTCCCTGCAACGACGCGAAGATGTCGCGCATGAGTTCCACGATCGTTCCGAAATTCAGTTCGAAGGGGATTTCAAGAAGCTTGGCCAACCACGACACCGCGAAGAACGCGATGAAGGTGACGATGAGTCCGATGATGGAGTAACGGATGGTCTGGACGGCCTGCTTGATCTTGTCCTCGTTTCCGGCGGACAGGATGAAGGTGATGCCTCCGATGATGATGAAAATGAGGCACAGGAAGGATGCGACGATCAGCGCGAGGGCGATGAAGGTGGCGAAGATGTCCAACGGACTGCCTTGGTCGAGAAGATCGCGTAGCATGAAAAAGGTAGGAAGTGATTAGGAAGCGGGTTCTAAAATTTTGAGGTTGATGCGCTGCTCGGAGGATCCCCCGATGATGCGCAAAAGGGTGCGGAGCGCCTTGACGGTCTGCCCGCTTTTTCCGATGAGCTTGCCCATGTCGCGGTCGCTCACGCTGACGGTCAGCAAAACGCCGAGCTCATCGATCTTCCCGTCAATATGAAGGGCGTCCTTGTCTTCCACGATGGAAGAGAGGACGTATTGGAGAAACGAGAGTCCCGGGATGTCGGATGTCATGACGACAGTATATTAGGAGTTTGCAGGCGTGTCACCACTTGTTTCCGCCTGCGCCGAGGCTTCGGCGGACGGGTCCGTGGCGGCAGCCGTTTCGGCGGCGGGTGCGGCCTGGGCTGCGGGAGCCGGGGCTGCCGGCTCTTCGGCCGGTGCGCTCTTCGAACGCTGTTTCGTGTAACGCTGGATGAATCGGTCCATATCCTTGAGCCCTTCCTTCTTCAGGAGGCGTGCGAGCGTATCGCTCGGGCGTGCGCCCTTGGAGACCCACTGCTCGATCTTTTCCTTCTCGATCTTGAACGTGGAATCCTTGCCGGCGGGAAGGTAGTGCCCGACGATCTCGAGGAACTTACCCTTTACCGGGCGTGCTTTCTCGGCCACGACGACGCGGTACGTGGCAAGGTTCTTGCGGCCGGTGCGCTGGAGACGGAGGACGAGCATTTGCCGGGGGAGTCTAGGGAAGCTTCCTGCGCTTCGCAAGCCCTTCTTTGGGCAATACCCTCATTTTCTGGTGATGCGGATATCGGAAATCGGCAGAAAAGGGCATTCCTTGGCCATAAAGTCCTTCATTTCGGGCACGATGCCGGCGCATTCCTGCAGGACCACGGCATGCTCGCACTCTATAAAGAGGATGCCGTCCGACACCTTCGAAATCCTCAACGCCTCCTTGCAGGCCGGCAGACGCTCGTCCAGCCATCGCTTCGCCTTATGCACGGCAAGAGCGCCGATCGCATGATCCTTTAAACCCCGCCTGTTGAGTACGCCGGAGAGGAGGGAAAAGGCTTTGTCCATAAGTCGGCATGATTGTCCCCTTCGACGCCGGAAGGTGCAATGACAACCGATTAAGAAACCATGTCTATTGCATTCAAATGGAGGGGTTCCCACAATGGAATCCTCTCTTCCCCATTTCTTATGAATCATGCAAAAACGCTGAAGCGACTCGCAGCCGCTCCGTTCGTCGCGGGACTCCTCATCGGATCCGCAAGCACGGGCATCGCCGCGATCCTCGGCTCCTCCGTTTTCCCTGACGTCACGCCGGGAACGTATTACGACGCCGCGATCGGCGAAATGTACGGCGACGGCGTGATCACCGGATACGCCAACGGCAACTTCGGGCCGGACGATGCCGTGACGCGCGGACAACTGGCGTTGATGCTCTCGCGCTTCAAGAAGGAACTTCAGGGCACGGTCGAGTCCTCGGCCAGGTCGACATCGAGCCGGACGACTACCTCCGCAAGCAGCAACGGCACCGTGACATCCGCGGTCTCCTCGAACTCCAAGGGTATTTTCCGCTTCACCACTTCGACCTTCTCCATTCCGGAATCGACGCCGACGCTGAACCTGAGCGTGATCCGTTCCGGCGGAACACAGGGGGACGTGACGGTCGACTACGCGATCACGGCGGGAACCGCGGGTGACGCGGACTTCAACCTCGCATCGGGAACGCTGAGCTTCGACGCGGGCGATACATCGAAGACGATCGCGCTGAAGATCAAGGAAGACCAACTCTCCGAAGGTTCCGAAAACCTGAACGTCACCCTTTCCAATCCGGGTGGCGGGGCATCGCTCGGTTCACCCTCGGCGGCGGTCGTGACGATCCTCGATAACGAGGCGTCGAACGGAAGCAATTCCTCGTCCTCGGCTACGGGTGGCGGCACTTCTTCCAACCCGAACGGCACGTTGAACTTCAACGCGTCGGGATACGGAGTGATGGAAAACGGCGGATCGTTCACGGTGACGGTTTCGCGCACGGGCGGAACGACGGGGGCGGTCGGCGTCACCTACGCCACGAGCAACGGAACGGGGCAGTCGGGAAACGAGTATACGGCGACGAGCGGAACGCTCTCGTTCGCGGCAGGCGAAACCTCCAAAACCTTCACGGTCGCGGTGAACGACGATTCCCAGAACGACGGAAGCAAAACGTTCAACCTCGCCCTCTCCGCGCCGACGGGCGGCGCGAACATCGGATCGGTGGGAACGGCGACTGTCTCCGTCACGGATAACGAGACCGTTACGGTCGGATCGGGCTCGCTCAAGTTCGGCAAGAGCACCTACGCCGTCACGGAAGGTTCCGGAGTCGCTCTCCTGACGGTTCTGCGCGTCGGAAAAGTCACGGATACGATCAGCGTGAACTACTCGACGACCGGCCTGACGGCATCGCCCGGAACGGACTTTACCATCGCCAACGGGACGCTGACATTCGCGCCCAACGAATACAGCAAGGTCATCTCGGTAACCATCATCAAGGATACGAATTCGGACGCGGGCGAAACGTTCGCCGTCGATCTCTCGGGGGCCAACCCTTCTTCCACCCCGCTGCTCGATCCCTACTCCGCGACGGTCACCATCCAATAAAGCGAAAGAATCGGAAAGCCCCGTACGAAACGTGCGGGGCTTTTTTTAAACGATATGCAGCGCGCGTTTCAGATGGGCGAGCGTCTCCTCGGCCGTGCGCTCCCATCGCTCGGGGGCGAAGACCTCGCGGCCGCGCAGGGGCTGTTTCAGCGCATCCAAAAATCCTTTCTTCGTCGGCTCCACCAGGAACGCCTTTCCATGCGCCGCTTCGGGGATCGCCGTCCTGTTCGCCGCGATCACGGGACAACCGCACGCCAACGCTTCCGCGACGGGAAGGCAGTATCCTTCGTACAACGAAGCGGTAAGCAGGCAATCCGCGGCGGAATACAGGGACGGCATCTCTTCCTGCGGCAATCCCTGGAGGAACCGGGCTCCGCGGGGAATGCTCAGCGCGGACGCCTCGGGTCCGCCCGTGACAAGGACGAAGTCATGGGTGGGGGATTTCAATTCGGCATAGGCATCCAGCAATACTTGCACGTTCTTGTGCTCCTTCGCGTTGCCGACATACAGGTAGAACGGACGATCGATCCCGTGCTTCTGCCTGAACGCGTGCATTTCCGCGGCGGAACGGGGTACGTACTCGTCGCTCACGCCTTCGCGGATGACGGTCATCTTCTTCGCGATCGAACTGCCGTAGCGCGTGCAGATCTCGCCGCGCACGAACTGGCTGATGGTGATCACGGACCTGGCCCGACGGATAGCCTGCCAAATGAGAACGCGGTACGCGAGTTGTTTCGGAAACGACGCCTGGTTCGGATAGCGATGCAGGATGAGATCGTGGATCGTCACGACGTACGGAACCGATGTGAAGAGCGGAACGTTGAAGTGCGGGGAAAACAGGAGATCTGGATTCGTTTCGGTCAGGACGCTTTGGAACTGAAGCTGTTCCTTGAGCGAATAATGCGGGACGTCGAAGACCACGGGCCTGTGCCCTTTGGGGATCCACGACTCATGGGCGGAACGCGTGAGAAGCTTTACGTCGAACGGAAGCTCCAGCTTCAGCAGATGGGTGACGAGTTCGCGCGTATAGCTTCCCAAACCCGATTTGGTAGCTGCAAAACGACAGTCGATGAGAATCGTCTTCACTGAGGTATGATAGCGCCATGCATGTCTCCGATGTACTCACTTCCGGCGAAATACCGAATTCCGAAGCGGAAATACTTCTTTCGGCACTTTTAGGCAAGGATAGGACCTGGGTGTTGGCCCACGGGGAGCATGTTTTGGCTCCGCATGAGGAGGAACGGCTGGCCGTATGGCTTCAAAGAAGGCTGAAAGGGGAGCCCGTTGCCTACATCGTGGAAACGCAGGAATTTTACGGACGCCCGTTCCTCATCAACAAACACACGCTGATCCCCAGGCCCGCGACGGAACGGCTGGTGGAAATAGCGCTGCGGCTGTTGTCGAAAAACCAGGAGCCGATTGCATACGCGGAGGAGATCGACGCCGGCATCATCGCGGCGGTGCATATCTGGAAACATCTCGGTACCGCGCGAACGGTCGCCGACATCGGAACGGGCAGCGGCTGCATCGGGGTCACGCTCGCGTGCGAACGCCCCGACCTGCATGTCATCGCGACGGATATCAACGACCAGACGATCGTCACGGCGAAGAAGAACGCGACGATGCTGGGGGCGGCGGCGAACATGGAATTCAGGAAGGGGTTCGATCTCGACCCGCTGGCCGACGTGCGCGTCCCGTTCTTCATTGTTTCAAACCCGCCGTACGTTCCGGATTCATACGAATTGGAAAAGAACGTGCGCGACTTCGAACCGCACGCCGCGCTGTTCGGGGGAGCGGAGGGGGCGGACATCTTGAAGAGGATCGTGGCGCAGGCGAAGGCGCATCCGCAGTGCTGCGGTTACATCGTCGAATGCCGGAAAGACCAGGAGCGACTCATATCCTAAGCCTCACGCCCCCCACTTTAGCTTCGTGCGAAGCGTGTGGAAGAAGGTATCCTCCTTCCTGCGGAGGAAACGAACTTTTTTCGCATCAAGCGTGACGCTCACCACGTCATCGCCTTTCAGCTCCTGATACACCTGGCCGTCCACCGTCAGGCCCACCTGCGGCTCACGGCGTCCGTGATTCCTTTCCACTACCCGTACGTCGATTTTTTCGCTTCCGGAAAGCACGATCGGCCTCTGGCTCAGGCTTTGGGGATTGATAGGCGTCACGACGACCGCCGAAATGGAAGGATGCACCACCGGGCCTCCCGCCGCGAGGGAGTACGCGGTCGAGCCGGTGGGAGTCGCGATGATCAAACCGTCCGCATGGTAGACGGAAAGAGGTTCGCCGCGCACCGACGCGCTCAGTTCGATGAGGCGGGAAATGGTCCCCTGGGAAATGGCGGCATCATTCAAGGCAGACTCGCGGAAGATTTCCGAGCCGCCCCTTAGCACACGCACGTCCAACGTGCCGCGCTCCTCGATCACCCCGCTGCCGTTGAGTAACGCAGGAAGCAATGTCTCCATCTCGTCCGCGTTGATTTCCGCAAGGAAGCCGACAACGCCCCTGTTGATACCCAGGATCGGGACATCGTACTCGGAAAATTGCCGCGAAGCGCGCAGGATCGTGCCATCGCCGCCGATGACCGCCAAAAGATCCATGTCTTTTCCGATGGCGGGCAATCCTTTCGCACAGTCGATGTTTTCCATGTGCGTCGCATCGATCGAAACGGAGGCTCCGTTCTTTTGCAGGATGGAAATTACCGAACCCACGATCCGTTCGCATCCGTCGAGCGATGGCTTCACCGTCAGGCCGATGTTCCTGTAAGCGGTCATCGCGGTCGCGCGGAAATCGTCTGCAAGGATTCCAAAAACAGATCCACCGACCGTTTCCAGGAAAATTCCTTGGACCTGGCCAAACCTTTCCCGCGTAATTCCTGGCGCAACTCTTTCTTTGTCAGAAGGTCGGAAAGACCGTCTTTGATGGATTGCACGCTGTTCGGATCAACCAAGCGGGCGGCATCCCCCGCCACTTCCCTCATGCTTCCCACGTCGGAGGTGAGCACGGGGATACCCGCGTTCATGGCGTCCAGAAGGGGCAAACCGAATCCCTCGTAGTGCGAAGGATAGGCGACGATAAGCGCCTTTCCCATCTCTTTGGCGCACTCCGCCGAGGACAGGTAACCCTTGTAGGAAACCCCTTTGGTTTTCGCGGCGAGCGCCACGATGTCTTCGTCCTGCCATCCGCGCCCGCCGATGAGCACGAGCGGATGTTGGGACCGAAGCTCTTCCGACAGCATGGCGTACGCTTCGATGAGTTTTTTCTGGTTTTTTCGGGGACTCAACGTGCTCACCATCACGATTGACGAACCTTCCTTCGCCTGCGGAAGAATGGTCGCATCCGCGGCGGCGTACACGCAGGTTATCGTTCGGGGATCGAGCGAGGGGAATTTTTTCAGGATGTCCGCCTTCGTCGTTTCGCTGATCGTGAGGACGAGAGGGGCGTTCCTGAGTGCGCGCTTGAGCGTGAATGTTTCGATGAACGCCGCGCGTTTGTCGTGGGGCTCGCGGCGGAACGCGATCATGTCATGCACGACCGGAATGGTTTTCTTTTTCTTCCCGACGAGGAACGGGACGATGAAACTCACGGGGCTGAGATACGCATCGATGTCTTTTCTCTTCGTCAGAACGGCCGCGGCATCGCGATGCCAAGCCAAGCCTTTCGACTCGCTTTTATGAACGGCGCACACGCCCGGGTGCGACACGACGAGCGTCTTCCATTCATCGGGCAGCGCGCGGTCCGCGAACAGGGTTAAGTCGATGCTTCGCTTCAGCAACTCCGTCACGAATCCGTACGTCCACTGACCCTTCCCGGTACGGGCGGGGGAACATGCTTCCCGAATGTCGACGCCGATGTGCATGCCCGTCATTGTAGCCGCAAACGAGTGTCCGGTCACTGTCTATCCTTTCCCGCGTCCGGGGTGCTATTATCCGCGCATGGAATCAAAATTCATGCGTATGTGGAACGGCATCGATTTGGAAGAGCGCATCCTGAACGCGTCGGCAATCGTCGGAATGGCGTCCATCTTTTTCCCTTGGATTTCCGGCGAGTGGCTGGGAGGGGATGAAGTCAGTTACACGGGCACCAGTTTTTACACGTCGTTTTTGGGCATCATCATTTTTCTGATGCTTCTCATCATCGTCGCAGGCACGCTGTCGCCCATGCTCGGCGGACCGATCATCCTCAAAAGGAAATACAAGGATATCACGCGACTGCTTTTGTCCGCCCAGGCGACGATCCTCGTCCTCGCATCGCTCTCCGTGCTCACCAAGATCACGTATGAATTCACCCGCATGGAAATCCGCTTCGGCATCTACCTGACCCTCATCGGATGTCTGGTCGCCACGCTCTACAGTTTCCTGAGATGGCAGGAACACCGCAGGGGGGAAGACCAGGAGATCTTCCATCACCCCGAAGACACGGGTCCCGTGGACGATATCGTCGAGTCAACCACTCCGCCTCCGCCTCCTCCTCCCGCGCCTCCGCCACTGGAGCCCGAAGACCACCCGACGCATCCGAACCTCCATTGATTCGGCCTGGCCTCGGCATTGCGCAGCTATTTAAGCCGGTAAATAAGCATTCCCATCGTCTTTTTGATGGTATACTTCACGCATGACTGACACGACGGAACCCATCGCCGCGGAGCAAGCGCAGATCCAATACAAGGACGACGATCTCGTATACGTCGATCCCAAGGAACGCGTCGTCGTGGGTCGCGTGGAATTCGATGAAAAAGATATCCCGAAACCCCTGGCGATGAAAACGGCGGTGGAAGAAGCCGACGATGAAGAAGAGAAGCCGGCCAAGCCGGGAACGAAGGGCCGCGTGCGCAAACCTCGTGTGCGTTATTACCCGTGGGGAACGTACCGATCGATGAAGAAGATCTACAAGATCGAAGGAAAGATCCTGAGCGAGCCGCCGACGGCGACGCTGGACGAGATCATGGAGAAGGCTCTGCAACAACCGTATTGGGATTAACGAAAGCTTCGTTAGCTTGTAGCTTCATTAGTTTCGCTAGTGTTTCGCAATCGCAGTTTTCTTGTGAAGAGAATGCAAATTTACGAAAGCAAACTCGGGTAATACCTCAGTCCGATGACGACGCCGAAGAGCGCGAAGAACGCGCCGACGATCCACAGACGCATCGTCACTTTGCTCTCGCCCCAACCCAGCGCTTCGAAGTGATGGTGGATGGGTGCCGAGCGGAAGACCTTCTTGCCTCCCCGCAGTTTCTTGCTGGTGAGCTGGATAATGACGGAAAGGATCTCCATGACGAACACGAAGCCGACGAGGGGCAGGACGAATTCGCGATGGATCATCATGGCGATGACACCCAACGTTCCCCCCAGGGCAAGAGAGCCCGTGTCACCCATGAAGAAGATGGCGGGCGGAACGTTGTGCCACAGGAACGCGGCGATGGCACCCACGCACACCGCGCAGAACGCGCACAGGATGTAGAGCCCTTCGGCATAAGCCAATGCGCCGAACGCGCCGAACGCGATCACCAGGAGACCGCCTGCAAGCCCGTCGAGACCATCCGTAAAGTTCACCGCGTTCGCCGTGCCGATGATCACCAGCATGAAGAACGGGATGGCCCACAGACCGATTTCAAAATTCCCAAGGAAGGGGACGTAGACGGCCGTGTAATCAAGCTTGAAGTAGAACCAGAGCGCTCCCAGGCCCGCGATCAGCAGAAGCGACAGGAGTTTCGGAAGCGCGTTCAATCCCGCTTTTTTACCGACACCTTTGATATTCAGGTAATCGTCGAATCCACCCAAGATGCCGAGCGTCAGAAGGAAGAAGAGCGGCACGTAGACCTCCCCGCGTTGCAACAAGGAATGGTCAACAAGACCGATATAGGCAAGGAAACGCGAGAAGAACAGCGTCAGGAAGATACTTCCCCAAATAAGGACGCCTCCCATCGTCGGCGTGCCGAATTTGTTCTGGTGGTACTCGCGGAAAATCGCGGGGTCGCGTCCGTCGATCGTCTCCACGCGTAACTGCTTTCCTACTTTATTCCTGCGGAGGAACGACACGAACCAAGGCGTGAGCAACAGCACGACGCCGAATGTGAAAAGCGCGTAACCGGCAATGCCGATCAGGGAAATTTCCGGACGGATGAGGGGGGTTTCGGGAGTCATGTTCTTAGGATACTCCAACCGTCGATTGGTTGCCAAACCCGCTTACTCGTCATCACGTGTATGTACGCGATCGATGTCGTAGAAACGAGTCTGCTCCTTCTTAAACAATAGTTCCACGCGGCCGATGGGTCCATTACGATGTTTGCGGATGTACACGTCGCAGATGCCCTGGCGATCGGTATCCTCATTATAGTAATCGTCGCGGTACAACATCATCACGATATCGGCATCTTGCTCGATGGAGCCCGATTCGCGAAGATCCGAAAGCTGGGGGATCTTGTCCGGGCGGCTTTCGACGGCACGGGACAGCTGGGAGAGGGCGATGATCGGAATATGCAATTCGCGCGCGATCTGCTTGATGGTACGCGAGATTTCGGAGATTTCCTGCACGCGGTTGCCTGCATAGCTGTTGTTACCCGTGGACATGAGCTGCAGGTAGTCGATGATAAGCATGTCGAGGCCGTGTTCCATCTGCAATCGGCGGGCCTTCGTGCGGAATTCCGGCATGGAAGATGCGGAAGAATCGTCGATGAAGATATTCGCCTTGCTGAGATCATCCATGATGGGCCCCATGTTCTGGAAGTCACTGTCGTCCAATTTGCCACGTTGGAGTTTCCAAGAATCCACACCCAGCATGGAAGAGAAGAGACGGTCCACAAGCTGCTCCTTGCTCATTTCCAGGGAGAAGACGCCGACTGTCTTGCCATACTTGATCGCCGCGTTGGTTGCGATGTTCAAGGCCAGCGCCGTCTTTCCCATGGACGGGCGGGCAGCCAGGATAACGAGATCGCTGGGTTGGAATGCGGACAGTTTGGCATCCAGTCCGGCGAATCCCGACGGCACTCCTTTGATCATGGACGTATCATCCGATGCGTGCAATTCCGCGAATTTCTCGTAACGCTCATCCAAGATGTCACGGATATGCACGAATTTTTCCTTGATGAACGTGTTGGTGATTTGGAAAACGGTTTTCTCGACCTGATCCAAAAGCTCCGGAATGGGACGATCGACTTCATAGCCGAATCCCGTGATTTTGCGTCCCGCTTCGATGATATTCCGGTGCACCGCCTTCGCCTTTACGATCTGGCCGTACTGATAAATATGGGAGGAAGTCGGAACCGCGGCTGCAAGGTCGGCAAGGTACGAACTGCCTCCGATCGCCTGGATCGCCTGATTATCCGCCAACTTGTTCGTCACCGTGATGAAATCGATCGGCACGTGCGCGTTATACAGTTGGAACATGACGTCGAATATCTGTCGGTGAGCCGGATCGAAAAAATCCTCCGGACGCAGAAAGTCCGAAATTTTCACGATTGCATCGGGATCGAGCAGCAGGGCTCCCAGAACGGTGCGTTCTGCTTCGGGGGAATGCGGCGGCGAATCGAACATGGTTCCGACCATAAGTGCGTGGGCTATTCATTCTAGTCGAACGGACGGGGGAAACAATGATCTGACCTTGCGAAGGGAATCTTTCGGGGTGTCTTCCGTGGACGAATTGTTGAAAAGGTGTGCAAATACGATGAGAACCTGCACGCAACAAACGTGCGAGCAGGTTCACCCGGCTTCGTCCGGCTTCGCTCACGCTATGCCGAGACTATGCCGTGGTTGTACCAACAAGGTCCGATGAATGCGATGGATAGAGGCTTACGCCTGTTCTTCGTCGACGGCGGCAGCGGGCGCGACGGCCGTTTCGGCAGTAGCGCGGGCCTTGATCTCTTTTTCAAGCGATGCCGTCAGCTTTGGATTCTGCACGAGGTATGCCTTCGCCTGTTCGCGCCCCTGACCAAGGGTATCCTCGCCGTGGCGGAAGTAGGCGCCGGCCTTTTCGATGACGCCGAATCGAACTCCTGTATCCAGGATGTCTCCTTCCTTGGAAATGCCGCGGGCGTAGAGGATATCGAACTCGGCTTGGCGGAACGGGGGAGCGACCTTGTTCTTCACGACTTTCACGCGCGTCTTGTTTCCCACGATCTCCTGGGCATCACCCGTCTCACCGACCGCTTTCTCCAGGATCTTGTCGATACGACGGACATCGAGGCGTAGCGAACAGTAGAACTTGAGGGCGTTTCCTCCGGCGGTCGTTTCGGGATTGCCGAACATGACGCCGATCTTCATGCGAAGCTGGTTGATGAAGATGACGGAGCAGTTCGTCTTGCTGACGATGGCCGTGAGCTTGCGCAGGGCCTGGCTCATGAGGCGGGCCTGCAGACCCATGTGGCTGTCTCCCATGCTTCCTTCGATTTCGGCGCGGGGAGTGAGGGCCGCGACGGAGTCGATGACAACGATATCGATGCCGCCGGAGCGTACGAGGGTCTCGGTGATCTCCAATGCCTGCTCTCCGTCATCCGGCTGGGAGACGAGAAGGGCATCGACGTCGACGCCGATCTTCTTCGCGTAGGAAAGATCCAGCGCGTGCTCCGCATCGATGAAGGCGGCCTTACCTCCGTTACGTTGCACTTCGGCGATGGCATGGAGGGAAAGCGTCGTTTTTCCGGACGATTCCGGACCGTAGATCTCGATGATGCGTCCGACCGGGAAACCTCCGCCCAAAGCGAGGTCGAGCGAAATGGAACCGGACGAGAAGCGAGCGATGTGCGAGATGTTGTTATCCCCCATGTTCATGATCGCTCCGTCTCCGTACTGCTTCTTGATAGCGGCAAGGGCGGTCTGCACCGCGGCAAGCTTGGGATCGACTGCTGCTTCTTTCTTCGCTGCGGCCTTGGATACTTTTGCGTCCATGGTGGATGAGTGGGTAGTGGTAACGCTCTTATTCATAGGTTTTCTGAGAATGGAAGTAAAGGATGCTCGTTGGGTAAACGAATGTACACCCACTATCTCTCAAGTCTCTGAGAGGGTCAACAAAGTACCGTTGCATCATGGAACAAAACATGATGGTGTATTATCGTACACCCTTAAAAGTACTCGCGTGAACAAAAGAAGATGGCGCGATTATTTGATTATTCTTTACTTTAAAATGGTCACGATGCCTCTGTCTCCGTCTACCTCGATCATATCGCCGTCACGTATCATCTGCGTTGCGACTTTCGTACCTATGACGCATGGTTTATTCATCTCTCTCGCAACGATGGAGGCGTGAGAGGTGATTCCTCCCTCATTCGTGACGAAAGCGGCCGCACGCTCCATCACGGGAACGAAATCGACGGATGTCATGGTGGTCACCAATATCTCGCCGGGCAGCAGTTTCTTGAAATCCTGCGAATGCAGGATGATCTTTGCAACTCCGCGCACAATGCCGCTGTTCGCGCTGAATCCTTCCATTGTCGTTCCGGTCACTTCACTGGATTTCCCTTTCCCTAGCTGAAGATGGACGTATTTTTCGAGCTTCTCCAAGGTCTTGGCATCAAGCGATACCAATGTGTCATTTGCCATCGTCGCTCCCATCAATTCCCGTTCTTTGGCTATATTTTTAAAGAACAGCTTCTTCCCTGCGATGACGCTTCTTACTTCATCCGGATGCAGGTAAAAGCAGTCGCGCCAATGGGAAAGCCCGCATTGCTTGGCTACCTGTTCGAAAATACTTCTGTATCCCAAGGATACCCTGCAAAAAACGTTCTTTCTGAACTCATTCATAAGGGTAGCTTCCTGCATGAGGTGAGCCAGAAGCGATATCCTGGCATCTCCTATTTCTTCTATTCTTTTCTGCGCCCGTCCCACACGTTCGTCATGGCTTACCTCCAATGCCTTGAATTCCTTTTTGCACTCTTTGAGAAGCATGTTGCCCAGTTGGGCATGCGCGTCTTCCATCGTCCAAGGCTCATCGCAAAAATTCACGGGAATGCTTCCGTACTTTCCCAGCCAGATCGCCAACTCGTCTTCTTTTTGCTTCTTCGATATCTTGGATTCCTGAACTTGCACGGCAATCGCCAGGAGATCCATCTGCGAATCGAAAAGGGGGGTGTGTTCCGTCGGATAGGTGATGGTCGCAATCGTCGAAGAAATATCCGCATCCTGTATCCCTATTTCTTTCAGTCTCTCGGTGAGCAATTCTCCTCCCCTGCGTCCAAGCGCCGCGGTGGGGAAAAGGCCCGCGCAGTACCGCATATATTGCTTCTCAAAGGCCTCCCAGTGGGGGAGGGTCGGTTCTTTTTTGCAGAGAGTCAGGCTTTCCAGGAATTGGTTTCCGAAACGCATGTATTTTTCCTTCAAGGCCGCGATCTTCTCTTTTGTATCCAAGACCCTGAACAATTCGTCCTGATACGCCTTGAAGCTCGGCATGTCCGTAAACACATGTGTCTGCGTACCGTTGATCGTAATGAATGGAATGAGGAAGTGCGTAATAATACCGAAGTCCTTCGTGTTGTGGTAATGGCCAAGCGTGCTCAGGCATTCGTGCCAGTAAGACATATTCCGGGTTATCACGAGGGACAGTTGGACCCCATCAATGACATTTAGATCGCTTGTTCCCGCACTATCCTTCATCTTCTGTGCACCCTCTTTTTTTAGAGTTGTAATCGGTCTGCTTTGGACGATATAGAATTGATTCTTCACCTTTGCCCACTCTACGTCTACGGGGAATCCGTAATGCTTTTCGATATGCAGGATCGTCTTTGCGAGCGTTAGAACTTCCTCGTTGGATAAGGAGGGGAGCGATCCCAACGCGGAGGGGATCTTTTTCCATTCGTTCCCGCCTCCCTTTTTACGGAAGATCCCTTTTTCCTGGGTCCCTATCGTTTGTTCGAAAATCGACCAATTGTCTTTGCGAACGACGAAGTTGTCCGGGGTTATTGATCCGGACACGATCGCCTCTCCGAGGCCGTAGCCTGACTCGATGATCATTTGATTGGAGTCCTGCGTCACCGGGTGAACAGAGAACGCGATGCCTGATACTTCACTCTCGATCATTTGCTGCACCACCACCGCTACTGAAATATGCTGGCCATGCTGCTTCTTTTCAAAGCGATAGAAGATGGCACGCGGAGAAAAGAGCGAAGCCCAGCAATGCCGTACGTTTTCCAATAGATCTTTGTCGGTTGTATTCAGATAGGATTCAAGCTGCCCAGCCCAGGCCGCGCTTGCCCCATCTTCGGCAGTCGCGCTGGAACGGACTGCGACATACTTCGAATCAAGTGTCTTATGTGCCTTCAAGATATCCTTGGCGATATCCGCCGGCATTTCTTTATGAAGAATAAGCGCCTGGATCGTTTCTGAGGCATGTTCCACCGTGGACATGGATTTGTGGTTCACAGTCTCTAGAAGCGCATCTATTTCGGCATCCAAACCCGTTCTCGAAAGAAATGCATCGAAGGCTGATGAGAGGATAACGAACCCTGGGGGAACAGGGATTCCCGCCTGCGTCATCTCGCCCAACGAAGCCCCTTTACCTCCGGCAATGTCCGCATCGCCTTTGCTTAGCTTGCCAAACACGCGGGTGAACTCCATAGGAGCAGTATAGATACTTCTTCCTGAGAAGTGAATCACTGTTAAGCACATGGAAAACGAGAACAGACTGGTGTCTGCTCTCGGTTCCCTCACATGAATGATTTCCTTACGTGACCATAAGGACTGCACGCAGATGCTCGAGTTGAGTCGCAGTCATATCCACAAAATTCAAAGTATCAAATGGAATATCCTGGACATGAAGAACACTCCAAAGCAATGCCTTGTTTTGCTTCGGAAAGAATATGACGCGAATTGCCTGATAAGAGGACCCCGTATCACGTACGTATAAGGCAATCCAGTTTTCGTGCTGGCCATTCCAGGCAAGCATAAAATCAACGTGCGTAATACCCGCGGGGATCTGCACAGAGATTATCTGCACTCCTTGCAACTTCACCACGGATAAAGTGGCGAAATGAGGGCTATTGTCATAATTCAAATCAAGCAAATGATCATTTCCCCAGGTAAGTTGAGCTGTAGGCATGGCACAATCCTTATGGGCAAGAATAGGGAGGGAAACCGATTCCTCGGAAGAAGAATCGGAAGACTCCCTACGAAAGATGGTTTCAAGGAACCGCGAAAGTACGGAATGCTATACCTCTTTGATCGCCTGGAACAGCCCTTTTACCTCTTCAAAAGCACGCAATGCCCGATTCCCGTGGCGGTATCGGTAATGCCGCAATAGCTGCCTGCGGGACACAGGATTCCCGCCTCCCCGCCGCACGGCATACCGGCCTGGGAACCCGTTCCCGAAGGAACGACGACCGATCCCGAAGCAGAGGAGAAAGAGGACGAAGACTTGTTCGTGAAAACGATGGACTTCAGGACGCGGAGAAGGTCCGCATCGCCCATGCCTTCCTCCGGAGTATAGCTGATGGTGAAGAAGTCCTTGCCATGCTGGACATGCAGCAGCACGGAACCGGACCCTGCTTTCTGCAGGCGCACCGCGCGCTCGCCGCCGATGACCAAAGGAGTGCCGCCGGGGAGGTACGCCATGGTGGATTTATACAGCTTCAGGACGGACGGACCCGCGACCGTACGGGAATAACTGACGCCGTCATCGAACTCCTGCGCGACCCAATCGAGGGGCACCTTCAGGCCCAGGTTGAGCAAATAGAGCTCCTCGTCGCGGGAAGGCGCCACGTTTTCCTTGATCTCCGTCGCAACGAGTACGGGCAGATAGGACTCGTTGGAATTCGCCTCCACGGTTCCCTTCACCAACACGTCCATACCCTCGTACGTGCGCAAATTCACCACGCTGCTCTCCACGTAATAGATCTGCTTGCCATCCTGCAGGAGAACGTGGGTACCGCGGCGGACCAGGGAAAGATCGACGGGCTGAAGCGCGCCGCTGAGCGTCTGGACGCCCTCGGGAATGTTCTGACCGGCAGGGGAACATCCTTGCAGCAAAAAGAATCCCGAGGCCAAGACGGCGAGGGTTAGCAAAGAAACGTGACGAAGAGAAAAGGGGAAGGTCATGGGCGCATTGTGATGGGGATGCCCGGGAATGACAACCGATTTCATGGAAAAGCCCGCAGCGGAAGCTGCGGGCTGGAGTCTGACGAACGTCGTCAGCGGGCAGTTATCAATGGGGCCGGCAATTGAACCAACAATAACAAGTCACAACTCCGACTGTTAGGCCAAAAGACACGGCGAACGAATATAGTAAGGGCTCCCAGTTATCTACTATTATGCAAAACACTGATTTTTCCTCCCAAAAAGTGTCTACCGGGACCGACAGATGAACGGACCCAGGCAGTTATACGAAAAAAGAAATGCCAAAGGCACCAAAACAAAAATGAGGTTATGCATTCCTTCTCCTCCATTTTCTATCAAAGATGGCATAGATCAGCCTGTCCCAGCAAAAAGCACTGGCTGTCACAATAACGGTCATACCCGCCGAAATCACCGCAACATCATTGAAACGATCCATTATCAAACGAGCCTCCATATTTTTGACCATATTGACGCATCACTTCAAATCTCCATCTCTCAAGCACCATCACTAACGGGAAGACAACTGACGCTGCCAGCAGGAAAGCGGCAAACAATACGGACACATTGTAAAAGATACAGGAAAGGGGCAATCCGAATGCCAGCCCCAGAATGATGACCAGCAAACAATTCCGTGCCAATCCCCGGAAAGTTACCGGTGTATCCATTATTTCGGCTCCTTATGTAAGTGTCCGATGTTGCCGGACGGCATGCTTGGACGATCGAATTGATCGTGTTGAGGCAAGCACGCCATGCCCGACCGTTCTCCCAAGTATGAGAAAGGACACAGGGTGCTTGCCTCGAATATCCTGCCCGTGCTGTAAAAAAGCATGTTGGCAGGATATACAAATATTGAAAATAAACAATTAATATAGAATGCGCAGGGGAGTTGTCCCTGTATTTTGCGCAGCAAAAAAATCCCCGGTTGCCCGGGGACTTTGGAATCGATGGAAAGGACGTTGTTATTTCTTCGAGGGATCAAAGGAGTAGACGGCGCGACCGACGCGGACGAAGTACGGCATCTTCTGAAGGTTCAGGGAGATCGTTCCGACCTTCACCGTGCGCTGCTTGCCGACCTCGGAGATGATTTCCTTCTTGGAGAGGGGACCCTTCTCTTTGAGGATCGCCTCGATGACATCGGCGACCGTACCCGGCTCGTACCCCCACTCGCGCAGGGCGTACAAACCGCGTCCCACGAGGACGAACTGCGGATAGCGGATGAGTTCGTTGTGGACCGCCTGCACCGTGACGTTCTTGTGGTCGAAGTGACTCTCGCGGATGCGGTTCGCGATCTCCATGAAGTGGAGCGGGGAACCGGACTTGCGCAGGACGATTTCCACCTTGTCGCGGATGGAGCGCGGGCGGACGAAACGCCACTCGGTCAGCCCCCAGCCTTCGTCGATTTCGCGCAGGCGCTCGTCGATCGTCATGCAGGAGGAGATGAGTTCTTTGTTGGGATTGCGATCCTTGAAGAGGTTCAACGCCTGGACGGCGGAAATGAGCTCTTCCTTCTTCATGCAGGAGCGGCGCTTCTTCAGGATCTTCACCATGTTATCGACGATGATGGAGATGTCTTCCATGGCGAGGCTCTCCAGTCTCCAGAAGGGGACGAAGGTGCCGCTGTGGCCGGACGTGTTCATCTCGGTATCGATGGAGAAGCTGAGGCGAAGGACGGCCCCGTCCAGATCCGTGCTCTGGGGCATGCGCTTCAGGACCTGCGAAATCAATTCATCCTCGCGCATCACGCCCCCGTGAATGCGAAGGATTCCCTTCGCCAATTCATTGACGTCGTTCAACTTGGTCGTGCGGACCGTGCGTCGCAGCTTGCTCAGGGCGATTCCCTCGATCTGTCGGATGCGCTCGCGCGTCACTTTGAAATGCTTTCCGATCTTCTCCAGCGTCTGCTTGGGCTGTCCTTGAAGCGCAAAGCGCCTCTTGATAACCATGGCTTCCTTCTCGGTCAAAACCATAAACAAGTCATCCAGCAACGATTGTAGGTTCACGGAGATTTTACCGTTCAAACTTGCTTGCTGAGGGGTGATGGTGGAGGAGGAGTCTGCCATAAGCAGGCGGGGAGGGGAGAAGGAACATCCTTTGTTTTACCAGAATGTTGACAGATACAAAAGATCTTCCATTGGTTCGTATGGACGCAAATTTATCTTCTTGTTGCAGTCGCAAAAAGTAAAGTTTAAAGAACCAAGTAAGTTACTTTATATCAGTTTTATTCTTTGTCAACACCCCTTTCCAGGTACAGGGCCAGAAGGGTGCAGGCAGCCTTGGCATCCCCGTCATTTTCTCCGTGTTTTTGGCTTGTGAAACGCTCATCCAGATATTCCACCACCATGCCTTTTTCCTCCAAAAGGGCTCCCATATCCCGCACATAGGCTACTTGGGACCCTTCTTTGCCCGTAGGAAGCAAGGGAAGACCCAACAGGACCACATCTATATCCCGTTCATCCGCCATCAGCAAAATCTCATCCAGGAGGTCCTTGGGGGAGTGTGTCTGGATGGTATCGAGTGGCAGGGCGATACCGATGTCGCTGTCTGCAAAAGCCGCTCCCGTGCGCCTGGTGCCGAGATCGAGAGCCAGAATGCGCATGTTGCTTATTTCGCTGCGAGCTTCGCCATCGCAGCCTTCTTCCTGGATGCGTTCTTCTTGTGGATAAGACCCTTCTTCGCGGCCATATCGACGGCTTTCTGGGCCATGGGAAGGAGGGCCTTCACTTCGTCCTTGCTGCCGGCCTTCGCGGCATCCGCGACCTTCTTCAACATGGTCTTCATGTTGGTCTTGAACGGCTGGAGTCGCTTCTGGCGCTCCTTGTTCTGGCGTGCTCTCTTGATGGCGGACTGTGTTAACGGCATAGGAAAGTGCGCAGAGAGTACGGAACACCAGGGATGACGTCAAGAGCAGTGCGAATAAAAGGGCATAGGCTATAGGTGATAGCGCAGCGCTTTCCCTATAACCCATCACCTATAACCTCATTATAGGGGAAAATTGACGGCACCAGCATGACTTCTACAATGCATTCATTATGTGCGGCATCTTCGGATACATCGGAACGAAAAAGAACGCGACGGAAATGGCGGTGGACGGACTCAAGAGCCTGGAATACCGCGGTTACGATTCATGGGGAGTCGCATGGAAGAACGGAGGCGGGGGCCGTCTGCAATCCAAGAAAGACATCGGAAAGATCAGCGGGGTCGACGGCTCCTTGCTGTCGAATGACTCGTCGCTCGCCATCGGCCACACGCGCTGGGCGACGCACGGGGGAGTGACGGTCGAAAACGCCCATCCGCAATTCAACAAGGACAAGACGATCGCGGTGGTGCATAACGGCATCTTCGAGAACTACCAGGAACTGCGCGATGAGCTTGCCGCGAAAGGCCATGAGTTCGTGTCGGAGACGGATACGGAGATCGCGCCGCACCTCATCGAGGAATATCTGAAAGAGACGGGCGACTTCGCCGCCGCGGTGCGCATGGCCTGCCTGCGCTTCCAGGGACGCTACGGCATCCTCGCGCTTCACTCCGCTAGCGACACGATGGTCGCCGCACGCACGGGTTCGCCGCTCATCGTGGGAGTCGACCATGGCTCGGGGTATTACGTTGCTTCGGATACGCCCGCGTTCATGAAGCATACGAAAACGGTGCAATACATCGATGACGGAGAGATGATCGTTACCAATGGAAGCAACATCACGTTCCTGGATATCAAAACAGGCACCGAGAGAGGCAAGCGCGAGATCGAATTGACGGTCGACGTGCAGCAGGCGGAGAAAGGGGATTACGCGCACTACATGCTGAAGGAAATCATGGACCAAAAGGAAAGCATCGCACGCGCGGTGAACCAGAACGAAGAGGAAATCATGACTATCGCAAACGCCATCAAGAATGCGCGCGGCACGTTCCTATCGGGATGCGGTACGGCAGGGAAAGCCTGCATGGCAGCCGAATACTTCTTTAGCGTCGTCGCGGAGCATCACGTGAACTTCGCGCCCGCAAGCGAGTTCAAACTGTACCACCACTTCCTGAAACCAGAGAGCCTCTTCATCGCGGTGAGCCAGAGCGGCGAGACGGCAGACGTCTTGGAGGCGATGAACGTCGCGAAATCCAAGGGATCGAAAGTACTCGCGATCGTGAATGTCATGGGATCCAGCATCGCGCGCGCCGCGGACTACACGCTGTGCATCAATGCCGGACCCGAACGCGCCGTGGCGTCGACGAAAGCCCTCACCGGGCAACTCGCCGTGTTGTTGCTCGTGTCGTACGCGCTCGCCGGCAAGCTGCAGGAAGGAAAAACCTTGCTCTTGGAAACATGCTCGATGATCAACGACATGTTGAACCCGCGCTACGTGGAACGCCTGCGGATCATCGCCGATACCATCAAGGAGAAGGAAGACCTGTATATCATCGGCAAGGGCTGGAACTACCCCATGGCCATGGAAGCCGCGATCAAGATCCAGGAAGTGAGCTACATCCATGCCGAGGGATTCGCGGGAGGCGAACTGAAGCACGGTCCCATCGCCCTCATAGAGGAAGGAACCCCTTGCCTCATCCTCGTGGGCAACGACGAGGTGACTCCGGACATTTTGAGCAACGCGATCCAGCTGAAGGCCCGCGGCGCGCACGTCATCGGCATCGCCCCGGACAACAACGAGATCTTCGACGAGTGGATCAAGGTACCGGATGCCGGCAGCGCCCAACCGATCGCCAATATCATCCCCGTGCAGATCCTGTCCTACTTCCTCGCGCTGCTGAGGCAGAAAGACCCCGACATGCCGAGAAACTTAGCAAAAAGTGTCACCGTAAAGTGACACCTTATTTAATTGTCATATCGAGCCCGTCGAGATGCTGGCGAAATCTGTGACGGTAAAATAAGGATCATCAAAAAACGCCGAACGAGGGCTATGCCCGAAGTGCAGGCGTTCATCCGACTTCTTGTTCTAACCTTTTGATGCGCATTTCATGATCACTCAATATCCCGATCAGCTTTTTATCCATATTCACGACAACAGCAAGAACTCTGTCAATCGCATCATTGACATATTCGAACCTTCTATCCATATCTGCCTTCGTCGCAAGTAAGCGCAGATCTCCTTTTGTCGCCGGCTGTGTATCATCGTTTTGCATGCAGCAACAATACTATGATCAGTACCGATTCAGGGCAAGAATCTGTCCATGCAAAGTCACTCGTTTGTTTTTCATCTCCGTTGAGCCGTCTTTTCTGTTCTTAACCCTCATAGATCACCTCTCCCTAACCCTCTCCTACGAGGAGAGGGAACTCTTCATGTCCAAAGACTGACTTTATAGCTCATCAGGCGGGATGCCGTAGTACTTGAAGAGGAAGGTCGCGATATCCTTGAAAATCGGGGCGGCGGAGGTGGCGCCGTGCACGATGTAGTTGCTGCGCGGTCGGTCCAGCTTTACCAACACCGTGAACTTCGGCTGCGACGGGGGAGCGTAGCCCGCGAACGTCGCGATGGTGGCGCCCGTGCCGGCTTCGTAACGGCCGCCGGGTCCGGCGATCTGACTGGTTCCCGTTTTGCCCGCGATCTTGTATCCCTTGGGCTTGGCCGCTTTCGCGAATCCATACGTAGAGGAATGAACCATCATGGCGGTGATGGTTTCCGACGTTCGCTCCGTAATCACCTGGTCCGCCATTTTCGGCTCGCGCTTTTCGACGGTGCCATCGGGATGCACCACATGGTCAATGATCGACGGCTGCATCAGCTTGCCGCCGTTTCCCAGCGCGGAGAACGCGGTGACCATCTGCAGCGGCGTGGATGAAATTCCCTGTCCGAACGACGCGGTAAGCAGCAAGGCATACGGCCACTTGCGCCACGGCAAGACTTCTCCCGAGAGTTCATCCTCCAGCTCGATATTCGTGACGCGTCCGAACCCGAATCGCTCGATCATGCGCTGGAAGAGTTTGCGGCCGAGCTTCTCCGAAATCATCGTCATGCAGGTGTTGATGGAGTAGGCGATGCAATCCGTCATATTCACCAAACCGTAAAACTTCCGGTCGTTGTTGTAGATAAACTTCTGATCATCGATCTTCACCGGCTCCTTGTCGAGATATGTATCGGACGGCGAGATCTCGCCTTGGTCCAGCGCGATGGCGACCGTGATCGGCTTCATGACGGATCCCGGTTCGTAGATTTCCTGGATGGTGCGGTTCAGATAGGCGCCGACGCCGATGCTGTTCTTATATTTCAACCATACGCCCGGGATGTCCGTCGGGAAGATCTCATGGCGGTTGTTTTCGCCCACATACGTGTAATAACGGGCGAGCGAATGCAGATCGAACTTACGCTCCAGATCCGACAGGATTTTCTGCGTCTCCGCGGTGAGGGATGCACGGCCTTCGGGGCTGAAGATATGATTCGCATAATCCTTCACGACCCGCGTATTCGTTTCGGGATCGATGATCTCCACGACGATCTGATCGATCTTTCCCTGGGGAAGGTAAATGGGCATGCGGTCGTACACGCCTGCGTATTCGTTGCGCTCGAACAGCGGGGCGTTGGCCATGGCGATGATCTTGCCCGTGTAAGGATCCATGACGATCGCCTGGCCGCTGTCCGCCTGGTACCTCTTGATGCCCTCGTCCAGGATCCTCTCCACTTCTTTCTGCACGAACGGATCGATCGTGAGCACCACCGTATCTCCGTCCTTCGCGTCGACGATGGTTTGCTCACCCGTCAGGATCTGCCCTCCGGTGGGATCGCTCAACGTGGAAATGAGTCCCTCCTGCCCGCGCAGCTGCACGTCGAAGGTGCGTTCGATGCCGTACTGGGCCTCCTGGTTGTTGTTGAGGAACCCCACGATATGGGACGCGATGGTGCCGTCCGGGTAGAAACGCCAGTGCTCGGGCAGCAAGGCGACGCCGCGCAAGGGATCATGGATTTTCTCGGCCTCCTCCCGCGTGCGGGCCGCGGCCTTTTTTTCATTGGTCTGCTTGAGCGATGCCAGCTTGGCTTCTTTCAGCTTGAGCGAAAGGGCGGGAGGGAGCTTGCGCATGATCGGGACGTAACGAAGCGGCCGGGACCGCAGGAGCGGCTCGATTTTTTCTGCGTCCATCGACAGCGCCTCGGCGAGTTTTCTGGAGATATTCGGAATGCTTCCCTGACTCACTTCCTCGGGATTGGCGTAGATGAGATTCTGCTCGGCATTCACCACGATGCCCGGGGCGCGGACATCGGCCGCCGCGTTCATCTGTATTTTGTTCGCGCCGTACAGAAGGGGGACGAACGTCAGCATATCCTCCGAAATCCTTCGTTCGATATCGCGGGAGAAGAGACGGCGGGCCTCGGTAAGGGTCACGACGTCCCCTTGCAACGCGTCCTGCGTGGGGAGGGAGGAGGGGAGGGGCTCGAACAGGAACGCGCCGGAAAGCGTCTTTGCGAATCGCAAGGGATCGAATGCCGAAGCGTAGGGCGAATCCGGAAACGCGATGAGTTCGCGCGGACACTCCTCCTTTCCGGCGGAACAGGCATCGTGGAACCCTTGGGAAAGCAGCGTATCCGCCAGCGTCTCGGCGACCAAGGCGGGGTTATCGGTCACGAACGGATCGACATAGGCGAGGTCAAGGGTGGTATTGGTCGCCAGGATGCTGGTTTCCCCGGTCTTGCTGTTCAAGGCCAGGACTTCGCCTCGTTGCGCGGGAAGCCTGACGCCGCCGTAATGCTGGGACTGCGCTGCGGCAGAATATTCATTCTTGTCAATGACCTGCAGCTCCAGCAGACGCGCGACAAGCAAAAGGGCGCATACAAGCAAAAAACAGTGCACGATAACCATTCTCTGCAGGAGGGATTTTTTCTTTTGCGTCTCTGATTGCTGGAAATGGCGCTTTAGGTACATTGCGGCAGGGAGGATAGCATCCTGGGCAGAAATATGATATACTGTTTGGATGACTTTGAAGGACTTTTCCAATCATTCCGGCGAGCAACTCCTCAGTGAATTGGAGCAATACTGCGCGGAAATCGGCGCTTCCGACATCCATGCCTCCCCCGAAAAGGAAAACGTGCGTATCGAAGTGCGCCTGAACGGACTCCTGCGGAAGATCGCGACGTTAAGTCATGGCGAATACGAGGCGTTCCTGCGCCGCATCAAGTTCGCCTCCAAGCTGAAACTGAACATCGTGGACATGCCGCAGGACGGTCAGTATACGTTCCAGGCACCGGACCGCACGGTGAACATCCGCGTCGCGACCCTGCCTTCGCAATTCGGGGAAACGGTGACGCTGCGCTTGCTGGATCCGAAGCACGGCATCATCACCCTTGCCGAACTAGGATTCCCACCGGAAATGGAAGGGCAGCTGAAGGAACTCGTGAAACTCCCCAACGGCCTCGTGCTCGTCACGGGACCCACCGGCTCCGGAAAAACGACCACTTTGTACGCGCTGCTCCAAACGATTATCGGCACGGCAAGGAACATCATCACATTGGAAGATCCGGTGGAATACGAAATACAGGGAATCGTGCAAAGCGAGATCCACTCCGAACAAGGCTACACCTTCGCCTCCGGACTGCGTTCCGTGTTGCGTCACGATCCGAACGTCATCCTGGTCGGGGAAATCCGCGACTTGGAAACCGCGCAGACCGCGATCGACGCGGCGTTGACGGGACACTTGGTGCTCTCCACGCTGCATACGAACTCCGCCGTGGAAGCGATCCCGCGCCTGCTCTCCATGGGGGTCAGCCCCTACACGTTCGCCCCCGCCCTGCGGGCCGTCCTGGCACAGCGCCTCGTGCGTACGCTGGCGGAAGACAAGAAAGGAACGGCATACGACCCGGCATCCCCGGATACGTACGCGGGTCGCATCGTCCTGCCGGAACTCGTGAAGGTCGACGGAAAACTGCGCGATGCCATCCTGACCCAGTCGACGCAGGAGGAAATCGAAAAAATAGCGCGAGAAAACGGCTACGTCCCGATGAAGGAATGGGGCGGCGTTTTGTCCGAAAAAAACATCACGACGAAGGAAGAAGTGGAGAGGGTAACATCGTGAGAGAAATTGAGAACCATGCAAAGTTGACGATGTTTTCGACGTTGACGAAGTTATGACGGTTGAAACTTCGCAAACCTCGTTCACTTTGCCAACCTTCAATCGAGTAGTGAAATTATTCAAGAATGTACGGAATACCTTGCATTCATCAAACCCACTGCCGTACGATTCGGATCCTATGTTCCGTCACTACAGACAACGCAGAGGTCCCTACGCTTTGGCGGAACCGTCGAGAGGACCGTCGGCAATCAGCAGGATCATCGTTCTTTTGGTCGTGCTCTTCCTTATCTATATCGTCGGGAAGTGGCTGCTCGGACTCGTGGGATTCGGACGCGATGAAAAAATCGCCGTCGTCTTGCTCTCCGCCGAAAGCGGAACGGTGAACGTATCCCTGGACGGGGGACTGATGCAGCGTGCATTGGAAGAAATGAAGGTGCAGACGGGAGATCGCATCTCCACGGGCAACGACGGAACCGCATCCCTGACATTCGCCGATGGGACGCGCATGCGCCTGGACGAACGGACGGAGGTCACGATCAGCGAGAGTACGCAGGGCTCCGAGGAATCCCGCTTCGACGTGACCCTGGAAAAGGGCGACCTATGGGTCAAGACGCCGTCCATCGAAACGCTGTCCGGCACCTTGCTCAGAACGCTGTCACTCCCGACGATCACGTACTCGTTCCCGACGGATGCCGAGGCGCTGGTGCGCGAGGACGTCATCCTGGTCTTTAGCGGGGAGGGGGAAGGGGTATCGGTGATGGCGGAAGGCAGGAATACGCCGTTCACCATAGGAGAGGGCCAGCAGTGGACGGTTCCATCCGGCGGAACGGTCTCCGGCGATCCGCTCCGTTTCCGCAGCGCCATCGATCCGCTCGTCGCCCAAAGCCCGTTCGTGATTTCCAGCAGGTCCGATGGAACCGGAACGACGGGAACGGGAACGTCGTTGCCAGGTTCCGCGACGGACATCATCACCGTCACGTCGCCCACGGATAACCAGACCGTGACGACCGCGACCGTGAAGGTACAGGGAACGATCGGCGAGAACGTGGACCGCGTGCGCGTAAACAGTTATCTCGCATCCGTGGACACGGTGAACCGCACCTTCTCTCAGGAATTGGCAGTCGCGGAAGGCGAGACGATGGCCATCCGCGTGGAGGCATTGGATGAGAACAGCGTCATTCTCCAGGCGATCACCAGGACGGTGAAGAAAGGAACGATCTCCGTGACGTCCCCGGCCATCACGCTGCCTGCGAAAACCGGCGAAACGTACCGCACCTCCCAAACGGAAATCACCCTCCAGGGAACGGCTCCGGCGAACACGACCGGCATCATGGTCAACGATTACCGCCTGCAACTCTTCCGGCCCGGAAACACGACGTGGTCGTACCTGGCCAGCGTGCAGCTGCAGAACCTGAAGCAGGGCGAAAACATCTTCGACGTCTACGCACTCGACTCAGCCGGCAACAAGAGCGCGCCGGCGCGCCTGACGGTGGTCGTGGGACAAGGAAGCGAAGGAGTGGTGACGGGAGGGGGAAGCGTTTCGAGCGTCGCCGTCGTGGACGAATCCAGCCTTCCGAAAAACGCGCCGCTCACGCCGGGAGTGATCGCCGTCACGGGTCCCACTGCGGGCCCGCAGCACACGTCCACGGGAAGCGAGCTTTTGATAGAGGGCACCACATCCAAAGAAACGACGAACGTGTGGGTGAACGGCTACAGGCTGCAACTCTTCAAGTCGGGAGGCGGATACTGGAACTACATCGCGGATACGGACCTGGGTACCATGAAGCGCGGCACCAACGTGTATAAGGTCACCGCTCGCAACTCGAAGGATGAGATCCTCGATACGTTCGAATATACGGTTATTTTCAATCCGTAAATGAATCTGAAGAAATATTTGTTCGGGGCACGCAATGAAGAAGACGTGCCAGTTGCCCACTCGTCGGCCACGGAACAAGCATCCGGTTCCGTCGCCATGCCTGTCATGAGCGCAAAGCGAGATATTGTACCGCCGCATATTTTTTCGGCGCCTCCCATGGAATCATGGAGATCCGAATTGAATGCGCAATATCGCGATGTCCTCAGTTCGTCGCGCACAAATAGAAGCAAGCATCCTCTCGCTGGCCGCTACATACACCATCGGTTGATCATGTTGAACGAACTTTTGACCGATGCAGACCAATTCGCCCAGGAGCGCATGATTACCGCGGAAGAAGAAGGTCGTTCCTCCGTTCATATCTTGACTAACAATCACGATACGATCCCTTTCGATAGGGAATCGGTTATGCACCTGCAGCAGATTGCCCGCAATGCGACTATCAAACTTTTGATCGTGGGCATGCAAGATCCGAACGGCTTATGGAAGCAAGCGGCCGCGGCGATTCCCGGAATACAGGTGGAGCACCTTACCCTCGCCGACGACAGCACCCCATTTGCCAATTTCATCACGGCTTCGCCGCATTCTTATATGATGACCGAAGCTGTTCCGGTTATGCGGAAACGAAGGATCGATTATGATAGCGAAGTAAGCACAAGGATTGCATTCAATGATCCGGAGGGCACGGACAGTCTGCAGGTGGCCTTTTCACAGGCATGGGACAAGGCAAAGGATCAACATATGAGACGCGACTGAAACACTGCTGAGGAATGGCTATCTACTATCGGCGTTCAAACCCGCCTTTTTCAATGACGCCAGGAATCCCTGCGGCAGGGGAGCGGTTACGGACACGGGCTTTTTGGAATCCGGGGTCGCGACGGTCAGCTTCCACGCATGCAGGCACAGTTCGCGGATATCATATTGGTCTGACACGCGGTCGCTCAGTTGATTCGTATACGTTCCGTCCCCCAGGATGGGATGCCCCATGGACGTAAGGTGCACGCGGATCTGGTGCGTGCGCCCCGTGTGGAGTTCGCACACCAGCAGTGCCGCATCCTTCGTCTTCTGCAGCGTCTGGTAGGTCGTCGTGGCCGTCCTGCTCTTTCCCGAGCCATAGATGGTCATCTTGGTACGGTCGGACGCACTGCGCCCGATGGATGCGTCGATCACGGCGGACAGGGGATCGGGCACGCCTGCGACCAGCGCGAGATACTCCTTCTTCACGGTCCTGTCTTCGAATTGCTTTTGCAGGAAGAGATGCGCCTCCGCCGTTTTCGCGATCAGCAGACAGCCCGTGGTTTCGCGATCCAGCCTGTGGACCAAAACGGAATCTCCGGAGAAGGGGAGGAATCGCTCGGCGAAGAGGAACGCGATGCCGTTAAGGAGCGTCTTTTCATCGGGACCCATGCCCGCTCCTGGATGCACCGCGACACCCGCGGGCTTGTCGATGATCATGCAGGAATCATCTTCATAAAGAACGGGCAGATGCAGGTCGACGGGATCCGCATTCGACACCTTCGCTTCTTCCCTCTCTTCCATCTCGACCGTATCACCTTCCTGCAAACGGAACGCGGCCTTGGTGGTCACTTCGTCATTCACCATCACCAAACCCTTTTCGATTGCTTCCTGCGCCTTGGCACGGCTGAGCGTACGGCCCTCCTTGGCCAAAAACGCATCAAGCCGGTCGGGAAAGGAAACGATCCATTTGGACATGGGTGCAGTGTAGCGTGCTTTCCGAAATATAGCCCGAATCGCGATTCTCATTATTATAGGGCATTTACGGTCGATATTTCTCGAGTAACGTATCCGTAAACGCACGGATGGAACACCATTCGCGCTACCGAGCTAGCGAACACCGTCCAGTGGCCTTGGATGCGTTCGCACCGCTCTGCCGTGAGAATGAGAGGACCACCTCTCGTCTCACGGCATTTTTTTGTATACACTCGGCCCATGTCCCACGAATTGCTCACCCGCGCCGTCGAAAAAGTCGTTCCCATGGAAACTGCCGAGGAAAAATTAAAAAGCGGAAAACCGCTGCGCATGTATCTCGGGATCGATCCCACCGGCCCCAAGCTGCATATCGGACACTCCGTTCCGCTCATGAAGTTGCGGGCTTTCCAACGGGCGGGACACCATATCATCTTCCTTATCGGCAGTTTCACCGCGACGATCGGCGATCCCACGGGAAGGGAAGCGACGCGACCGCTCATGAGCAAAGCGGACGTCGCCAAGAATTTTGAAACATACAAAGAGCAGGTAAAGCACATTCTCGATTTCGGCAAACTCGAAGTCCAATACAACCATGAGTGGTTTGAAAAGATGGGCATCGTGGACATCATGGGGTTGGCACGGCATTTCACGGTCCAGCAAATGATGCAACGGGACATGTTCCAGGAGCGGCTGAAAAAAGGAGACCCTCTTTCACCCAACGAATTCCTGTACCCGCTGATGCAAGGCTACGACTCCGTCATGCTGGACGTCGATTGCGAAATTGGCGGAAACGACCAGCTGTTCAATATGTTATGCGGCCGTACCCTGCAAAAGGCCTTCGGGAAGCGCGAGAAATTCGTCCTCACGACGAAGTTAATAGAAGGGACGGACGGCAGGAAGATGAGCAAATCGTACGATAACTGCATTTACCTGACGGATGTGCCCAATGATATGTATTCGAAATTGCTGTCCATCAAGGACGAGCATATTGCGGTCTACATGGAATGCTGTACCGAGATTCCGATGAAGGAAATAGAGGACATCGTAAAACACATGAAACAAGGCGCCAATCCAAAGCAATTCAAAATGCGTTTGGCAAAAGAAATCGTCACGATGTATCACGGGGCACCGGCGGCGCAGGAGGCGGAAGTGGAATGGACGCGCGTGTTCAGCAACAAGGAACTCCCGACGGACATTCCCGAGGCCAAGGCTGCGAAAGGAGCCTTATTGATCGACGTCCTCATTGAGAACGGTCTTATCCCATCCAAGTCCGAAGCACGCCGGCTCGTGGAACAGAAAGGCATCACATTGAACGACATGGTCGTGACTGCATTGGACCAGCCGGCCGAGGAAGGCATCGTGAAAGTCGGGAAGAGGAAATTCCTGAAAATCGGCTTCTGAAAAAGGGTATTCGTGGCGGAAGCCAGGAATACCCTCTATACCGATAGACTGGTCAGGTCATTTCGGGGGTGGCAACCCTGGAGTGTCGTCATCACACTCTCATGACGGGAGCCGTGGCCGTTGTGAGGCCAAATGCAGGTAAACCTGCGATACCGCATCTAATTTTTCGAATCGCTCCAACTGAACAGATGTCATTATACGGGCGAATTCGCAAATTGCAATAGATCGATGCCTCATCGGATCGCCTGTCTCATCATCCAAACACAGGCGATCGTGCCGGCCATGAACGCAACGAAGCTCATAGGATGAAAGAGGGGGAGTGCCGCGGCCAAGGTGACAAGCGCGGCGGAAATAAAGAAAGAACGGATATACTCACGCGAGTCCTGATCCATTTCCGCAACGCAGACTCTCGCGTACCGATGGGCGGAGATGAGGGTCCTCATAGGGAGAGGGGCTCGGGGGAGAGCGGGGGAGTGGAAAAGACGTACTGAGTGTACATTCGTACACCCTAGTATGCAATAGAAAATTCTAGCGAGAAATGACTTTCCAAAAGATATAGAAGAAAAAGAAGAATAAGAGGATGGAGATGAATGGTAATGCCCCTCTTGATCCTCTATTTCTTCTACACCTTCTTTTTCCTCGAAAAAGACGGCCCGAAGGCCGTCCTTTTGGATTCAATACTATCTCATGGCAATCCCTGGCTGCCTGCCGGCAGCTCCGTCGAACCGCTTACTTTAACATGTTATCAAACGCGGCCTGGAAAGTAGCGTAGGGGAATGCACCGCTGATCTTCTGGTTCTGACCATCCGGTCCCAGGATCCAGAAGCCCGGCGTTCCGTCGATGCCCGAAGCGGCTCCGTCTGCCTGGTCAGCCGCGACCTCGTCCGCCATTTCGCCGCTGTCGAGACAGGTATCGAACTGGGAGGCATTCAACTTCAAATCCTTTGCATACTGCTTGAGCGTGGGGATGACATCTGCCAAAGGACTCCATGTGGCCTGCGTGGAGAAAAGCTTTTCATGCATCTCCGGGAACTTACCCTGCTCGTTGGCACACTCGGCAGCCTCCGCTGTCTTCTGCGCATGCTTGTGGAATCCAAGCGGATAATCACGCGTCACGTACTTTACCTTGCCCGTATCGACGTAATTCTTTTTGATCTGCCCGTAGGTCTGCGTGTAATGACGGCTGCAGAAGGGGCATTGGTAATCCGTAAACTCGACGACGGTGATGGGCGCATCGGCCTTTCCGATGAAAGGATCGTCATCCGCATCCGCGGGCGTATCATCGCTGGCAGGCGGCACGGGAGCGCCGACGGAAGCGGCCGCGCCGTTGTCCGCGATGGACGGAAGGCTTGGCATGCTGACTCCGCCGCCGATACCGTTGGCAAGGACGTATCCGACGATAACGCCTGCAAGACCGATGGTCGACGCGAACCAAGGATTGTTCTGATTCGTGGACATGGAAAAAGTGAGAAGGAAATAGGAATTCGAGAATGATCATACGCTGCTTTCGCCCGCATAAAAATGCACGGGACTGTTAATAGGAAGTAGAGGCAATAGAAGAAATAGAGGATGAAGAGGATCTCCGCAATCATCCTTATCTTGGTATTCGTCTAAATCTTCTTAATCTTTTGATTGCCCATGATATTTGCGATGCACTTCCTTAAGTTGGGGATTCGTCACGTGGGTATAAATCTGCGTCGTGGAGAGGTCTTTATGGCCAAGCAACTCCTGCACGGAACGAAGATCGGCGCCGTTTCGCAATAAATCGGTCGCGAACGAGTGGCGCAACGTGTGGGGCGACGGATTGCTGACGATGCCTGCGGCAAGCGCGTATTTCTTCACGATGTTGTAGATACTGATGCGTGAAAGCCGGAATTCCTCACCCGGAGGCATGATATTCACCGCCTTCTCGGGATTGCGGATGAAGAGGGGAAGGAGATGATCCAGGCGGGTCGCGAGATAGTCCTCCAACGCGGCCACGGCCTCGTCCGACAGAAACACCACCCTGATCTTGCCGCGCTTTCCACGGACGCTTATTTCGCGGGTCTTGAAATTCAAGTCCTTGCGGTTGAGCGAACGCAGTTCCGCAAGGCGCAGCCCCGTGGAAAAAAACATCTGCAGGATCGCCTTGTCGCGCTTCCCGACCCTGCCTTGGATATCCGGGGCATCGAGCAGCCTGCCCAACTCCTCGTGCGTCAGGACCTTCACCTCGCGCTGCTCCTCTTTAAAGCGCTTCACGCGGTCCGGGGGATAGACATCGATCTCCTCTTCTGCGCTAAGGTAACGCAAAAACGCACGTAGCACGGTGAGATGATGGTTGCGGGTGCGAAGGAGCAGTTCTGCGCCTTGTTTCGTCTTATACGTATGCAATTTCTGCTTATATTCACGAATCGCATCCTTGTCGATATCGGTCACAGTAGTAACGGACATCAATTCCTGCAGCAACGCCAGCGACTGGCGATAGTTGGACACGGTGAGGGAGGACTTGTTCTCCTCGGACTGCAGGAACTGCAGGTACCGCTCGATGGCCGTTGAAAGGTGCAGGGGAGTCATAACCGAGGGATTGATCGTACTTAACATAATGCTTTTTATGTTAATAAATCAATTGACCTATACGCGTTTATAGGGCTTTTTTGGCTATGGATGTCCGATGCACGGATCAATAGATATGTTTTACTCGGTGTACAAATGTATGAACGTGTCCGCATGCAGCGCGTAGTACGTATACGCGATGATCTCTCGTATGACGCTTTGGCGTTCAAACTCCTTGGTTGGACGGCCTTGTACAGGAACCGTGGAAAAGTTGTCCCAGTCAAGCCTGCGGGCCAGAAGATCGATGCGTGCGAGATGATATTTATCACTGATGCCCACCACATTTTTACAATTTTTTGCAAGTGGCTGGGAGTACCGGAGATTTTCGAGCGTCGAGTGGGATTCTTCTTCCGTCAAAATGTTCTCGGCGGGTATCCCCTGCTTGAGCGCTTCCCTCTTCATCACCTGCGCCTCGCTGAGTTTGTTTCCCGATCCCATTCCCCCGCTCAGGATCACTTTCCCCGTAATCAACCCCTGCCGGTAGTACTCCCCTGCCCCGCCGACCCTCCTCACGATGCCCGGGCCGGGGTACTGGGTGCCGTATACCGCGGCACCGAAGACGATCGCGCAATCCGCCGGAAGCCGACCCGAGCCGTTGAAGCCGCGCATGACGATCAACGTGATGATTCCGACGACTATCGCGGATGCACCGACGAAAACCCCTATCGCCAAAAGGAATACTCGCGCTACCCGGTAAGCGATGGAAAGGAACGCGCTCATTTTGATTCGGGGACGATGGAAATATGCGACGGGATACCAGGCAGGGAACGGTTCCACGGCGGCCAAGACGCGATGCGCACGTTTTCGACCTCGGGCATGTTCTTGATGATGCGGACGGCCTCATCGGAGCGCATGCCGGCCGTTTTCTCCCGAACGGTCTTCGCGAAAAGGGCGCCTTCGGGCGTCAGCGGGTCCAGGATATATTCCTCGGTGCCGGTCAGGTCCACCGTCAGCTTGATCCAGGAAAAAGCATCGTCCCAACTGATGACGTGCACCACGAGCCTGCTGCGATCGATTCCGTCCTCGATGAGCCGCTTGCCGTCGCGTACATGCGAATGCAATTCCTTTGTGAGCATGGATAGCATGTGCGTCACGTCATAGGCGTAGCCAACGTAATGGATGGAACCCGACAACGTGACGGTCGAGACCGCCTTTCCGATGAGATCCGGCGGAACGCTGACGGGGGTGTACCAGGTCTTGGTCAGCGATTCGTTGTTCAATAACTCCAATCGCTGGGAATTCGAGCGTGCGTTGCGCACCTGTACGTCCTCCTGCACCCGCTGCTTCGCATCCGCAAGAAGCTCTTTCTCCAGTCTTTTTTTCGCAATCTCGATATCTTCGTTACTCAATACCGTGCGGTACGCCGTGGTTCCGCCGGACGCGGGCTTGCGGTTTTCCGCGTACACGAGTTTGCGTTCGTCTTCGGGAAGGCCGGGAATATCCCAGCGCAATCCGGCGGGCACGTTTCCGCGGTCACCGATGATCTGTCCGTAGAGATCCGTGTCGTCCGCCTTGGCCGTCACCGTCGTTTCGGATCCCGGTTCGATGACGACGGATTCCTGCAGACGGAAAATCATGCCGGCCTGGTTGGAAACACGCGTCGTTTTCTTGAAGGAATATGCCTCCTTCGCCTTGTTGAGGATGGTCAGTTGCATCTTGGAAGACGTCCCGATGAATTCCTTGCTAATCTGGTCGAATACGAGCTGGCGGGACATCTGCACCTTGATGGGAACGAGCGGCATGGAACGGATATGTTCGCGAGTGGCGATGTCCGCGCCGGACTGGGCAAGGATGATGTTCACCGTCTGGCTGACGTTTTCCTGGCGCGGCCGGATGAAAATGTCGGCGGACGGAAGGAGTTTGAAAAGCACGATGAAGAAAAGGATGCAGCTGAGTCCTACCAGCGAAAAGATGCGCAGTTTCGGCACGGACAGGAGTCCCATGCGCTGCAACTGCGTCTTGAGTTGCTGCTTCCATATATGCGGCGAAAACTCGCGCAAGGCATCATCCATTTTCGGGTGTCCCTCCAGGATCGTCTTCAGTTGGGACGTGCGGTCGTACACGGTGAATCCCGCGTCGCGCACGGCATGCACCAATACCGGATGCTTCGCGGCGAAACGCACGCGTTGCTTTATTTTTTTGCATTCCTCGAGGAAGAGGATGCGTTGGGGCTTGTCGTCCGCCAAGGCGTCTTCCTTCACGCCCAGGATGACCAACAATTGCCCCTCCGTCTCACGAATGCGTTTCGCCAGCGTCTGCCACGACTCGTCGTCGTGCGGAAACAGGAGAACCAATGAGGTATCGGGTGACATCATGGAATGGCGTCGGCGTTATTCCGACAGCGCGGCGACCGCGGGAAGCGTCTCGCCGGCGATGAATTCCAACATGGCTCCGCCACCGGTGCTGACGAAGGTATACGCGGACAGATCCAGTCCGTTCCTCGTATGGAAATCCAGCGTATCGCCGCCCCCGACGATGGAAACCAGCGTGCCCGCTTTCGTCGCGTCGGCGATGACGTGCGCGACGGCCGTGGTGGCCGACGCGAAGGCGGGGTTTTCGTAGTAACCGAGGGGTCCGTTCCACACCACCATGCCGGCGCTTTTCAGAAGATCCGAGAATTCCGCGACGGTTTGCGTTCCCATGTCGAAGATCGCGCGCGTTTCCGGAACACCCGTAACGGACACGTTTTCCCCCGATGTCGCGGCGGGCCCATCGGCGACGATCACGTCGGACGGAAGATGGATGCGGGCATGGCCTTCCTTTTTGCTTTCTTCCAAAATGGACGATGCCTCGGGCATCTGTTCCTTTTCGTGCAACGAAGAGCCCACGGCATGTCCGTTGGCCGCAAGGAACGTATTGGCGATCGCCCCTCCGACGATGATGTGGTCGGCATGGCCGAGCATGGAACGGATGACCGGCACTTTCGTTTCCATCTTGGCGCCGCTCACGATGAACACGAGGGGGCGCATGGGATCCGTGCGCACGCCGGCGAGGGCGGTCACTTCCTGCTCCAACTGCAACCCGGCGTATGAGGGAAGGAATTCCGTCACGGCCACCATGCTCGCGTGTTTGCGATGCGCATTGGAGAAGGCATCGTTCACGTACACGTCCGCCAGGGACGCGAGCTCTTTTGCGAACGCGGCATCATTCTTTTCTTCCCGTTCGTCGTAACGGAGGTTCTCCAACAGAAGCACGTCACCCGCTTTCAAGGATGATGCGGCTGCGGACGTTTCAGGACCGACGCACGAATCAGCGAATGCGACCGAACGGCCGAGAAGCCTTTCCAAGACCGAAACAAGCGGCTTCTGGCTTTCCGACTCCACGCGCTTTCCCTTGGGCCTGCCCTGGTGGGCCATGATGATCAGCGCCGCGCCTTGGTCCAATATGTATTGCATGGTCGGGACCAATGCATCGATGCGCGACGTGTCGGTTACCGTTCCATCGGCGATTTCCACGTCGAATCCCGCGCGAAGCAAAACTTTCTTACCCGCGATGTCCGCGTTTTTGAGAGAGTGTAGTTTCATGCGGAAAGCGTAGCAAAAACCATCGTCTTGCGGAAAAAGTGGATGTTGACGGATACCGGATGCATGGGAAGATCGCCGACGTATCTTTCGGAAGTTTGCTAGCATGCAGACATGGAACCCTCCCCCCTCGTTCTCATCCCCCTTCTCGCCTTCCTTGCTTGCGTCACCCTGCATGCGACCGCGCTGAGAACATTCCCGAAGCTCGGACTCCTGGATTTCCCCGAACGGTACGGATACACGCGCGCACGACTCCCCTACCCCACCGGCATCGTTTGCGCGGTCACTTTCATCATCTTTTTCGGTCTTCTGCAGTCCTGGAACATGCAAAATATGGGATTATTACTGGGAATCGTCATCCTCGGGGCAATGTCTTTTTATGACGACCGTTTTCGCTTGCCCGCCGCATTGCGCCTTTTCATCCAAATATTGATCGCCGTCATCCTGTTCATTACGGAAACAAGGATCTATTCCCTGACCAATCCCCTTTCCGACGTGGGTATCGACGCCATCCTGAAACTCGACTCCTTCGTATTCGACATGCCGTTTTTCGGCTCCCTGCCGCTCTTAAGCGGTATCTTCACGGTCGTCTGGATCATCCTGACGGTGAACGCGCTCAATTGGTTCGACGGCATCCCGGGTCAGGTGAATATCCTTTCCGTCATCGGTTTCGCGACGATCGGATTCCTATCGCTCAGCGACCGCGTGGACCAGCCTGCCCTGGCATTGATGGCATTCATCCTGGCAGCCATCGCGGCGGCCGCGCTGATCTTCGACTTCCCGCCGCCGAAAGTGGTCGCGGGCGACTCCGGCGCCATGTTTTTCGGTTTTATGCTGGGCGTGCTGACGATCTACGCAGGCGGAAAAGTAGCGACGGGGTTCCTCGTATTCGGCGTGCCGTTGATCGACTTCGTGATCGTCGTGATCCGCCGTCTGCTGAAAGGAACGTCACCGATGAAAGGAAACGCGATCGACGAACACCTGCATCATCGTCTGCTGCGCAAAGGATGGTCTCCGCGCGCAATCATTATCCTGATGCTGGGTATCGGCAGCGTATTCGGGATCACGGCGCTCTTCCTCAGTACGACCCAGAAATTCCTGGCAGGAGGATTGCTCTTCCTCTGCATGCTTTTGCTGTCGACGTATACGGAAGCGAGGAAATAGATGGGATAATGATTGAAGGACGGAGAACAAGTGCTATACACTCCATGTGGTCGTGCAGAGCTTTTATCTCCTTTTCTTTACACTCTATGCACAAAGTTCGTTCCCTGGCAGCGCTATCCGCAACCGGCGTCTCCCTGCTTGTTCCCGCATTCGCCTTCGCCGCCGACGCTGCAGCCGTCACGGAGGAAGACGTGATGAATGCCATTACCCCGGCCCCCGTCATGTCCGAAGACAAAGGCGGCGGATACGGAGCCATCTGGCCCGGCCCGGTGGGCGGCGGCGTCACGGTGGACAGCTCCTATACGAAGGAAGTCACGCCTGACTTCATCGCCATCAGCGCCTACTGCGAAGTCTCGGGAGAATCTTCCCGCCAGACCGTCCGCGAGAAGTTGAACCAGATGTTCCTGGATATCAAGGCCGCCGTTGGCGCGGACGGACGCGTCCGCAAGTCCGGCATGGGCGGCGTGTATCCGTACTATGACCCCGCGACGGGATCGTCCACGGACAAGTTTTCCGGCAGCCTCAGCATCTTCATCCGCGTCGTGAATCAGAACTCTACGCAGCGCCTGAGCGACCTGATCGAGACCAAGGGATGCAGCCCGAGCTGGGATGTCCGCCTCCAGGACACGCAGTCCTACGAGTTGGATAACCTCGATATGCTCATCAAGAGGCTGAATGACCGCAAGGTGGTCTTCGAGAAACTGCTCGGAAAGAAGCTTACGAAAGTGATCGGCGCATCCATGTACACGTACGTGGACGGATACGGCACCTACGATCCCGAGACAAACAAGGTCGACGCGACGACGACGCTCTCCGTTACCTTCGATATCGGTACGAAGGCCTCCATTACGAGGCCCGCGACGAAATCCAGCGTGATGCCCAGGGGCTGATTGAACCGTCTATCATTTCCATAACAACGACGCAGGAGAGACAGGTTACTCTCCTGCGTTTTTGATAGGCTTGCTCATCACTTTCATCGGTTCCACGTTCACGATGACCGTCTTGGTACCGCGGGGAAGCATTTTGACGAGGGCCACGCCGTCCGTGAAGTCCGCCGAGGAAAGAACGGGCTTATCGAATTCCGCGTCGCCGAAGGCGGTACGGAGATACAATTTGTCTTTCAGGACTGCATTGGTCTTATTCCCGTTCTGGTCCAAAAGCGTGATGCGGACCGTGATCCATTCGCGTCCCGAGAACGTGGGGGGGACCGCGATATCCAAGCTTGAGACATCGCCCTTGGATTCCGTTTGCGCGGGAGCGGGCTGCTCGGAAGGCGCGGAGGGTGCGGCCGTGTGGACCGAAGAAACGACGGTTTGGATCGCGGTGGGTACGGTCGGGATGGCAACGGCAACCGCGGTCGCGGAGGTGCGGGACGCAAGGCGCTTGCCCAGGCGTTCCTGGCGCAATTGCGCGACGGTCTTGGCAGAGCGAGCCGCCGTAGACGGCTTCTTCACGACCGTGTTCCTGGACGCATCGTACGCGATGTCGAATTTCGGGGCCGGGCGGTTGGCCTGCACCACGAGCATCGGCTGGACGGTGAACTCATAACCGCGTTCCTGGTGGAAACCGGTATTCACGCCTTTTGCCGTATTCAGTCCCGCATCACGCAACTCCGCTCCCGTGAAGGGCCAGTACGGATGCCAGGGGGCGCTGTCGCGGTCGATCTGGAAGTGCAGGTGCGGCCCCGTTGCGAATCCCGTCATACCGGAAAGTCCGATTTGCTGCCCCTTCTGGACGATGTCCCCTTCGGCGACCAGCTGGGAGCTTAAGTGGGCGTACGTGGAATGCAGGATGGTCGTGTACTCGGGATGCTCCGGATCCGGCATGTGCGGATGACGGATGACGACGAGCTTACCGAATCCCCCCGCATCTTCACGCACGCTCGTGACGATACCGTTCGCGATGGATACGATGGGCGTTCCGATGGGAACGCGGATGTCGACTCCGGGATGGCTGCCGTGCCCGTCACCATCGGTTTCGTACGAACCCATGTATCCGACGGAGTACGCAGGATCGGCGGTCTTCGGATTCGACTGCTTCGCCGGGTCGTACGGCTTGAGCGGGACAAGGATATCCTTCGGCACCTGCTTGTACGTGTGTTGTTCGGGATTGCCCCCGTATTCGGACCACCTGGAATAATCCGGCACCATCGTGATCGGCATGACGGTCCCGGTGTAGGCAATCAGGCTGTCATCATATTTGCCCATCACGCTCTTCCAGAACGCATACCATCCATGCTCCCCCACCATGTTTCCCGCAACGAACGCCGTGAGCGAAACCGCCGCGATGAAGAACGAAGACTTCTGCTTCATATAGAGCATCGTCTGTTTGGGATGGTCCTTCCGCTTGTAGAGGGAAGCCTTTCCAAAACCCATTCTCTTCGCCGTCGTAATGCGTGTAAGCTGCATAGGGATTGTGTGTTATTTGTTTACTTAAATATAATATCACCTTTTGTAAAGTAAGTCAATACAACACCTATGTTTGAGACCGTCAAATTGTGGCTTCCAAATGAGCAGATAACCCAATCTGCAGGGAAATCCTTGGCCAATACCCTCTATGCTTTTCCCATCACCATTTTCCTGCGCGGAGAATTGGGGGCAGGGAAGACGACATTCTTGCAGGGTTTTGCGAAAGAACTGGGAATCGAAGGCCCTTTAACCAGTCCGACATACGCCTTGGAACAGCAGTATCGTACGAAGAACGGCCTCCCGTTCATCCATATCGATCTCTACCGCCTCACGCCCGCGGATGCCTCTCAATTGCTTGATCAAACGGACATATACGAAGGAATCCGCTGCGTGGAATGGGCCGATCGTCTTTCTGAGATCCCCGCGGGACTGCCGCACATTCTCATTGACCTGAAAGAACGGAACGAAGGAAGGAGTGTGACCGTGGCGTTCAACGACATGCCCATTCCGACCGAGGAAGAAATAAAGACATGGAGAAATGAGGTGGAAACGCCGGAAAACGTCATAGCGCATTGCGAAACGGTGAAGGAAGTAACCGATCGCATCTGCGGTCATTTCTTGGAGGAAGGAACGATCGTGCGTGCGCAAGCGGCATCAAAGGCCGCCGCCCTTCACGATTTGCTGCGTTTCATTGATTTTGAACGCGATAGGCTGGACGAAAACGCAACCTGGCGAACGATCAAGGACGCTATGCCCGGCCTGCGCCACGAGGGGGCAGCCGCGTTGCTACTGCGGCAAAAAGGATACGGGGGAATCGCGGATATCGTCGCGACGCACGGATTGGCAAACGACGGAATACGCGGGACGCGACTGGAGCAAAAAGTCGTCTATTATGCGGATAAACGCGTTGCGCATGACACAGTCGTCACTTTGGCCGAACGTTTCAGGGAATTTGAAGAGCGCTACGGGCGCGCGCCGGGCCCCTGGCGCGAAGAAGCGTGTTATCTGGAAAAAAACCTGTTCGGGGATGCGGTGCCCTTTTGATGTTCAGAGGATGCCCGGTGTCACGGACCGCAGGATCAAGAAAGGAATCTCACCTGCACCGGGCCCGAATTGGGCGAGAACAAACACGCCGAGGGACGCGATCAGGAATACGAAGGAAAGCAAAAGAGTGGATGTATTTGCAAGGGCCCGTTCATACCGTCGTTCATCGGACAGCGCGTCCGCGATGCGGGTGATGAGAAAGAATTTGACGGAAACAAGCACGAAGGCCAGCATCAGCCAAGAAAATGCGCGGGACATCGGCCCGAAAGAAGGCAGCACGGGCAACCAAGCATGGAAACAGACGTCATACAACACCCCGAACAAAAGCACGGAAGATTCCAAGGAAAGACATTGGACATACGACGCGATCGGACGGGGCCGGGAAGAAAGCGAGCGGATCGTGAGAAAGGCATACGCCGCCAGAACGACGAGCATCCATCCGAAATTGAGGAAAACGGCGCAAAAAAACGCGCAGACGGTCGCGGCGGCGTGCATGGCCGGCACTTCGCGGAATTCGTTCCAAATCTGATGTGCATGTATTTTGGACTTCATACGTGTAATATATTATAACACATATTTATATTATTGCAAACTTTACTGCCCCCTGATGACAGACCTGGCCTTGGTGATTCGCCCTGCAATTTCCGCCTCCATTCCCCTGTCCGTTGGAAGATACAAATCCACCGGCTCGGCACCGATCGGGAAGTAGTGCCCCTGGGAAATCCCTTCCAAGGTATCGTGCGGATAGACGTACCCCTTCCCGTATCCCTGCTCCGCCATGCCTTTCATCGGCGCGTTGCGGATATGGTAGGGCACTTCCAAGGAAGAGGCTGTTTCCACGAATGCCTTCGCTGCGTACATCGCGTTCTTCACGGCGTTGCTCTTCGGCGCTTGGGCGAGATAAATGCATGCGTGCGCGAGGAAGTATTCCCCTTCCGGCAGTCCGACGAATTCGAATGCGCGCCACGCATCCATCACGATTTGCAGCGCGCGGGGATCCGCGTTCCCGATGTCCTCGGATGCGAATATCGCCATGCGGCGGAACACGAAACGAGGCTCTTCTCCGCTCGCGATCATCTTGAACAGCCACACCAACGCAGCGTCTACGTCGCTGCCTCGCATGGTTTTGATGAACGCGGACACCGTATCGTAATGCTCCTCGCCGGTACGGTCATACCGCTTGTTCCGCTCGGCAAAAATGCGTTCGGCGTCTTTCAGCGATACGTGGCCGCCCGCGGTCGTAACCGCAAGCTCGAGCGCGTTCAGGGCGATGCGGGCGTCGCCGTTGGCAACGTGGGCGATCTTCCTGAGGGCGTCATCGGACACCTTTACGGTGCCTTTGTACCCCTTGTCATCGCGTACCGCGCGCCGGAGAAGGGAAAGCAAATCCTGTTCGTTGAGCGCCCGCAGCAAATGGACCTGGGAACGGGACACCAACGCCGCATTCACCTCGAAGTACGGGTTTTCCGTCGTCGCCCCGATCAGGATCACGGCCCCGCTTTCCACGTACGGAAGCAACGCGTCCTGTTGAGACTTGTTGAAGCGATGGATTTCATCGATGAACAAAACGGTACGCTGTTTAAACGCCGCATGCATACGCTCGGCCTCCGCGCATACGTCTTTCAATTCCTTGATGCCGCTCATCACGGCGTTGATTTGCACGAAATGCGCATTGGTCGTTTGGGCGACGATATGAGCCAACGTGGTCTTTCCCGTTCCGGGCGGGCCGGAAAGAATGATCGATGATAACGTGTCGTGCTCGATGGCCGCGCGCAACGCGGTCCCCTCCCCGACGATATGCTCCTGCCCTACGAAATCGTGCAGTTTTTGCGGACGAAGTCGGAAAGCCAGCGGTGCGTCTGCGAAAGCCATGAAAGAACCGAAGTATACAGCATCGATTCGAAAATCCTTGGCGTATCCTTATTCACTCACACACGAACGAATACCTTGCTTTAAAAGATAGAAAGGACGGATTGAACGTCATCGATGATATATTCAGGCGAATCAGCGGAAGTATCCTGGGCCTCTTCATGGCGAATGATGCGGACAACTACCTCCATGCCGCCATCGCCCTTGCTTGCCTGGGCGTCGGATTCGGAGGAAAGAAGTAAAACAAAAAAGCCCCTTACGGGGCTTTTTACAATCATTTATTTAGTAACAACCCGACCAGTAATCGTCGTTACCCCCAAACTGCTTATAGTCAAATCCGAATCATATGTCCAAAGTGCCAGTGACTGCTTAGGACCAACCAGCCAGCCATCCCGACTTCGTATAGGCAAATTCTTAAAGTCTATTGTATTTATCAACTCGCCATTCAACGAAACAGAAACGGCAAAAGTGTCATCTTTGTTATCACGCACCTCGATATGAAAATCATTGTCCTTTGGCTGAAACTCAACTTTCTTCCTATTAGGAATTTCCTTTTCATCCGTGCCATTATTTTGTTCGATAGAAATGGCATCCTTGGAGCAACGAACCCAACACTCTCCATCTCCCAAAGGAATAACGAATGTAAGAATTTTGCCACCCTGCAATGATTCGACTTTCGCACGAACCGAGAAATTGCCGGTCGGAACCCTGAGAATTTGCATTTTACAAGTTCCGTTTTCGCCAACCTTATTCATATATAGTTTTCCGTCCGGTGTCATGCCTGTTTTGCCCCAAATAGGATTGAATAATGGCGGTTCATTTGCAGCGGGTTTAAGAAGATTAATTTTTTTGCCCGTAATGGGAGGCCTTGCAACCTCCGTTGAATTTGCAACGGCACTAGGTTTGGCCGGTGCCTGAGCGGGCAATGATTGGGTCTCGCGCATGTCGGAGTCGCCTGCCATTGGAGAGGCAACGAAGACCTGATCATTTTTCTTTAATTTCTCGGCACGCTCTGCTACGAATTTCCTCCACTCTGGCCTTATTCTTTCCGCTCCATTTTCCCAAACTTGCGCATTCATTAAGTTATCGGCGCTCGCCAGTTCCACCATAACGGGATCCGTACCTTTCGCGAGATACGGAAAGCCTGCTTCGGATGCATACCGGCCGAGCGTCAGGTAGGCCCCGACGGCTTGGTTGGCCTCCTTATTGTCAGGATCGGCAGAAAGCGTATCAATCGCCTGCAAGACATTTCTGCGCTCGTCCAAGGCGACATTGATGGCACTTTTCCGACTGGCAAACTGGTTGACCGGCATGGAAAGCGCATGCTGAAGGAAAGCGATTTCGTCTTTGATAAACCCGGGTTGCAACAGCGATGTGTCCGATTCGATCGCACGGTGTAAATCAAGGGCATCCGTAAAATTACCGCACATCTTTGCCGTTTCAAAGGCAAGTTCCCTCAAGGCGATCGTTTCTTCCTGCGAGAGGGACTTTTCCATAGAGGCCTTCAAACGCTTTAACAATTCCATGAGCATGGACGGCTTGCTTTTAGGATCCGCCTTTTCGATATTCGCGTATGCAACGGCAAGGCGTTGCGTTCGGATTTGATCCTTCCACCCATCGATCTTTTGGCGATCGGGTTCACTGGCTGAAAGAGCGGACACGGGGGCTCCTGCAATGGGCGAAACGGGAAGCATGGTCAGCTGCTTCGCGGAATCCGGCTCTTTCGCCTGCGCGTCGCCGGGTCTGTCCGCAGACCCGCATGCCGTTGCAACCATGATGGCGATTTTACCTGCGATATTCCAAACACTTCTTGAAGAAGTTTTGGGCTCGGCATGAGCCGAAACACCATCTAATTGGTCACTGTCTGCCGAAAGTTCATTGAGTTTTTTCATAAACGAATTATACTACTATTTTATAAATGTCAACAGCCCGTATCCAGAAGTACTGGATACGGGCTGCATTTTGATTCCTAACGCCATTTTGATTATTCCCCGCGGATCGCAATCGATCGCTCGTCATTGCCGGCGGTCACTCTCAAGACCAAGGTATCGCCCGCCCGGACACGATCGTTAACGCGTACGGTCAATTGGATGGTCCTGTCGTCATCTTCCTGGATTTTCACGTCATCCCAGCGCACCTCATCGGTCTGGGTCAGCTTGCCGCCGTTACCCGCCGTGAGGAAGCTCATCGAATCGTCAAGATACGCACGGATAACGGGCTGGATGTCTTCGTTATCGTTGTTTTCCAGTCGGATGTGGAACGTGACGGTATCACCCACGCGCACGAAACTGTCGGAAGCGTCGATGGAGATATCGATATCTTCGTCTCCATCGTCATTGCCATTGCCATCGACCTTCGTGGTCTCGGTATCGCTGTCATCGTCCGTTTCCACTTCGAGTTCGAGCGTATCGCCGTCATCGGCACCGCTATCGAGGCGGACGGTGAGAAGAAGGGTAACGGTCTTGTCCTCGCGCACTTCGACGTCGTTCCATTCGACGCGATCGGAAGAATCTTCGAATCCGTCGTCACTTGCGGAAACGAACGACGTATTCTTATCCAGGAAGGCCGTCACGTCGGTTTCCTCGTCGTCATTGCTGTTATTCGTCAATTTGATGCGATAGGTAATCGTATCGCCTTCATCCACCGGATCATCGGTCTCCGTAATACTGACGGTGATGTCCGCGTCGTCATCGTTATCATCATCGTTATCATTGCCATGATCATCCACTTCGAGGCGGAGCGACACCTCGTCGTCATCCGTCTCAAAACGGATGCGAAGCGTATCTCCGTCGTCGGCATTGGAATCGATGCGCACTTTCAGCGTAACGGTCTCGGAATCATCTTCATCCACTTCGATATCCTGCCATTCGATCTCGTCATCTTCGATATCCTCGCCATCATCAGAAGCGGAGACAAATTCCATATCGGAATCCAAGAAGGCATTGAGATCCGTTTCAATATCACGATTGCGATCGTTTTTGATGCGGATGGTGAACGTGACGCGGTCGCCTGGCTCCACCGTCGTATCGCTGGCGGAGACGGAAAGATCTCCATCCGTTTCGGAACCCGCTCCGGAAGGCAAACCGCTTCCCCCATTCCCGGACGTCGCTTTCGCAATCAGTTCGGTCGCCTGCGCGGACGAAAGGGGGCTCAGGATATTCGTGATGGACGCGGGAATGGCATTCCACTCATTGAGCTTCTCGATATACGGCCGGTACCAAACGCCGTCCGAAACGACCGTGACGCGCTGCGCACGCACAAGCATGGCGGCGGCTTCGATGAACGTGACGCCGTCATAGGGGCGGAACTGTCCGTTCGGATTGCCGGATACGATACCTGCGTTCCTGGCTCCGCACACGGCGGATGCGAAGGATTCGGTGCGAACGTCTGCAAAGCAGTTGCCCGCGCCTGCGGGGAAGCCTTTCGTAGCCATCAGCGCCTGCGCGAACGAGGCGCGGGACATGGTTCCCGTGTACGCCTGGGCGGTCGTCAGGACCGGCAACGCAAGGCCGAGGGTGAGTAAAAGGGAACGGATGAATGTGTGCATAGCAGTTGACTATAGTATAAAGATTAATGTTAATGCAATCTTTTTTGCGCGATACCGGCCCTATTGCTTGGTATAAACAAAGAAGGCCGATGCGGCCTCCTTTGATCCCTTCCGTCTCGATTTTGCTCTGTGTCAAAACGAGACGTTCGCATTGTATGGGGGACCCATTAAGAGCGCATTAAGATCATGAGGGCCGCCCTGCGCCGGGAAAGGCAACGGTGAACCTGCTCCCCTTCCCTTCGGCGCTCTTCACCGTCAAATCCCACCCGTGGACATCGGCGATGTTGCGCACCAGGGAAAGGCCCAGTCCGAACCCGCCGCGGGAACGCGAATCATCCACTTGGTAGAAACGATCGAAAATATGCGGAATATCCTCTTTCGCGATGCCGATGCCCGTGTCTTCCACGACTAATCGCCCCTTCCTCAGCCCCACGGTGACCCTTCCGTCCTGCTTGTTGTATTTGATCGCGTTGGACAGGAGGTTATTGAGCACCTGACGCAACAACGATGGATCGGCGCTGATGAGATATCCTTCGTCCAGGTCCGTATCGATCGCGATGCCCTTTTCAGCGGCCAAGGGCCTGTACCGTTCGACGACATCGCGGACAAGGGCGGACGCATCGACGGTTTCCGGATGAATGACGGATTGCTCCAGGCGGGCGATCTCCAGGAGGCGCTCGACCAGGGTGAGGACTTCCCGGAGGTCTTCCTTCGCCGACACGATGCCTTCCTTATATGACTCGGTCTTGAGTGCCAGATCCAGCGAGGAATTCAACGCGGCCAACGGCGTGCGCAACTCGTGGCTGGCATCCTGCGTGAATTGCTCGAGCTTCGTGACCATGCGCTCCGCGGGAAGAAGGCTTCGGCGCGCGAAGAAGCGTCCGACGCCGAAGGTGAGCAGGGAGATGACGACGCTCACGAACAGGTACAGGAACACGCGCGACGGGAGATCGCGGAACTGCTGGCGCTCGACGTCCGCGACCTGGATATATCCGGCAAGCTCCCCCTTGTACAGGATCTTCGTTGTCAGCACGGCATATTCTTCGTTCTGAATGCGGATGTCGGACAGTCCTTCCTGGGTCGTGAACGGGACGGATTCGAAGATGCCCCCCTCGAACAAAACCTGCCCCTTCGCATCCGCGATGCGGACGCGGTCCCGAACCATGGGGGGTATGGACGTAATGGGAATACCCCGGCCGGGAACGAACTGCGTGAGCACGAAGTTGGCCGTACCGAGAAGGCGGCTGCCCGTCTGACGCTGCGCACTCTGGAAATCAATGCCCAGGAAAATAAGTCCGTTCACGAGGAACAGCAAAAACACGAAGGCGGTGAATTGCAACGCGATCATGAAGCTGATCCTCTTGAACATCAGTCGCTGGGAATGAGATATCCCTTGCCAGGCACGGTCTCGATGACGGACTTCCCGAGCTTACGCCGCAGGTAGGCGATGTGCACATCCACCGTTTGCGAGAACAACAGCGCGTCATTCCCTCCCCACACATGTTCGATGATGCGGGGCCTGTCTTGCGCGACTCCCCTGTTTTGCAAAAGGAAGAGGAAAAGGGCGTATTCCTTCGGCGAGAGGCTTATTTTCTTTCCCTTGCGGCGCACTTCCTGCGTATTGGCATCCAGCATCACGTCGCCGACCTGCAATTGCGGCGCCTTTTCGCTGTGCCTCCTCAGCAATGCGCGGATGCGCGCAAGGAGTTCATTCAGATCGAACGGCTTTTTCAGGTAATCATCCGCGCCGATGTTCAAGCCGTGCACGACCTCTTCCTGCTTCGTGCGCGCGGTGAGCATAAGGATGGGCAGGTTCTTCTTGTTCTGTCGCAGCATGGAACAGATGACGTATCCGTCCATGCCCGGGAGATTGATATCCAGGATGATGAGGTCGAACTCCTGGGTCATCGCCTTCTCGAATCCATCGCGTCCGTCATGGCACACGGTCACCGCGTATGTTTCCAGTTCCAAAAACCTCCGCATGTTGTCGGCGAGCTTCTGCTGGTCCTCGATAAGCAGGATATGCATGCGTGAAGGATACGGGAAAAAGATTAAGGGGGAATTAAGACGGGAATCAGCATTACTCGCCTCATGCATCCGAAACAAACGGATTCTTAATCTTTTTCGCCTTCCGCTGCGGCCCCGGCCACGGGGACAGCAAAGGAACGATCGTCATTTCCTGAGGTGAGAATGTTAGGTTATAGGTGATGGGTTGTAGCTTCGGGCAATAGACTGTTTTCTATTACCTAAAACCTAAAGCCTAATTTCCAACTGAATATATTCTCAAATATCGTTATTGTGGAATATACTCCCCGCTCATGAGCTCCGCTGCTTGCATGATAAATAGCGAAATCCGGCGTAGCGCCTAGCATCCAGGCTTATTTTACTTTTACTTCCTCATAACTTTCCCTTCCGGCGAAGTCGGATGAAAACGGTCCCCAAGTCCCCCTTCGGCTACATCCTGTACCTCACCCGCCTATATCCGGGCTGGGCGATCGCCGCGACCGTCGCCGTGATGACCGCCACGACGATCGACGGCATCAACAACTTCCTGCTGAAAAACCTCATCAACGCGCTCACGCAGGATCCAGCCACGGGCACGACGGACCCCTGGCCCGTCACCTACCTATATATCGGCGGCTTCGTCGCGTCGTGGGCATGCTGGCGCACCAGCGGCTTCATGGGCATGAAGTGGATCACGGGCATCCGCGCGCGCAGCTACGAAACGCTCTTCAGCTACCTCACGTATCACAGCGCGGAATACTTCAGCAATCGCTTCGCGGGCGCGCTGGCGAACAAGATCGGGAACGCATCGGACAGCGGATCACGCATCATCCAAACGACGTTGTGGCAGATGATCCCGATGGTCATGTCCTTCATCGTGGGCATGGTCGTGCTCTCCACGGCCAACACGATGCTGACTGGAATCATGGCGATATGGATCGTCATTTTCCTCGTGATCATGACCCTCCTTGCCAACAAGCGCCGGCCGCTCGCGAGGGCCGCGGCGGAATCGGGATCGACGATGAAAGGAGTGATGGTCGACAGCGCGTCGAACATGACGGCGGTGCACCAGAGCGGGCACCATGAATTCGAAATCGATCACCTGCAGGAGTACATCATCGACAGCCGCGACGCCGGCCGCCGCATCTGGTTCTACTCGGAATGGTCGCTCGTCATCGGAAACGCGCTCATGGCCGTGTACATGTTCACCATGATCGGCACCGCGGTGCGCCTGTTGCAGGCGGGGCTCGTGACCGTCGGCGACATCGCGATGATCATCAGCTTGATGATGGGACAGATGCGCCAACTGCTCTTCATCGGAAACGAAATCAACAAGCTCATGGACGACTACGGCCAGACCGCGGAAGGGCTGAATGAAATCCTCGTGCCGCACGACATCGTGGACGGGAAAGACGCGAAGGACCTGAAGACGAACGGCGGCACCATCACGTTCGACGACGTGTCATTCGGCTACGGCGATTCCATCGTCTTCGATCACTTTCAATTAAAGGTTCCGGGCGGACAAAAAGTAGGGCTCGTGGGACACAGCGGCGCGGGCAAGACATCGCTTACCGCCCTGCTCCTTCGTCAGTACGACGTGAAGGACGGAAGCATCGTCATCGACGGACAGGACATCAGCGAGACAACGCAAGTGAGCATCCGCAGGCAGATCGCCATCGTCCCGCAGGACACGTCGCTCTTCCACCGCACCATCCGCGAGAACATCCGCTACGGCAACCTGGACGCGACCGACGCGGACGTAGAGAACGCGGCGAAGCAGGCGCAAGCGCACGGCTTTATCACGACTCTGCCGAAAGGATACGACACGATGGTCGGCGAACGCGGCATTAAGCTTTCCGGCGGTCAGCGCCAGCGTGTCGCCATCGCGAGAGCGATCCTGAAGAACGCACCGATCCTTGTGCTGGATGAAGCGACGTCCGCTCTCGACAGCGAGAGTGAGACGGAAATCCAGAAAGCGTTGGCGGAACTCATGAAAGGAAAGACCGTGCTCGCCATCGCCCATCGCCTCTCCACGCTACGCATGATGGACCGCATCATCGTGCTGGACAAAGGAAAGATCGCGGAGGACGGCACGCACGACGAATTGATCGAGAAGAAAGGAATCTACGCCCGGCTCTGGGAAAGCCAGGTGAAGGGATTCATTCAGGAATAATACTCAATATTCCAATTAACACTCTTTAATTCACTAAATGATTCAAAGTTTACCCCTCTTTTTAATAAAAGTTTATTACCCCCTTCATCAGAGTTTCTTTCGAATCGAATTTGACCGCCATCAAATTTAAAAGTTGAATTTTTTAATCTATTTGCAAAATAAAAATTATTATCAATATTGATTGGAAATTTATTGTTGGATATTTCACAAAACGAAACCACTAAATTATTCTTTGGAAGATTTTCAAAAGGAAATGTTTCATCTAAAACAGTAGCGCTGTACCAACTTCCATCAACTGGAAGTTGCCAATTGTAATTTTCTGATTTAAAAACATTCACTTCTTTTTTGGTAAAGTCAGGATATAAAACAACTAGCTGTATTGGATCCTTTCCAACCGCCTTATCATTTTCGGAGGTTAAGATAATAAGCTCCTTTGCTAAATTAATTAATTCGTCTTCTGATAAATTATTACGTTCTCCTTTTATCAATTTTTCATAATATAATTTTATATAATCATAATTTTTAATATCAGGAACGAAGCCAGCTGAAGTCAGCCCCATTAATATTCTATTTGCAATTTCAGTTTTTCCATTTAAAGCATAAATAAAGCCATTACTTTCTTTCATGTAACTAAATGACTTACGAAAACTTATGCTTAATAAATTATTTTCGTTCACTATAGACACCGGTTTTAAAATTTCTCTTTCAATTTTTATTGAACCATCTTTTTTATAACCAGCCAGTAATGCGCTAATAACTTTTGTTGAATCTGCTTGAGCCCCACTTATTGCACAAATAAAATTAAAATATGTTTGCATTGTTCCTTGAACGACTCTCCATGCACTACTATTTAAACTTGGCCAAAAGAGAGGATTTTCCTCGCCATCCCATTGCATCTCCTCAAGGTTTATCCAATCAACATTACAAGTAATTCTTTTATCAATAATTCCTGGAAGATAATTTCTTAACCAAGGATAGTCGTCTGATTTCATCTCTACCAAGCCTGCAATTGTCAAAACTCTTCTATTCCCGATTGGAAACAATTTTTTAAATGAATCATCCATACTTCCGTCTGACCAAGTTCTCCGACTATCACTAGCAACAATAATCGCATTTTTCGTACCAAGTACTACATTTAAGGTGCCGCTACCTTCATTTAGGCTCATAAAATTTATTGGTCGGGGCGGAAGGACTTGAACTCTCGGCCTTCTGGTCCCAAATGAGACGAGAACCAGACGCAGTTTTTCATTACTCGGATCCGTGAACGGATCCTCGGCCAACTGAGCTACGCTCGGAAACCAAAAAGTGGTCGGGATGGCGGGACTCGAACTCGCGGCCTTCTGGTCCCAAACCAGACGCTCTAGCCAACTGAGCTACATCCCGAGCATTTCCAGTATAACGGAAAAGAAAGCATCTTCCTATCCCCTGTTCTACCGTTGATCAGAACTCAATTCGCCAACACCAATGCTTCATATCTCCTCCTCATTTGAGCCATGTCATTCTGGATTTCGCGAATCTCAAAACCATCCGCGCGTTCGATGTTTTCCTCTACGGCAAGGGCTCCGTTCTCATATGCCCTGTAGGGTTCGCGGGGAAGTCGCATGTCTCCCAGTATAGCTGAGACCGGATTTTTTGTCACCGCATTTTTTGTTCACGGGCCGCTGGTCAGCGTGACAGAAATGGATCATCATTGTGGACATGAAATGGATCGTGCTTCCGGCGTCGAAGAACCCCGGCATCAGCAACGGCCTGACCTATGACGGGAAAGACATGGACCTGAAAGAAGGCATGCTGGTGAATATCAACCTGCGTAAAAAGGACACGGAAGGTTTGCTGCTTGGAGTCGATGAAAGCACCGAGGCGACGATATTCGAGGTAAAGTCCATCGACAAAAAGATGCACGACGTGCCGGTGCTCTCGGAAGCACAGGTAAAGACACTGCGGTGGATGGCCGATTATTACCATTGTTCCGTACGCGGCGCGCTCACCCCGTTCCTCCCCGGCTCACCCTGGCGCACGCTGCTGCCGCAACCGGAGAAAGGATTTACGAGAACCGAGAAGGCAATGGACGAGAAGCTCGGCAAACGGCAGGAAGCGATCCTGGATGAACTGGCGGGAAAGGAATGGGTGACGCTGGAAGCGTTGCGCAAAAGTGGCGCATGGAGCAGCGCGGCCGCGAAGAGCCTTATTGAAAAAGGATATATCGTGGCGGAAGAGAAAATGGATGCAGTCATCAACCGTACGTCCTATGCGATCGAGAAAGATCCGCACATCCTCACGGAAGAACAGAAAGCCGCGTACGACGCGATGAAAGCGGAAAAGAAACCGTCGCTGCTCTTCGGTATCACGGGAAGCGGAAAGACGGAGGTATACGCGGAGATGATCGCCGACATGGCACGCGTCGGGAAGCAATCGATCCTCCTGGTTCCGGAAATCCTTTTGACCGAGCATACGATCCACCGCTTCGAGGAGATGTTCCACCGCGAGCACATCGCCGTGCTACACAGCCGCCTCACGCCCGCGGCACGCAGGGAGGAATGGAAGCGCATCCATAGCGGCGAAGCGGCGCTGGTCATCGGTTCGCGTTCCGCGCTGTTCGCGCCCTGCAGGAATCTGGGACTCATAATCATCGACGAGGAACACGAATGGACCTACAAGAACGAACAGACGCCGCGCTACCACGCGCGCGATACCGCAGAGAAGCTCTGCGAGTTCGCGGGTGCAAAGTTGGTACTCGGTTCCGCCACACCGTCGCTGGAAAGCTGGGCGCGCACGAAGAACGGGCAGTATCACCTGGCCCGCATCTCCAGGCGTTACAAAGACCAGGCGCTGCCGACCGTCCGCGTGATCGACTTAGCGGGCGTGAAATTCGGCGACCTGTATCCGTTCTCCCCTCCTCTTCTAGAAGCCATCCAGCAACGCTTGGACAAAGGCGAGCAGACCGTGCTCTTCCTGAACCGCCGCGGCATAGCGACGGCAGTGCTGTGCCTCAACTGCAGGCGCCGGCTGGTCTCTCCGGAATCCCAGCTGCCCTACACCGTGCACCGCGACGGGCGCGGCAATCCGTACCTCATGGATCATTTCTCCGGCGTGACCGCGAACATTCCCGCACGTTGCCCGCACTGCCAGTCCGTGGATCTCATGCCCGTGGGTGCGGGGACGCAGAGACTCGAAGAACTCATCGGCATGCGATTCCCAAAAGCGCGTTTACTTCGCGCGGATAGCGACACGCTGAAACACCCGGAGCAGATGCGTGACCTTCTGAAGAAAATGCGCGACCGCGAAGCGGATATCCTTCTGGGCACGCAAAGCGTGGTGAAAGGTCTCGATCTACCGGAGGTGACGCTCGCGGCCGTGCTACTCGCGGACGTCGGCCTCTCACTCCCCCACTTCCGCGCGGGCGAACGTGTCTTCCAACTCCTCACGCAGCTCACGGGACGCAGCGGACGCGCGAAGCCCGGCGACGTGATCATCCAGACATTCCGTCCCGCGACCATGGAAGTGGTGGCCGCATCGGAACACCGCACCGAGGATTACATGGAAACGGAATTGAAACTGCGCACGACGCTCAACTATCCGCCTGCGTCCGACATGATCCGATTCCTCATCAGTGGCGCAATACCGAATGTGCGCGCCAAGAAACTGCAGCAGGACTTGCAGGATCTGATCAAAGCCGAATCATTATTCGCCAGCGTGATGAGCGCCCCCACGCTCTTCGGCTCAGGAAAAGTATGGCACGTGCTGTTGCGCGGCCACCACATCCGAAAACTCCTGCCAAAGCTGGACCTCACCGATGTCATCGTCGACGTGGATCCCATCGACTGCATTTAACACAGAAAAAGAAGCTATCAATATACATTAAGGCGAGTATGGCTATACTGAAGGGTAATTTCCTTCCCCTCCTTATGAAACGCTCCATCGTATCCTTGGCCATTGCCGGCCTGACCCTGTCGACGGCATCCGTCTGTTTCGCGCACATCCCATCCGCGTCCGCGGAAGAGGAAAACCGCATGATCAGGCCGCCGGTACGGATTTCCATCGGAAACGAGACATATACGGCGGGCGAACAAGTGATGGTTGCCGAAGACGTAAATGGAAATATCAACGTCGCGGGTGGAAAAGTATTCGTGAGCTCCACGGTCGCGGGCGACCTCCAGGTTGCGGGAGGCGAAGTGTCCGTATCCGGAAGCATCCGCGATAACGTGAAAATAGTGAGTGGAAACGCCAGCATCAGCGGGCGCGTGAACGGAACCGTGACGGTCGCGGCGGGAGAATTGCACGTCGAAAAAACGGCGGTGATCGGCGGCGGCCTCCTCGTCACGGGCGGAACGGTAGTCATCGACGGAACTATCAACGGAATGTTGAAGGCCTACGGAAGCGATATCACGGTGAATGGAACGGTGAACGGCATCACGGAAATCCATGGAAATGATGTCGCCGTGAACGGACTCATCGCATCCAACGCGACGGTGACCGGAACGTCATTCGCAATCGGCGAAACGGCCCGCTTCAACGGTAATTTGGATTATTGGTCCGTGCAAGGACGGCGCGATGTAAGCGCAAACGTGAAGGGAACGGCCACGTACCGCGAAGACCTGAAATACGAGCAGCATGACGGCGTGAAGGAAGGGGCTGCGGGGCTTCTGGCAGGCATTACCCTTTTCTCCGTCTTTTCCGCCGCCTTCGTCATCGGACTCTTCCTCTTCTTCACCCGCGAGATTTTCAAGAACGCGGCGAAGACACTGCAGAAGCAGCCCTGGATGTCGCTGCTCATCGGCTTCCTCTACGTCATCCTGACGCCCATCCTGTTCCTCGTCTTGCTTCTCACGTTCATCGGCATTCCCTTGGCGATCGCGGTATTGGCGCTATACCTGGCCTCGCTCTACTTCTCCACCATCCTGTCTTCCATGGTGTTCGCCCGCTGGATCGAGCTGAAGAATAAGAAGAAGTGGAACGCCGTGACGATCTTCTTCCTGACACTCGGCGTCTTCCTGGTCTTGAAACTCCTGTGGGTCATCCCGTTCCTGGGATGGCTGGCACGTTGCGTACTCATCCTGATGGGCCTGGGCTCCCTGATGACGGTGAAGCACCAGATTTTCATGAAGAACCGCTGATATGTACCCTTCCCGTAGCGGAGATTCATGAATCTCCGCTACGGTTTTCGTTTACGAAAACCGTAGGTGATGCAAGGCAACGCCTGCCGCGACCGCCACATTGAGAGACTCCTTGTGACCAAGCATCCCGATGGCAACGACATCGTCGCAGAGCGACAAGATATCCTCGGGCACGCCCGTCAGTTCGTGCCCGACGATGAGGCATGTTTTCTGCGCAGGCTTGAAAGACGGAAGTTGTTTCGAATCCGGCGTGAGTTCCAACGCGACAAGGGACCATCCTTGATCCTTCAACGTTTTCAAAACGGGGACCGGGTCGGCATGGTTCTCCCACGCGACATGCTCTTCCGCGCCGATCGCCGTCTTGCTGATCTCCTTGCGGGGAGGAAACGCCGTGTATCCCGTAAGGTAGATCTTCTCGACTGCGAACGCATCGCACGTGCGAAAAAAGGAACCGACGTTCCACATGGAGCGGATGTTATGCGCGAAGAGGATAATACGATCAGATGAAGACATACATACTCAGAAAACGCGTGTCATGGTGAGCGTAGACGAACCATACACGCGGTGTCAGCCCTTCGTCTACGCTCAGGGTGACACCTTTCTTTTTCAGATCTTCATCACCTCTTCCTCCTTTTGCTTCCTAAGGTCGTCGATCTTCGCGTTGGCGGCATCCACTTCCTTCTGCAATTGGCTCTCCAGCGACTTGCGCAACGTCTCGTTCGGATCCTGCTTGATGGCATCGAGCGCCTTCTGGCGAGCCTGGCGGACGGAAATGCGGCTTTCTTCGGCAACGGTGTGCACGATCTTCTTCAATTGTTCGCGGCGCTCCGTCGTCATGGGCGGAAGAACGAGGCGGATGAGCGTGCCGTCGTTCACCGGATTGATGCCGATGTCCGCGATCTGGATGGCCTTCTCGATCGATTGCAGGACGGATTTGTCCCACGGTTGGATGGTGATGGTTTTGGCATCCTGGACGCTGATGCTCGCCATGGCTTTCAGTGGCATGCGCTGGCCGTAGGATTCCGCCTCGATATGCTCCACGAGCGAGGCGTTCGCACGCCCGGTCTGGAGCTTGCTGAATTCCCCCTGCAAATGCTGGAGAATGCGGGAGAAATCCGCGGTGAAGGAAGAGATGCGTGCGTCAGACATAGGAAACAAGCATAAGGGGTACGAAGCCGAATTTCAATTGCTTTGCCTCGCTTTTACGCATGCACCAGCGTGCCGATATCTTGACCCTCCACGGCCTTGCCCAGGTTGTCGTCGGACATATCAAAGACGCGGATAGGCAGCTTTTGATCCCTGCACAGCGCGAATGCGGCCTGGTCCATCACGTTCAGGTTCTTTTCCATTGCCTCCTGGTACGTGAGGGTCCTGTACAAGACGGCATCGGGATTCGTCCGGGGATCCTTGTCGTACACGCCATCGACGTTCGTCGCCTTGAACAACACTTCGCAATTCAGTTCCAACGCGCGTAACGCAGCCGCGGAATCGGTGGTGAAATAGGGATTGCCCGTTCCGCCGGCGCAAATGACGATACGGCCCTTCTCCAGGTGTCGAATCGCACGCCTGTGGATGAAAGGTTCGGCGAGTTGGGGGACGTTGATGGAGGAAAGAATGCGCGTGAATACGCCTGCGGATTCCAACGCGGCTTGCAGCGCCACGCTATTCATGATCGTCGCAAGCATGCCCATGGCATCGCTGGCGTTACGCTCGATGCCGCTGCCGATCGTATCGCGGTAGCGCCAGATGTTTCCGCCCCCCACCACGACGACTATTTGCGTATCCGCCTTGGCGACGGCGGCTATCTTCGCGGCGATTCCGTGCAGGATCTCATGGTTAATTCCCTGTCCTTTTTCCTTCGAGAAGGATTCACCGGACAGCTTGAGCATCACGCGCTTGTACTTCGTCATAGGTTCGGGGAAGGCGGGGCAGGAGGATTGTCAGGGACGGATTCTGCTACGGGTGGCATGGGAGCTGGCGCCGGCGCGGGTACGACTTGGACCGGAGCTGATTCCTGCGGCTTGGCTTCCGACTCCTTCTTATGCGCATCCTTACGGAAATGCTTCCATCCGTCTGCGATGTTATGTACCACCGATTTCCAAGATTCGCGGACGGCTTTCCAGTCTCCGCGCGCCGCCGCTCCGATAAGCGGCAAATCTTTCCACTTTCCCTGCGCGGCATTGATAAATCCAAGGGCGCACAAGGCAAGGACCGCAAGTTCCAGGAAACGCCCCGCGAACGGCACCATCCAAAACGCAATGCTCAGCACGAACAACACGACGCCTTGCTTCGCATGGAATCGGACGAAAGGCGAATCCCTCCTGGTGAAAAAAACCACGAGCGACAGGATCCATGCATAGCTGAGCGCGGCGATGTCCTTGTTCTCCTCGACGTCATCAAGCGGTTTTGCCGGAACAACCTCCGTTACGGGAGGAGGAGGCATTTGCTGATCCTGCGTGGGCTGTTGATCCATCGTCGAAAGTATAGCATAAAAACGGATCGCAAAGAGAAGGCAAAATCTGCTATAATAGACCTATGTCCCGGTAGCTCAGTTGGATTAGAGCGGGAGCCTTCTAAGCTCCAGGTCATTGGTTCGATTCCAATCCGGGATACCACGTAAAATCATTCGCAGCGAAGCGAGGAGTGATTTTACGTGTCACGTGCCGCGCAGCCGTTTACGTGACAGCGAATGATCACGTGGCGCTGCCATTACACTCCAAAACTATCATTTTTGCATGAAGAACGAGAAGCGTTTTTACATGTCACGTGGAACGACTGAGTGAACTGCAAAATTCAATGACTTACATGGCACAGCCACTGTTCCAAGTCCGCAAAGAACAGCATTCTTTGCTATAAGTAGATTTAAAATTACGTACATACTGTAAATGCAATGAATACCTATTCTCCGAACATTTCATAGGGAATTACTATTCAGTCATGTATCACGTCTATTTCCTTGAAAGCGAGAATACAAAGAAACACTACATCGGATATACGACTGACTTAACAAGAAGACTTTGTGAACACAACAACCATACGAATAAATCCACTTCAAAAGAATCACGATGGAAACTTATTTATTGCGAAACTTATGTAAATAAGATGGATGCCCTCGGAAGGGAGAAATTTCTTAAAAGTGGTTCGGGATGGAACTTTTTGAAGAAACAGCTTCATTTTTATCTCAACGATGAAAAACGCGTCGAGCGCAGCTCGGAAGTGTTCTAAACTCCAGGTCACCGGTTCGATTCCAATCCGGGATAGCATTTGCAAGATAGTCCAGAAGGATCATCATCCTTCCAATTCTTCCAGCGTCAAATCACCACCAATTGAAGGGCCGGATAGGAGACGAGTGTTCGTGGGGACATCTTTAAATACTTCTTGTGCCTCATTTAAATCATCGAAAATGCGCACGCGGGTTTCCCGAACCACGACGATGATCTTTCCCCGTAATCGCTCGAATATATTCGGGTAGAGACCACGATCGACTATATTATAAAAATCAATGCACGCACCGTAGCCATTTCCCACATATTCCCCGCGATAGTCGACAATCGGCAATGTCGGCGGCTCCTTCAACGAACCGAGTATGACATTGATCTCTTGTTCCAATCGCTCGTTTTCAATACTCATAGCGCTGCATTTTACGCTCACAACGCCCCCAGATCCAATTCTTCGTCGATGTCGATCTGCTTCAGGAATTCCTGGTCGTGGCTGATGAGGATCATGCCGCCCTTGTAGTCGTTCAAGGCCTTCGCGATGACCGGAATGTGACGGAAGTTGATGTGGTTCGTCGGTTCGTCCAGGATCAGCAGCGTCGGCTTCAGAAGCATGAAACGCGCGAAGCAAAGCAAACCCTTCTGGCCTTCGGATAACGCACGGGCAGGCGTCTGCACTTTGTCACCGGGCAAGAGGAATCGCGCGGCCATGGAAAAGATTTCCTGGTGGTTCGGCTTCTCCATCGCTTCCTCCAGGATCTGGTACACGGTCTTGTCCATGGGGAGACCCGAGAAATCCTGGCGGTAGTACCCGACGACGACTCCCGGGGTGATCACGGCTCCTTTTTCCTTTCCCGTCGCCATGGCCTCGAGCAGCGTGCTCTTGCCGATGCCGTTGGGACCCGTAATGAGCACGCGATGACGCTTGCGCAGGGTAACCGCGACGTTTTTTTTCGTCGGCTTGTGATCCTTCATGATCGTTACGGACGTAATCTCGGCCAAGGGCTTCGTGAAGTCCGCGATATCGATGGTAAACGGCGGGATGGTCTTGTCCTCGCGTCGCACGTCGACCTTGTTGTCTTCCGCTTCTTCCACCGCGTCGCGCATCTTGCTCGCGAGCTTGCGCATCTTTCCCCCCTTGTGCGAGAAGAAGTTGATCTTGTCCTTCTGGTCCTGGATATCCTTTTCCATGCGGGCGTTCTGGCGCTGCTCGCGCTCGATCTGCTCCTGGATGCGCTCCACCACGTCGAAATAATCGCCGACATGCTGGTCCACCTTGTGCGAGTGCGCGTCCAGGTAGAGCACGCCTTCCGTGAAACTGTTCAGGAAGTCCGCGTCGTGGGAAATGACCATGCATGTCTTGTCGTACATCACCAGGAACCCCGTGAGATGATCGATGCCCGCCTTGTCGAGGTTGTTCGTCGGTTCGTCGAGAAGAAGGATGTCCGGCTCCTGGATGAGCGCGTACGCAAGCAGAAGGCGCGCCTTCTGTCCGCCGGAGAACGCCGAGATTTTTTTGTCCAGGGGCGCCTTCAGGTTCACCGCGTCCAGCACCTTCGCGATATGGCGTTCGATGTCGTATTGCTTCTCCGTGAATGCGCCCTCGAAAAATTCCAAAACCGTCTTTTCCAAATCATCATGCGGAATGACCTGCTTGGCGATGCCGATAGTCACGCCTTTTTTGATATGGATTTCGCCTTCCTGGGGCTTCAGCTCCTTCATGATCATTTTGAAAATGGTACTCTTGCCCGCTCCGTTCTGCCCCATGATCGTCAGCTTCGCGTTCTCGCGCACCGAAAAGCTCGCCTCACTCAGGATGGGCTTGTGATGGTCGTATTCGAACGATACGTCCTGGAACCGGAGGATGACGTCGCCGTGATCCATGGGAAAAGGGGAAATTGAGCCGGCATGATAGGGATTTCCCCTGATTTTTGGTAGAGGAAATAAGCGCACCTACTCCTGCGAAGACTTGCACCGGAAAAACCCGCTGGGCGCCCGGTCGGGCTATGACTTACTGCCCCTCCGTTGCGAACGTGAACGGGAGGAGGAAAAGATCGAACAGCCAGCGGAAGAACGAGCCGAACGACCATTCCTCTTGGCACAGCTTGTCGCATCCGTCGCCGTCCGCAAGGTTCGCGTCGTCGCACCGTTCCTTCCCTTCGATTTTACCGTTTCCGCAGACAGGCACGGCGCATTCCACGGAGCAATCGTCGGTATTCACCAGGTTGCCGTCGTCGCACTCTTCGCCCGCTTCGGTTTTGCCGTCACCGCACACCGGCACGTAGGGCTTGGCGCACAAGATGGTGCATTCCGCAGTCTCTTTTCCCTTTCCATCGCACTCCTCCCCCGCATCGACGACCCCGTCGCCGCAATAAGCCTGTTTGCAGTCCTTGCGGCATGCATCCGGATCCGTATTGGAGTTGGCCGCGCCCGCGTCGCACGCTTCCCCGTTATCCACCACTCCGTCCCCGCATTTCGGCTTCAGGCATTTGGTCCTGCATGCGTCCCGCATCGTATCGGAATTGCCTGCGCCGGCGTCGCATTGCTCCTTGGCATCCACGATCCCGTCGCCGCATTTCGCGTTCGTGCAATCGGGTCGGCAAGCGTTCGGCAGCAAGGAATTCCTCCCGCCCGAATCACACTGCTCCTTTCCCTCCTTCAGGTTGTTTCCGCACACGGCCGCAAGATCGACGGGCTCGAAGGCCGGCGAAACCGAAGAAGTCGCGGCGGCGGATGAGATGCTGGCGGCGGACGCCACGGAAAGGGCCGAGGACGGCTGAGATGATGCCAGCGAGGCGGAAGAACCGCTCTTCGCGGAAGCGGACGAAACGGAGGAAATCGATACCGAACCGCTGGAAGACAATTCCGAGGAGGAGGAAGAGGAAGGAAGGGAAATGGGCGCGGGCACCTGGCAGGCAGGCAGGATCTTCCACTTGCATCCGCCCGCGCAGGATTCCGGATCGTCCTTGGCGCACACCGGGACCGCGCATGTCTTGCCGCACTGCGCCTCAAGGAAGCTTCCGTCCGTTGCCTTCGTCGGCTCGCACTCCTCGGCGGCACTCCGCGTGACATATCCGTCTCCGCAATACGGAACCTTGCACTCGCTATTGCAGAGCGGCGAAGTGCCATTTTGGAGGCCGATGTCGCACTCCTCGCCGGCATCCAGCCTTGAATTTCCGCAAAACGTAGACTGAATGGTGCATGTGAGCGAACACGCATCGTCCCCCCTCTTGTTTCCGTCGTCGCACTGTTCCTTTCCCTCGACGCGCCCGTTACCGCAGAGGGGCTTCGTACAATCGTTGAGACAGGCATCGTTCTCCACGCTGTTTCCGTCATCGCATTCCTCGACGTTTTTTTGGACAACTTTATCGCCGCATTTGGCCGATTTGCACGCGGCGGTACAGGCGTCGGTAGCATCTGTGTTACCATCGTCACATTCCTCGCCGTTATCGATACTCGCGTTGCCGCAGTTCGGAAGCGTGCAGACGCTTTTCTGATTAACGGCCGAGGTGCAGGCATAGCCCGCCTCCTTGTTGCAAGAATCGTTGCATCCGTCGTAGTTCGCGATATTGCCGTCGTCACATTCCTCGTTCGCCGTCAGTTTCCCGTCTCCGCAGACAACCGCCGCCGCGTCCGTCGGGCGCGGATGTTCCGAAAGAAGCACGGCGAACAACGCCAGGGCCGCGAAAAATGCGGCTTTCGAGTGCGTGTGCGCCATGTTCGGGTCGTGTTTCATATTCCGTTCATTATAGCATTTTCAAGCGGTTTTTGCCAGCCATAAAAACGCCTATGGAAGCCATATGTTGCAGGGAATAAGGATTCCTTCGGACAGAGTCACCGGCGCGTGGCCATCTCCTTTTCCTCCGCGACGTACGTTTTCCGCTTCGTCGGGATCATTGCCTGGATTTTTTGGTCGCTTTGAAGGGTTTCCAACGACTGCTGCTGGGCAACTTGCATCTTTTGGACCTCCTCTTCAAGCAACAGTTGGGAGCGCTCATATTCGAGGGTGCGTAACCTGTATCCCTTGGTCGCGTTCGCGTTTTCGTGGAACAGGATCATCAACGCAAGCAACAGGATGAGCGATCCGATGCACACCATCAGCAACACCGTGCTCTGGTCGATCAGCTTGCCGAGTGACGAGCGACGCGTAACGGCCGATGATGAGAAGAGTTGGAACATGGTATTGGAATCATTCCGATTTTTTCAGGATGACGCGGAACTTCGCGCTGCGGGCGCGCTGGTTTTCCTGGATTTCCTGGTCGGAAGGAACGACGGCTTTGGGAGTGATAAGTTCGAAGGCGCTGGGAACCGCGACTTTCCCCGTCACCGGATCCTTCAGCGGCGTGCAGACCTCGCGGAACAGATGCTTCACGATGCGATCTTCAAGGGAATGGTAGCTGAGAACTCCCATGCGTCCACCCGGTTTCAGGAGATCCAATCCCGCGTGCAACAACTCGGTTAAAGCGCCGAGTTCGTCATTGATCGCGATGCGCAATGCCTGGAACACCTGTGGCAACACGGACTTCGCGCGATAGCCGTACGCCTCTTCCACGATTCCTTTCACCGCGCTTGTCGTCTCCCATCTCCTTCCCGCAAGAAGTTTCGACAGCCGGTTGGACTGTTGAAGCTCTCCGTATTTGCGGAAAACCACGTAGAGGTCTTCCGGGGAAATGCGTTCCAGGAAGTCCGCGGCGGTCTCGCCGGTCGATCGGTCGAAACGCAGGTCCAGCGGACCGTCGAAGCGGAAGGAAAATCCCCTCTCGGCATTATCGATGTGCGGGGAACTAAGGCCGAGGTCGGCGAAGATGATGTCGAAGGGATCGAGCCCCAATGATCGGACATCCCCGAAGTTGATATGGTGCAACTCGGCCTGCGGTCCGAACGGAGCCAAACGCTCCCGCGCAAAGGAAAGATTGTCGCTATCCGCATCCAAGGCAACCAAATGGCCGGAGGGGCCGATCGCTTTCAAAAAAGCCTCGGAATGCCCGCCAAGACCAAGAGTCACGTCCAACACCCTATTTCCTTTCTTCGGCTGAAGAATATCGATCGCCGTCGATAACAGGACCGATGTATGTCGCATGTCCGCCATGGGTATCCAGAGTCTAGGGCAGAAACGGCTACGGGCAATGTTTTATGCTTGTCATTCCCCTCTTCTGAATCCTGCATACAAAAATTACTCAATATATCGATTCTCACCCCTATAAACAGGTCTCTTTTGGCTTTCTGAGGCCATCCGTATCATTGACTTTTATATAATTTATTATAGTATAGCTAACCCATGACACACCTTCTCTCTGTCTTGTTTGGCATTACCATGGCTGCAGCGGTTCCGCAGGTCGATTCCCCCTCCGTTCCGCAGGAATCCTGGATCTCCATGAAAGGAGATCGCATGATCGTCGATACAAGGGATAATATGGGCTATTTGGTCCATGATAACGGTTCCTATCTGCAATTTAAGGTCGCCACGGGCCAAAAGCGAGTCGTGCGCTACCTTGGGCTAAGCTATAACGCCGCAACGCCCAACAGGCGGTGGACCGTCCTCTCCACCCATATCCAGCCCGACCGCACGACTTTCGGTCCCAGCGGCCTCTTCCTACGCCTCTACTACAAAGACGAGCGTACGTCCTACGGTATCCATTCCCATCGCTCCATCGCGACCATGCTGGAGGAGGAGGAGAAGCGCTACGCAAGCATGGGGTGCGTGCTTGTGACCGATGACATCCTTGCCTTCATCACCCAGTCCTATTATCTCAACGGAAATACGCTCGACGTAGTGACGGTGAACGGCATCGACACGTCGTTGCTCGCGAAGGCGGATTAAAGCCTGGCGGAGAGGGAGGGATTCGAACCCTCGATACGGTTTTACCCGTATACCACATTAGCAGTGTGGTGCTTTCGGCCTCTCAGCCACCTCTCCAGGCCTGGGGAGTATAAAGACTGGCCTTCCTCTTTGAAAGATGGAATTTGACCGAAATAAGGCCGTTCGCACGTATGGGATCATGAGGATTCCTCCATGGCGGATTTTTTCCTGTACGCACACCACTTGCAGTCATTCGATGAGGGCGGAGGCACGTCGCTTTCCAGGCATTCCTTGATGGCGACCAACGCGTCCTCGATCCACTCCCCCTTCCCTTCGTACGGAAGGATCTGCGGCGTGAACTCCAGTTTTTTATCGAACGAATCCTTCTCCTTGTCCGCGTTCACGAACACGAAGTATCCGGTATCTGACACGTCGAATCCGTTGTGCCGGAAGAGCCATTGGTAAAACTCCAACTGGCGTTTGTATCCTGCACGATAGTCGCCGTCGAGAGTGATGGCCGCTCCCGTGCTGGTCGCCTTGTAATCGACGATCGCGAGCGTGCCGTCGTCATGCTTCCATACGTCATCGACGATACCGAACAGAAACAATCCGTCATGCACGACATCGATGCCTTTCGTGCGCCACGTATCGAGGTCGCGATGCTTGAACGGCACGGCTTCGACCCCGTACAGGGACATCAGCGGATGGGCCTTCTCACCCAGGCGATACGTATCGAATTCCTTCTTCAGCAAATGGTCCACCGCCAAGTTCAATGAATACGAAGCGAAGTCCGGACGCATGACACCGCGGACCTTGTCTAAATAGAAACACCTCGGGCATTCGATAAAAAGTTCAACTTTCGACCTGCTGATGCGGATCGGTTCGCCCGTAGATATTTTGGAGTCCTTCATGAAAACGAATCATACGACGATACTTCGCGGGATTCCAACGATTACGGCAGGAGATTCGGCAGCGGCGGATTCGCCGAGCTCGTCGCGTCCATGATGTCGTTGAAAAGCGCAGGAACGAGCGTCGCGGCGGAGGAAACCTGTGTGCCAAGATTCGCCTCGATGTCGATTTCGACGTCGACATCTACCTCCACTTGGACGGAAGCGGCAGCACTGCTCTGAGCCTGCGTACTGGCCGAGGATTTTTGATTATCCTCGCTCTTCGACATAGCCGACGATTTCGCGGCTGCGGACGATGAGGAAGAAGACTCGGCCGAATTGCTCAGGATCGTTTGTACCGTTTCCACGAGGGAGTAGCCGCGCGACGACGACTGCTTCTTCGCGCGACCGTTCGCATTGTCGTTCGACGAAGGGGGTTCCTTCGCCGTGATCGCGGCAGCCGCTCCGACGGAAGAATCCGCACCTCCGCTCGTGACGATTCTGCGAACGATGGATGAGTTTGATTCAAGATACGTATTCAAACTCGTCTGGATGGATGTAGCGACTTCCGCATTGCCCTTCGCTTCAAGCGTATCGATATTCCTTTGCGCCTTTTCCAGGTGCTGCTGGAACTGCACGCGGAGATCGGCTGCGGCTTCCACCGTCAGCTTGGAATCGGCTGCCAGCTTAGTGGCTTCCTTCAACCTGTTCTGCGCGCGACGCGCTTCCCAGGCCGCCTGCGACGTATCGCTGGTCGCAAGTTTCGAAACGACCGGTTCGTACACATTTACCTTGAAGGGATACAGGAAATCTCCCGGCACACTGGCTTGCGACGCGAACGTAACGCCCGCGCCGACGCCGACAAACATCAGTACTCCTAACGCGAATCGAGGGAAAGCGAGTTCGAAAATGCGGTAGAGGGAAAACGCCTCCACCTCCGCGTCCGGAATGTAGCGCGGGTTCTGCTGCATGAAGGACACGAGGTTCTTGCGCAGCTGCCTCTTCTCCTTCTCATTCAAGAATACCCGCGATGATTCCCGTCCATGTGCCATACCATCATGACGTCCCTCCGCCGTGAGACTTACGGAATGCGCCATCACATGCGATTCGATGGCAAAACGGCAGTGCTCACGTTCATCAGGCGTGAGGGAGGTTGCCTTCGCTTCCGCGAAGAAGTCTGTGAGTTGGCGGTCAAGCCGGAGCTGATCGTCCATGGTGGCGGGAAAAATAGGGTTGGGGCTCGATGAAGGACTTCAAGGGTCCTTCGGACAGATACTTAGACGGATGAGACGGAAGAAGATGACGGAGGTTCTGCCAAAAGCGACCGGAGTTGCTTTAAACCTCGGTAAATGCGGACGGAAACGGTGTTTGCGGATTCGCCGATAACATCCGCGATCTCCGACGGGGATAAGTCGCTGACGTAGCGCATGAGGATGATATCGCGATAAGGCTCGTCCAACTGCTGGAGCGTCACGAGCACGCGATCCTTCTCGATTTTGTTGTTCAGATGGTCACGTACGTCGATGCCGGGATCGAAGCCGACTTCCTGCAACGCCTCAAGCGACTGCTCCTTCTTCTTGCGACTCTCGTCGATGATAAGGTTGTTCGCGATGCGATACAAAAACGCACGCATGTTATCGACGGTCTCCCCTTTGCCGAGGTATTCCCACACGCGGATGAATGTTTCCTGCATCAGGTCCTTGCCGCGCTCGCGATCGAACACGCGGTAATAACAGTGGCGGAAGATGGCATCGGAATAGTCGTCATACGCCTTCAGGAACGACTCTTCGACGGTGTCTTGCAGTTGCTTGACCATAGTGCGTGGGGGTAAGTCGTCTGTGAATCTCGAATACTGTCAGAAGTACTACCGTTTGTCACTGTCATTTTACCTTCACACTACAGGTTGTACTTGACCTTGCTTGCTGTAAAGCAGTTAAACAACTTTTTTGTATGCGTCTGAAACTGCTGTATCCTGCGATTCTATGGCTTCGAAAAATAGTATCGGCATCGATTTGGGAGGAACGAACATGCGCGTTGCTCGCTTTGATGTCGCTTCAATGGAGAAACTAGAGGAGTTGAAAGCCCCGACGGACGCGGCTGCCGGCTTCTTGAAAGTACTCGACGACATCGTGGCATTGGTTGAGAAGTTGAAAACACCCGAAACCGTGGCGATCGGCATCGGCGTGCCGGGACTCGTATCGAAAGGAAAACTTTTGAAAGCGCCGAACATCGCGAAGAGCGAAAACATCGACGTGAAAAAAATCCTCGAGGAAAAAACAGGATTACCCGTATCCGTTGGCAACGACGCGAACTGCTTCGCGCTCGCGGAAGCGACCCTCGGCAGCGGCAAGGGGCATGACATCGTCGTAGGCATCACGTTCGGCACGGGCGTGGGCGGCGGCATCGTGATCAACGGCAAGATCTTCGAAGGTGCGCACGGATACGCCGCGGAACTGGGACACATGCTGCTGAAACCGGGCCAGCCTCCGTACGAAACCGAAGACAAACGCGGCGAGGTGGAACAATTCTTGAGCGGTACCGCGATGGGCAAGCGTTGCGAGGAAGCTCGCTCGCCTGAGGATTATCTGCATGGAGCCGTGTGTTCGTTCATGCAGCCGGACATCTACCGCGAGGTCGCATGGCTCTGCGTGAACATCCACTATTTCCTGGACCCGGATGTGATCATTTTCGGCGGCGCCGCGGGACACACGCTCGCTTCGCACGTCGATGCGATCGAGAAGGAAATGAAGCAATGGACCCTGCCCGGCACTCCCCTGCCGAAAATCGTCGCCGCGGAAATCCGCGATGCGGGAGTCATCGGGGCGGCATTGCTCGCGAAGTGATCAGTTCCAATCCGCGTGGAACGTTCCTTCTTTATCGGTGCGCTGGAACGTATGAGCTCCGAACAGATCGCGCTGCGCCTGGATGAGGTTCTGCGGAAGGGTCTCGGTGAAGTACCCGTCGAAATACGAGACGGACGCGGTCATCGCCGGGAGCGGTACGCCTGCCGCGATCCCCTTCGCCATCACCGATCTCCATGCGGCATGCTTCTCATTGAATTGAGAGAGGACGGTCGGATCGAGCAAGAGGTTTTTCAATGACGGATCTTTCTTGAATGCTTTCTCAAAGGTGCCGAGCAACGTGGAACGGATGATGCATCCGCCTTTCCACAGGCGGCAGATTTCCGCGAAAGGAAGGTTCCATCCGTATTCCTTCGATGCCGCCGCGATGAGCGCCATGCCCTGCGCGTACGAGCAGATCTTGCTGAGGTAAAGAGCCGAACGGACGTCCGCGGGATCGAGCTCCGGCGTCTCCACTTTCATATCATACGGCTCGAGCGTCTTGAAGGCTGCGACACGTTCCTTTTTGTGCGCGGACATCGCGCGAGCATCCACGGCTGCGGTGATGGTGGGAATCATGACGCCCAGATCAAGAGCACACTGGCTCGTCCACTTCCCCGTTCCTTTGGATCCCGCACTGTCCAGAATCAGATCGACGAGGTAGGCATCACCTTCCTTCTTCTTGAAAATCTGCGCGGTGATCTCGATGAGGAACGACTTAAGATCATCGCCTTCGTTCCACTCTGCGAAAAGTTTCGCGAGAGCGTCGTTCTCCAAACCGGATACGTACGTCAGCAAATGGTATGACTCCGCGATGAGCTGCATGTCGCCGTACTCGATGCCGTTATGGACCATCTTCACGAAATGCCCCGCTCCCCCTTCGCCCAGATACGCGATGCACTTTCCGCCTTCGCCACCTGTGGTGAGCGAAGTCGAACCATCATCCGCGGACATTTTCGTGAGCAACGGCATCAGTTCATCGACAGCCGATTTGTCCCCACCCGGCATCATGCTGGGTCCGTTCAGCGCGCCTTCTTCGCCGCCACTCACGCCCATGCCAACGAAGCGGATTCCTTTGGCCGACAACTCCTTCGCGCGACGCTCGGTATCCTTGAAGAAGCTGTTGCCTCCGTCGATCAGAATGTCTCCTTTGGAAAGATGCGGCATGATCTCCGCGATCACGTCATCTACCGCCGCTCCCGCCTGCACCATCAGGAGGATCGCCTTCGTACCCTGGAAAGATCCCGTCAATTCTTCATACGTCCTGCATCCGATAAACTTCCCTTCCTTGGAAAAATTGTTCAGGAAGGCATCCGTTTTTTCCTGGGTCCTGTTGAATACGCTCACGGTGGCGCCGTTCCTCGCCGCGTTTCGCGCAAGGTTGGCACCCATGACCGAGAGACCGACGACAGCAATGTGATTCATGCCGGGACGATACCTCACCCCTGGACCTTCTTCCAGTCATCTAGGAATTTCTGCAGGCCGACGTCCGTCAGTTCATGCTTCGGCATCTCCAGGGCTATGGCATACGGGATCGTGGCGATCTGAGCACCCATCATCATCGCCTCATGCACGTGGTCCATGCTGCGGACGGACGCGACGAGGACTTCCGTCTTGATGTCATAATTCTGGAATGTCTGCAGGATTTCGGCGACGACCTGCATGCCGTTGCCCGCGCCGTTCTTGTCGTCCAAGCGCCCGACAAACGGACTCACCATCGTGGCACCCGCCTTGGCCGCCAGCAATGCCTGTTGCGCGGAAAAAACGAGCGTCGTGTTCGTGCGGATGCCTTTGGCGCTGAGTGCCTTGATCGTCTTCAATCCTTCGGTCGTCATCGGCACTTTCACGACGACGTGCTTGTGCCAGGACGCATACTCCTCACCCTGCTTGATCATCTCCTCCGCGGTCGTCGCGGTCACCTGGGCACTGACATTGTCGACGAGGGAGCACATCGCGAGAACCGTTTCCTTGAAAACTTGTGGTGAGCTTGTCGAACCATCCTTTCCTTCCTTCGCAACGAGGGATGGATTCGTCGTCACGCCGTCGAGGATTCCCCAAGAAGCGATATCACGGACCTGATCGACGTTTGCGGTATCAAGGAAGATTTTCATGGATGAGATGGGAAGAAAACGGACAGATCATACTCCTTCGCACGTCTTCATTAAAGGTAGCAATGCAACAATCTCGGCCCTTCGACTTCGCTCAGGATAAACTCCGTTCTCGAACGAAGCCGGATTGCATACCATTCTCTTCATCCCTACCCTCCTCATATGAAACATTCTCCCATTGCAGCGGCCCTGCTGACCATCGGACTCGTCGCGTGCAATGCGCAAAACCAGCCATCCGGACCGAATGGTTCTTCTGCAATTTCTTCAGCTACGGCCGACCGCACATCAACTTCTTCTACAATTCAATCCTCTATTCCATCTATTGCCTCTATTTCTTCTATTTCCTCCAAAGCAACAGTCACGGGAAACGTACAGCTAAAACTGCCCTTCGCTTCGCAGGCCCCCCTTGGGAATTGGGATCCCCCGTATGACGAAGCATGCGAAGAGGCATCGTTAATCCTCGTAAACGCCTACTTGAACGGCCAGGGAATGAGCGCGAACGAGATGAACACGCAGATCCTCTCCACCGTCGCGTGGGAGGAAGACAACGGCTTTCCGATCGACGTGACGATGCCCCAACTCTTGGAAATCGCGAAGGGAAAGTACAATCTCAACGGACGCGTGATCGAAAACGTCACGATCGAAGACATCAAGAATGAACTGCGGAACGGAAACCCAGTCATCGCACCGTTTGCGGGACGCGATCTTGGAAACCCGTACTACAGCGGACTCGGACCCTGGTACCACGTCATGGTTATCACGGGATTCGATGGGACGTACTTCTACACCAAAGACGTGGGCACGAAGCGCGGGGACAACTATAAGTACACGCATGCAACGCTCTTCAATGCCTTGCATGACTGGACGGGAGTGAAGGAAGAGACGAATACGGGGCCGAAGAGGGTGCTGGTGGTGACGAAGTAACCGGTAGACCTCTCCCTAACCCTCTCCTTAAAAAAGGAGAGGGAATGCCCAGAGGATGATTCAAACCTCTAACCCCCCTCTCCGCATTGCGGAGAGGGTCGGGGTGAGGTCATAAAAGAAATAACTTCTCGCTCCGCTCGAAGTGACACCGTATAATGCGGACATGTCACCACGCCCCCTCGCCAAAGACCTTATCGGAAACAATGACGCTCCCATGTCCCTGCAGCGCATCATGCAAAGCAGTGAGAAGGGGGAGATGATCTGGATTGGACCCGACGAAGCCGCCAAGCTTTCGAAAGACGATCTCAAAGCCTACGAACTCGCGCATGCGATCATGGCGCACCTGTGCGTCCAGGCCCCCACGCTCCACGCGTCAGGCCACCCGGGCGGACCGCTGTCGTCGTTCACCTTCGCGTACTTCCTGGCAAAGAGGCGCGATCCAAGCGTCGACCAACCGTTGCGCTACAGCGCGGGGCATTTGTCTTTGCTCGCCTACGGCCTGCAGTGGATGTTCGGCCGCGAGGGACATGATGAGAGATTGCAGAGCATCGACGCCATCATGAAGAACTTCCGCATCCCGAACGGGCTTCCCGGACACGTCGAAGCCGGCATCGGCGATATCCCCTTCGGCACAGGACCGCTGGGCAAAGGCGCGAGCCACGGACTCGGCACGGCGTTCGGCCTCAAGTATTTGAAGCAGAAAGGGATGGTGGACGTGTTGCTCGCCGACGGCGACGCACAGGAAGGACAGGTAGCCGAAGCGTTCCGTCTCGCCACGCATTTGAAGGTTGATAACCTTGTCGTGCACGGCGACTTCAACGATATCCAACTCTCGGACCTGCCGAGCAAGACCGTCGCATCCGACTTCGCCGCCATCGCACATGCGGAGGGATGGAATGTCATCGAAGTGCAGAACGGAAACGATCCCGCGCAGGTGGTCGCGGCGCAGGACAAGGCTGATGGGCTGAAGAACGGCCGCGCCACGTTCATCTGCTACTACACGACGATGGGCGACGGCGTGTCCTTCATGGAAGAAGGATCCAACACCGGCGCGAAGAATTACCACGGCTCCCCGCTTTCCAAGGAAGAGATGGAAAAGGCGGTGAAGGAACTCCCGGATCTCGACGCGACGATCAAGGAATACGAAACGTTCCGCAAGGAAGAGAAGAAGCGTTACGAATCAAAGAAACCGACGGTGACGAACATGATCCTGGATTGGAAAACGTCGAAAGAATACAAGCGCGCGATCACGACGGAGAAGGGAGGCGCACGCAAGGATTTCGGCGCGACGCACTTGAAAGCGCTGATGAAACACGACGAGAGGATCGTCGTACTGCACGCGGACCTGGCGGCTTCCGGAGGCTTCGACAAGGTGGCAAAGGAGATTCCTCCCTCGACAAGCTCGGGACAGGCTCGCGTGATCAACGTGGGCGTGGCGGAAGCAAACATGTACATGATGGCCGCGGGCATGCGCCAGGCAGGACTACTGCCCGTTACCTACACATTCGCGGCGTTCGGGACGAACGAGGCGCGCGCATCGGCAAGGCTTATCGACATCAACTGCGGACACACGCGTTGCGGCGTGCTGCACGATTGCACGCACAGCGGACTGAGCGTCGGCGAAGATGGGGAGACGCACCAAGAACAGAACTACCTGAACATCCCCTTCCACCATACGCAGGTATGGATGCCGGCCGATTGCAACCAGGCCGGAGCCATGGCGGAGAAAGGACTGGAAATCGTCGCGAATGGAGAAGAGAATGTCTACGTGTTCTCCGCCCGCAGCGACCATCCTCAGATCCTGAATGAAAAAGGCGAAGCGTTCTACAATGAGAAGTACAAATACGAGGGAAAGATCGACATGGTGCGCGGCAAGGGCGACGCGACCGACAAGGTGACGATTCTCGCGACGGGTATTTCCGTCCACGACGCCATCGCGGCCGCCGACATGCTGATCAACGAAAGCGAGGACGAAAAAATCCAGGTGCGCGTGCTCAATGTCTCGTGCATCCGCCCCATCGACGCATCGGTCATCATCCAGGCAGCACTCGAGACGTACCACCTCATCGTCGTCGAAGACCACAATGTGGAAGGCGGGCTGGCCTCGCAGGTGGCAGACATCATCGCGGACTTCCAACTCCCCTGCTCGCTGCGCCGCATGGGACTCACGCAGTACTTCCCGTCCGGCAAAGCGGAAGACCTCAAGTTCTTCGCCGGGCTCGACGCGGAAAGCATCGTGAACGCCGTGCTGGACGAAGTGCGCACCGAAGTGACGGGAGGCGAAGACGCGTTTGTCAGCGCGATGCACACGTTCGCGCGTCACCTGATGCTCAGCCGCTTCCGCGAAACCGCGAAGGCATTCGGCGAAAAACTCCTTAAGGATTCGCCCTACATGGACAGCCTGCGCTCCTACTGGAACGACCGCACGGTGGCCGTGGAAGACATGCCCACGAACGACCAGCTGCGCAAACAACTGGAAGAGGCCATCGCGACGGACGCCATGGATAACGCGGAATAATTGCAAACCACTCGCTCCCTCGGATTCAGGGTAAAAAACACGTGAGAAGAGTCATACTTTCCGCTATACTGATGATGGAGGGATGGCAGAGCGGTCGAACGCGCCTGACTTGAAATCAGGTTGACCTTCACGGGTCACGTGGGTTCGAATCCCACTCCCTCCGCCATCTGGCTTCGTTTCACTTCTTTCAACTACGCCGTGATGGCGATTTCATAAAAAAGGTCTCGGCGTAGCAAAGCGAAGACGGACCGCTCCCTCCGCTGCGATATTTAGGCCGAAAGCGGCCCGAGATCATCGTTAATTTTCTTATTTCATCTGGCCTTCTTTTAACCAGTTATTTATTTTCTTTACACAATTTTCAATATCATCTCTTACTTCGTAAACCCAAAATCGCTTTACATCCCATCCCAGCTCAAACAACCGTCTGTTTCTAATTTGATCTCTTCGGCACAACTCTCCGTCCCAATTTCGATGGTAACGCTCTCCATCAACCTCAATATCAAGCATTCTTTCCCCATCAAAAAGAGCAAAATCGAGGGTATATTTTTCGACTTGATACTGAGGGATTATTTGAATCCCTGATTTATAAAGTGCTTTATATAACATATGCTCCCACTCTGAAACTCTTTCTGGATTGGCAACCGTTGGATATTCAGGCCCCATATTTTTAATGGAATTATCCACTTTCTCTTTTTTTCCATTTTCTAGTTGCTGTGAATAAAGCGCGAAATTGGCCAAATAAGTAACATCACATTTCACGGCTGCATTTTGATCGCCAATAATAAGAAGCATTGCTCTCGCTCTCGTGATAGCTACATTAAAAAGATTTCCATTATTTTTCATAAAACTTAAACCACCAGCTGGCATATTCTTTGAAACTACCGGTGAAAATATCATGATATCCCTCTCATCTCCCTGGAATTTATGTACAGTTTCAGATAGAAAACCGTGCGAATTTAAGTAAGACTGTAATTCTCTATCTTCAGATACAAATTTATCTATTAAGTTGGCCTGAGCGCGAAACGGAGCAACTACGCCAATCGTACCGTCATATTCCAATTTTCGTATCCTGTTAAGCTCTTCGATTACTGCTCTTGCCTCGATTTCATTTTCCGCGCCTCCGGAAGAAGGCCGCACGACGTTTCCTGTAACATTTATCCAGCGTATTCCATTTTTCTCAGAATCAAGAAACTTTAGATGGTCATAATTCGTTGCTACTCTTAAATTTCCGCCATAGAACTCTTCATTAGAAAATTCGATAATATCTGCATGTGACCTGTGATGGTCTCTCAAATTTATTATATCTTCTCCAGTTACAAAGCAGGATGCCAGATCGAATAATGAATTATACGAATATGCCCAATGTGCGAAGTTGGGAATGAGGCTATGTTTCTCAAGAAGTTGTTGATCTTGACCTCTCTGTAGGCCGCTAATATGTGATAATTGCTTTGGATCTCCAATGACTACAGCTTGTTTGGCTCGAAACAGCAGCGGTAAGGCAGAAGCGATATCGCACTGGCTTGCTTCATCAAAAATGACCAGATCAAAATATCCTGCTTCAAAGGGGATTTTCCCACGAGCAGCTAAGGATGTAACAGCCCAGGCCGGAAGGAGATGAGATACTTGCTTGGATAGATTTGAATATTCACTATAAACTTTCTTCCCTAGTTTAGTGTACAAATCGCTGCCAGCATCTATCACCATTTTTAATAGGGCATAATATTTATTAAGTAATTGCCTATCTGCATTTGAAAGCTTTGACGGACGTAATCGGAGCCACCCCTTCCAGAGATTCTCTGCGTTGCTTGCCATACGATTTGTTAGATCAATCTTTTTCTTTGAAATTTCCTCAAGCGAGGTTGTCTCTTGCAAACTATGAAGAGAGGTTTTATAGGTTTGTATGTTTTGAGCAAACAATAAATACTTTTCCATGGTTTGGGCAATAGATTGCCAATCTCTTATGGTTTTAGGATCCAAATCTTCATCTGGTAGTTTTATTTCTAAAGATTCCGCAAATGGTCTTATTTTTTGAATTTCTAGTCCAAATATTTTATAGCGTCCTTCTTTGATAAAATTCCAAAACAACCGGACAAAAAGAGTTTGATTTTCTTTACTTGCACCCTTCAATTCTTTTTGGAAAGAACGAATAGACTTTTGCAATTCAAGCAGCTGGATAATTGATAACTGTTCAAAAACCTTAGGAGAAACATCGAGACGAATTTTTTCAATTGATTGATCCAATTCATCAGTTTCATTACGTAGGCGAATTAAATCTATTTCTTGCTCTTCGAGATGAATAAATTCTTCCTCTATTTTTTTATATCTCTTTTGATCGAGATCAAACTCTTCCTGATCGTGTTCCGTAGATGTTGCAGTCAAAATTCCCACCAAATATTCAGCTAACTTCGTTTGATATTGATTTGCACCCATCCGCAATAAAACTGGCTGAGACGCTAAATTATTCACCCTTGCTTCGACAACATCGACAGCTTTGTTATTTTTACTCGCAAACAACACCTTTTTATTCTGCCAGGCGGCATTGATAAGTAGATTCGTTACTACTTGTGATTTACCGGTCCCCGGAGGGCCAGTAATGACTGTAAGTGCGTTGGTTAGAGAATGCTGGATTGCTTGTCGCTGCTCAAGGTTGAGCGGTAAAACTTCTAAAATTGGGGGTCTGCTATTTTCTTGTTCTGCTGCAGATTCTCCTTTTATCCATTGTCCGAGAGCAGTATTTTTGTATTGTTCTAATGAAAGTTCAGATAATGACTTCAATTCAGATTCTAATCCTTGCGTGAATGGGGAACGTTCACCAACAATGAGAACCGTTCTGTTAAAAATACCTTCTTCTCCTATGTTTTTAAGAGCTGGATGCCCAGAAAGTGAATGAGGTTCTATTTTTTCCTTCCATGGCCACTCAGGGCGAATACTTTCTAGGCGTTTTGCTAAGTCATCTAACGCTGGAATGTCTTCGCCAGTGGTAAGTCCAAGCTCCTCTTCGAGCTGCACTAGATCTTCCATAACCTGTTCCCTTTCTGCATTTGTGAAGCGTTTTAAAACAGAAAGATTAAATATAGGAAACCCCTGACTAATTTTCGGACTTCCATTCGAAATTTCAACTGGAAATAGTAGTATTGGCTCAACAAAAAACCCTTCCCAGTCGCTTTTCTTGGATTTTACCTTTTTTAAGGTGGTCGGGTATCCGAGATACATTTCTAGTCTGCTACGATCTTTTCGTATTTTTCCTAACAAGACTCGGACTTCTTCGGACTCAAACAAGGAATCATTTTCGCTTAAAGGTAAATTATTTAATTCTATATAATCAAAATCATCAAATTTGTTATCCGCAAAAACACTAATTCCTCCATCATCATCCTGCCCAAGACAGGACAAATAGTAGCGACAAAGGTTTGACAGTGCCGTTCGTGATATTGGCGTCTCTTTTGCGTCTTGCTGCGGAGCAGCTTCATTCAAATACCAACAGTATTTTTCGTTTTGAATGCACCTGTTCTTTAACTTGCCGTATAAAATGCTATTTATCTGATTTTTATCTATCTGAAGAGTAATTGCCATTTCAGCGGATTTTTGCCCTGGTTTTTCAGATAGAATCTTTAATATTTTCTCTTCCAAATCGTCAACTTTTGTTAGATTATCGTTCGTTTCCATAATAAAGGCATTCTAACTGAACTTGAAATAAAGAACAGTTCTCTTTCACATCCTATTCGTGATTTTAAAGACACCCTGAAGGACCCGTCCGCGCCCTTCACAAATAACGACCGCGAAGCGGATGAAACGAAGTGGGTGACAAAGGACGAATTCGGTTCTCTCAACCTATTCCCGCAATGCGTAAAACCGATTAAAATGCTCTGGAAGATCGATTAAATAAGGAGGAAAAAGATTCGATTTGTGACATAGGATCATTGTTGAAAGAAGCGGCGAATCGTATACTGATATCTCTTTTTCATACCATCGCACCACATGAAGCATTCCGCAGCAATCCTTGCCCTTGGCAGTGCGCTCGTTCTCGGCGCATGTAGCTTCGCACCCTCCACTCCGTCCGAAACCGAATCATCGTCATCCAGCGTCTCTTCGGAGTCCGTCATCGAAGACGTTTCCTACACCGGAACCATCCATGAACTGGGCGTCAGCATTTACATGCAGGGAACGCATAAGCTCACGCTGGAAAACGGACAGTTCCTTATCTTGGAAAGCAACTCGTTGGATCTCAACAACTACCTGGAGCGTTCCGTCCGCGTCACGGGCGATGTTCGCCCGACGGTGGAGGAAGGCGGCATGATCATGCGCGTGGAAACGGTATCCACCATGGAACAATCATCCGACGGCAGCGTATCCAGCGACATGGGTGAATCATCCGTTTCTTCCACGGCATCTTCAAGCGTTGCATCCGGAATCGCTTCCAAATCCTCTTTTTCTTCCATTCCTTCCACCGCCTCTATTTCTTCGATTCCCCGTATTTCATCCGCCGCCCAATCGTCAGCCGACGCCGTCTCCGCCAAAGTCCAAACGATGGCAAAGGCGAACCTTGCGGTTGCAAACTGGACCCAGAAGTTTTGTTCCAGGCAGACGGCATTCTGTATTCCCGTGCATAAAAATTGGTGGTTCAAGTCATTCGGGGCGACATCCACGTATTTGGAACATATGGAAGTGGGACCGCAGGAGCTGGAAAACCTGGGCGACGGCCCCCTGTCGATCAACGTCGTCTCGGGTTCCATCAACGGAACGGGAAAATCCGACGGGCAGGTGGTAACGGAAGGCGGCGATACCGTGGGCTACAGGGCATGGAGCAATGACCGCCACATCGAAGTGCGTGCGCCAAGCATCCTTGCCGAGGCAGTGCGTTACATTACGCAGAATATTGCCGCCGCTCCTGTACAATAAAAACATGCCTCTCTATACGTATATCGCGGAAGACGCGGCCGGCGTGAAACAAAGCGGCACGGTGGAAGCGCCGACGTACGACCAGGCGCGTGAAATCCTGCGCAAGCGGGATCTGGCGGTAAGCGCGCTCGCGGAATTCACCCTCAGCGAGCAAGATCCCCTTCCGGTGGAAACCATGCCGTGGAGCGGCAGGAAAAAAACGTCCGCACCCGCGGCGGAAGAAACGACGTACCTGCCGTTCACCGACACATTGCGCCTGTTCGCGGGCTGGTTGATCGCTTGGTACGGGCTCGTCTATCTCCTGGGCGGTTTGCAGCTCAAGAAAAACATCTCCGCAGACATCCCGTTCATCGCGGCACTTTCGACTTCCGGCCTCGTCCTTCGCTTCTGTTTCGGCACGTTCCTGTTCCTCCTGCTCACGAGCGTGCATGCATGGATGGGCAAAGGCATCGCGAAAGGGATTGTCCTGACGGTGATCGGACTCCTACTCATGACAGGGTTCCACCTGTACGCGTAATCGCGTGATAGGTTATGGGTTATTGAAAAAGTATTCTACCACCTAAAACCTATAACCTGATCACAGCCCCAGCTGCTTGCGAATGTCGTCCGCCTGCGACTGTTCCTGCTGCTTCGCGACGGACTGGATGGCGATCGTCTGGAGATCGACCCAATCCTGCGCGTGCTTCTGTTCCAACTTCAGAAGCTGCGACAGGTGTTTCGGCGAGAGTTCGCTGAATTTGCGGCGCTCTTCTTCCAGGATTTTCTGGAGTTCGTCTACCTGGAACTGGTTCAGCTTCGGCACGGCCTGGATGATGCGCCACTTCTCGTCGCGCGTGAGCGAAATGCTTCCGCGGAGCAAGAGGAGGAAGGCCTGTTCGTCAAACTGCGTATCCGCATGTGCGGGGATAGTGATGTGATCGTTCGTGAGCTGGACGGCGATGGAACCGAAGCGGTAATCCCCCACTTCTTCAAGGACGCGGATATCTTCGTCATCGTATCCCATTTCCTTCGTGGCGATCGTTCCGGCCGGAGGCGGAGGCGGACCCGCATCCTGCGGGGGCACGGCGCCGTCATCGCCCGACGAACCGTCGTCACCCTGCTGGGCGGGCGGCATGGGGGGGCTCGGGGGGGTCGCGAACACCATCGTGGGATCCAATCCCTCGGTGGGAACGGGATCGCCGGGGCGCGGCGGGTTGGTGCCTGTGGTCTGATCGTCTGCCATATGGAAATGTAGAAGTTGGTTAAAGTGTACCTAAATTAAGGCTATTGACAATATCAGCCAGAGAAATTTCACATGCCAAATTCCAGCATCCAAGGAGGAACCATTGGGGCAATGAGCAATGTACATATTCTAACATTGGATACTCATTGGAATTTGGCATTTGGACCTTGGAATTTCGCGCAGCATTATGCCGCGCGCTCCGCCTGCACGCCTATCAGCTTCTCCGCGGCCTTGCGGGCCCGTATGATCAATTCCGGCTGATACAGGTGCGGGAAGGCAAAATCCGGCAATCCGCTCTGTTTGAATCCGAAGATCTCGCCCGGGCCGCGTAGCTTCAAATCGATCTCGGCCAAATGGAATCCCGAATCATATTCCTCCATCGCCTTCAGCCTGGGCGAACGAGCTTGCGCGGGATCGGTGGTAAACAGGAAACAATAACTCTGGTGTTCGCCTCGCCCGACGCGTCCGCGGAACTGGTGCAGCTGCGAGAGCCCGAAACGCTCGGACCCCTCGATGATCATGATCGTGCTGTTCGGGACGTCGATGCCGACTTCGATGACGGAGGTGGAGACGAGGATGTCGTACTCCTTCGCCTTGAAGGCACGCATGATATCGTCCTTCTCCTTTGGGACCATTTTGCCATGCAGCAATGCGATGCGACGGTGCGGGAATCCTTCGCGCAAACGCTTTGCCTCTTGTTCGACACTCTTCACTTCTTTTATTTCCTCCGCCTCCGAGGTAGAAATGAGCGGGCAGATGACGAACACCTGCCTCCCCTCCCCGATCTGGTTATCGATGAACAGTTCCACGGTCTTGCGATCATCGGGAGACACCACCGTCGTTTTGATCTTCTTCCTGTTTCCCGGTTTTTCCTGCAAGACGGAAAGGTCGTGATCTCCGTACGCGGTGAGCGCCAGCGTGCGCGGGATGGGCGTGGCGGTCATGGAAAGGAAATGCGGATTTCCCTTCTCCTTCAAGCGCGCGCGTTGTGCCACGCCGAAGCGGTGCTGTTCGTCGACGATGACGAGCTTCAGGTCCTTGAACCGGACACTGTCTTCTATGAGCGCGTGCGTGCCGATCACGACGTCCGACATGCCGATCTCCAACCGCTGCTTGATGCTCCTGGATTCGGGCGCGGGCGTCGATCCCGTCAGCAACACGACGGACGGCTGCCGCATCTTGTCCGCCTTTCCTTGTTCCTGCAGGTACCCATGGAACTTCACCAACATCCTGCTGATCGTTTCCGCATGTTGGCGCGCCAACACTTCCGTCGGCACCATGAGTGCGCATTGCCCGCCGCTGGCGACGACGGTGGCCATCACGGCGACGGCGACGAGCGTCTTTCCCGATCCTACGTCCCCTTCCAGCAGGCGCGACATCGGGATGTCTTTCTCCATGTCCTTCAGGATCTCGTAAATGGAAATCTTCTGGCTGTTCGTCGGCGTGAATTGCAGCGACGCGAAGAAGAGTTTGATCAGCTCCGCGTCCATCGGGATTTTCAGACGATCCTGATGATCAGTCTGCCACATTTTCTTCCGCTCCAGCGCTTCCTGCTGCACCACGAACATCTGCTCGAACGCCATGCGCTGCTGCGCGCGCTCCACGTCCTTGATGCTTTCGGGAAAATGCAACGCGCGTATTGCCTCCTTGCGCGACAGCAAATCCTCGTCCTTGATGACGTCGGCAGGCAATGTTTCGGGGATGAGATCGATCGCGTCCTTTACCTGGACCATCTTCTCGCGCAACCACTTGGTATTGATGATGTCATGCTGGGGATACACCGGAACGAGGCGGCCCGCATGAACGAGGGGTTTGCTTCCCGCCAATTCAAACTGAGGACTCTGCATGTGCAGCTTGTACCCTTTCTCGACGAGTTTTCCCGTGAAGACCACCTCGGAATATTCCGGCAGCATGCGCGTGATGTGCGGCTGGTTGAACCAACTCACCTGGCACGCGTCGCCCGCGTCGTCGGTGAACGTGGTGGACACGATGATACGTCCGCCCTTGATGCGCGTGGTCTTCAACGAACCCACCGTTCCCCGGATCGTCACCTTCTCCCCCAGCCTGGACCCTCCGATGGTCTGCATCTCGCTCAAATCCTCATGCGCTCGCGGCAGGTACAGTAAAAGATCCTCCACCGTCCGAATGCCCATCTCTTCCAAAGTATCCAGATGAGACTGAAGGGTGCGCAATGCTTTCGACAGGGGCGTCTGCAGATTCATGCGCCATCACTCTAGCAGAGAGTGAACGAGCGTCTACCCTTCCGTCCAAATGCAAACAGTCAAGAATACACTCAAACAAAAGGGAAATACGCGTTCGCGTCGTTGAATTTGTAAAACCTAAATTATGGATGTCTTCTTGGCGTGACAGACGGTTTCCCAAGTGATCCCAATCAACCCACACAGCATCCGCATATTTTCCGCCCTTGGGGGCCAATCGCTTCTTTTCGACAAAAGCGGGATACACCATCACCTTCCTGTCATTTGGCCTGTCGTGCGAACGGAAATAGTCGGCTATAAGCAGATCCGAAAGAACGATCCTCGTCCGATCGATACCAGAGGCTATGGAAGCAACTTCGTGAAGAATCTCATTTCTACTGACATCGTTAAACGGTTCGGCAACCCTCCTTTCGGGCAAGCACCAAACGGTTGAACCATCCCTCTGCGTCTTACCAACGACGGCCACTTCACCTCTTGGGTTAAAAATGGCGGCGCCGAGGATCAGGGGTGAACGCTCGATACGGGACTACTATAGGACAAATCACATGCTTGCAAAGACAAATCTGGTTTACAATTCGGAGAGTACCCCGCGGAAAAATTCCTGGTCCTTCGGATGCGTCAGCAGCTTCGCCACCTCGCCCTTCGGTAGCCATTTCGCCGCAGGATTGCGCGGATCCATGGGATTCAATTCCGTATCCCTGGCGATGAACAGGTAAATGGTGATGCGTTTCAAAGAGGCAAGATCCTCCATGCCGGTATCCGCAAGGCTGTACCGCGAATAACTGCCCAGGATTTTCACGATAGAATAATCCTTGATACCCGTTTCCTCGTTGATCTCGCGTATCGCGGCGGCCTTGGGATCTTCCCCCTCTTGGATATGCCCCTTCGGCAAGGACCACGAGCCATCGCGTTGCCGCACGACCAGCACGTCCCCCTTCGGATTGAGTACCACTCCGCCGGCGCTGTGCGCGAACATGATCATCAGCCAAGCGTAGACAATCGAACATCGCGAGGCAAACGGGCGGCCCCGAAACGGTGGTGTGAAAAAGCGCACGGTTCGCTATACTCTTCGCCGTGACTGACTTCCACGCAATCCTGAAAAAACACGGCAAGATGTCCGAAGGGCGGCAAATGGCCCTGGGAAAAGCGAAAGACGAAAAAATGACGAAGAAACACACTGATTTTCTGAAGGATCTTTTGTCCTTGATCGACAAGGGAACCATCGATCCCATGGACCCGGAAAGCTTCGTCAACAAGAAGATCTACGACACGATGCCGCAGGAATGGAAAGCGAAAGTGGACTTGGGACTCATCAACATGGCGCACATGATCCAAAAAATTTCGGAGTTCTACCATTCGAAGAAAACGCCGAATGCATCTCCTGAACTGCAAAACATGATCGAGCACCTGTGGCAGATGAAGCAGCGCATCGAGGAAAAGTACAACGCGTTCAAGTTCTGATTGTCATGGAATAGAAGTTACAATAGAATGGTTTTGTCGTTTTTTGACAACGTCGCACAGACACTTTGTTGGAGAAAATACTTATGGACGATCCTAGCATTGGACATCTTGATCACTACGAAGAAGCAATCGCCAGGAGACTTTTTGCCACCGAGCCCGGCGATCCCCTTCGGCCATTCCTCGTCGATGACGATCAAACAGTTCAGCAGAACCCGCTATTCCAACGGCGGATCGCAAATCTCGAGCCGAAGAATTTCGGCACATCGTTTTTCGTGAATTTCGACCAAGATTGCGTCATCAAGGATGAGCCGGGGGAAATCGGCAAAAAAGCTCGCTTGCTTATTCTCAAAAAATTTCTCAGAACTTGTAATCTGGTTCTCAGTGAGACTATGGGGCAAATGGGAATCGCATATAATACTGAATCCATTGAATGTTTGATTGATCCGAAAAGAACGTGCACAAAAAATGGTGAAATGTATTTCTGGATTCCGGGATTAAATCTTTCGGAAGATCAGGCATTCGAGACGCTCCGTAATATCCTTCGTGCTTTTCGTCAGAATCCAGTCACTGTGCCAAACACGGACGATAATGGCAATTATATAGATGTTACTGTATCTTTTATAGGATGGGGCGTGCGCTCATACTCGTTCTAAAGCGAAACGACACTCGCGTGAGCCCTGCTTCCAGGGCTCACGAATTTTACGAATGCACCCACCAAATCCTCTCATCATCCTTCCACCAGGTCATCTGCCTCTTGGCATACTGACGGGTTTTCGAGGCGATGACGTCGTAGAGTGCGTCGCGATCCGGTTCATCCGACGATAGCCACGCAATGATCTCGCGGTAGCCGTGGCTCTTCATGCCCGGGTCTTGCGCCGTATATCCGCGATCAATGAGTCCCTCGACTTCCTCGATCCATCCCGATTGCAGAAGCTGCTTCGTGCGCAAGTCGATGCGTTCGGTAAGTTGCGAGCGCGGCCATTCCATGCCGAACATGAGCGTCTGGTACGGCGGCGGGATCGTCTTCTTCAATTGAGAAGGCGGCACACCCGTTTGTTCATACAGCTCCAGCGCGCGCACGACGTACTGCTTGTTCTGATGTTCGAAATTCTTCGCCGTATCCGGATCGATGCGCGTCAGCTTGTCATAGAGTTCCCATCCGTCGTCCGCGTCGTATTCTTTCTCAAGCCTCTTACGCACATCCGGATCCGACGGAGGCAATGGATCCAGCCCATCGATCACCGTGCTGATATATAACATCGATCCCCCCACGAGCACGGGCACATTGCCACGCGCATGAATCTCGTCGATCACGCGATAGGCTTCGTCCTTGTACCATGCGATGGATACGTCATCCTTCGGATCGAGCACGGAAAACAGATGATGCGGTACGTCACCCATTTCCTCAGGCGTTACTTTCGCGGTGCCGATATCGAGCTGTTTATACAATTGCCTTGAATCACCATTAATAATTTCCGCTTTTCGCTGTGTCATGGTGAGCCCCGTCGAACCATGGCGCGAATCCCCGTTCACGACTTCCGCTTTTTTAAAAGTGTCATGGTGAGCCCGTCGAACCATGTCTTCCTCCTGTCGCCCTTCGACAAGCTCAGGGTGACACTTATTTATAAATCGAGCTACCTCCAGCGAAAATCCCGTCTTGCCGCTGGCCGTGGGACCGACGATCACGACGAGCGGCTTGTCCGCGCTTCGCAGATGTTCTGTTACCTTTACTTGCCATTCCTGACCTTCCAAAATCTTCATGAAATATGAGCATTTTGACACATAATCCTCTATGATGATACTGCTGAAGACCAAGGTTTTCACGTATAATAAAAACAATTCAAATTCCCCGTTTCCCCTCTCCCGTTTCCCTCATCCCATCATGCACCCCAATATCCAGAGCATCTACAAGGGAATCAGCAACGGTTCCATCACCCCACAAAACTTCATCATCCCGACCGTCATCGAAAAGACGCAGTTCGGCGAGCGTGCGTACGACATCTACTCGCGCCTCATGGAGGAACGCATTATCTTCCTCGGAACGCAGATCAACGACGACGTCGCGAACAGCATCATCGCCCAGCTTCTCTTCCTGGAAAAGGAAGACGCGAAGAAGGACATCACGCTCTACGTGAACTCCCCGGGAGGACAGGTAACGTCCACCCTTGCGATGTACGACACGATGCAGCACGTGAAGCCGGACGTTTCCACCGTCTGTCTCGGCATGGCCGCCAGCGGAGGAGCGATCATCCTTATGTCCGGCGCGAAGGGAAAGCGATTCGCCCTCAAGCACAGCGAGATCATGATCCACCAGCCGCTGGGAGGAACCGAGGGACAGGCGACGGATATCGCCATCCACGCGGAACATATCGTGAAGATGAAGAACATGCTCAACGAACTCATCGCGCAGCACACCGGCAAGGACGTGAACCAGGTGAAGAGCGATACGGAGCGCGACAAGTTCCTCAGCTCCGAGGAGGCGCTCGCCTACGGATTGATTGATAAGATCGTCGGGTAATGTCATACCTCAAAGAGCCCATGCGGGCTCTTTTTTACGAATACAGGATATTTGACAATTATTTCATAAGGTGAATAATAAATTCAGATCTTTTTACACGATGGTTTGTGCGGATACCGCTTTCCGTATGCGTTTGTGCTGAAGGCGGTGTTCGCAAATATTTCAGCCCCCTGTCCCATAGGTACAATCATGCCCGCAATCGTCGCTCGACCGATCACAAGCAAGCAAGTCCTGGAACACTCCAAGAAAGCCGGTTTGTTTCGAACCTTCTTGCAGATCGTACCCGCCATTTGTAGCTTCTTGTACGTGGGCTTCATTGCCTTCGTGACGTGGCACTTACTCACGTCGGATCAGATTTTGAAAGGCGGCTTCGACTTCATTATGAAGCCGTCGCTCGGATTGTTCTCAATGGTATCGTGCATCGTGCTTTTCTGGCTCTTTTTCGATACGATGCGACAACAATGGTTAGCAGACAAATATAAGAAGGAAATATCAGGAGAAAAGCTCGGCAGGCTGACTGAGATCGATGAGATACTGAAAGACATCGATGTCCTTCGCCAAGGATTGCGATGTATCAATAGAATGCTCAAGAACGATTCTCTGCATGCGACGGCTTTGGCATATCTGCGCAATGCCAGAGACGTGATTCGCATGGAACTGGTACATCAAAAAGGACGGTACTCCATATTGCGCCAGCAGTTTCTATCATCACTTGAGCGTAAGTATCCGGGAGAAATCCTTCCTCCGGTTCTGCAAAAAAAGAAGGTGGCATAGGCATCAACCATCTTGTACTTCTCCATGTCGCGTATCGCGACGAGGAACTCAAAAAGCCGTAGCGGGAACACTCCTCGCTACGGCTTCTTTTTTTATGGATTACTTCTTCTTCGGTGCCGCCTTCTTTGCCGGAGCCTTCGTGACAGCCGGCTTCACGGGCATGGACTTGGACACCGTGTGCTTCTCCAAGGGCGGTTTCTCATCGTCGCAGCATGCGCATGCGTCTCCGCACTCGCACACCGTTCCTTTCACGGCGTACATGAACATGATCAACCAAATCCATCCGTTCAGTACCAACGGCATCGTGTCATTCAGGTTGATGCCGAAGACGGACTTCAGAAGGAGGCCTGCCGGAACGGATACCAACGCGATGCCGGAGACCCAAGCGGCGACGTTCATGAAGAGTCCGAGCGTCAGCAACACTCCTCCGACGATGTACATGGCGGGCAGGATGTATCCCCAAGCCATGCCAAGCGTCTCGAACGCGCCGAGACCGCGACCGACCGCTTCGGCGAATTCAGGATCCTGGTAATGGGAAATGCCGAGGAAAATCAGCGAGAGTCCGAATCCGATACGAACGAGGAGGCGGGCGATTCCCTTCGGCGAGGAAGTTCCGCAGGAACAAGCATGCATAGGTTTTGAGGAAGGAAGATATGGATGTGGAAAGGATTGTGCATGAAACGTTTTGCAGCCACAACAAACTCATGTTGCGCAAGCGAAATTCTAAGATACAAGAGACAAGGGACAAATAAATTTCAAAGAGGAATTTTTTATCCTGTATCAAATGGGTCTTGTGTATCTTGTATCATGTTTCTTGTATCTTCCGGCGGCTCTCTTCCGCTATTGTAGCAACCCATGTTTGATCTCCTGAAAGAATCCACAATCGGCCGCCGCGGTAGGATCATGACGGATCACGGGCCCATCGACACGCCCGTCTTCTTCCCGGTCGGCACTGCGGGCGCCATGCGCGGCATCACGCTGGACGATATCAAAGCGCTTGGATCGCAGGTTCTTCTCTGCAATACGTATCATCTCCATCTGCAACCCGGCGAACGGATTATCGACGAGGCGGGAGGACTCCATACATTCATCGGATGGGACGGGCCGATCCTCACGGACTCCGGCGGCTTCCAGGTGTTCTCGCTCAGCGGACTTCGCAAGATCGAGGAGCATGGCGTGCGTTTCCAGTCACACATCGACGGAAGGCCCCTTTTCCTGGGCCCCGAGGAAGCGATGCGCATCCAGCACACGCTGGGGTCCGACATCATCATGTGCTTCGACGAATGTCCGCCTTCAACGGCCGACAGGCAATCGCAGATCCGAGCGGTAGACGGCACCATCCGCTGGGCGAAAGAATGCAAGATGTGGCATGAGAGACTTTTGAAAGAGAAGCCGAAGGATGCGCCGACGCCGAATCCTAAACTCTTCGGCATCGTCCAGGGAGGATTGCACGCGGACCTGCGCAAGAAGTGCGCCGAAGAATTGATCGCGATCGGGTTCGACGGATACGCGGTGGGAGGACTGGCCGTGGGCGAAACGCAGGACGAAATGTACGACGTTCTGGACGCGGTGGTACACACGCTCCCGAAAGACAAGCCGCGCTATCTCATGGGCGTCGGCCGCATCGAGCAGCACAAAGTCGCGATCTCCAAGGGTATCGATATGTTCGATTGCGTCCTGCCGATGCGCGAGGCGCGACACGGAAAAGTCTATCTCTCCGACGGATCGACCTTCAACGCATTGAACAGCGAGGTACAGCACGACCACTCGATCATCGATCCCGAGTCCCCTTCCCCGTTCAGCCGCGTCCACAAGAAGAGCTATCTCGCGCATCTCTTCCGTGCCAAGGAGCGCATGGCGGAAACCATCGCCTGCATGCAAAACATGGCGATGACGCTTCAAGCGATCGAAAAACTTCGCACAGACATAGAAAAATCCTGATCAGCCCACTAGCGGATCGATCAAAACTTATTACGCGACCGTGATCTTGGTGACCTTCACCATCGTGTGGTGCTGCTTGTGCCCCTTCACGCGCGTGAAACGCTTGCGGCGGCGGAATTTCACGACGCGGATCTTCTCGTCGCGTCCGTGCTCGACCACTTCGACTTCCACGGATGCGCCCTTCACGAACGGCGCGCCCAAGGTCACGCCCTTGTCGCCGCTGACCATAAGGACGTCATCGAACGTGATCTTCTTCTTCGCATCGCCTTCCAGCAACGGCACCGTGAGGGTGTCGCCTTCTTGGACGATTTCCTGGAAGCCTGCGATGGAAACGACTGCGAACATAAGGAAAGTGCGGGGAGTGTAAAGAAGAAGGAATGGGTGCGCAAGCCTTTTTAGACGGTTTGGAGGCCCTCATCGGTGGAATAATGGAATACGGGCCCCCTGGAGCTCTCCCGAAAGGGCGATACGCGGCCAATCGTCTCTCTTTCGGACTATTATTCCATCTTCTGCTGGATCTTGAACCACGCGTACGCGATCACGCCTCCCACCGAAACGATGGCCAATGCGACCAGGATCATGATCATCATGGGGTTCGTCCCCTCTTTTTCCTGCGCGACAGGCCGGGAATCGACCGAGGAAGAAGAGAAAGAAGAGGAAGAGGCCTCCGCGGCCGGCTTGAGCACGGCGCAATCGGCGCCGCATTGGGAAACGGGCGTTCCGTTCAGGGAACCGGCATCGCATTCCTCATTTTCATCCAGGATGCCATTTCCGCACGAAGGAACGGAGGATGCGGATTCCGATGACGGGAAGGAAGAAGAGGCTACGGAGGAAGCTGCCACGGAAGATACGATGGATTCCGCAGATGATTCGCTGCCGTCGGAACTTGATGCGGAAAATGTTTCGGATGAAGCCGAGCTGGTGACCGACGCGCGCGAGAAGAAACGGATGGACGAGCTGCTGCGCGACGATGCCAGGAAGTCCCAGTCCGGGAATACCATGACGCCGCCGGACTTGGATGAGGAAACGGCCCCCGCCGATGACGGCGCCTGCGACACGAAAGAGCCGGACGCGGACAGGGCGGATGAGACGGAGGACGCGGCGGAAGATGATGGCGCGGAGGAGGCCTGGCGGGAGCAGAAGCCGGACGTACCGGCACAGGACCATCCCGCCTCGAGCATGCAGAAATCGGTGCAGCCGTCGCCGTTTTTCCGGTTTGCGTCGTCGCACTCCTCGGCCCCCTTTGTTTTTCCGTCGCCGCAGACGGTGGCGCAGGTCTCCCCGACGCAGGAATACCCCTCTTCCAACGCGCATTGCGCGGAACACCCGTCGCCGGGCAGCTTGTTGCCGTCGTCGCATTGCTCTATCCCCTTCCTTTTGGCATCCCCGCACACGGCCGAACACTGCGACCCGTAGCAATCGAAACCGCTTTCGATAAGGCACTGCACGGAACACCCGTCGCCGTTGCGCAGGTTCCCGTCATCGCACGCCTCGCCGCTCTGCAACTTCGCGTTTCCGCAAATACCCGACTCCTGCGCCAGGAAGTAGCCGGAGAGCGAATCGCGCGTCATGCGGCCCGCGAACGTCACCGCGAAGAACGCGAGGAAGGCGGTACTGGCGATGGCGATGACGCGGCGCATGCGTACCCAAGCATACTCCGAAAACGGCAAACGTGCGAATGATCGCTCCATGCACCGCGCAGCGGAAAGACAAGAAGGCAATCCCGGCGAAGCTTCGGCAGAAGCGAGGATGGCTGGCTGGGCAGCACGGTCTAGAACTTTATGTTGAGCCCCTGACAACGTACTAAATGGTCGGATTTCGCGGAATCGAGGGCAAGGTGGCCAGGGTGAATTGGACAGGACGGGACAGTGTTATGGGGCTAATATATGCAAAGGTATACAAAATATATTTCAATAGTATAATAACTTTCCTAGAACACCCTATTTTCTAGAAGTCTACGTGATTCTCGTTGGTGTTTTAGGAATGTTCATTCACACAATCGGCACTGGAATAAAAGGATTCAAGGATTTTCACTCTTTTCTAGTAACAGCAATTTGAATATGCACCATGTTTAAGTTGCTGTTACTAGGAAGCGTTCCTGCTCCGAACCGTGTGGTTTTGGAGGCTATTTCATCCCGCTCTTAGTCCATGTTGCAGTGGCTAAGGGTTTTACTGTCAATGAAGGAGATTGAACCATGCAACGACAAGTACAAGAAGCCGCCGAACAACGTGATGCTCACATCCGTGACATCATTGAGTGGCACTTCAACCCGGAAACGGGCAGTCCGTTCTGGCTCTCTCAGGTCCCTCGACTCGGATTCGACCCTCGGTCGCAAATCAAGAATCTGGATGACCTCGTGGCTAAGTTCCCGCTATTCGACGGCGACAGCTTCCTAAGGAAGGTGCCTGCCGAACAGTGGAAGCCGAAAGGATTCGGTTCAGAACAATGGTCCATGTTCGTCACCGGTGGAACCACTGGTGATCCGAAGAGACGAGTGGGTCGTAGAGGCATGTTGCCAGGTACGTCTGACTTCGCCAATGACTATCACGCATTCGCATCACATCTGCCAAGCGAAGGCTTTGCTCAGGGCGGAACGTGGCTCTACATCGGCCCTGGAGGACCAAGGCGTCTCAAACGAGGCGTCGAGGTACTCGCAAACGTGCATGGCTCCAACTTCATCGAAGTCGACATGGATGTCGCATGGATGAAGTCGCCAGGCAATACGGCAAAGGATGCCTACAAGCGTGAACTGGTCGAACGTTCAATCGGCGCTCTGAGGAGGGATCGGCCGGACAAAGTATTCTGTCCCCCGATTCTGATTCAGGCCATCGGTGAGCTCTTCGATTGGTCTACGAGTGGCGTCCGAGGAGTGTTCGCCGGAGGAACCGAGATGTCTCCCGAGACGGTACGGTTCATTATGGAGGAGCTCTTCGGAGGCAAGATCAGCTTCGTTCCCGCCTATGGGAATGCATTGGCTGGCTTAGCACTCCCGCGTCCGATTGCAACGGCAAGCAAGCCGATCGATGGCCAAGATTTGTATCAGGTCATCTATCAACCGCTGCAACCAAGGACTCTGTTCCGTGTCACACAGAAAGGTGATCCATCTCAGCTCGTTCCCTTCGGGGAGTTCGGGTACGTGGAGATCACGACTGCGTCCAAGGAGTGGTTTATGCCCCGATTTCTCGAACGGGACTGGGCAAAGCGAATTGTTCCAACGGAAGCTTTTCCGTGGGACGGTGTCGCTGAAGTTCAGGTCCCGCCTGAGCTGAAAGGCAAGATTCAAACAGGTGTCTACTAACAATCCTCCGATGAAATGAAAGGAAACTCTCATGTTACGCATTCCTGCTCTTCGCTTCGGCGATGAGCACCACAGCCTCACCCCGCACCAGGTCGTTGATCTGGGGTCGGGCGAGGAGCTTGCTGTCTTAGGACTAGTTCCTGACAGCATGATCGCAACCGACTGCCTCCGTGGTGGTCGGATGCAACGGGCTCTGGAAATCCTTCAGAGGATTCCAGTACAGGAACGTATCGAGATGTCGGTCTGTGCGGCTGATATCTTTGCAAACGAGACGCTCGACTGCGGGGGTGTTGATCAGACTCCCGCAGAATACGTCGAGTTGCTAGCGCGCACGAGCGGACTGTCGTTCGCTCTTGCGCGAGCCAATACGGAACGCATCTGTGCTGCCCTGCGCAATACTGAAGCCATCATGCATGGATTGTCACGCGGACTGCCGCTCGACATCTATGACAATGGATTCGGTGAACAAGGGGGAGCGAACGTGCGGATTAACCCCCGCATCCAAGCGCTGGGTTGCTGCATGCCGAACAATAGTCCCGGCGTGCATGTGATTTGGTTGGTGTCATTGGCTTTCGGCATCCCGGTCCTCATTAGGCCAGGTAGTTCGGAGCCCTTCACGCCATATCGCTTGATCCAAGCGCACCTCAAGGCAGGGTATCCGAAGGAAGCCTTCGGCTACTATCCCTGCAACTATGGTGCCGCGAACAGGATCCCCGAGCTTACGCGAGGGGCAATCGTGTTCGGATCAGATGAGACGGTTCAACGATGGAGTCCATACCCTTTGGTACAGGTTCACGGATCAGGATTTTCCAAGCTGATTCTCGGTGAAGACCGAGCTGATGATTGGGAGAGTCTGATTCCTGAGATCGCGCTCAACGTGGCCGCCAACAGCGGCCGTAGTTGCTTCGCGGTGTCACGGATCGTAGTCCCGCACCATGGCAAGAAAATCGCAAAAGCACTTGCTGTGGAGTTGGCCAAGATCGTGCCTCTGTCCCTAGATCATCCCGAGGCGAAATTGTCCGCCATGGCGATGCCTCAGGTTGCCGAAGCGATCAATACCAAGATCGATAACGCACTGAGCGAAAGCGGAGCCGAAGACGTGAGTGCATCCTGCCGGAGTGGCGGCCGTCTGGTCGTCTTTGAAGGCCGGACGTACCTCCTACCGACGGTGGTCTTCTGTGAGACGGCGAGCCATTCGCTCGCAAATCAGGAGTTCCTCTTTCCGTTTACGGCTGTGGTGGAAGCATCGAATGAAGTTGCATTCGCTACCATGGGGCCTACTCTGTCGCTTGCTGTCTACACCAATGACAGCAGGTTGATGGAACGGGCCAGACGAAGTCATGCGCGGTTGGTAAGTATCAATAAGCCAACATCCGCGCTTGATCGCCGACAGCCTCATGAGGAGGACATTTTCAGCCTTCTCTATGAGAGGCTGAGCTACGTGAACTGAATCCGTTTCCAGTTCCAATGATTGCGTGATGGCTTCCCCGTTTCGGCGGGGAGGCCATTTTTTGTTTTATTAAAGTATTTCAGTCGCGGCGACGAGGAAGAAGCAGCAGAAAGCCAGTAGTCCTTTGATCAATTTTGGATTCAAAGCACTATCAGTCAGGATTCAACCCAAAAATGTTTCGAACCTCGCTGTGGTGTATAGGCAGCACAGTCGCGTGCACATGTTGGCTGAAAACCCATCGCGAAGACAAGCTCTGTTTGTCTGGAGCGATACCCCTGCAGGGAAGGGGGTGACTTCGGGAAACCGTCGTAGGTTTCCCTCAGAAATGGCTGGGGAGGATGGATTCGAACCATCGAATGGGGGCTTCAAAGGCCCCTGCCTTACCACTTGGCGACTCCCCAATTACTGAAAGAAAAGATAATGGAAGAAGAATTGCCTTGCCACTGAATCGCGGCGTAGCGCAGCGAAGCCGGATGGCGACTCCCCGATCGCATCATTGGCCTCATGGTAGCAAGGAATGGGGAAGGAAACGAGCGTCAAATGAAAAATGCAAGCCCGGTGACCACGATGACAAATGTTTTTCCGACAGTTTTCCATCGGCAAAACGTCATCAATCCTATCTCATTCCCCCTCGCTTCCCCTGCCACATCCTTCCTATCGCTCTTCCATATTTTTATATATATAAACACAATTTTCAAAAAATGCGACATCACTGCTATTTTGCAAAATTTGCGTATCTATTCATGTTCCGAGCCCCCACGTAAAAAATATATGCTCTCACAATCGCAGAAAGAAGCAAATCCGCTTGTGCGGAGAAAGACGAGGGGCATAGAATCCCCGCCATTTTCTTTTTTCTCTTCCCTTCCTATGGCTACTCGCACATCAGCCGCGGTATCCGCTCTCGGAGCAACCATGATCCTCGCGGCCGTATCGGCATTTTTCCTGTGGGACACGCGCGCGAATGCGGCCGCCACCTCCTACACCTTCGCGAACGGATACGACATCCGCGAGTTCGTGCGGTCGTTCCCCAGGTACGCC
>CAZRVH010000003.1:0-86401 GCA_964603635.1 uncultured Candidatus Peribacteria bacterium
TGGAGAGGTGGCTGAGTGGTCGAAAGCGCACGACTCGAAATCGTGTATCCCGGAAACGGGATCGAGGGTTCGAATCCCTCCCTCTCCGCCATCCGGCTTCGTCGAATCACCTTCGGTGATCGACTACGCCGCGATTAACTCTTTGCAAAGCCGGGCATACTAGAAGCTATCCCCTCTATAACCTACAACCTACAACCTAACATCATGACCATCGCCGTTGTCGGCACCGGCTACGTGGGACTCGTGACCGCCGCATGCTTCGCGGAGCTGGGCCATGACGTCGTGGGCGTGGATATCGACGCGGCGAAAGTGGAAATGCTGAGGCAAGGGATCTCCCCCATCTACGAGCCGGGGCTGGAAGAGCTTATCAAGGAAGGACTGAAAAACGGACGCCTGAGATTCACGACGGATCTCACGGAAGCGTTGCCCGACGTGCGCATCGTCTTTTCCGCGGTCGCCACCCCTCCCGACGAGGGATACAAGGCGGACCTGAGGGCGGTGTTCAAGGTGGCGGAGACCGTGGCCGAACATGCAACCAAAGACGTGATCTTCGTGAACAAGTCGACGGTTCCGGTGGGAACGGGCGCGAAGTGCCAGGAAAAGATCGACGCGATAGTGGCGCGGCGCGGACTTACTATCCGCGTTCCCGTCATCAGCAATCCCGAGTTCCTGCGGGAAGGCATGGCGGTGACGGACACGATGATGCCGGAACGGGTGGTGGTGGGAATCAATGGTTCGACAGGCTCACCACAGGCTGGTTACTCCTGGGCTGTCGATGAAATAGAGGAATTGTACCGCCCCATCACGCGCGTGGGAAAGCCCCTCGTATTCATGGGCCGCGAGAGCGCGGAGATCGTGAAATACGCGGCGAACAGCTTCCTGGCGACCAAGATCAGCTTCATCAACATGCTCACCGAAATGTGCGAGAAGACAGACGCGAACATCCGCGACGTGGCGACGGGCATCGGGTTGGACAGCCGCATCGGTCCGCGCTTCCTGCATGCGGGCATCGGCTACGGCGGCAGCTGCTTCCCGAAAGACGTGCGCGCGCTGCTCGCGACCGCGAAAGAACTCGGCATCAGCCTGCCCATCGTGGAAGCGACGGACCAAATCAACGGCTGGCAGCGCAACCGCTTCATCGAGACTATGCTCACGCACCTGAAACCAGGATCGAGCGTGGCGGTGTGGGGGCTGAGTTTTAAACCGAAGACCGACGACATGCGCGATGCGCCGAGCTTGGATATCATCCCGGCCCTGTTGAACGCCGGGCATACAGTCTCCGTGTTCGATCCCGTCGCGACGGAGCGCGCGAGGCCGCTGCTCCCCGCTTCCGTGCGGTATGCGGACAACGCGCAGGAGGCCGTGAAGGACGCGGACGCCCTGGCGCTCCTGACGGAATGGGACATGTTCCGCGGGACGGACCTGAAAGAAGTGAAAGCACTGATGAAAGGCGACCTGCTCTTCGACGGGCGCAATGTCTACGAACCGTCCGAGGTTTCGGAAGCGGGATTGAAATACGTGGGGATCGGAATCAAGGCATAAAAAAGCGGCACCCGAAGGTACCGCCGGGGAGAGAGGCCGGCATGCCGGTCGCCCGTTACTTATTCGCCAACTCGACCTTGCCCACGTACTGGACCGCAACCATGGTACGATCGGTGGCTCCTAACTTTTGCAGGATGTTTTGAACGTGATCCTTGACAGTCTCGATGCCGCACGCACAGACGTGCGATATTTCCAGGTTCGAAAGACCGTATGCAAGACAACGCAACACCTGGCATTGCCGCCTTGTCAGTAAATTGAACGGCGAAACAGGAATCTTTTCCTGCGACTGCAAGATGTCACGAACATGGAGATATTCCGATCCGGGCTCCACACCACCCTGAAGCGCCGCTAACAGACGCATGGCAATGGCATGCCTGTCCATGGACGCGAGAAGATACTCCTTCGCTCCCCAGGCAATGGCACATGCCATGTGAGTCGGATTGTCGGATTGCGAAAATACAACGGGGTGATTCGAAAGCCCGAACAAATCGAACGTACGTTGTTGGCCAATCAAAACGTCCGTGAGAAACACTACGTCATGATGGGCTTTGAGAAGGGATGCGGCATGAGGAATATCGCCGGTGGAGGCGATGATATTCAATCCTGATGCACCTAAAAAATCATGCAGGCCTTCTCGCACCATCTGCTGGCCATGTAAGAGAATAATATCGGACATACGTACCTCTGCTTTCTGCGGTTATGAAAAGAACATGCCTTTTGCAAAATTATGAAACATATATATGTTTTAGTCAATATACGCGGGCACACCATGGAAATGCTGGCCGTACAAGCAAATCTGGGTACAATGACATCCTATGCGCATTCTTCTTACGGGCTCCTCCGGTTTCATCGGCTTTCATACGGCCATGAAGCTCCTCGACCGCGGCGACGAAGTCGTGGGCCTGGATAACATGAACGCCTATTACGATCCGACCTTGAAGGAAGCACGCCTGAAGATCCTTCAGGGCCGAAAGGGATTCAGCTTCACGAAGGGCGATATTTTGGATCGTCCGACGGTGGGGAAATGCATGGAAGGCGTCGACCGTGTCATCCACCTGGCCGCGCTGGCGGGAGTCCGTTACGCATTCGATCATCCCGACGAATACATCGATATCAATATCAAGGGATTCTTCAACGTACTGGAGGAAGTCCGCCTGCGGAAAATCCCGGGATTCATTTACGCGTCATCCAGCTCCGTGTACGGAGGCAATGAGAAATACCCCGCCGAGGAAACGGATCGCACCGACAACCAGCTGTCCCTGTACGGCATGAACAAAAAGGACAACGAACTGATGGCCCACATCTACCATTCGCTCTACGGAACGCACGTCACGGGATTGCGCTTCTTCACGGTATACGGCCCGTACGGCCGCCCCGACATGGCGCTGTTCCTCTTCGCGGACGCCATCACCAACGGAAGGAAAATGTCGGTGTTCGGCGAAGGAAAAATGCAACGCGACTTCACCTACGTGGACGACATCGTCTCCGGCATCATCGCGTCCGTGGACAAGAACTATCCGGAGGAAATCTTCAACCTCGGATGCGGACGCAAGGAGGAGCTTATGGACTACATCGGATACCTGGAACAGGCGCTGGGCAAGGAAGGCGAAAAGGAATTCCTGCCGATGCAACCGGGCGATACGACGGCCAGCCTGGCGGGCATCGAACATGCAAAAGACAAGCTCGGCTACGAACCGAAGACGCCCATCAAGGACGGCATACCCCGATTTGTCCAATGGTATAAGGAATACTACGGTGTATAAACCAGCCCTGAGCGAGACCCGCAACACGGGACGTGCCGAAGGGTCGATTGGACAAGGAGTACTATAAAGTGTAATCATTGGTCTTTTTGATAAAATTTGACGAATATTTTTTTCGTATTCATAATAAAAAAGTTGCCACTCGCTCTCTGACCCCTTGAACGAAAGGACGGACCGATGACGTATGCGTTTCGTATGTGCGTCAGTATGGTGATCCTGTACCTCGTGCTCTGCGGCGCCTGCTGGATCTTTACATGCTGGTACCAGCAGCGGCTGATCACGGAGATCACGAGCACGCAATTCCTTGGCGGCGGACTGTATCTGCTGAAATGGCTCCTTGCCTAGGAAATCGCCGGTTAGTGACATGCAACAAGAAGCCGCGCGACCCCGCGGCTTTTTCTAACTTGGAAAGCTTCGGAAGCTTGGCAAGACAAATATCCAAACTAATCTTCTTTTTAGAAACTTTTGAAGCTTGCCCAGCTTTCCAAGCCAAATCCTATTCACGCACCCACACCTCGACAGGCATGCCCTCCATCTTCTCAAACCCTTCCGCGCCCCGCACCTCGCATGCATCTGCCTTCAGGCAGACGACCGCCCGTGCGTTTTCAAGCAGCCACTCGCCGTATTTCAAAACGGGATACGGGCTTTCGTACTGCCACTCGTGTCCGAAGCTGCCTTGGATAAGCACGTCCCCCTGCCGCCCCCTTTGTTCGATTTCCCGCATCGTCACATGCGCCACCGAAGCAGAGGGAAGGCGGAGATGAAAGAACAAGAGAGCACAGGTACCCACGAGAAAACACGTGGCGAAGGGTGCCGTGAGACGCGGCCAGGCGCGCAATGCGTCCGCCAGCCCGACGGCAAAGAACGGAACGAGAATGATGCCGTAATAGCCATGGAATCCGACGAAGATGTAGCCGCACACCAGCAGGAACGACACGATGATCGCCCGGCGCTTCGAGAAGAACAAACCCGCCATGCCCGCGACGCTAAGCGCACCGCTGCCCGCCGCGAACCAGAGCCAAGCGAAAGCCGTTGCCCGCCCGGCAAGGGATAGCGCCCCGTCCTTCCCCGCCTGGTTCAGCATCGATGCCAGGGCGAATGGATTGGTGAAGGTGTAGAGGCCGAGCAGAAAGACGGGAACGAAGAAGAGTGCGAGACGTTGCCATGCCGGCAGCTTCGTTTTCCAAAGAATCGCAAGGACAATCGGGAAGAACAGCGCGGCCTGGTAGGCCGTGAAGAGGCTCGCCATCCAGAAGAGCGCGATGACGCCGGCGAACGGCGTCGCATCGTCGTCGCGGATGGAGAGCCAGAGGAACAGCAATCCTTGCAATGCCGTGAGAGGCGCCATCATCACGGCGCCCGCTTGGGAAAGGACGCCCCACGAGAAAAGCCAAGCCGCTGCGAGCGCATAGCGACTGAGACGCGGCATGCCTCCGGCCATCTTCCACACGATCCGCACGGCCTGCACCACAAGCGAAGCAAAGAGGATGCGGGCGACACCCGCCTGCCAGGTGAATCCGTCGAACAAGGACAAAAACCAGCGTGCGAGAGGAGGATGGGGATACGGAATGCTCAGGAGATACTTCGCTTCATCCGTACGAATGCCCCCCTGCAACCATGCAAGGAGCACGGCATACGCTTCCAGGCCGATGAGAATCATCAGTCGTTGCATGGCAGGATGGCATCGGATTCGAACGGCAGCTCCAGGCACTCGGTCGCATCGGGTCCCTTGCGATGGACGCGATGGATGAGGCGGACACGATCGTCATACACCGCGCGGATAGAAAGATCGGACAGGGGCCAGCCGCGGGCATCGGAGAGCGAGGTCATTCCCTGGCGGACATAGGACCTGTACGTCGCGTTGGTATAGAGCAGCCGCAGATCCCGCAGTCTCCAGAGGAAGAATATCGCGAGTACGGCGGATACGAATATGAAGAGGGGCATCTGCAAGCGGCGCACCGCGGTGCGCAAGACCTGCCACAGGAACTGCAATTGGACAAGGAGCGTCAGCTTGCTCTCGCCCTTCTCGCGGATGCCGAAATGGAACGGCACTTCGGCGATACGCGTGCCGCGCGGAAGGTACGAAAGGATTTCGAACAGGATCTTGAAGCCCCGCGGACGCAGATACGGCGCAACCGCGCGATACGTGCCCCGTCGGATGGCGAAGAATCCGCTCATGGGATCGGTGACGCCTCCCGGCACCAAAAGACGGACGAGGTTCGTGGCGACCCTGCTAAGCATCCGACGCATCCATCTCCAATCCTCCGTATCGCCCCCTTGCCGGTACCTCGACGCGAGCGCGATGCCGGCTCCCGTCTCCATCGCATCCCGCAGGCGCGGCAGCAAGGTCGGATCATGCTGGAGGTCCGCGTCCATGACCATCAGCGCATCGCCCTTCGCTGCATCGAACCCATCGGCCACCGCCGACGACAGCCCCCTGCGTCCCACGCGGCGGATAACCTGCAGTGACGGATAGCGGGATTGCAGCGCACCCGCGAGTTCCCAGGTCCGGTCCGGCGAATCATCATCGACCACGATCACCTCGAAAGGATCCAGCGCCCGATGGACACGTTCGAGTACCTCCGCTATATTGGAGGCCTCGTTGTACGTTGGCAAAACAAGGGAAACGCGCACCCTTGGAGACTATCACACCTCCCCATGAAAATCTTAGTAACCGGATCCTCGGGAACCATCGGGACGCGCCTCTGCGAACGCCTCCTGGCGGACGGACACGACGTGGTCGGGGCGGATTGGAAGGACAACAAGTGGCAATCCGGCGTGCAGGCCGTGACGATCAACGCCGATTTGCGCGATCCCGAGCAGGTGAAAAAACTGCCGGCCGATGTGGAGGCAATCATCCACCTGGCGGCCAACGCCCGCGTGCACGACCTCGTGATCGACCCGGACCGCGCGCTGGATAACGTGAAGGACACCTACAACATGCTGGAATTCGCGCGGAAGAACAACATCCGAAAATTCTTCTTCGCCTCCTCCCGCGAGACATACGGCAACATCCCGGCCCAGGACAGCTACACCGAGGACATGGCCCGCATGGAAAACTGCGCGAGCCCCTACACCGCCAGCAAAATCGCGGGCGAAGCCTTCGTGGAAAGCTACACGCGGTGCTACGGCGTGGACCACGTCATCATCCGCTTCAGCAACGTGTACGGCATGTACGACGAATCCGAGCGCGTGGTGCCGCTGTTCTTCCGCAAGGCGAAGGCGAACGAACCCATGACGGTGTTCGGCGAGAAGTGCCTGGATTTCACGTACATCGATGACGCGGTGGACGGCGTGGTGAAGGCGTTGATGAATTTCGAGCAAGCCAAGAACAACACCTATAACCTCGCGTACGGCAAAGGCTCGACGATCGTCGCACTGGCCGAACTGATGAAGGAATTGCTCGGCGCCACATCGGAAGTGACGCTCACGAAGATGCGCACGGGGGAGATCGGGCGCTACATCGCGAATATCGATAAGGCGCGTAAAGCATTCGGCTACGACCCGAAGACGCCGTTTGTCGAAGGCGTAAAAAAGAGCGTGGAGTGGTATACGGCAAATACGTAAGCCGTTGCGGCGAGGGGGCGAGCAGCCTATGATCGCGGGCCGTCCTTTCACAGATCCACGGGCATCCCGCTGCCTTCCTTTCGGAAGCCAGCGGCCATACCCGTGAACGGAGAAATAGCATGAGCAAATTATGGGACTTTATAGCCTCTCTCTTCAGAGCAAGGCAGTTACCGGAAGCACCAGCAGAAACAATTCCGGGGATGCCGCCGGGATTCGTTGCGATCAACGTGACGGCATTCGGCGAAACATTCAGGATGGGCGTGAAAGCCAATCCGGACGGCTCTCCGATGTACTCCGGTGAGGACGTCGCCAAGATGGCGATTCTCTGTGCGGACTGCATGCAGCCGATCTACGTCGGCCAAAGCGTGATCTGCCGCATCGTAACAAACGAAGAGCTGGCGGAGCTTCGCAATGATCCACATGTGCACGTTGTGGAAGGAGATCCCCCGAGAGCACTGTGCTGCTACACGATGAACTGCGCGCCGATCAGCGTACTTCCCTCTGGACGATGGTTGCCTGACCCCGATAATCCAGGCAAAGGCACGTTTGTAGCATGTCAGCACAAGATCTACACAGTGTGAGCGAATGATATCTCCGGTACGGGCCCGGGGCAGCAGGATGCTGCCCTTTTTCTCATGCAGCCTTTTCTTCTTTCGAGTGACCTTCGTGGTACACCATCTCCACGTTCACGTCCCAGATGTTCGATGAGTCCTCCTTCCCTTCGACGATATTGTCGACGGTCATCATGGCGGTGAGCATGCTGTGGTCCTGGTTGTTATAGCGGTGCATGCCGTTGCGCCCGATGAGGTGCAGATTAGGGATCTTCACGACAAAATCTCGCACGGTATCCAGCTGGTCGTAGCTTCCGATATAGGCCGGATAGGCCTTGGGCATGCGCAGGATGCAGGCATCGACCACGTCTTCCTTTTTGATGAAGTCGATTTTCTCCAATTCGGCGATGCCGAACTCGATGAGCTTCTGGTCATCCATCACCCACAGGTCACCGCCCTCGTTCACGAAATACTCCATGCCGATCCACACGTGGTCTTTGTAATTGTCGACCATGTACGGGCTCCAGTTATTGAAGATCTGCACGCGTCCGACGCGCACGTCGCCCTCCTGGATGTAGATCCAGTTATCGGGCACGTCCTTGGCAGGATGCTTTCCCCTCTCTTTCACGTGAAGCTTGTTCAGGAGAATGCCGACCGTCAGGAAGTCGCGGTATGCCAGTCCGTCCGCCACTTCGCGCACCTGCGTGGGAACCTCCGGCGAAATCATGCCCATGAGATGCTTCACCGGCATGGTGGAGAAGAAATGGTCGCACGCGATGTCCTCCCGCTTCCCGGAAACGGTGTCCTCGACCGTCACCGACGTCACCTTGCCATCCGTCATGTGCACGCCGGAAACCTTGTGTTTCATGCGCACCTCGCCGCCGCACTGTTTCACCTCGTCCGCAACGGTCTCCCACATCTGGCCGGGGCCGTACTTGGGATAATAGAAACGAGTGATGAGGCTGGTTTCGCGTTCCTCCTGGGACTTCTTGAAGTCGCTGGAGAGGAGATCCTTGATGGCGTGCGCCACGGCCCTGCGCAGTGACAACCCCTTCACGCGCTGGGCGCCCCAATCGCTGCGGATCTCGCCGCATTTCACTCCCCACACTTTCTCCGTGTAGTCGCGAAAGAACGTCTCGTACAGGCGCCTGCCGAACCGATTGATGTAGAAGGCATCCAAATGGCTTTCGTCCTTGATAGGGAACGCCTGCGCCTTGATGTAGCTCATGCCGATCATGAACGTGTTCCAGAGGCCCAATCTCCGCGCGACAAGCAGCGTGATGGAGATGGGATACGGAAAGAACGCGCGCTTGTAGTAAATGCGCGACAAGCGCGGGCGCTGGAGCATCACGCGGTCTTCTTTTTCGGGATCCGGCGCGGGCCTGGTAATAGTGAGAGGATGCGTCCCCCCTCCCCCCAGGGGGGAGGGGCCGGGGGTGGGCGTACATTCCGGACACAAATATTCCATGATCGCCTCCGTCGCATAGTCGATCTCATGGCCTTTCTCCGCGGTGTCGGCCGCCGGGGCACCCTGCAGCGGAAGGATATTGAACCACCAGCGCATCACGCGATCGCTCTTGCTGAAGAAACGATGGCCGCCGATGTCGATGCGGTTGCCCTTGTAGTTAAACGTCTGCGCGATGCCCCCGATGGCATCGGTCGCCTCGAACACGATCGGTTTGATATCCGTCCTCTTGAGAAGTTCGTACGCGGCCGTAAGACCCGCGGGACCGGCGCCGGCGATGACTGCGATTTTCTGCATGGGGACGTGAGTATAGACGTTCGCGGGGCAAAACCGAAGCTCCCCCTACACGACCGGTACGACGTCCTGCTGCTTGGTGAACACGAAGACGTGCGACAGGATGAAGTTGATCACGGCGCCGATGCCGATCGCAAAGACTTTCGCGAGCAGGTAGTGGAAGCCGAGCCACAGGAAGAAGTTCGATACGACGCCGTTCAGGACGATGGCAAACCCGTACACGAGTGCGAATTTCGTGATCTGCCTGGCATACCCCGTGCTGCCGTCGCGAAACGTGAAGAACTTGTTGAAGATGAAGACGAAGATGACCGAGACGAGCGACGACAGGACGACCGCGGCCTCTTCGGGAACGGACAGGGAGCGCACCATGATCTGCAAACCGCCCAAGTCGATAACCGCGGCGATGCCCCCGGTAATTCCAAACTTCACAATCTTCTTCAGGAGCGGATACTGCCGGAGGAATTTCAGGGTAATGGCGATCATTTCCAGGAGAGATAGGTGCTCGCAAGCCCTTCATTAAGAGGCGTCCATTCCATGGTCGTCAGCACCTCGTGCAGCGGCAGCATGGGGATCGTGCGCTGGGCTATGTGACCCGATGAATCCGATTCGATCTTCAGGCCGGGTTGCACCAGATCGCGGATCTGCTCGGCAAGCTTCTGCACCGTCACCACTTCCCCGGAGGTCACGTACTGCACCCCGCGGGCATCGACGTCGATAAGGCGGAACAGCGTGTCGACGAGGTCTTCCACGTACAAGAAGGCACGCTCGCGGCTGGCGTCCCCGCGCACCTTGATGGCATCCTTGCCGTCGCGGGCCTGTACCATGAGCGCCGGAATGAGGTTGGCATCTTCCTTGAACGTATCGCGCGGACCGTACACGCCCACCGGACGGACGATGAGGAGTGGAAAATCGCGCTGGTGCGCCGCGACGAACCACAAGGTCTCGCAGATCGTCTTGCCAAGGACGTACCCGTCCACTTTCTCCGCCTGGGCGATGGCGATTGTATCCATGGTGGGCGGCACGTTGGCCGAACTGAAAAACGTGACCGGAACGGGGTTCTCCTTCAGGGCTTCGATGAGCGCCAGCGTCATACGGACGTTCTCGTTCATCACATCCGACGAACGCTTGATGTGGTACTCGGTATTGCGCCGGCTGGAAGCGAGATGAAACACGTAGTCGACCCCCGCGACGAGACGGGCGCAGTACTCGGGATCACGCAGATCCCCTTCGATCCATTCGATCTCCCCCCTCCTGTTCGAAAGCGCGCGGAAATTCTGGGCGCGCAGCGGTACGCGTACCTCCGCCCCTTCGGCAAGCAGGCGCTCCACGACGAAACTTCCGATGAAGCCCGTGCCGCCGGTGACCAGAACCTTTTTCCCGGACCAGGATTGGATCATGATGAAAGAGTAGCAGACACCCAACGGTAGACGCACGAAAAAAGCGATCGTGTCAGACGATTCGCTCACGAGTCCCAAGCGACAATCCGAGTGCGTTGCAATCCGCCTCCATCATCAGGCGGGCAAGCTCTTCGAGCGTCGTCTTCGCCTCCCATCCCAGCTCCCGCTTCGCCTTGGACGCGTCGCCTTTCAGCAGGTCCACCTCCGCGGGACGGTAGTACGCGGGATCGATCGCGACGACCGTCTTACCCGTCTTCGCATCGACGTATTTCTCGCCGAGCCCCTCGCCCTCCCTGCGAAAATCGATACCCGCGAGCTGCAGGCAGATTTCCAGGAACGAACGGACGCTTTCGGTGCGTCCCGTTGCCAAAACGTAATCATCGGGCTTCTCCTGCTGGAGCATGAGCCACATGCCCTCCACGTATTCCTTCGCGTATCCCCAATCGCGGCGCGCATCAAGGTTTCCCAGGTACAGCGTTTCGATTTCCCCCGCCAGGATGCGCGCGATGCTAAGCGTGATCTTGCGCGTGACGAAGTTCTCTCCGCGACGGGGCGATTCGTGGTTGAAGAGGATGCCGTTGACGGCGAACATGTCGTGGCTTTCGCGGTAATTGCGCGTGATATGGAACGCGTAGGCCTTGGCGCAGGCATAGGGACTGCGCGGGTAGAACGGGGTCTCTTCCGTCTGGGGAGACTCGATGACTTTGCCGTAGAGTTCGCTGGAGCTCGCCTGGTAGAAGCGGGAGTGTGCGCCGCTGATGCGAAGCGCCTCGAGCAGGCGCATCGTGCCCATGCCCGTGACATCCCCCGTGTATTCGGGGATCTCGAAGCTGATGCCCACGTGGCTCTGCGCGGCGAGATTGTAGATCTCGTCGGGCTTCACGGATTCGATCACGTGAAGCAACGAGCTGCTATCGGCCAAGTCCCCGTAGTGGAGAGTAAGCGGCACCTTCACGGTGTGGGGATCGTTGAAAAGGTGGTCGATGCGGCCGCGGTTGAACGTGGATGCGCGGCGCACGATTCCGTGCACTTCGTACCCCTTTCCAAGGAGGAACTCCGTGAGGTAGGACCCGTCCTGCCCGGTAATGCCGGTGATCAGCGCCTTCTTCATGACCCGCCCAGCATACGGAACGGCCGCCGGGGACGCCATACCTGGCCCGAAGGGGAAGATCATGCGATACTGATGGCCTATGCCGCTTTCCCGCGTTTCCTTGCCGGATGCCTGCGTCGCAGACCTCCGCGCACGGCGTATCATCCTCACGGGCGGACACGGATTCCTCGGCACCAACCTGCGTGCCATGCTGGACGCATACGGAATCCGGCATGTATCGCCGACGCGGGGCGAGATGAATCTGGAAAAGGAAGATGCCGCCGGAATGTGTTTAAAGAAAGAAGACAATGTCATCCACCTCGCGGCTGCCGTGGGCGGCATCAGGAAAAATACGGACGAGGGCAATGCGCTCTTCACGAAAAACATCCGGATGGGACTGAATCTTTTCAACGCATGCAAGAAGGCGCAGGTGGAAAAAGTGGTGGTGATCGGCACGGCCTGCGCCTATCCCGATGCGGCGCCCCTTCCCCTGAACGAAGACGATATCTGGAACGGGCTCCCCAACCCCGACACCGGTCCGTACGGCATGGCAAAACGGATGCTCCTCTACTACGGCATGATCTCGGATCTTCCCTTCCCGATCATCCACGTCATCCCGACGAATCTCTACGGACCCCACGACCACTTCGATCCCGTCCACGGGCACGTCATCCCCGGGATGATCGCGCGCATGCTCGCGGCCAAGCAAAAAGGAGACGCGACGTTCCCGGTGTGGGGAGACGGTACGCAGACCCGCGAATTCATCCATGTGGAGGACGCGTGCCGCGGCATCCTGCTCGCGCTCTGGAAAGAGAGGGATCCGCATGCGATCAACTTGGGGACGGGCACGGAAACGTCCATCGCCGATCTCGCGCGGATGATCAAAAACGCACTTGGTTACGAAGGCGAGATCGTGTTCGATCCTTCTTCGCCGACGGGTTCGAAGCGCCGCCTGCTCGATACGCGCAGGGCAAAGGAACGCCTCGGGTTCGAGGCATCGGTCGGACTTGCGGAGGGAATCGCGGAGCTGGTGAAAAGCCTTTAGCGCATGACTTGGTGAGCTTGTTTTTCTTATGTGTCACGGTGAGCTCCGTCGAACCGCGAACCATACACGCGCAGTGTCGCCCTTCGACAAGCTCAGGGTGACGCATTTTATGTAGCAGTTACCTTCTTAATCGCTTCCTGCGCGATTTTTTTGACGGCCTCCTTGGAGAAGAGCACGTTCACCTTGGCGAACGCGGCATCGCTGATTTCCTGCCTGCGCGCCACGGAGCGGAGTTGGAGGAGGGCCTGGACATACTCTTCCGGCTTCACCGCCCTCAGGAACTCCTTTCCCGGTTCGATGGGATATCCCGCCAGGTGGTTCGTCACGAGGGGTAGCCCTCGGCACAGCGGTTCGAAGACTTTCTGCTGCATGCCCGTGCCGGAAATCCAGGGGCACACGGCGATGTCCATCCGCGCGAGCAACTCGCCGATATCCGGCACGAAGCCCGTCGGCTGGGCGTCGTCTCCCAAATATTTCTCCGACGTCTTCGGAAATTTCTTCCCCGTGAAATGGAAACGGAATTTCCCCGGCGCCTGCGCGCGGATGAGAGGGATCACTTTTTGCAGGACGAAATCGAGCGCGTCGCGGTTGTGGCCCATGCTATAACTGGAGCTCAGGAACACGACGTCCAGGACGTCCTTCTCCGCATGCGTTTTGCGGACCATGCATTCCGAAATGCCGCGCAACGGGAGGGTGCCCGTTCGTTTCGCGCCGCGCCTGCGGTAAATCTGCTCCTCGATGGGCGAAATGGCGAAAAGGAAATCACTCTCGCGTGCGGCAATGCGCTCGCCGGGGTACTTCGGGATGGATTTGATGATGGAACTCAGGCTCCAGCCGTTCTCGTCGCGGCAGTTCACCGGCTCGTCCAACGACGACTTCATGATCGTGGGGATGCCGAAAGGCTTGAGGAGGCGCAGCAGCGGCCAGGAGAACGTGTACTCGATCCACGCGACATCCGGCTTGAAAGACCGAACGGCATCCAGCACGGTCCGCTCATAGAGCGGGTCGGTGTATTCCAGCGCGGAACCGTCGACGAGGGCGGGCGTGCGGAGGATGCGCGGCAAGCGCTTGAACAGAAGCGCGACGAGGCTGGGGGAATACGGAACGAGCGTGAGGGAAATCCCCTTCTGCGCGAAAAAGGCCTTGATCTCGTCCTGGTTTTGGAACGAATGGACCTTCGCGATGACATGGATCTCGTGTCCCAAATCTTTCAACTGCAAAAAACCGTTGAAGCGGTCCTGCTGGCACGCGCCGCTCACCGGGTAGGGCACCCAGGGCGTCAGGACGAGGATTCTTTTGGGAATGGTCGGCACGAAGATAGTGTAGCGCACCGCCAGGGCCTGCCCTACACTGATTCCGATGGAAAAGAAGCCCGTTTTGTGCATCGTCGGCCTCGGCTACGTCGGACTCCCCCTTGCGCACGCGTTCGCGACGCACGGATTCGAAACGTACGGATTCGATATCAACGAACGGCGCATCGATGAGCTGCGAAGCGGATTCGACCGCACGAACGAATTGACCGAAGTGGCGTTGAAAAGCACGTCGATCACGTTCGATACGGATCCGTCGATCATAGGAAAGGCGGATGTTGTCATCCTTGCCATCCCCACCCCGGTCGACAGCCAAAACAAGCCGGACCTCACGCTGGTGGAGAGCGCGTCGCAGATCGTGGGCGAACAACTGCGCAAAGGCATGATCGTCGTGTACGAATCGACGGTGTACCCGGGCGTGACGGAAGAGATTTGCGGACCCATCCTGGAAAACGTCTCGGGACTCGTCAGCGGAAAGGACTTCACCCTCGGCTACTCTCCGGAACGTATCAACCCGGGAGACAAGGAACATACGGTCGAGACGATCACGAAGATCGTGGCCGGACAGGACGAAAAGACCCTCGATACGTTGGCGGACCTGTACGGTTCCATCGTGAAGGCGGGTATCCACAAAGCCCCGTCCATCAAGGTGGCGGAAATGGCCAAGGCGATTGAGAACGCGCAGCGCGATTTGAACATCGCCTACATGAACGAAATCGCCATACTCTGCGGAAAAATCGGCATCCCGACGAAGGAAGTGCTGGCCGCCGCCGGAACGAAATGGAACTTCCTGAAGTTCCAGCCCGGACTCGTGGGAGGACACTGCATCGGGGTGGACCCGTACTACCTGGTGGAAAAGGCGAAGCAATTGGGCATGGAAACGCATGTGATCAACGCCGGCCGCGCAATCAACGACGGCATGGGGGCGCACGTCGCGGACCAAGTGGTCGGTGCGCTCTCGGTTCCCGCCAAGAAGGCGCGGATGCTGGTACTGGGACTCACCTTCAAGGAAAACGTCCCGGACACGCGCAACAGCAAGGTGCACGACGTGATTTCCTCGTTGGCATCGAAGGGTATCGCCGTGGACGTGCACGATCCGTTCTACCCCGCCGAAAGCATCCGCCGCATGAGCCTGTCCCCCGGCGGACTGGACCAGGGCCCGTACGACGCGATCCTCCTCCTGGTGCCGCACGCGGAGTACCTGGATATTTCCGCCGAAGCATACGCCGACGCGCTTGCCGACACCGGGGTGCTGTACGACCTGAAGGGCGTGCTTCCCCGCCGGGTATTGGAGCAGCGCGGGAAGGCGTACCGTTCGTTGTAACAGCGCGATGAAGGCACTGATTCGCAATCGGCACGTCGCGATCTTGGTCACGCTACTGGCGGCTTTGCTAACGCTGTTGCTGCACCCGTACGGATGGGACCCGAGCGCCGCGTTCCATATGGATACCGTCCTGAGCGAGAAGCACACGATGCCAAGCGGCTTTATCGTGTTGGATGTCCCGGCATATGACGGCGCGCAGTACTACCTCGTCGCGCGCAACATCCCGGACATGGTTCGCCCATCACGATGGGAACGTTTGCGCGAAGTCTCCCCGACGTCCTACGGATACCAGCGCTTCCTCCTGCCGCTGACCGCATTCGTTTTGTCACTCGGACAAACGGGATTCCTGCCCTACTCATTCCCATTGATTAACCTGGCGGCGCTCATCGGATCCTTCTGGATCGTGCTACGGGCATTCCCAAGCAAGCCGCTGTACGCCTACGCCGTCGCGCTCTGTCCCGCGGCGATGGTCGGGCTCCACTTCAATATCGCCGAACCTCTCACCATCGTCCTGCTCACGCTGTTCTTAAGCCGCTTCGTGCGATCGGGCAAGCTCGCGGCACTCGATGTCCTCCTTCTTTCCCTGGCCGTTCTCACGCGCGAGGTGAATATCATGTTCGGGGGCATCTTGGGTTGCTACTTCCTCTGCACGAGGCAATGGCGCGACGCGGGACTGATGTTCATTCCTCTCGCCGTCTTCCTGCTTCTTCATGGATGGATCTTCGCCATCTTCGGAGAACTGCCGTTTTTCATGAGCACGGGCAAAAGCACCCTCCCCTTCCAGGCCGTCTACGAACTGCTCACGGGAGGATACGGTTATGATTACAAGACGCTGACATCGATCCCCCTCTTCCTTCTCTTCGTGTTCCCCGCGCTCGCATGGACGGGGCGGCTCATCGTCACCGGCAAAGACAGGTCCTTCGCCGCTATCGCCTCGTTTCTGTTCCTGCTCCTGATGTGCGCGATGCCGGACCACATCGTCGGCTCCATCACGAGCATCGGCCGCGTCATCACGCCCGTCTATCCGCTTGTCCTGCTGCTCGCCGCGAAACATGATGCGCGCCCGGCGCGTTTTCTCGCTATCATCGCGTTGTTGATCGGACTCGCCGCGGCCTTCGGCCTCGCGTCGGTCATCCATCCGTTTACCCCCGTCCCGTGAGCGCACCGCTAACCATCATCGTGCCCGTGTATAACGAGGAACGGACCATCGCATCCGTGATGGACACCCTGAACAAAACGCACGCGCAGGCGCAAATCATCTACGTGAACGACGGTTCGCGCGACAAGTCGGAGGAGATCCTCCGTGCGCATGCCCGTCCGCAGGACCTGGTGCTCACGAAGGAGAACGGCGGAAAAGGATCGGCCATCCGACTGGGACTCGAACATGCGGAAGGTCCGTTCACCGTCATCCAGGACGCGGACTTGGAATACGAACCCGCGCAGATCCACGAACTTCTTGCCGAGGCACTGCTGCACCCGACGTGCGCCGTCTTCGGCTCGCGATTCCTCCAGCCGAACCCCAACATCTACAAACGCTTCCTGCTGGGAAACAAGCTGGTCACCGCGTGGCTCAACCTGCTGTTCGGCTCCAAGGTGACCGACAGCTACACCTGCTACAAACTGCTTCCGACGAACATATTCCGCTCACTGACCCTCACGTCGAGGGGGTTCGAAATGGAAGCGGAGATTTGCGCCAAATGCCTGAAGATGGGCGTCTGCATACGGGAGGTGCCTATCCGATACCACCCGAGAACCATTGAGGAAGGCAAGAAAATCAATGGAAAGGACGCCTGGAAAGCCATCTCCACCATGTGGAAACTGAAATGGGCGAGAGCCTGAGAGCCTGTATACTTCCCGCATATGTGCGGCATCGCGGGCATCGCAGGCGAAGACCGGGACGGCATCATGCGGATGACCGCGGCTTTGGAGCACCGCGGCCCGGACGGCAACGCGATCCACGTTGGGCACGGCGCGTCACTGGGACACTGCCGCCTCGCCATCCTGGACCCGCGCCCGGAGGGCGACCAACCGATGTGGAACGCCGACCGCAGCGTAGCCATCGTGTATAACGGGGAAATCTACAACTACCGCGAACTGCGCGACGCCGAAAAACTCAGCTGCGAAACGACGACCGATACCGAAGTGATCCTCAGGCTGTATAAGAAGTACGGCATGTCGTTCGTAAGCCGCCTACGCGGCATGTTTGCCTTCGGCATCTACGATACCCGCGAACATACGTGGCACCTCGCACGCGATAGCAAGGGCATCAAGCCCCTCTTCATCGCCTACCCGAACGGCCGGCTGGCATTCGCATCCGAAATGAGGGCGCTGATGAAGGCGATGCCGAAGAAGCCCGCCATCAACATGACGTCGCTCTCGCGGTACATGCGCCTGCAGTACGTCCCCGGTCCCGAGACGCTCTGCGAAGGCATCTGGCAGCTGCCGCCCGGAACGGTCCTCGCCTGGAAAAACGGAAAGGAGGAACGCGGCACTTTCGAGCCCGAGGAAAAAGCGGCATATGCGGGCAAAGAAGATTTCCGCCAACGGTTCCCCGGCCTCATGGACGACGTCGTCCGGCAGCACTTGGTATCGGACAAACCGGTCGGGCTGTTTTTGAGCGGCGGCATGGACTCGTCGATCATCCTGCACCACATGACGCGGCACGCGGAGACACCCATCAAGACGTTCACGGTGCGCTTCGAGGCGACGGAGGACGAGGGGGCGCAGCGTTTCAATACGGATGCCGATCTGGCGAAGATGACGGCCGCGCACTACGGGACGGACCATCATGAAATTCTCCTTACGGCGGAGCAATTCAAGAATCATTACCGGGAAACCGCGCAGGCACTGGACCAACCCAACGCCAACAGCGTCGCCGTCGCGCAGTCCCTGCTTGCCGCGGAAGCGAAGAAACACGTGGACGTGGTGCTATCGGGCGCGGGAGGCGACGAACTGTTCGGGGGGTACCCGCGCTACCGCATCGCGCGCATCCTGGAACTTCTTTCCGTCGTGCCGCCGTCCCTGCGCGCGCTGGCCGGAACGGTGATGGGGCAGCCGACCGACGTCCTAAGGCTGCAGCCCGGACCCGCGCTTGCCGAGCGCCTGCTCGCCCGCGATGCCGCGGAAGGAACGGAGATCGCGCGCGGGCATTGGTTCGACCCATCGGCTACGACGACCCTCTTCAAGGAAAGATACGACCCTCTGTCCGGCTTGGACCCTGTGCGCGCCTTCATGGAATTCGACCGCCGCCTCTGGCTCGTCGACGAGGCGTTGCGTTTGTCCGATGCCGTCACGATGCAAAGCGGACTCGAATGCCGCGTCCCGTTCGTGGACGAGCGCATCATCGCGACCTCGCACGCCACCCCGTCGCGCTGGCACACCACCCGCAGCCGGACGAAGGCCCTTCTCAAAGATACGTACCGACCGCTTCTCCCCGACCATCTCTTCACGCTCTCGAAGTCGTCGTTCTTCCCCCCGGTCGCCAAGTGGCTGCGCCGCGAGGCTCGCCCGCTCGTGGAAGACATGCTGGAACACCCGCGCATGAAGGAGCTCTTCGACATGGACGGCGTGCGGTCGGTCTATGAACAACACGCGGACCGCACGAAGTACGGCATGCACACGCTTTCCACCCTGATCCAGCTGAAACACTGGTTCGATACCGTATACGACGCGTAAACAAGCCGGCAATGGCTTCGGTTTTGCCCCGAAATCCTCTAGTATGCCCGTCGTGAAAGACGCATCCGCATCACAGGGATCCACGTTAGGAAAGATCTTCCGCCTTCTGGAGGGCATCAACATCCACCCCGCGTACCTGGGCATCCCGGTAGCGCTCTCGCTCGCGGCGGCGGCGTTCGAAGGCGTCAGCCTCGGACTCCTGGTCCCCATCCTCAACGGATTCCTCCAGCAGGATTACAGTTTCATCACGCAAGTCCCGGGACTCCGATGGGGCCTCTCGCTGCTCCCCGCATCCCTCACGGGAACGGACCGTACGCTCTTCGCGACGCTCATGGGATTCTTCCTCATCAGCGTGCTTTTGAAGAACGCCCTGAAGTACGCATCGGGCGTGAGCATGGGGTATTTCACGTCGCGCGCGTTGCACCACCTTCGCAAGGTCGTGTTCGGGCGCTTCCTGAGCTTCGGCAAACTGTACTTCGACCGCACGAGCGTGGGCCACAACGCCACCGTGCTTTCGCAGTTCACGGAGAACGTCCTCATGCCGCTTCATACGATCAACACGTTCGTAAACTCCATCTTCTCGCTGGTGGTGTACCTGTTCGTGATGTCCCGGATCTCCTGGCAGCTGACGGTGTTCGCGTTCCCCCTCTTCGGATTTCTCTTCTTCATCGTCCGCAAGGCGATCAAGGAAATCCGACATATCTCGCAGTCCATGGCGGGACGCAGCGGGGACATGGGAAAGATCGCCATCGAGATCCTCTCGACGATGCCACTCGTGAAGTCGTATAGCTCGGAGAACCGCGAGCAGAAGCGCTACGCGGACGTGAGCGACATGCAGGCCAAGCTGAATTTCCGCTCCGTGCAGCTGAAAGAACTCATCCTGCCGATGCAGGAAACCATCACCCTCGTGTGCAGCATCATCCTCTTCGCGGGCATGCTGTACCTCCTCGTCCAACAGGGCGGCGACGCGGACCCGACGTCATTCATCGTCTACTTCTACGTGGTATTGAACGCCTCTACCAAGTTCGGCATCCTGACGGGTTTCCGCGGGGTGTTGGCGAACGCGGCGGGACCGGCCGATGAACTCCTGAAGATCTTCGACGATGGCGACAAGTCCTTCGTACCCGACGGCACCAAGGCATTCCCGGGACTCAAGGACAGGATCGAGTTCAAGAACCTCACCTTCGGGTATCCCGGCCGCGAGGGCGTACTGAAGAACGTCTCGCTATCGATCCCCAAGGGCGACATGGTCGCCATCGTGGGCGCCACGGGCTCCGGCAAGACGACGCTCATCCACCTCATCACCCGCCTCTACGACTGCCCGCCGGGAACGCTGTTCATCGACGGCACGGACATCCGCGACTGGACGCTTGCATCGCTCCATGAACATACCGCCATCGTCAGCCAGGAGACGCTGCTCATCCACGATACGCTGCGCAATAACATCGCCTACGGACTGAACGGCGTGACCGACGAGAGGATCCGCGAAGTAGTGACGCAGGCGCGCCTGGACGACTTCGTGTCGAAACTGCCGCAAGGACTGGAGACGCTCGTGGGAGACCGCGGCGTGAAACTCTCCGGAGGCGAGAAACAGCGCGTCAGCATCGCGCGCGCGTTGCTGAAGGGAGCAGAAATCCTCATCTTGGACGAAGCGACGAGCGCACTGGATTCGCAGACCGAGAAACTGATCCAGGAAGCGATCGACGACGCCGTCCGGGGACGCACGGCCATCGTCATCGCCCACCGCCTGTCTACGATCCAGCACGCCAACAAGATCGTCGTCCTGGACGAAGGAAAGCTTGCGGAAGAGGGAAAGCTGCAGGAACTGCTCGACAAGAAGGGCCGCTTCCATCGGCTCTGGGAGGATCAGAAATTCGTGTGATCAGCGCGCGGCGATCATCGCCTCGGCCAGCTTCAGGTCCTCGAGGTAATCGATATCCAATGACCGTTCTTCCGGCATGACGTACGCGTAGGTACGGCCCGCCGGGTAGAGGGTCCTCTCTTCCATGAAGACCGGTGTCTTCACGCAGTAGATGGCGCCGTTCAAATGCAACTCCGTCGGCTGGGGCTTGTTGATTTCGATGTCCACCCGTCCGTCGCCGAGATCGGTAATCCCGAACGGATGCGGCGTGAACGCCCGCATGCTGACGACGGCATCGGCCTGCTTGTCTTGCAGGAGAGCGAATGCGGCGCGGATGTCGTCACCCGTACGAAACGGAATGGTCGGCTGGAGGAGGAGCAGGTAGTCCGGGGAGTAGCCCTCCTCTTTCTTCAACCATTCGACGGCATGGCGTATCGCACTCTCGCTCGTCGCGCTGTCGCCGGACAGTTCGGCGGGGCGCAGGAACGGCACCTCGGCGCCCCAGCGCTTGGACACCTCCGCGATCTCGGCGTCGTCCGTAGACACCACGATACGGTCCGTCACGCCCGACTCTTTCGCCGCGTCGATGGTATACGCGATGAGCGGCTTGCCGGCCAAGGGCAGGACGTTCTTGCGCGGCAGGCGCTTGGACCCCCCGCGGGCGAGGATGAGGCCGAGGATGGTGGGTTTTCCGGACATGCGGCCATTGTAGCAACCTTTTGCCTTTTTCCAGCCGATTTCGGCATTGAAGATGCGGCAGAATGCTATACTCTTTTGCCAGCATTCCCCTTTTCCCATGCCAAAGAAGAACCCCTTCATCACCATCGCCGGCCGCAAGATCGGACCGGATTTCCAGCCCTTCGTCATCGTCGAAATCGGCATCAACCACGAGGGAGACATGAAAAAGGCGAAAAAGATGGTGGATGACGCCGCGAAAGCCGGCGCCGAGTGCGTGAAGTTCCAGTCCCACGTGGTGGAAGACGAGATGGCGCCCGTGGCGAAGAAAGTCATCCCCGGACACACGACCGAGAGCATCTGGGACATCATGAAGCGCTGCGCGTTTTCCGAGGAGCAGGAGCGCGAACTGAAGAAGTACGTCGAGTCGAAGGGCATGATCTACCTCTGCACGCCGTTCTCCCGCGCCGCGGCGGACCGCCTCATGCGCATGAAGGTATCGGCCATCAAGATCGGATCGGGAGAGTGCAACAACTACCCGCTCATCGAACACATCGCCAAGTACGGCAAGCCCGTCGTCCTCAGCACGGGTATGAACAACCTGGATTCCATCGCGCAGGCAGTGAAGATCTTCAAGAAACACAAGACCCCCGTCGCCCTGCTGCATTGCACGTCGATGTACCCCACCCCCTACGACAAAGTGCGCCTGGGCGCGATCAACGACCTGAAAAAGAAATTCCCGGGAACGGTGGTGGGATCGAGCGACCATTCGCTGGGCAACTGGACGTCGTTCGCGGCCATCGCCTTGGACGCGGCCATTATCGAGAAACACTTCACGTCGGACAAGAACTGGCCCGGCCCGGACATCGCCATCTCCATCGATCCCGCGGAACTCAAGGAACTCATCGACGGTACCAAGGCGATCCACGAAGCGATGGGAGGAAAGAAGAACATCTTGAAGGAGGAGAAGGACGTCATCAACTTCGCCTACGCGTGCGTGGTGACCATCAAACCGGTAAAGAAAGGCGAGAAATTCAGCGAGAAGAACATCTGGGTGAAGCGCCCCGGCTCCGGCGAGATCAAAGCCAAGGACTACAAAGGCCTCCTCGGAAAGAAAGCCAAGAAAGACCTTCCCGCCGACACCCAGGTTCGCTGGGCAGACGTTGCCTCCCGATAACCCCTCTTCCCATGCGCAAGATTCTCGTCGTCATCGAACGGCGCGCTGATTACAGCCGCTACCGCCCCGTCCTTCAGCTCCTGAAGGCGGACCCGTTCTTCCGGCTTCACCTCGTCGTGACAGGCATCAACCTATTGCCGGGACATGGCGAAGACGTAAAGAAGATCGAGGCGGACGGATTCACCGTCAATGACACCATCGAGATGTTCCGCGAAGGCGCGCCCGATAACGGCGGGGAGATGGTGCGCGGCATCGGCAGGGTCCTCTCGGGACTTGTCGACATTTTGGAAAAGGAAAAGCCGGATCTGGTTCTCACGGGCTTCGACATCGGCGCCAACTTCGCCGCCACCGTCGCGGCCGCGCACATGAACATCCCCGTCGCCCACATCCAGGGGGGCGAAGTGACGGGCAGCATCGACGAAAGCATTCGCCACGCGATGAGCAAGTTCGCTCATATCCACTTCCCCGCCACCGAGGATGCCAAGCGCCGCCTGGTCGCCATGGGCGAGAACCCGAAGGACATCCATGTCGTGGGCTGCCCCTCGCTGGACGTACTCGTGAACGCGCCGGTCGTACCGAAGGAGGAGTTGGAGAAGCGCTTCGGGGTAGATTTCAGCAAACCCACGGTCATCTTGATCCAACACCCCGTAACCACGGAGAACACGGATTCGCTCAGGCAGATCACGGAAACATTGAAAGCCTTGAAGGCCGTGGAGGTGCAGACGATCGCATTGCTCCCGAACAACGACGCCGGCTTCAGCAACATCGTGAAGACCGTGACGGACTCGGGCCTCACGTGGTATCCGAGCCTGGATGTCGAGACGTTCGCGAACCTCTACCGCCACATCTGGGCCATCGTTGGCAACTCCAGCTCGGGCATCCACGAAGCCGCCACCTTCCACGTGCCCACCGTGAACATCGGCACGCGCCAGCAGGGCAGAGAGCGCCCGGTCAGCGTCATCGATGCGCCGTACGACGGAGCGGAGATTGAAAAAGCGCTGCGCAAAGCCCTGTTCGACACCGCGTTCCGCGACGGCATCAAGGCGATTCCCAACATCTACGGAGACGGGACCACGGCCCCCAAGATCTACAAGCTCCTGAAGGAACTGCCGCTCGACAGCCTCGTCCAGAAGCGCTTCTATGAATAACCGCACTTCCGTCCTGCTCCTCGGCGGAACGGGATTTCTGGGACGGATGCTCAAGCATACCTTCGACGGAAGCGAGTCCGGCTTCGACGTGACCGTTTCGGGAACGACGGAACGGGACGGTCGCGAAGGATACCTGCGAATCGATCTTCTGAATGAGAATGACAGGGCAAAGCTGAAAGGATTCGACATCATCGTGAACCTCACGGGGCAGGTGACGAATCCCATGGACCTGTGTTTGGAACTGAATACGACAGGGATCGACGGAATCTTGGACGCGGTCAGGGACGGGACGCAGACGCTCGTGCACCTATCGACCTCCCTCGTATACGGCGCGATAGAAAATGCGCAGGAGACATCCCCGTTGCATCCCGAAGCACCCTACGCCTCCGCGAAAGCCGGCGCGGAGGCGCGCATCAGGACGGAGCTGCCGGAAGACCGGATACTCATCCTGCGCCTCTGCAACCTCTACGGACCGGGGCAATCGAAGGGCCTTCCGTGGTATATCCTCGATTCCGTCAGGAACGGGAAGGATATCGTGATTGCGGATAACAACGGCGATTTGCGTCGGACGTTCCTGCACACCGAGGACGCCGCCCGAATGATCCACGACCTGATCGTCGGGAACGTGCGGGGCGTCGTGAACGTCGCGGGACGGGAGAACTATTCCATCAGGGAAATCATCGCGATATGCGAGCGGGCCACCGGGAAAAAGATCGCGGTGCGATACGGCGACGCGGAGCCGACGGGAAACATCGGGAGGGTGGAAACGTCGCGCCTGGAAAACCTGATACCGTTCCGCCCACAACACACGCTGGAGCAATATTTTGCTGAGAATCTTGCATAAAAACCATTATACGATGACAGCGGATTCCGGATGTGACGAACGTCCACCGGGTGTACAATGACCGCGAACGCCTGGGGAAACCGTTCCCCGTCCCCCTTCACCATGTCCTCCTTCTTCCGCGGCAAGCGCATCCTCATCACCGGCGGCACCGGGTCCATCGGCTCCGAAATCGCGCGACAGCTCCTGCGGCATGCGCCGGAAGTCGTGCGCATCTACTCCCGCGACGAGCACAAGCAGTTTCTGATGCAGAAGGAATTGGCGGGGCATGCGAACGTGCGCTATCTCCTCGGGGACGTGCGTGATCTCCCCCGGCTGCAGACGGCCATGGAAGGAGCCAACATCGTCTTCCATGCCGCGGCGTACAAGCATGTCCCCTCCTGCGAGTACAACTCGTTCGAGGCGGTGAAAACGAACGTGGTGGGCACGCAAAACGTCATCGACGCCGCGCTGCGCCAGGGTATCGACCGCGTGCTGCTGGTAAGCACGGACAAGGCGGTAAGCCCGCAGAACGTCATGGGTGCGACGAAGCTGCTGGCCGAAAAACTGATGACCTCCGCGATGCACTCCAAGGGTGCGCAGAAAACCGTTTTCTCCAGCGTTCGCTTCGGCAACGTGCTTGGTTCGCGCGGATCCGTGATCCCCACGTTCCTCCGGCAGATCGCGAACGGCGGCCCGCTCACGCTGACGCATGCCGACATGCTCCGTTTCTTCATGTCCATTCCGCAGGCGGCGGACCTCACCCTGCGCGCCATGGAGTCGATGGCAGGAGGGGAAGTATTCATCCTGAAAATGCCGTTGGTGCGCCTTGGCGATCTCGCGGAGGTTCTCATTGAAGAAGCGGCTCCGCTTTACAAGAAAGACCCCTTATCCATCTCCGTTCAGATCACGGGTATCCGACCGGGCGAGAAGATCAAGGAAGTCCTGATGACCGAGGAAGAGGCGCGCTACGCCGATGACAAAAACGGCATGTTCGTCGTCCATGCATTGCACAATCTGCCCGGGGAGGACTTCCCGGAAGTGACGCCGAAGGAAGACGCAAAGAGTTTCGATTCGTCCACCGCCTCCGTGCTCTCCAAAGTGGAAATCGGCGATTTGGTCCGTCCATTGGTCCGAAAGATCGCCGACGAGGCTTTCATGCCGATTGGCGAAAAAATTGCTTAAATGATGTTGAAACAAGATTGCAAAAAATATTAAAATAGTTTATAATATATACATGAGCAATCATCTCAAGGTAGGCGTCTGCGCGGTCGACGTGGGATCGCAAAATGTCTGCGCACTCGTGAAAAACGCAGCCGAAGCAGAAGCAGGTACATTCGAGCTGTACGAGGTGCCCGGCCTGTCCGTGGCCGCTGCCGCACCCGTCATCCGGCAAGTACGCGACAGCGCGGCGCTCCTGTGCGGCTGTTCGTATGAGCGTCCCGAAGCAAGAGTGACCTTGGCAGCACTCAATGAAAACCCCTCTCTGGTCCCGGTGTTGGTCGAGGATTTTCCCGGAACGGCAGGAAACTTTTTACACCTTCCGCAGATGCAAGAACTTGTGCAACGAGGCGTGTATGCATGCACTATCATTGGCGACCAAAACGAAGCATTGCTCCGTGCAGGGTTTAAAGGAGTCACGACTGTCGGCCTTCCCGACCACTGGACGGACAGCGTATGGCAGATGCAACAGGCACGGCTGGACCGTCAGGCGGGGAAGATCCTGAAAGAAACGAATGGCGTAGCGATGCCGGTGAACGAGCATGACGCGGTCGTCTATTTCTCAGGACTAAAAGATCCGCCGCTTGAGCTGGAGATTCTGAAAGAGCTTTATGCGCAGGCATCCGTCGGCGGGAAAAACCTGCTGATCGCGTTCCGCGCGCACCCGGGAGAGAAGAGAATCATCGGTGAAATAGAGGAAAAAAGGAGGCAGGGAAGCGCATTACCCGCCGATCTCGAGACCCTGAAGATCGTGCAGGAGGCGATCGCCGAGCGCGATGGCCTTGTGGCGCAACACCCTCGCGTTATCGTCGACTGCGAACCGGGACAATTGCACGATCGCCTCACGGGAGCGGCGGATGTCGTCCTGATCAATCCGGCTTCCACCACGCAGTATCCGGCAATGGCCCTTCAGGGCGGCACGATGCTGCTCACGACCCGCAGCCTTGTGAATGATCAGGAGAAAAAGGACAGACGCAGCTTCGCAAACGAAGCCGCACGCATGCTGATCGCCGAAAAGGACGAGGATATATGTGCATCGGTTGAAAAACTGCTGGATCCCCGGTCCCCCGAACGCCAAGCAATGATACAACGCCAGAAAGGAGATCAACTTACCATCAACCCAGCCGAAAAGAAGTTCGGTCAAAACGTGCTGAACGCGATCCGGCGATGGACGCGCGCGTAATCGTCAGCTCACCTGGTACTTCAGCTTCCACTCGCCGTTTTCCTGTTCCCACAGCTTGGGATCACGGAAAGAATCAACGGTCTGTTTGAACTGCTCGTCGGTAATGCCGATGTATTCGAGGAAGTCCTTGTAGTACCGCTGCGGGAATTCCCCGTCGAATTTGCGGACGAGCGCCACTCCTTCCTCGCGCGTAATATCCCCGTTGCGGATCTCCTGCGCGGCGTCGTAGGTCGCGCGACCGATGCCGAACTTGATATGCGTCGTGTAATAGTGAAAGTCGTCGATCTTGTCGTCGATGCTGTTGTACTTGTTGTACGTTCCGGACGTCCGCTCGGGAGCGGCCTGGAAGCCGCAGTGTTCCTGCGCGTAGTAGTAGGCGCTCTGCGGATGCCATTTCACGTAGTAGCTGAGGTACTGGAAGTCGATGCCCAGTTTCTCGGCAACCCCTTCCTGCAGCGGCAGGTACGTATCGAAATCCGCCGGCTCCAATTTGTCATCCTTCATGTACTGGGCGACGGTTTTGCCGCCGATGACGATGTCGTCGATCTTCGAACGGTCCACGAACGACAGCCGGTGCCCCTCCCCTTCGTTCGGATCCGACGTGAAGCGCTTTTGGTTGATGGACGTGTTATTGCCGTACTCGCCGGGGTTCTCCCCGTAGAAGATAAGCTTGATGTTGTGGCGCGCGGCCGTCTTCACCGGCAGCGTCTTCTGACCGATGATGAAGGGCTGGAACGGGTGAAGGAGGTTGAGGAAGGCATTGCGCGTAAATAGGCGGTGCACCTTGCCATTGGGCGTGAAGAGTTCGTTGTCGAACCCTCCCACATGCAGCCAGTTCTGGAAGTTTCTCCAGCCGATGTCCGTGTAGAGGTGGGGCGCCCACGTGACGGTAAGCGGGTGCATGCCGTACTTGTACTTCAGGAGGTGCGCCGCCATGCAGCTGTCCTTGCCACCGCTGCCCGGGACGAGCACGTCATAGGAGCCGTCCTTGCTGCGATACTGGTCCAGGAGTTCGATAAGCTCCTTCTCGCGCTGCGCCCAGTCGATCTTCGTGTCCTTCGCCTCGGCGAACTGGCAGGCATAGCAAACTCCACGGTCGTCGAACGCGACGAAGTCATGCTTGCGGTCGGCCTTGTGCTTGAATTCGTTGGAAGACGACGGGCGCGTGTTGGAGAGCACGCACTTGGCGCAGAACTTCACCTCTTCGGGGAGGCCGTAGCGGGTGTTGGGCTGGGACATGGGCGAAGGAAATCAGGACAGGGATATGAAATTCTTGATGATACGCAATCCATGCTCCGCGCTCTTTTCAGGATGGAATTGGCACCCGTAGATGGTACCGCTGCGGATGACCGAGGGGAAGATGCATCCCCCGTATTCCGTGGTGGCAAGGACGGACGCCTGGCCTGCGGGCTGGAAGATATAGGAATGCACGAAATAGGCTTGGGAATCGCCTGGCAAACCGTCGAGGATCGTCCCCTTCCACTCGACGCCGGCCGGTACCTGGAGCGTGTCCCAGCCCATATGGGGAGTCTTGGCACCATCCAAAGGCGGGAACGGAACGACTTCCCCCGGGATAAGATCCAGTCCGGCGAATGTGCCGAATTCATGGCCCGTCGTCATCAGCAGTTGCGCCCCCAGGCAAATACCGAGGACGGGCGTGCCCGCCTTCGCCTTCTCCCGCACGGCATCGACCAGGCCGCGTACCTTCAGCCCCTCCATGCCCGCCCCAAAGGACCCGACACCGGGCAGGACGATCTTGTCCGCGCCACGCACCACCTCCGGATCCTCGGACAGCACCACATTGTCCGCGTAAAGCCGGAATGCCTTGAGTGCGCTGTGGATGTTTCCGACGCCGTAGTCGACGATGCAGACGTTGGTCATAGGCGGATGGGAAGGGAGTCGGCTGCAAGGAAGGCTTTGAGATCCCCCACGGAGTAATCGTCATAATGGAACACCGTGCCCGCGGACACCGCGTCGGCCTTGCCGGCGATGATGACGTCCCGAACGGACTCTTTCGTGCCGGCACCCCCGTGGGCGATGACGGGTACGGGAGATAGGGCCGTGATCGCTTGGGTCAGCTCGAGATCGAACCCTTTCCTTGTTCCGTCGCGATCAACGGAGGACAGGAGTATTTCCCCCACCCCGCGGTCCAGCGCCTCCTTCACCCACTCCACGACGTCGCGACCCGAATGCTCGCGTCCGCCTTCGGTGTAAGCCTCCCAGTTTCCCGCGTCGGTCTTCTTCGCCTCGATGGATAGGACGATGCACTGGGACCCGAACTGCTTCACCGCCTCGTTGATCAATTCGGGGTGTTTCAATGCATACGTGTTGATGGCGACCTTGTCCGCGCCCGAACGCAGCACGGCGCTGATGTCGTGCAACGACTGGATACCTCCCCCCACCGTAAGCGGGATGAACAGCTCCGCGGCGACCGCCTTCACCAGATCCAGGTCGATGCTTCGCCCATAGAGCGATGCGACGATATCGATGTATAAAAGCTCGTCCGCACCCGCCTCATAGTACTTCCGCGCCAGCTCGGCCGGGGCGCCCATGAGGCGCAGTCCTTCCATATGGACCCCTTTGACGACATTGGGGCCCTTTACGTCCAGCCGGGGGATGACGCGTATGTTCCGCATGGAGTGAGGCATCTATCCTACGATATCGCCCAGCGGGATGCTACTATGGGGCCCCGAAGATAAAAGCCCCCGAATGGACCCTTCCGGCGTTTCCTATGACCCTCCTCAAGCGCATCCTCCGGCTCCTCCTGCACCCCGCCCAGTTTCGCAAGCAGTGGCAGCTGCTCACGGGCTATCTCCTCTTCCGCGCCCGGTACGCTTTCATCGGCTCACGGGTAGATGCCGCCCCGACGGGGGAAAAGATCCTCATCGTGAATTTCACCGACTCGCCGTACCACGCCGAAACCGAGGGCATTCTCGCCAGGGCGTTGCGCGCACGTGGCCTGACACCCGTCGTCGCGACGTTCCGCACGAACGAATGGATGCAGCGGCACTTCCGCGTCTGCGGCGTAACCGACTTCGTGTATTTCGAAGAGACGATGCGCACATGCCGCGACCCGAAGGACGAGGAAGAGATCAAGGCGTTCCTCGCGACCAAGCCTTCGAACGAAGACATGCTCGCCTACGCCTTCGACGGCGTGAACATCGGGGCGAACGCCCTCTCGGTCGTGCTGAAAAACGAGCGCGCGGGAAGCGTGGACCTGTCGAACCCTGCCATCGAACAGCGGACGATCCAACTGCTCGCCGAAGCGCGGTCCGCGGTCCGTGCGGCTCGCACGGTATTGAAGGAGATCAACCCGAAGACCCTGCTCTTCACCGAGACCGGCTACACCCCGCACGGCGAACTTTTCGCGGTCGCGATCGAGTACGGCATGACGCCCATCCAGTACGTGCACAGCCAGCGGCTCGACGCGCTCACGATGAAGCGGTACCTCACGCTGGAGAACATGGTGGACCCTATTTCCATCTCCAAGCCGAGCTGGGAAACACTGAAGGCGATGCCTTGGTCGCAGGAAAAAGAGGATGCATTCATGACGGAACTGCACGGCCACTACCGCGACAAGACCTGGTTTAATTTCCTGTCTTCCCGCGACAAGAAGCACAAATCTCCCGAAGAGGTACGGGCGCAGATAGGGCTTGATCCGGCCAAAAAGACGGCGGTCATCTTCTCGCACGTCGTATGGGACGCATCCTTCTACTATGGCAAAAACCTCTTCAAAGATTTCGACGACTGGCTGGTGCAGACCGTGAAGACCGCCTGCGAAAACCCGAACATCCAGTGGGTCATCAAGCTCCATCCCGATTACATTTGGCAGACGAAGTTCATGGAAAAGGATTCCGAGATGCGCGACATGATCGCCATCCTGGCCAACACCGGCGGCACGCTCCCGCCGCACGTGAAGGTCGTCGCACCGGACACCGACATCAGCACGTACTCGTTCTTCGGCATCGCGGATTACTGCGTCACGGTCCGCGGCACCATCGGGCTGGAGTGCCCCATCTTCGGCATCACCACCTTTACCGCGGGCACGGGACGCTACGCCAACATGGGCTTCACCGAAGATTCGTCCTCGAAGGAAGAATATCTGGAGAAGATGCGGACCATCCATACCATCCCCGCTCTCAGCCCCGAGTGCACGACGCTGGCGCGCAGGCATGCCTACGGCCTCTTCGTCCTCCGTCCCGCCGTCGTGAAAAGCTTCACCGTACGACCCGTGTACGACGGGGACGACGTCGTCGACCACCGGATGATCATCCGCGCGCGTTCGGCGAAAGACATCGATACCGATCCGGGCTTGCAGTCGCTCGCCGACTGGATCGTCCACTCGAAGGAAGAGGATTATTTGCCGTTAACCTGAACAGGCTCGCACACGTAGGTCGTGCCGTAGCCGAAATTTCGCAAGCCGGGCAGCCAGCATCCTTTCAGGAGAAGTTTGCTGAGGGGTACGAGGAACGGAAGGTACGGGAAGATGTACGAACTGCCTCGGTAGCGGATCACCTTGAGTCCGCCCGCCTCGATGCTCCTCTTTCCCCTGCGGGGAAAACGCCAGATATGGATGAGGTCCGTGCGTCCGGCGTATCCTTCGTTCACGCCGTCCTGCCCGGTCACGAGCGCCCAGAGGACCTGCAGGAATCCGTAGACGAGGGCATACGGGGTCTTGCGGGAGATGGTCCAGTACTTGTCCCCTCCCAAAAGCACCATGGCACTCGGATTGAGACACGTGGGGATGGCCGCGATCACCTGCTTCTTCGCGACGCGCGCGAGTTCCGCGGCGCCCTTGGAAAAATCGGGCACGTGTTCCAGCACGTGGCTGGAGACGACGTAGTCGAACGACTTGTCGGCGGCAGGCAGGCGCTCCGCATCGCCCACGAGGAACGTCGTGCGGTCGCCGACTCCCTGCTCCTGCGCGTACGTTTTGCACGCGGCGACGTTCGGCTCGGAAAGATCCACCCCCGTCACGACGCATCCTTTCTTCGCGAGCATCACGCACATGATTCCCTCGCCGCAGCCGCTGTCCAGCACCGTGGCGCCGGCCGGGATCAGATCCACGAACGCCTGGTACTGCGTGTGATGGGCGTGGCGGCGGATGGGAGACGTCGAATGGAACCGCTTCTCAATGATTTCATCATGGAGCTGCGTATAAACTGCTTTGTTGCCTTCGGCGTTGAGAAGATCTGTCATGGGAGGGCTGGAGTATATGCTTCCTGCACGGTGCGCCTCGCGATCATACCCCAAGTGAAGTGCGCCGCGGCATAGGAAGATGCCTCTTTCGCTTTCGCCAGCGACTCGTCGCGATGGGTCAGGGCGTAGGAAATGCGGTCGGCAAGGATGCGGATGGACGCGTCCGGCAGGCCGAAGGGGGCGTCGTATTCGCTATGTTCGGACCCCGTGATATCCGCCAGGTATCCGCGCTCTTCGCTTCGTCCCAGCAATTCGACCAGGCCGCCCACTTTGCTGGCGATGACGATGCGGTTTTGTGCCATCGCCTCGATGCATGTGAGGCTCGTGGACTCCGCGGTCGAAGGCATGATGACGGCGGTCGCCTCCTCGTAAAATTCCTTCAGGCGCGCATGGCCGACGGGCCCTTCGAACGTGACGCAATCGTCGACCTTCAGGTCCTTCGCCAACTGCACGATCCGGTCCTTCCACGGCCCGTCGCCCACGCATGTCACGCGGATGCCGGGATGCTTTTCGCGAAGGAAGGGCAGAGCCGCTATGAAGTACTGCACCCCGTTCTTCGGGTTCAGACGACGCACGGTGAGGAGGCGAGGAGGATCAAACGAAGGCTCGCCGAAAGGCCGGAAAAGGTCGTCATCGTATCCGTTGGAAATGGCGACGATCTTGTCTCCGAAACCGCACGCGCGGATCTCCACGCTCATGTCCTCGCTGGTGGAAATAATGACGCGCGCCCATCGCATCGTGAGGTGCCTCCACGCGCGGAAGACCAGCATGTGGAACCACGGCGCATTGGCCGGGGGCAGAAGGCCGAGCCCGTGCTGCGTGACGACGAACGGCTTGCGGCGCATCCACGCGACGAACCCGGTGAGGAACCCCAGGCGCGTGCTGTAGTGGGCGTGGAGGACTTCGGCGCCGTCGGATTCCTTCCAGAGCGTGCGAAGAATGCCGATAAGTGATCCGAAACCCGCGTAGGGAACGCGGATGACGGGACAGGTCGCATCCCCTTCCCACGCACCTTTCTCGTTCGTGACAAAGGTGACGTCATGCCCCTGCGCACGCAGCTCCCGCACGAGATAATGCACGTGGTACTCGCCTCCGCCGAGGCGGGGCAGGTACGTATCGGAGGTCACGAGGATCGTCATCCGTCTTCGCGGTGTGGTCTGGCCGTCGGACTGTTGTGACTGATTCATAATGGGATGTCGTACGCTACGCCGGATTTCGCGCGGCTCATGCGTAGCGGGAGAGAAGGTCTTCCAGAATCGTGTCCGAGGGATGGTCGACTGCGTAGACGGGCTTCCAAGGGATCTTGGATCCCAGCAATTCGTCGGCGGCGGCGCGGATGACATCGACATCGAACCCGGTGACGCGGTTGCCCCCGGCATCGAAGGTCTCGGGGCGCTCGGTATTCTCGCGCACCGTGATGCACGGGACACGGACGATCGCGGCCTCCTCCTGGAGGCCTCCGGAATCGGTGACGAGCAAGCGCGTGCCGGAGAGCAACTTGAGCATCGAGAAATAACCGACAGGTTCGATCATCGTCATGCGGTCGAAGAGCGAGAGGTCGGTGATCATCTTGCGGGTGCGGGGATGGACCGGGAAGACGGCCGTGAGACCGTGCGCGACGAGGACGTCATGGATGCCATGGAGTACCGAAAGCAAGCGCTCGGGCTGGTCCACGAGGGCGGGGCGGTGGAGCGTGATGATGGCATAGGGCCCGGACACGAGCGGCGCGAGGACGCTCTCCCACGGGCGGGCATGGGCTTCGACCAAGTGTTCCGACACGGCGTCGGCCACGGTGTTCCCCGCGACGAGGATGCGCGCGGCATCGATCCCCTCGCGGCGCGCGCGCTCGGCCTGGTGCTCGGTGGGGACGTAGAGACGCTGCGCCATGCCGTCGATCTTGATGCGGTTCACCTCCTCCGGCATCGACAGGTCGTCGCTGCGCAGTCCCGCCTCCACGTGGGCGACGGGGATGCCAAGCGTGTGCGCGGCCAGCGCACCGCCGTAGGCGCTGTTCGTATCGCCCTGGACAATGACGCACGACGGCTTGATGTCGGACAGCGCCTTCTCCAAGGCCGGCAGCAGGTTCTCGAAAAACTCTTTCGACGATTTCCCCGCGCTCTGCAGCTGGACGTTGGGTGCGGGCAACTCAAGCTCGCGGAAGAAAAGCCCGTCGAGCAACGGATCGTAGTGCTGGCCCGTATGGATGAGTCGGAAATCGATCGTTCGTTCGACGCAGCGGCGCAGCAAGGGCGCCATCTTGATGATCTCCGGCCGGGTACCGAGGACGAAGCACAACATCAGGCGGCTTTGGAAGCGGCTGCCAAAACGCGCTTCATGCGCTCTTCCCACGTATGATTCTTCACTTTCTCCACGGCAGCCTTGGCCTTGGCAACGGCCTCATCAGGATGGGCGGAGATATACGACAAGACCTTCGCGAGATCCCCGCTGTCCCCCGGAATGCAGAAGTAACAGACGTCTTCGGTAAGCACGTCGCGCACGGTGGGAAGGTCGGAGGAAATCATGGGACGGTCCGCCGCCATGTACTCGAACATCTTCAGCGGTGACATGTGGTGGCGGTAGTGCGGGAAGTCCGGGAAGGGCATGGCGAGCACGTCGCAGGCCGCGAGCATCTGCGGGACCTGTTTGCCGGATACCTCTCCCGTGAACCGTACGTCTTCCTCGGTTAATCCGAGATCCTGCGCCATTTTGCGGTATTCATCGGCGTCCTTCTCCGGTCCCCCGACAATCAGCGCCATGAATTTTTTCTGCTGCTGCAACCGCTTCACGGCCTCCAAAATATGTTTCACCCCCTTCTCCATGAAGAGCGTCTTGAGGCGGCCGACATAGCCCACGACCAGACGATCCGTCGAAAGGCCGATTAATTTTCTTGCCTCATCGCGCGGCGGAACCTTCGCGAACCGACGCAGGTCGACCCCGTCCCCTTCGGTCATCAGTTTCGCGGGAGGCACGCCCCATTCCTTGAGTGTTCGGTGCATGGAGGACGTGAGGCAGTCGACGAGGACGCACTGCCCGCACCGGCGGATGAACGCGCGGAGGTTGCGTCGCGGGAGGGAGTGCAGTTCGAGGATGACGGGAATGCCCGTTGCAAGGAGGGCAGGGAGAAGCGCGGGGGCGCGGGTGTAGAGGAGGTCGAAGCGGTCGGGCGTGAGCTCCTTGGCATAGTCGCGCTTGAGTCCTTGGTTCTGCAGGAAGAGACGCAGCGGACGCAGCGGCGGCCAATTGGGAACGTACATCTTGTTGCCGATGTGTTTGAGTCCGATACGGTCGCTCACGCCGTAGTACGACGCGAAGGGCTCCTCCACGGTTTCCTTGCGGATGGTGGCGAACACGGTTACCTCATGGCCAAGGTTGATGAGCGCGTCGCACACCTGCGCGATCTGATGGCCGTGCGCGCGTTCGCTGGGAAGCCGGACATTGGTGCAGTACGCGATCCTCATGCGGGCTTGCGGGCGATGACGAGATAGCCGAGAACGTAGTTGGTCGATAATTCGTTATAACGCTTGCTTGCCTTTCCCAAGAATCGATCCAAGCCGATGGCGCAGCGCATGGAAAGCCTCCGCAGGACGCCGGGCAGCAGCCACGAACTGTATTGATAAACGCAGGCGAAGACTCCGTATCCCATGGGCTCCACGGACTCGACTGCGAAGCCGGCATCGGTGAACATGCGCCGGAGCGTCTCGCCTGTGAACCGGTAATAATCGTGCGGACAGGGATGCAGCGGGATGGAAAAGGGCGTGACGGAAACGATCTTCCCTCCGGGCTTCGTGACGCGCATGCTCTCACGCAGGACGTGCATGTAGCCGTAGGTGTGCTCGAGTAAATTCAAGCAAAGGACATGGTCGTACGATGCATCGCCGACCGGAAACGGTTGTTCGACATCGAACTTCAGGTCGTACCCGTACTCCTCGTCGATATTCACCACCGTAAACGTAGGCGTGCCGCGAAACAATTCGTGGTAGCCCGACTTGCGCGATCCCCCGAGGTCCAGGACGGACCCGTTCAATTCCACGCCCTTGAGGGCATTGTAAAAACGTGTCCGGAACAAGCTGTGCGTCGCATGTGCCATGCACGGATGATACAGGATCAGTTTTTCATTGTCTCCATGTGCGACACGAGGAGCGCAATGAGCCGATCAAGCCCGTGGTGCCGTATAACGGCTTCCCGGAGCGATGCACGGATCGCCTGTTTTTCGGCGGCAGGCAATGCCAAGGCCGCGGCAACCGTCTGTCCGAGTGTTTCGGGGGTACAGCGCAGCGATTCCGGGAGGATGTCGGCCAAAGCCGGCGACACGGAGACCGTGATACATCCGCATGCCATTGCCTCCAGTACCGCCTTGTCGAGACCGGTCAGGCTGGCATGCACGAAGACGTCTGCTTCCTGCATCAGCTGCGCGAGCCGGTCATGCGGGACGGTGCGGAAGGAGACGCGCTGCCGCAGGCGAAGGACATCGATGTCGCGCTGCAGAGCCTGCTCCAACACCCTGTCTTGCGCCGTCACGGGACCGCCGACCCACTGCAGATGGCACGTGTCGGGCAGGGCGGAAAGAAGGCGGATGACGCGGCCGGGGAATTTTGCCTCGGTGATGCGCCCCACGGAGAGGAGACGTCCGGACACGCGTTGCGACTCGTCCGGGGCGAAGAGGTCGGTATCGATGCCGTGCCCCGTGACGATGCTTTTGCCCGTGCGCAGCGGCATGCCGTAGGACGACGCGCTGAAGACCTTCCTTACCATCGTCAATGCGACCCTGAGGGGCCAACGCGTGCCGCGCGACTCGTACCAGAGGTACCTCGCCTTCCCGAGCAGCATCCACATCGGCCCCCCGATCACCATCCAGACGGGGGTCATGTGCACGAGCACCGCATCGTACCCGGCGCGGTGCTTCCAGAGGAGACTCTCGAACCGGACGACCTGCTCGAACGTCGGCTTCCCCGCTTCCTTACCGAGCGACAGCACGGTCACGTTCTGTGGCAACGAATGTTCGCCCACCGCCTGCGCGATGACGGTGACATGGTCCGCGTGCCTTGCGAACGCGGCGATCCATGCATGGAAGAACCCAAGGACGGAATCCTTCCGATCGACTCTCTGGGTGACGATCAGGAGTTTCATTGAAGCGAGTATATGTTCTTTCTGGCGAAGGGGGGAGTTTATTTACGTAAATAATGGGAAAGCAATAGAAGGAATAAAGGAAATAGAGGATCGACGTTGAAAAAATCTCATCCTCTATTGCTTCTATTCCCTCATGACAAAAACGGCAAATTCCTATCCTTCTCCAAAAGCTCACCGTACGGCTGTAGTTTTGAGAAACCGCGCGTACTGCGCGATGAGTTGCCTACGCTCAAAGCGGTCGACGATCATGGCGGCGTTGCGGCCCACGGCATCGCGCAATGCCGGATCGCGCAGGAGCATCGATATTTTGTCAGCGAGATCGTCGGGTTCGCCCGTGGTGAAGTAGCCGTTCTTCCCTTCGTCGATCACGTCCGGCATCACCCCCACCTGGGTCACGACCACCGGCATGCCCGCGGCCATCGCTTCCAAGGCGCTGCGCGGCCCGCCTTCGCTCAGCGAGTTCATGACGAACACCTTGGCGGTGCGCATCTTGCGCAACACGTCCTCCTGCGTGGGCATCCAGCCGCGGAACTCCACGCGCTGGGCGATGCGCAGATCCCTCGCGAGCTTCTCGCAGGAAGCACGTTCCGGGCCGTCCCCGATGACGAGCAGGCGCACGCCCGGCAGCTTCGCCACCGCCTTCAGGAGGTTCGGGAGTCCCTTGTTGGAAACGAGCCGGGCGCAAAAGACGATATCGTACAACTGGTGGGTGTCCGGCAAGCTCTCGAACAGTTCGCGATCCAGGTAAAAGGACGGCACGACGAAGATCTTCGACTTCGGCGATTTCCAGCCCAGGAGGCGCTCCGCGGTGCCCTTGCTGACGGTGCGCACGGCGGATGCCGCGCGGATCTCTCCGGGCAGGTAGGCGCGCGACAGGATTTTGCCGATGCGTTCCGCGAATGACGCCGGCTTGGGATAGCCGACGAGATGATGGATCTCCAATACCCACGGGATCTTGATCTTTCTGGCCAGCAGACGCGCGCCGATGCCGTTATAGAAGGGCGGAAATTCGTGCACGGTCATCACCTGGTGACGGAAATGCAGGTGCAGCTGCGCGCCTTTCTTTCTGATCCACGACGACTGGGAAAGGAGCCCCTTGGGGTTGGGGTGCAGGTACGCGTTGCCGAAGAGCGTCATCGCCTCGGGCGCGTCCTTCACGTGCGGGGTGATGATATCGATGCGGTCCCATTCCTTGGAAAAAGCTTCCAGCGTGTAATAAAACGCGCCCTTCTTTCCCTCCAGAAGACTTCTGTCGCCTGAAATCATAAGCAGATTCATAGCGATACGGAGGAATGGAAGCCGCCCTGCCGGCCGAAGCTCGTAGAGCGAAGGCCGATGATCATGAGGAGATTCATACGGTGAAAGTTTAGACGGTATGGGTGATAGGTTATAGCGAAAAATTGCACAACCAGAAAGGGATGAGGGGGCAAACTATCACCTATACCTATCGCCTAATTTCTTACAACAACCCTTGGAACAACGCCACATGCTCCCTCGCAAGGGCGTCCCATCCGCGTTCGGGAAGGGGCTTCGCGCATCGTTCCGCGATCTTCTCGTAATCACGCATCACCTCCTCGATACCCGCCTGGATCTCGCGCGGCGTCAGGATGCGGCGCACCAGCATGCCGTCGGTCAACGCGCGGCTCAGTCCGTTTTCGTCGGTCAGCAACACGGGTAGTCCTTCGCAGCGGGCCTCCAAGGCGGCATTCGGGCTGATGTCGGTATAGGACGAAATGACCATGAGGTCATGTTCGCGGAAGGTATCCTTCTTCCGGCTGCCACCCTGGGGCGGAAGGACGGTGATGCGATCCGCCGCGTCCAGCTTGCGGATTGTTTTGAGGATGGAAGCCTGCATGGGCCCCTCCCCCACGATGGTCAGGGTGACATCGGGGAAATTTTTGACGGCCTGGAGCAGGGAGCCGATATTTTTGAAAGCCACGAAACGCCCCAGGAAAAGAAGTTTGAACGGCGTATGCCTTGCATGATGGGACGGAACGCCTCCCGGAAGCGCGTTCTCGATGACGCTATGCAGGGGCAGGGCTCGGTAGGCTTTCTCGTACAAACCCTGCTGGAACTCGGTGGAAAAAACGATGTGGTCGAACGTTCTCAAAAGGCCGTTCATGGCTCCGTGAAAACGCTCCTGGGTGCCGTACCATTCCCGCAGTCCCAAGGTGCCGCCCTTGTCGGTGTAACGTTCCCAGCGGAAATCTCCCCCGAGACGCAGGATTTTCTTCGGATGCCTGAGGTGCGCGAGCCACAACGGCATGCCCGCGCTGACGGAAGAAAAGGCATAGACGATATCGCTGTCGGCGGCATGCTTGCGCAAGGCCGATGCGAAACGGAACCAACGGACGAGCGGCAGACGCCCCTTGGGGACGCGAATCACGGGAAAGGGATCGTCCCCCGTCTTTCCCTTGGCATACGTGACGACCTGCACGTCCACCTTCATTTTTTGCAAGGCATGCGCCAGCTCGCGCACATAGGTCGCGGGACCTCCGATATCGGGGGGGTAGATGCCGGTGGCGAGGGTGACTTTCATGATCGGATTGTAGCGGGGATAGCGTACGTTGCATCAGGTTCCTTGGATGTCAGGCGACATCCGTCTTCTGCGCTCCCAAGGCGGCCTTCTGGACCGTCTTTTGCAGCATGGCCTTTACGCCTTGGTCGAGGCCGTGCGCCTCCTTGGCGAACTGCGCCTTGGAGAAGTCATCGAGCAGCCACTGGCGATGCGCCAGATACCACTCGACCGTCTTCGTAAGGCTTTGCTCGAACGTCTTCGGATACTCGAATCCCATCCCCTTCAACTTCTCTCCGTCCAGCGCATAGCGCAGGTCGTGACCCGGGCGGCTGCCGTGGAAATCAACGAGATCATAGTTGAGAGGCTGGCCGACGACCCCGGCGATGAACTGCGCAAGGGTGAGATTATCCACTTCTTTCTCCCCCACGATATTGAACTTATCGCCCGCGATCACCGTGCCTTGTTCATGCTGCTTGATAAGGAACATGAGGGCGGCCGCGACGTTACGCGCATGAACGTAGAAACGCGTGCCGGCACGCGTGCGCTCGGGGTTTCCGTGGATGTAGATCTTCTGCCCAGTAAGCGTGGCGTTGATGACTTTCGGGATGAATTTCTCCGGGTGCTGGCGCTCGCCGAACACGTTCATGGTGTGCGTGATCATCACCGGCAAGCCGTACGTATTGTAATAGGAATAGCAAAGTTCCTCGCCTCCGGCCTTGGCCGCGGCGTAGGGATTGCTGGACTTGTAGCGGTCCCACTCCTTGTAGGCGACGCCCTCCGGGGCGGGTCCGAAGACTTCATCCGTGGAGAAGTAATTCATGAGTTCCAATCCGTCGAGCGTGCGGGCGAAGTCGAGAAGGTTGCACGTGCCCACGACGTTGTCCAAAACGAACTCCATCGGCGCGTCGATGCTGCGGTCCACGTGCGTGCTGGCGGCAAGGTGCAGGATGTAGTTGACCGGTCCGATACGGTTGGCAACGTACGGGTTGATGGGCGAACGCAGGTCGTGGAAGACGAAGTTGAAACGGTGCTTGTACTGGTCCCAGTTGTCGATGTCCGCCAGGCGGTGGATCGTCGACGCGCTGTCGATCTTGCTCAAACCGATGACATGCCAGTCGGTGTGCTTCATGATCGCCTCGACGATGTGGTGGCCGATGAAACCGTCGGCGCCGGTAAGGAGGACTCGCTTCATAGTGATGGGAGTATAGCGGGAGGGATGCGGAAAGGAAGGCTCCAAAGCCTATCTTTTTGGCGTACGGGAGGCAATGGCTTATAGTATCTGCCCATGATCTTGAAAGAGACCCCCATCGCCGGCTGCTACGTCCTCGAGCCTGAGTTCATACGGGACAACCGGGGCTTCTTCGCGCGGATGTACGACGAGAACGAATGGAGGGAAAAGGGCCTGACGCCGATGGGAATACAGCATAATTCATCGATGAGTGTGAAGAAGGGCACCGTGCGCGGATTCCACTGGCAGATCGCGCCGCACGAACAGGCCAGGGCCGTCCGTTGCACCAAGGGGGCGGTATTCGACGTCTGCGTCGACCTGCGCAAGGATTCCCCGACCTACGGCAAATGGGTGGCAACGGAGCTGACGGAAGAGAATCACTTCCTCTTCTACATACCCGAAGGCTGCGCCCACGGTTTCCAGACGCTGACGGATAATGCCGAGACTTTTTACCCCCTCTCCTATCCCTACGTGAAGGAGGCGGAAGTGGGACTTCGATACGATGATCCGACCATCGGCGTGGAGTGGCCGCTGGAAGTAACCGAGCTGTCGGAGAAGGACAAGGGTTTGCCGTTTTTGGAAGCATTGGGAAAGTAAAGGAAATCAAGGCAATCAAAGAAATAAAGGATAGGTGACCTTTTGCATGTATTACCTTGATTTCGTTGATTGCTTACCATCGCAAAAACAACCCCACCCTCTGCTACACTCTTCCCGATGAAACTCTCCGTCGTCATCCTCCAGACGAACAAACCGCAGGACGTCACCCAATGCCTGGCCGCGCTGTCCAAAGCGACGCTTCCCGTCGAAACGGAGGTGATCGTCCTGAATAACGGCGGACAACTGGCAAACGACGCCGTGGATCCCGAATCCTACGCGACGCTGAAGAACATCCGCTTCGTCGATCTTCGCCCACGCGGCGGGTATATCGACGGCAATAACTGCGGCTACGCGCTCGCGACGGGCGGGTATATCGCCACGCTGAACCCGGATATCACCGTGCGCGAGGACACGATCGATCTTCTCCTGAAGCACCTGGAAACGCATCCCGACGTGGGCATCGCCGCCCCCCGGCTGATCTATCCCGACGGCCACGAGCAGGAGAGCGCACGTCCTTTTCCCAACCTCTTCGAGCTCGTATGGAGGAGGCTGTCGGATCCCAACGGCCGCACCAAGGCACGTATCGCGTTCGGGGAAAAGGAATACGAACCGGTCGACTGGTTCGTGGGAGCCATGTTCGTCATGACGCGCGCGTGCCTGGAGAAAACGGGCGGGCATGACGGACGTTTTTTCCTCTTCATGTCCGACATCGCGCTCTGCCGGGATACCTGGGACATGGGCATGAAAGTGCACCAGTTACGCGATGCGAAGGCTACGCATAACGAATCACGGCTATCGGCCGGCGGCCCCCTTCGGTTCATCACGAAATGGACCGGGCGCAAGCACCTCGTCGACGCATTCAAATATTTCTCAAAGTATCTCTTCAGGCCCTTCCCCGCACTTTCCCCATCCGGTACATGACCCCGACCGTCTCCGTCCTCATGCCGCTGCACAAAGCGAAGCCGGAATACCTCCGGGCGGCGCTCGACTGCGTGTTCGCGCAGACGTTCCAGGATTGGAAGATCATCCTCGTCAACGACCCCGTCGACAGAAGCATCATCAATCAGATCCCCGCGTACCTGAAAGATCCGCGCGTGACGTTCGTTCAGGGGGAACGCCCCCGCAGCATCGGGCAGAACTGGAACGAGTGCCTGCCGTATGCCGATACGCCCTTCGTGCAGTACCTCTTCTACGACGACCTGTGGGAAGCGGATTATTTGGAAAAAATGCTGAAACCCTTCGCGGAGCACCCGACGGTCGGGTTCGTCTCGGGCAACCACACGTACCTGCTGGAAGGCGAATCCCCCGTCGCCGGAATTTACGAGGAGGTGGAGACGTTCAAGAAAGCGAATATCAAGCCGGGATTCCATGACGGCAAAGAGCTGCTGTATTGGTGGGCGGAGAAGGGCCTGCGCCCGAACATCGTCGGCGAACCGAGCTTCGTGATGATGCGCAGGGAACTATTCGAAAAAACGGGCCCCTTCCACGAGACGATGCGCCAGTACCTGGACAGCGAATTCTGGGTGCGATGCCTGCTTGCCGCGGATTGGTACGACCTGCCGGATATCGTGGGCAAGTTCCGCGTGCACGCGGCGGGAACAAGCGCGCAGAACGGATTCGGAGGGAAAGGCGTTTTCGAACGTTTCGATACCTTCATGATCCTCATGGAACGCGCGCCGGAGACGGAAAAACCGCGGATCAAAGCGGCGCTGCAACACACGTTCGAAGGAATGATCGGCCGCTATTTCGACTACCGGAAAGAAGGCAGGAAGATCAGCATGGACGGCAGCGGCGAATTCAAGAAATTCTGCATGGAGCATCCGCTGCTCATCGTGAAGGCGATGGTCGGCTACCTGCTGCGCAGGAAAAAAGCATAGTGAAATCCCACGCCTGCAACATTGCCAGGCGTGGGATTTAGTGCGAACCCATGACGCATCATGAGCTCTAGGCTGCTATCAGTTCAGCCAGAAGTCGGGCGATCATCGAGACGGCGAACGCGTCAGCCGACTGCTGCGCCGCCATCTGCCACGGGAAGAAGACCATGTGACTGTTTTTCGGCCTCCAGAAGCCGTGTTCCATCGTACCGTCGAGACCTGGAATCAGATCGTCGAATGGCACTTCGACGGAGAACGTATGCATGCCTTCGTCGTCGTTCGGATCGGCTTCGAAGTACATGCGGTTGCCGTTCAGTGGAACGCCGGGGAGCTTGCGCACCTCGATGTTCCGGGCCCCGGTTTCCTGCAGGAATTCGCGCTGGCTCGCGGCATCCGGTTTTTCTCCCGGACGCTTGAAGCCGCCGACCGCGCAAGGCCGCATTCCGCCCATGTTCTGGCGGTCTTCCATGAGCAAACCGATCCAGAGTCCGTTAAGACCCGACGTACCGGTCTCTCGGGCGTAGACAAGAGCGGCGGCTCCGCCACCTCCCGTCTCCATCCAAGACCATCCGACGCGGCCGTCCGGATCGAGACCGAGACCCATCCGCAACAATCCGTATTTCGATTTGGCCTCGAAGTACGACACACGGGGCTGAACCTCTGGATGATCCGGATCAACGGGCTGGAACTCGACTTTCGTTTCCCAGATACCTGCCCTTGGATGATCCCTAGGAATCGCGACTATTCGCAACAAACTTGGCATGACGCACCTCTTCTTCTTGTGACAAAACAACCGACAAAAAAATGAACGCAACATCCGCAATACATCGTGATCGAATGAAGTATAGTATTGTAGAACTTTATTTTTCTAGGTCAATTATATGTTTTGATACACCTCCGCGTACCGGGCGGCGATTTCAGGCCAATCATACCCCCTCGCATTCTCCACCCCCGCCTCCCCCATCTGCTCGCGCAGGGCGTCGTGCTTGAGGAGAACGCCAAGGGCATTGCGTGCGGTCTGCGCGTCATCGGGCGGGATGAGATACCCCGTCACGGAATCCTTCACCACGTCCGGGATGCCGCCGACGTTTGTCGCCAGCACCGCACATCCGGCGGCCTGCGCTTCCAGGAACACATTGCCCAGCGCCTCCGAACGCGAGAGCCCGCAGAAGATGGAGGCCTGCGCATACTCGTCGAATACCTCGGCGTGTTTCTTCGCCCCGACGAACGTCACGTCATCCTGCAAACCAAGCGAGCGACTGATCGCCTCCAACTTCTCGCGCTGCGATCCGCCTCCTACGATACGCAGGTGGAAATGCGTGCCATCCTCTTTCAAAATCGAGAGGGCCGCAAGCAACGTATCCACTCCTTTCATCGGCTCCAGGCGCCCGACGAACAGGATGCGCGCGGGATACTGGCTATTCGACTCCACGGCTTTGCGGATCGCGGCGTAGTGGATGCCGTTCGGGATGAGCGCCGCGTCTTTGCCAAACTTCTTCGCCCGATTCAGAAGCACCTTGCTGATGACCGTCACCGTGTCCGCGGACCGGTGCATCTCCCCCACGAGCAGCGACGTATTCGTGCTCTGGCAGGTCAGGATCCTCTTGGCCTTCGGCACCACCCACACGCAGAACACGAGCGCGAGTCCCGCGAACGACTCCAACACCGCATGGACGATATCCGGCTTCAACTTGCGAGCCGCAAACGGCGCGAGGAATGGGAAAAGCCACTTGTCGAAAGCGAATCCCAAGCCGACGCGCACCACGGGAATGCCGTTGATCGTATCGTTCGTGGGAAGATCCGAGCGCAGGCGGGCCGTGATGATGGTGAAATCAAAACGTTCCTTCAGGAGGGGCGGCACCTCCTCCACGCATGCCTCGGCCCCGCTGCGGAACGGACTCAGGAATGCCGACAGTATGACGATCTTCTTCATAAAAAATGTGTCATGGTGAGCTCGTCGAATCCATGGCACTTCCTTCGAAAAGCTCGCGATACAACTTCCCTACCTTCTCCCATCCGAACTCCGTTTCGATTCTCTTTCGGGCCTCTTCACCCATCGCCTTGCGCTTCGCAGGATCATCGAGCAAGCGCTTCAGGTGCGAACGCAACGCTTCGCGATCCCCCGCGGGGAACAGGAAGCCGGAGATGCCGTTTTGAATCAGGAATCGGTTGCCGCCGACATCGGACACCACGGGCGCGCAGCCGCTCGCCATGGCCTCCATGACGGCGTTGCTGAGCCCCTCGCTGTAACTGGCCAGCGCGAAGATATCGGTCGCGGCCAGGACATCCGGCACGTCATCGCGCAGCCCCAGGAAGTGCACCTGCTTCTCGTACTGCCGCACGAGCGGATTGCCCTCTTCGTAATTGCCGGCGACCTGCACCTTCAGGCCCGGATACTCCTCGGTCAACGGGGCGGCCGCTGCCAGAAAATCATCCACCCCCTTCACGGACTCCAGGCGCCCGACGTACGTAATAACGACTTGTTCCGCTTCCCCTTCTCCCTGCTCCCTTTTCCCATATCCCTTCTCATCGATCCCCGTTGGCACCACACGACTCTTTCCCTTGATACCCAAAATACGCAGCAGCCCCTCCGGCTGCGGATGGAAGAACACGACGTTTTTGGCGCAGGCCAGGATGAGCCATCCGAACGTCCATGCATAGATGCGTGCGGCGAGCTTCGGGACGAACCCGCGCGGCCACCACGTCATACCCACCAAGGCGTCCGTAATGACGGTGATCCTGTGCCCCGCGAGTGTCAGCGGAATCACTGATAGCGATGTCCAGAAGAGCAGCTTGTTGCACACGATGATGTCGGGCTTCTCTTCTTTGACAATTCGTTTGACCATTCCCGAAAATCCAAACGCGATACCGTAATTCCAGGGATCGGGAAGGAAAAAATCCGCCTTCCGATAAATCCGAAGCGTCTCCGAAACATTGTCCATTGTTAATTGTCCATTGTCCATTCCCTCTTCCCCCATGCACGCCACCACCACGCGATAGCCCAGTCGCTGCCAGAGTTCCGCGAGCTTGTAGGAGCTCACCATCCAGCGGTGCGGCTCTTTCCAATACGGGCTGATGAGCAGGATGGTTTTCATGTAACGAGTTGGTAGTGGGTAGTTGGTAGGATGCGCGCTACAACCTACAGCCTACAAACTTTCCTCTGGCTTCTCGCCCTCCAAACCCGCCTCCCTCAATGCAATCGCCCTGATCATCTTCGTCTGTCGCTGTTCCAATTCCTCCAGGCGGATGATCATGTAGAAGATCATGAAGAACAGGATGCCGATGGACGTGACGAGGATGGCGTTCACCTGGCTCTTGATGCCCGTGATGACCGTGAGGTAGGAAACGATGTCCGGCTCGAACGCGATGCCCGCGATGGAGCCCCAGAAGAGCGTCCACAGGATCGCCTCCCATACGGTCTTTTTGCGTCGGCGCGCAAGGGTCCAGGCATAGACGATCGCGACCAGTGACAGCAGGGGGACGATGATTTGGTAAGGAGTGAGAGACATCTTGAGGATTAGGATTAGGGGTGGAAACGAAACTTCAGTTGCACACTCACGTCTTTGCCCTACTCCTAATCCTACTCCTATCGCAAAAAAGACCTCAACAAAATCTTGAACGCCGTCCGCACCCCGTTAGCAAAGGACTGTCCTTTTGCCAGGGAATAGTCGGAATAGACGACTTTCGTGGGAACGGCCTCCACGCGCCAGCGGTGGCGGGCAGCCTCACCCACCATCTCGGTGCAAAACTCGAAGCCGCTCATCTTCAACTCCACGTCCTTCACCGCCTTGGGGCCGAGCGCCTTGAACCCGCATTGGCTGTCGGACAGCCACTTGCCCGTCGCCAGCAGCGTGACGACGTTACCGATCATGTTGAATGCGCGGCGCACGGCGGGGATGGAATTCTTGCGCGCAAACCTATCCGCAAAGGAAGCATCCGCCTCCCCGTTTTGGATGGGCGCGAGGAGCAAGGGAATGTCGGCGGGATTGTGCTGTTCGTCGGCGTCGATCGTGACGATGATGTCGGCGCCTTTCTGCCTCGCGGCCTCGATACCCGTCATGGTGGCCGCGCCCGCGCCGCAATTGCCCATATGGGAAACGACGGTCGCGCCCGCGGCACGCGCTTTTTCAGCCGTGCCATCGGAGGAACCGTCGTCCACGACGATCACTTCCTCCGCGTAGGGACGCACCTTTTCCACCACGCCGGTTATGCGCGTGGCTTCGTTATACGCCGGTACGACGACCATCACGCGCATCAGGGTTTCCGGGGAAGAAGGATGTAGGCGATGCCGCCGTCGGGATCGTAAACGGGTATCTGCAAACCGAGCCCGGGCGTATTGGCGAAGTCCGCGAACGCATTCACTTTCTGGTGGAGGCTTCCGTTGGGATCCTTCTCGATCGTCTGCGTATTCGTATCGAAGACGATGCCGTTGAAACCGAGTGCCTGGAGCCGCTGCAGCGTGAGGGCGGGATTCTTCTCCTGGTTCAGGCAGTTGAAGTAATCCAACTGCTGGTCCGCCACGGGAATGCGCTCCAGGTTCTTGGGGATGAAGTACGGGATGAACGTGCCGATGCGGTACACGTACGGTTGCTCCGGCATGAGCGCCGCGCGCTCCTCGATGGACGTACGTATATCGTCGTAATGCGGGATCGTCCTCTCTTCCAGGGCATCGGCGGAAATCTTCCCGATGGGATACTCGAGAAGGTTTTTCTGCTGCTCATACTGCCATGCGCGATGCGCGAAGGAACTGAAGAGCGAAAGCGCGATGAACACCGATGCCGCCGCGGACGAGGCGCGATCCGGAGCGCGCGCGACGAGCGTCTCCAGTCCGATGGCCAAGCCCAGGAACATGCCGATGCCGTACCACGGGATGCCGTTCGCGAAGAACACCCACTGCAGCAAAAGGAACGCGGTGCCGGCAAACGTCCAGCGCAGCCACCGGCCCTGCTTCATCCAGAAGAATGGCAGGAGCAGGAGGATCGGGAAGAGGAGCAGCGCGGGAATGAGCGTGATGTAGTAACCGGCCGTATCGCTGTTCATCACGCTTCTCCAGGGCAAGGTCAGGTAGTGACCGATGCCGGGATGATCGCCCCAATACCGGTCCAACTCTTCCGTGCGGGCGCTGGAAACGCAAGCGGGATGGGACTCGTCGACCCGCAATGCATCGGGAAGGGCGCGGACCTCGCGGTCGGTGTCGGGAATGGCGACCCCCTTGCCGATGACGAATATGGGCGTGTAGGTATTCGGAACGGAGAACGATACGTTGGGAATGACGTTGCCGTGCGACGCGTTGTTGTACGCGAGCCACGGAAGGACGGCGGCGAAGAACGAAAGGATGAACGTGCCCAGCAACACCCCCGCGGGCCTCGCCTTGTCTCGCCTCTTCCACACGGCATAGCCCAGGAGCGCGCCCCCCGCGACGAATGTCACGGCAAGGACCAACGGCCTGCCCATCGCGTCGGCGGAACCGAAGACGCGGCGCGACACGTCGGCCACGTTGAACTGGTACTGTTGCGTATACACGAACCAGGAAAGCAACGCGGAACCCGCGAATCCGAACGCGCCGAAGGCGTACCCCAGCAGGATGGCGCCCATCGTCATGATGACCATGACCGCGGTGGGCTTCATGCCGAACGCGATGCCTGCCAAGACGCCCGCGAGGATGATCCACCGCTTCGCGTCTTCCGGCGGCAACCAGGCCGCTTCCTTCTCCTCCTCATCCGCCGTGGGGAAAAGTGCCACAAACAACGCCAGCATCGCGAGCGCCCCGATGGCGAAAAGCCCGTTGTCGATCTTCATGTCCGCGAAGGAGAAATGCCCCACCATCGGCAGGGTGTAAAACACGAGCGCGGCCAGCACGCCCCTTCCTTTTCCAAGATACGCCTGTCCGAACACGATGATGGAGAGAATCGCGAAGACGCCGGCCATCCAGTTCATCAGCATCGAGAGCGTGGCGCCGAACGTGCTGTCATAGCCGAACAACAGGTATCCGAGGGACGTGACGTACTCCCATTGGAACGTGGGCATGGTGGGGATGAAATGCCCGTAGCTGACCAGCAGGTGGGGCTGGTTCAGGTAGCGTCCCAGATCGTCCCAGCCGATGGGGAACGGACGAATGACGCACAGGAAATTGAAGGCGAGATACGACAGAAGCAGCCACCCGATCGGCAGCGCCGCCGCGTACCACGGCGCATCGTACGACCATTCGTCGGAACGCGCGCGGATGATCCACTCGCGGGACGTGCGGAAGAAAACGGCGGGGATACCCAGCACGATGATCCATCCGACGGCAGTCGAGTACAGGGGAAGACCCGTCCAATACGCGAGCAACGAGAGGGACCACAGCAGGACCGTGTATGCGGACACGCCGAGTCCCAGGCTGAACGCGAGTTCCAGGGCTTTCGTCCGCGCGTTGATCTTCAGCACCGATGCGAGCAATACGCTTCCCAGGACGAGCATGGAAAAGAGCGTGGCAAGCACCATGGCCGCCTGCGGCAGCACGCGCGTGACGAACGACGCCTGCATGCACAGCGGCGAAAGGTCGTAGACCGTGGCGCCGTTATTCGTTTGCCCCACGACCTTCAGGCAGCCCCTGTCATCCAATGCATCGATGTTGGCCGCCAAGGCCTGCAGTTCTTCGGCACTCGCCCCGGGGTACACCGCGGCCGTGGCCTCGAACAGGCGGCGATTGGGAATGGGATCGGCCCCCCCGTTGTCCCCCAAACTGACGACCGAAAAGAAGAGCCACACGGAGGCAAGGAAAAGAACCAGGATCTTTGCAGGCGAGAACGTAAGGCGCAGTCTCCAATCCCCGTCACGCATGAATCCGCGGAACAAGACCAGGGCAAACGCGGCCACGCTCCATGCCAAGTACCATGCGAAGGGGGACATTCGACCGACGGTATGCAAAACGAAGGGGAACAGGGAGTACCACTGGCGGCAAAAGGTATTGTCCCCGCAGACCCGCACCATGCCGGTTTTCGCATCATCCGAAAGAAGGACGGCCAGATGCTGGTCGACCCCCAGGTAGGAAAGCAGCGTGAAGCTGCCGAACAGGACGAGGGCGAAAAAGAAGGCGTAGCGGAGGATGGTGAACGTGCGGTCGGACATGGGGACGAAGCATGGGGTAGAATGAGTTGTATTGTAGGAGGGAAAGGGGAAATGGGAAACGGCAGAAGGGCAGCAAATGCCCATGAAAAGAAATTCCGCTCCTTTTCCCCTTTCCCGTCATTATTACTTTATAATAGTCGCCCCATGCCCCTCGATATCCCCTCGATCCGCAGGCAATTCCCCCTTTTTTCAAACAGAAAAGGGCTCGTTTACCTGGATTCCGCCGCAACCGCGCAGAAACCGGAGGCTGTTTTGGAGGCGATGGATGCCTTCTATAAGAACTCGAATGCGAACCCACACCGCGGCATGCACGGACTCGCGGAAGAAGCGACCGTCGCCTACGAGAACGCGCGCAAGACCATCCAAAAATTCCTGAACGCATCGTCGCCGGAAGAAATCGTCTTCACGAAGAACGCGACGGAAGGAATCAATATCGTCGCGCAAGGCATGGTGCCCAACATGCACGACGGCGACGCGATCATCCTGAGCATTTTGGAACACCATTCGAACATCGTTCCGTGGATGCACCTCGCGCGCCAGAAAAACCTCCAGGTCCGATGGGTCGGCATCGATGAAAAAGGAATGTTGAAGATGGAAGAACTCGACGCGCACCTGGCCGACGGCAAGGCGAAGATGGTAGCCGTGACGGGACTGGGCAACGTGCTCGGCACGAAGCCGGACATCCGCGCAATCGTGGAAAAATCACACGCGGTAGGAGCGCTCGTCCTCGTCGACGCGACGCAGCTCGCGGTGCATGAGGCGATCGACGTACAAAAAATCGATTGTGATTTCCTTGTATGCTCTAGCCATAAACTCTATGGTCCGACAGGAATCGGCGCGCTCTACGGCAAGAAAAAACATCTCGATTCCATGCCGCCGTTCGCGTACGGAAGCATGATGATCGACACGGTGACGGAGGAGGGATTTTCCCTCGCGGACATTCCGCAAAGATTCGAAGCGGGCACGCAACCGGTCGCGGAAGCAGTCGGATTCGCCGCGGCCCTCGACTGGCTCACGCAGTTCCCCCTCGAGGATCGCAAGCACCACGAACGCATGTTGCTCGCGGCCGCGCTCGACATGCTGTCATCGGTCAAAGGCGTGCACGTTCTCGGGCCGAAAAACGCGGATGATATTTCCGGCTGCATCAGCTTCACCGCGGATGGCGTCCACCCCCACGACCTCACGGACATCCTGGGAAAGAACGGCTTCTGCCTCCGCGCCGGCCACCACTGCGCGCAACCGCTGCACGACCGCCTGAAGATCCCCGCCACCGCCCGCCTCTCGGTCGGCATCTACAATACGATTGAAGAAATAGAGCGACTAGGCCCGGCAATAAAAACAATTCTTCAAAAATTCCTACAAGCTACAACCTAATTCCTACAAGCTTTTTACAAATATCTTCAGCAGCCACAGTTGTATGGATATCTACGCGGAAAACATCATCGACCACTACAAAAACCCGCATCGCAAGCGACGACTGGCATCCCCCGCCGTGTCCCATGCGGAATTGAACGCAAGCTGCGGCGACACGCTAACGCTAGACCTGGCCATCGAAAACGGCATCGTGACGGACGTGGGCTGGACGGGTGACGGCTGCGCTATCAGCCAGGCAGGAATGTCCATCCTGTCGGAACAGCTGATCGGAAAAGCGTTACCCGACCTGGACGCACTTCATGCGGAAACCATCAAGGAAACCTTCGGCGTGCCCATCGGGGCACGACGCATGAAATGCGCCCTTCTCTCCCTCCATACCCTGAAGAACGCCCTGCATGCCTATCGAGGCGAACCTGGCCAGAGCTGGCAGGAAACAGTGGATTCCCACTGATAGATGGGTTAGGATTGCGGCCCCAAGCCGTCCTAGCTCAGTGGTAGAGCACGTCCATGGTAAGGACGGGGTCGCCGGTTCAATCCCGGTGGACGGCTCCATTCTTTCAATAGCAAACCAATAAGCCGTCCTAGCTCCCGGCTTCGCCAAGGCTACGGCGGGCAGGCAGTGCTTGCGAGCGAAAGCGAGCCCAACAAAACAACATCTGACGCATCAGCGTCATGTCCATGGTAAGGACGGGGTCGCCGGTTCAATCCCGGCCTGTCGGCCGAAGCCCGCAGGCGAAGGCTGATGGACGGCTCCATTCTTTTTACATTTACAGGCAAACATCACCGCATCAGATGTATGATGTCCGCATATGGGCCGCCGCTCCCCCGTCACCGTGCATGTGGATGACCTGATGCAGCAATGCACCTACGTGCTCACCGAGCCGGAAGGGAAGAATTTTGACGAACGCTTCCAGCCGGAACTGACGCCGAAGCAGATGCTCGCGCTCGGTGTCTTCGGCGGGAAGTACATGACGGACTGCGCGAAGGAATTCCCAAAAGACTGGTTCGCGCACGCGAAACTTTCCCCGGAAAAACACGACAGGACGCTGAACTTCTTCGGCGTGGACGCCAGCCAGTCATTGAAAATTTGGAGAAAGAAAGGATGGATCCACCCCGCCGACCCGCGCGGCTGGTTCCAGTGGTACTGCCGCTACTACATGGGCCGACGATTACCCGAAGAAGACGACAGGCAGATCAAGCGGTGGCTCGCGATCCGGCGGCACATCACGCAGATCAAAAAGAACTGCGACGCGGGCGACCTTTCCTGCAGGCGACGGCAGCGCCAGGCCGTGCTGCACTGGGCGTACGACGCGCGGAAGATCTGAGAAAAATACGACGAGATCCCGTACGCGCCGCCGTACGGACTATCGAATGATATTTGGATCGAGAACGCGCCGAATCTCCCAATGCGTAGCATTTTGACCCTCCTTAAGACGTTGCGAAGACACATCCTGCCTTCTTGTCTCGGCGTCCGATATGACCTGCTCAAACCGTTCCAAGGCCACCCGAACGTCATCCAATCCTGTCTTTGTCGTCCCCGTGCCAAATTGCACCAAGAAGCGACGGTCATGGGCGCCATTCTGCACGGCAAGAACCGGATTGCGGTGACCATCCGTGACTTCGACCAATCGCAGCAAGTTCGGTTCGCACTCTAGGAAAAGCGCGTCGCCTACCGGGATGGAAAAAGTCGGGGTAGAACGGAAAGGCCGTCCCTCGATCCCAGGCGAACGGGATTTCCTTAGTTCCCGTGTACTCGCAAGCAGGTCGTCGAATCGAGATCGCAATTGATTGACGTCATCCGTGGAGACTTCGGGGTGTTGCATGGAATGTGTTGAGAAACACTTATATTATATTATAAATACTGTATTATGTCAAATTCAACGTAAGGGGTCAATAGCTTGGAAACACCCTCGGTATCGTTTGACACCATGCCTTACAGCACCATCGAAAAGCCGCTGAACACTCCTTCCATGATCCAGCGAACCCATGCACTCAGCAGCGGGAACGGCAGGAAGGATTCGAAGAGGAGGAGGAACAGCAGGATGTACGGACCCACACGCAAGAAATCGTCGTAGCGGTCCTCGTACCGCAGCGGGACGAAGAGGCGCAGCACGTTGCTGCCGTCGAGCGGCGCGATCGGGAAGAGGTTGAAGGCCATAAGGGCCAGGTTCACGAACAGCGATCCCTGCAAAATCATCAGGATGATCGTCATCAGCGGGGAACCGGTGGACGTGCCGCGCAGGAGATCTTCCACGCTGCCGGGATCGCGCAGCGCGATGAGGCTCAGGAGGGCGTACGCGATGAATGCCAGGATGAGGTTACTGAACGGACCCGCGATGGCCGTGAGGGCCATCCCCCCTTTGTGATGCTTGAAATACGCGGGATTCACGGGCACGGGCTTGGCCCATCCGAATCCGACGACGAGGAACATGAGGGCGCCGAGCGCGTCCAAGTGCGCGATGGGATTCACCGTCAGGCGGCCCATGTCGCGGGGGGTGGGATCCCCCAACCTGTCTGCCGTAAACGCATGCGCCCATTCGTGGACCGAAATGGCGATGAGAATGGCGATGATGTAGGTGGGATTGAGGAAGTCCATAGGGGCGTGCTGCACTATAGAGGACGGGTGACGAGAGGGAAAATGGTGGAAACGGGGTGATAGGGTATAGATAATAAAAGTCTAAAAGAGTGAAAAACGCACGTTCTACAGGCTATAACCTACCACCTATAACCTCGAACCTCCATTTGACAGCACGCCGATCCTCCATTACTCTGCCGCAGCTCTATGGCACGCGCATGCGTCAAAACCGGCAAGAAGACCGCTTTCGGGAACACCCGAAGCCACTCGCTGCGCTCCACGCGCCGCTCCTGGAAGGTAAACATGCAAAAGAAGCGCGTGTTTGACCCCGCTACGGGCATGTACAAGACGATGAAGGTTTCGACGAGCTACCTGCGCACGCTCGCGAAGAGAATGCAGAAGGGATTGAAGGCGTAAGCTCTTGAAAAGAATGTCAAGGCGGCCTAGTATTTTTCCATGCCCAAAGAACGGACGGATATGGAAATCATCGAAGATCTGGAGACGAGACTAAATAATAATGAGCGCCTTAATCCTGATGAGCGCTTTGTCTGCATTGATGACAGGGAATGGAGCCGTACGGAGCTGCTTACTGCAATGAAAACCGGGAGTCCCCTCGGTCAAGAACTGCTGGCAAACTATCGCGAGCTCACAAGGCTAATAAGCGGCGTGCCAAACTAAATTAATACCCTTCGTTCCCCATACCGGATGCCTTTTTCATGGCGGTCGGGTTCACCGAACCTTCGGCGATTTTCGTAAGGAGCTTGTCCGCCTTTCCCTCTTCCTTCAGCGTTTGATTGAGAAGTTTCGCCACGGTGCGATGCTTCATCATCTTCGCGTACTGCAAAGCCGAGCCGTACGCGGCGATTTCGTAGTGTTCCACGCGTTGCGCATCCGCGATGATGGCCGCGTCCAGGACGGATGGCACGCTATCCTCGCCCAGGGTCTTTTCACCTTCCGACAACAAACCTTTCATGCCGTTGCACGTCGTCTTTTCTGGACCTTCGCCTAGTGCCTTGAACGCTTCTTCCAAACGCTTCACATGCACCTGTGTCTGCTTCAGGTGATCCTTGAAGGCTTTCTTTAATTTGGCGTCCTTCGCCGCCGCGGCCAATTTTGGCAAAGCCTGCGTCAGCTGGAGTTCGGCATCGTACAAATCGGATAATTCGTGCAATAAAAGTTCGTGAAAAGTGGCGAGTGACATACGGAAAAGGTAATGGAAATAGGGCTTCTATGACGGGACATTCGCCCAGGACTTACACGATCAGAAGACTGATTTCCTGTTTTCCTTTATTTCGCTTCGGTGATGCTTCGCATCGAGTGTTTTCAACTTTGATTTCCTGTTGCGGCGGGCTTTTTGCTTACGGATCTTGAACGCCTCTTTCTGAAGCTGGGATTCTTTTCCTTTGATCTTTTCTTCCAATTTGAGAATCAGCAGCTTCCAAGCTGACAGCCTGTTCCTGCTTTGCTCCCGATGCGCCTGCACCTTCACCTCGATCCCCGTGGGACGATGGATGAGTTGCACGGTACTGGATGTCTTGTTTACTTTCTGACCACCCTTCCCGCTGCCGCGCACGAAGGATTCCTCCACGTCGTTCGGATCCAGCTTCAGATCGGAAGCCATCGCGACCAGTGCCGGTGAGAGTTCGACGGGAAAGGTCATAGCAGGATCAGTATATCAAGATGAACGGACGAGATGGTCCGTAAATCCCAGCGCCACCAATCGTTCGTACGCCGCCCATACCTCCGGGGGGATTTCCTGGGGAATCTGGAAACCCATCTTGGGATACTCGCGAATCCGCTGCAGGTCGCCAACCATGATGTGAATGATAAGATTCTTGGGCATATCAGGCGTCGGATAATCGTCAAAGGAAAACACAGGGGACGTGACGGTGAATTCCTTGTCGGGCCACACCTTCGCCGCGGTCGCATAGGCGCGCCGTTCCATGTACGGCTTTTGCACCAAGAGAATCCTGCCAGGATCCAACCCTTTTCCCTCCAGCAACCGCCGTGTAAAGAGGATGTTCTCACCTGTGTTCCGCGATTGGTTTTCAATCAGGATGCGCTCCGCCGGGACACCCAGCTCCATCGCGTGCCGCGCGAAGAGATCGGCTTCCGCATGTTCCCAACCGGCCGTCAGGCGACCCGTTCCACCGGAGAATACGACCAGTGGCGCAAAGCCCTTTTGAAAAAGTTCGGCCCCGCGCTCCGCAACGCGGATGTCGTTACTGCCGAGCACGAGGATGCAGTCGGCCTTTCGCACGGAATGGTTCATATGGTGGTAATCCCAGATGATCTTCGCCAGTGAATCGATATCTGCGTTTGTCATGGAGTCGCGTTTTTGCACTGCGCGAGCCGATCAATCCCATCCGCGTACCAGTCGTAGGGATCCGATGCGTTGATCTCGTGCCATAGTTTCTTCGCGCTCTCGGTGAACAGCTCATGCTCCACCACATGCTTGCGCTTCTCGTCCCATGTCTTCGGATACTTCCCGCCCTTCGCCGTAAGCTCGCGCAATTCCATATCGACATCCAGCATGTCCGCGTCTTTCACCACTTTCGCCTCCAGCGTCGTCTTCTCCGCATATTCCTTGAGAAGCTCCTTCGTTTCGGACTCGAACGACGTACCCGCGAGCATATCCTCCGCCGCACGTTCCTCGTCGCGCTTCACGTAATGACGGGAAAGCGTATGCACATCACCCGTGCGGCTTTCGGTAATGTCATGCACGAGCGCGATTTTCAGGACTTTATCCAGATCCGCCCCTTCCCTCTTCGCCAGGATCAACGCGATCCACAGCATGCGAAAGATGTGCTCGCTGACGTTCGCGAACTTGGGATCATGGAACTGGTTCCACGTCCGGGGAACGAAGCGCAGGGTGCCGAGTTCGAAGAGCAGTTGGAGGTCGCGATCGGCCATATGCCCGAGAATACATCTTTAAGCCCGAAGAAACCACTTTCTTTGGTTCCGTAATTCCCTATACTGGCGTCCGCACATCTGGAGGGGTCGCATAGTGGCCTAGTGCGCACGCTTGGAAAGCGTGTAGACGTGAAAGCGTCTCGGGAGTTCGAATCTCCCCCCCTCCGCCAGCCTTCGCGAAGCGAATGCTGTCCGCCGTAGCCTTGGCGAAGGCAGACACTAATACTAGGGACCGCTTCGGCTGGCCTTCGGCCATTTGCATTACAAAAAAGACGGACCTTTCGGCCCGTCTTTCTTTTTTTCATCGAACGATCTCAGTGCTGGTGAGGTGCGGCCGCATCGCCATGGTCATGGCCGCAATCGCAACCGCCTTTGTCTCCGCAGTCGCAATTTTCCTTTCCGCAGGCGCATCCTCCGCCGCAACCTCCTCCGCAGCCGCAACCCTTGGAGCGGCAAGAACACATTTTCATTCCTTTCTTCACGGCACCGAGGCAGAAGACCGCCGCGATGATCGCGAGGGAAGCATCGCTGAGACCCATGCGGTTCTCAAGGACGAAGAATACGCGGTATGCGCCGTAGAGCGCGGCAAGCGTGAACAGGACGGTAAGGATCATCACCGCGAGGTTGACCGACTTGCAGGTCATGCAGCGGGAATCATGGGAACCACACATAGGGAAAGTGGGGAGGGGGTAAATCGCCGAAAGTCTACTCCTTCGGTGAAATATCCACAAAGAGCGGAATTGTGCCGATGGCAGACCGTAGGGTAGTCTGTCGGCCATGAAGATCTCCCTGAACTGGCTCACCGACTACGTCACCTGGACGGAAACCGACACCGACCTCATCGTGAACCGCATCACGGCGGGCACGGCGGAAGTGGACGGCGTGGAAAAGCAGGGGGCGCTGCTGGAGAACTGCTGCGTCGGAAAGATTTTGACCGTGAAGCCGCACCCGAACGCCGACAAATTGAGATTGTGCGAAGTGGAGACAGACCGGGGAGTGATGAAAGTGGTGTGCGGGGGCACGAATTTGGAGGATCACATGCTGGTCGCATTCGCGCACGTGGGCGCGACCGTGCGGCACGGGGATGAATTGGTAACCCTGCAAACGGCAAAGATCCGCGGCGAGGAAAGCCAGGGCATGCTGTGCGCCGCGGAGGAATTGGATCTGTCGGCCCACTTCCCTCCCAAACCGGAACACGGCAGCCGCCCCATCATGGACCTGACGCACAGCGGCTTTCAGCCTCAGCAGGACCTGCGCGCCGCGATGGGAATGACCGACACCGTCCTCATCATTTCGAATACGGCGATCACGACGCGCCCCGATTTGTTTTCCCATATCGGATTCGCCCGCGAGTGCGTGGCGCTGGGCATCGCGACATGGAATAAGAAGCAGCCGGATCTCACCCCGCCGACGTTCGGCAAAGCATCGCTGCCTGTCATCCGTTCCGAAGATCCTTCGTTGGCACCGCGCTACGTCTCCTGTGTCATCGAACTGAAAACCCAGGGAACGACGCCGGAATGGATGAAGCAAAGGCTGGAAAGCGTCGGTATCCGCTCCCTGTCCCTTCCCATCGACGTGACGAACTACGTGATGCTGGACATCGGCACGCCTCTGCATGCCTTCGATATGGATACGCTCGCGGGAGAACTCGTTGTGCGCGAGTCTCAGAAAGGAGAAAAGGTCACGACGCTCGACGGGGTGACTCGGACGCTGGAAGAAGGATTGATCGTGATGTCCGATGACAAGGGAATCTTCGACCTCTGCGGCGTGATGGGAGACCAGCGTTCGGCCATGACCGACGCGACGAAGAGAATCTTCCTGCATGCCCCCGTTTTTGATTCCCCGCGCATCCGCAAAGCCATCCAGACGACGGGCCATCGTACCGATGCTTCCACGGTCTTCGAGAAAGGAGTGCCGCCGGTGATGGTCCTCCAAGGCCTGTCACGCGCCCTCCGCCTCATACTGGAACACGCGCCCGAGTCATCCATCGAAAGCAAAAATATATCTTGGGGGGAGGACGGCAAGCCTGAGCCGATCGAACTCTCGCTGGAACGCGCGTCCGCGACGCTGGGCATGACGGTGCCGAAGAAAGCGGTGACGGAAATCCTGACGGACCTGGGCTTCGCGGTGATGGCGGGCAAGAAGGGAATCCTGGAGGTGACGCCGCCCTTGCACCGACTGCGCGACATCGCGGGTGAGCACGATCTCATCGAGGAAATCGGACGTATCGCCGGCTACGCAAGCGTACCCGAGGAAATGCCGCTTGCCCCGGTGCGCGTGGCGCCGCGCGACCAGAGGAAGCACATGCTGCGCGACGCGTTGGCCATGGCGGGCTACAGCGAGATCGTCCCGCTGAACCTCGTGAGCCCTTCGCTCCTGAAAAAGGCCGGAACGGATCCTGCCGAGGCGATCGCGCTTGCAAACCCGCTTGGAGAAGAGACCTCGGTGATGCACACCACCACGCTCCCCGCCCTGCTCGTCCACGCGCAGAAGAACATCCTGCAGGTGGAGCATGCCCTTCGCACCTTTCACTGTGCGCACGTGTTCCGCAAAGGACAGACGGAATCCATGGAGCTGACGGCGTTCATCGCCGCGCGCGCGAACGGAGGACTGCTGGAAGAACCGCTGCTTCACCTGAAGCGCGACATCGTGCACGCATTGGAAGCGATCGGATACGACGTATCCGTCACCACCAAGAAAGACCCGGGACCGGGCATGCACCCGGGCCGCAGCGCGGAGATAGCGGTGAACGGCCGGAAAGTCGGTTGCCTCTACGAGCTGCATCCCACGGTCTGCGCCGCATTCGATCTCCCCGCCCGCGCCGCCGCGGTAACGCTGAACCTCACGATGCTCTTCGCGGAGAAACCCGCGGACATCTTCGCGGCTCCCGTCCCCGCCTTCCCGGACGTCACGTACGATGAGACGATCCAGCGCACGCAGAAAGACGCCGTAGAAACACTGCTGAAGAAAGCGCGCGCCGCGGACCCGCTGCTCGCGGACGTATCGGTGAAGGACCTCTACAACGGCAAGCCGTTGAAGGACGGTGAATATAATCTCACGCTGCGCTTCACCTACCGCGCCGCCGACCGCACGCTCACCGAAGATGAAGCGAAGAAGGTACATGAGAAGGTGCTGGGGGCGATGAAATAAAACCTTTTCTGACCTCACCCCGACCCTCTCCTAGGAGGAGAGGGAGGCTAGGCATAAGACAGGGCGGCAGGAAACCCGCGTCCACGGAGGGTGAAGGGGAAGCCCCGCGTGCGAAGCACCGTGGCGAACGTTTCGACGCGACAGCGAGAAACGGAGCCCGCGGGGCGGGCGGCGTCGGACATTGGACGCGGGCCGCCTTTTTCCGTCCCTTTTTGGCGGGACAAAAAGGGACGAATGCATATACTCATTCCATGACCATCGTCACCAAAACCGGAGACAAGGGAACGACCGGATTGTTCGGCGGACAACGCGTGTCGAAGGACGATCCGCGCATCCACGCGTACGGCGACGTCGACGAACTCAACGCAGTCCTGGGTTTGATCATCGCGCACAAGGAAGTATCCCAGCCGATGCGCACGCAACTTACCCGCGTGCAGAATCTCCTCTTCCGTATGGGGGCGGATCTCGCAACACCCATCGAAAACAATGCCGCCAAGGTGCCGCGCATGGAACAACAGCACATCGACGAGATCGAGGGATGGATCAAGGCGCTCGAGGAAGAACTCCCCCCCTTGCAATCCTTCATCCTCCCCGGCGGGACGGAATCCGCCGCGATGCTGCACCTGGCCCGCACGATTACGCGACGATCCGAACGTTGGGTGGTGTCACTGGCCGCAAAAGAACAGATCGGCCCATTCGTCGTCATCTACCTGAACCGCCTGAGCGATTACCTGTTTCTTCTTGCTGAAAAGGCCAATAAGGACGCGGGAATGCCTGATACGCAGGTGAAGTATGATTAGGAAAGTAGACGGTAGGTTGTAGGCGGTAGGTTTTGGGCCGTTTTAATGACTTCTACGAGCTACAACCTACCACCTATAACCCCGTAAACTCTCCTTGACGACCCCATCCCCCATCTGTAACCTCCCCCCACAATGTTAGGAAAGCTCAAATGGCGTCGGCGTCTCCGCAAGCATGGCTTCCGTTCCAGGATGGCCACCGCTGACGGACGCAAAGTGCTGTCGCGCCGCCGCGCGACGGGCCGCAAGCGCCTGACGGTGCAGAAGAGGGCCCGCAAGATGGCACGCTAAAGAAGGGTTTGGTTTAGGAGTAGGATTAGGAGTTGTTTTTTCGAGATAAAAATTCCATATCCCCAACCCCAATCCTAACCCTATACTCATTGCATGCTCCGATACATGCATACTCTTTCAGCCATCCTCTTTTATATCCTGGGAGGCTCCGTATTCGCCGCCTACGTGCTGCATAGCAACGGCATCTGGGCCGACGGGACGATGCAGTGGATGCTATCGGTCATGCTGCCGCTTTTGGCATGCGGACTGCTGTACGGCGGGCTCAGCCTGTATACCAGCGTCCAAAGCACATCGGGCCGTTCCACGGGCCTCGCGACCGTCCTGGCCCTCGTCTCCATCCTCGTCTTCTCCGCTTTTGCCGTTCTCACGTTCTGGCCGAAGTGATAGTATCCCCCCCTCCCCCCAACCCCTATGTATACGCTCAAGAAACTCCCCTCCGGCCTCCCCGTCCTCACTGCTCCCGTGACCGGCACCGAGTCCGTCACCGTCATGGTGTTCGCGGGCGCGGGATCACGCTACGAGAAAAATGCCGAACGCGGCATCAGCCACTTTTTGGAGCACATGTTCTTCAAGGGAGGCAAGAAATACAAGACGACGCAGGAGGTGAGCGCGGCGATCGACGGCGTGGGCGGTGACTTCAACGCATTCACCGGAAAGGAATACGCGGGATATTACGTGAAGGTGGCGGCGGAGCAGACGGAGATGGCCTGCGACGTGCTGAGCGACATGCTTTTGAACGCCACCTTCCCGCCCGAGGAAATTGACAAGGAGCGCGGCGTGATCATCGAGGAAGAGCGCATGTACCAAGACACGCCCATGTACCGCGCGGGTTGGGATTTCGAGGAACTGATCTTCGGCAACTGCCCGCTGGGGTGGGACACGATCGGGTTGGAGAGCGTCATCAAGAGCGTCACGCAGGCGGATTTCCAGGCGCATAAGGATGCCCTGTACACCGCGGACAACACCGTCATCGCATTCGCGGGACGTATCACGGAAGAACAGGCGATGAAGTTGGCCGAGCAGTACTTCGGGGCGCTCGAAGGAAAGAAGAAAGGAGGCTTTGAGCCGTTTGGCGACTACAACAAGGAAAAAATCTTCCTGCGCACCAAGGCGACGGAACAGGCGCACCTGGTCCTCGGCGTACCCGCTCCGGGATCGCTGGACAAGGACCACTTCGCCCACAAGCTGCTCGCCGTCATCCTGGGCGGCAACATGAGCAGCCGCATGTTCCTGAATATCCGCGAGGCGAAGGGCATGTGCTATTACATCTCCACGGATTCCGACAGTTACCTGGATGCGGGCGCTCTCTCCACGCGCGCGGGCATCGACCAATCAAGGCTCGACGAGGCCGTGTCGGCCATCATGCACGAGTACATGACCTGCGCGGAGGACGGCGTGACGGAAGAAGAGCTGCAGCGTGCGAAGGATTACATCAAGGGGAAGGTAACGCTCAATTTGGAAGACAGCGAGGAACGCGCGCACTTCTACGGCAAGCAGCAACTCCTCTACCCGAAGATCAAGGACATTCCCGATTACTTCGCGGCGGTCGACGCGGTGACGAAAGGGCAGGTCGATGCGCTGGCAAAGCGCCTTCTGACGAGGGAAAACATGAAACTCGTCGTCATCGGCAAAGCAGACGATAAGGATCGCTTGCTGTCGCTGATCAGTTAAGGCAATGATTCCGGCCGTCATACCGAAGGCTGCTGACACGAAGCCACGAATGTGACCTCGCATCATTGCATCCGCGCTGGGGCATGCCACAATGGAGGCCTCCGTCCCCCTCTTTTCATGAACGCACGCATCATCGCCTCATCGGTCCTCACGTCCCTTTCCCTCGCGCTCGCCCCGGCCGCCTTTGCGGAAGACGCGGTGGCCCCGGTGGAAAACGTCGAAACCGTCGAGTCCCTGTCACGCTCGCTGGCTTCGCTGAGCTGCGATGGAAAAGAGGGAAAGGAGACGGGACGCTGCATCACGGACGTCTTGAAGCGCATCAAAACCATCGAATACAACTTCGCCCAGTGGTACAAAAGGGAGGTGGCGGCATGGAGAAAGGCGAATGACGGAGACGGGATCAGCGAGGAATACACGCTGGCCCTGAAGGCTTTCAACGACCAGATGCAGGAAAAAAGGAAATACTTCCAGGAACAGGTGCGCCTGGTGCGCAAGGCCTTCTTCGACCGCCAGACGATCGTGCGCGTGCAAAAAGGCGAAGTGAAGACGAAAGGAAGCACGCCGCTGACGACCACGGGCGAGCAGGAGCTGCTGAAGCAGTGCGACGAAAAATTCGCCTCGGACCAGGACGCCGAACGCGTCTGCCTGCGCAACATCATCCAGCGCAAGACCGCGGTGGACAAGAGGCTTGCCACCGTCCGTGCGCACATCAGGGAAAACGACGAGAATGCGGTCCAGCGTCCCCTGCGCCCGAAAAAGCCGCTTCGCTAATTAGACTTGTCATTTCGGCCTCCATACTGAACAATAAGGCCCTCCCGAGCCGCTTTCGCGCACCCGGGACGGATCTTACGATTTCCTCCCCCATCCCATGCAGAAGACCCTCATCCTCCTCAAGCCCGACGCCGTTTCCCAGCGCGTGTGCGGCAAGGTCATCACCCGCTTCGAAGACGCCGGCCTCAAGATCCTTGGCTGCAAGATGATCAACCTCAGCCCGGAAGTCCTGCGCGAACACTACGCGCACATCGCCGAGAAGCCCTTCTACCCCTCCGTGGAAAAATTCATGAGCTCGACGCCGGTCATCGCCCTTGTCCTCGAAGGCGACGATGTCATCGCGAAGATCCGCGACATGCTCGGGGTGACGGATGCGGCACTCGCCGCTCCGGGCACCATCCGCGCCGATTACGGCACGAAGGAAGGACCCGATTCCAAAATGCTCAACATCGCCCACGCATCCGACAGCGAGGAGGCCGCTGCGGCGGAAATCGCCCGCTTCTTCAAGCCGGAGGAGTTATTCAACTACTAAGCCCGTCTATCCGAAAACGCGGTCCGGCGATTCGCCCGGCCGCGTTTTTGTTAGACGCAACCCTTTGCCATAGAATGCGTGCATGATCCCCGTGAAAAAACTCAAGAACGGCTTCGCGATGCCCGTCTTCGGACTCGGCACCTGGATGATGGGCGGAGGGATGGAGATGGATCCGGAGAACGACGACGCGGCGGACATCGAGGCGATCGAACGCTCCATCGACGCGGGCATCACCCATATCGACACGGCCGAAATGTATGCGAACGGACACGCGGAACAGCTCGTCGGCAAAGCGATCCGCGGGAAGGACCGATCGAAGCTATTACTGGTATCGAAGGTGTCCCCGCAGAACCTGAAGTACGACGACGTGCTGCGCTCCTGCGAAAAAAGTCTGAAGCGTCTCGGCACGGATTACCTGGATCTCTACCTCGTCCACAAACCGAACGACGCCATCGGACTCAAGGAAACGATGCAGGCGATGAACCGGCTGCAGAACGACGGCCTTATCCGGAACATCGGCGTCAGCAACTTCACGCGCGAGAGGATGCGCGATGCCGCGATGCATTCCGACCATCAGATCGTCGCCACGCAGGTGCACTACAACCTGACGTTCCGCGAGCCGGAGCGGGCGAAAGTGCTGGAATACTGCCAGCAGAACGACGCGTTCCTCATCGCCTGGAGACCCGTGCAGGGCTTGGCGGAAACCGATCCCGCGATCGTCACGGGGCTATGCGAAAAATACGGCAAGACCCCGACCCAGATCGCTCTCAACTGGCTCGTCAGCCAGACGAACGTGGTGACGCTGGCAAAGATGCGCAATCCCACCCATCTCGCGGAGAACTTGGGCGCATTCGGATGGGAGATGGAGGCCGCCGATATCGAGCTTTTGCGAAAGGACTATCCCGGCCAACAGGACATATCGGACGCAGTACCGCTTCGTTGATCAGGAGCATCCGCAATTCCCTTCCCCGCCGATGCGCCAAGAAAAAAGAGGGTGCCAGAACCATTGAGCAATTGAGCAATGGAATAGTACAAGACAATCAAAATGTCTTGTCAATGATGCCGGGAAAGCATTGAATATCCGGCATGTCACGCAGAAAGCTTATCGATTTCGGGCAGTTGGAAAAAGACCAAGCGCTGTTACAAATGCGCCGGATCAAGACAGACCAGCGCGTACGTCTCGCGCTTGATACCGAAGCCGCGATCCAGCTCGTTACGGAGTGGAAGACAACGGAGAAAGTTCCGCAAGGAATGAACCTGGCGGCAATGCAGGCATTATTCGCAATCTCCTTGATCCGCCGGAACGTGGAGGCGGCGCTGAGGGGGAAGCAAGACCAAACTCACTCAAACGGACACGCACCCGCATCCCACCCCATCGCGAATGACACCCTGCTCACCCCCGAACAAATCCACGAACGAAACGAAGCGACGCGCAGGTACCGGGAATTCATGCAAAAACTGATAGACATCGTCACGAACCCGGAGGAACTTCAGGCGTGGGCCTTTTTCCAGAACAGATTGTCTTCTCCCCCGCCGGAATCAACATTACGGAAAATAGCGGCCATCCGCTACGTTGCCTCGAGAATCCCCGGCGGGCCCGCCATACTGCAGGCCCAGCGTAGGAACGTTCGCTGGGGGGACCTGACACGGACCGTCTCGCATGACCCTCACTCCGCGGAATTCGCAGACGTAGTCAAAGCAGCCGACCAGTGCGCAATCGAAGTGGGTCTGAATATGCGTTTTGACCCGTCCGGCCCGGCAGAGGGGCGGCCTCAGGATTCGTTTCTAAACGACTGCACGGAAACCGTGCGGCAAACACTTTTGGAAAGCGGCCTAGCCGAGGATTTGAAAAGGTATTACGAAAAATTCACGTGCGGAAGCAACGTGCGCCTGTCGCAGGCTGTCGCGCAACAATACGCCCGGGCCGTTGATACGCTTCGCCATAGCGATCCGCAGGGCCTGGCCGCACTGCGCAAGCATTTCAGGACGCTGCCGTGGGACTTCGTCGACGATTTCACGCAAGAAGGCCCGTTCATCGAACCGAAGACAAGCCTTGAAAATGCTCCGCAACCGCCGACAGTGAGCGCAACCGAACGGTTCATAGAGATGGGACGCCATGCACAAGCACACCGGACTCTTCCGGAAGACGCCACCATCAACAGATTGCCTGACGAAACAGCGGCAGAAATCGGGGGCCCGGAACCCGAGCCTGCGGCGCAGCCGACACTTGATGAATTGATGCGCACACACAAGGAAACGCAGTACGACGCAGAAGAGAAAGAACGAATGGCCCAGGTGATGCAAACCGAGGACGGCCTCATGTCACACATCCTCGCCGTGGACGGTCTGCTCGACGGCCCATCCATCCCTCCAGATGTAAAACAACGGGTCATGTTCCACATGCAGGCGTACGCTGCCAAGCTGGTGGACGCCGTGGCTCTGCACGGGCGCGAATCGCTGGAAATGTATTTCCATTTGAGCGAAGGAGCCACCCCCGATGTGCAAGAAGCAATCATGCCGGCTATCGAAACAGCAAGAACTGAAGTCGTCGCGATCATGGAAAAAGCCGTCGCCGAACCGCAGACCGCAATCACGCTTGTGCCGCTGGAAGAGCATGATCCACGCCTCGCCGATTTCCTTCCGATCCTGGCTAAGCTGGAAGAAGCACGGAGACAGGAATGCGAGGCGTTGCTCCGCACCCTAAAGCCTGCGACGGAACGCACGCGCGGCCGCGTCCCCGACCAGTACCGTGAGATATGCTTCCAACTTATTGACGCGCTCCACGGCGCCTGCGATCCACAGATGCTGTTCGACTATATGAAGGTCACAGGCGACCAGGTACGCGGATGGAGGAGGGAAGCAGTCGAAAAAAAGGCATTCCCCACCGCGCCTGCCGCCGCCACGCCGCAGGAATTGCTGGATGCGGTCACGAATGACCATCGTGCGGAAGTCGAGGCAATACTTCCCTTTCTGGAGCATGCGGCAGCAAGGTCGAGAGGTCGCATCTCGGCAGACAACCAGCGCCGGGTCGCGCGCATGCTGGAACTCCTACCCGCCGAAGCAGCCGCTTCTTTTTTGGCATATGTGAAGGTCCAAACGGAGAATGTTGATGCATGGCGTAAAGAATGGGCAACTCTAGACAACCCCCAAGCGACTGTTGCGACGAAAATCATGGAAGCAGCGGAACCATTACAGGGAGAGGCGATAAACAAGAGGGAAGCCACTCCGAGGAAACGACAGAAGTTCAGACTGGCAGACTTATGGATAAATTTTAGAGCAGCCAAGAATAACCAACCATCTGCCGACACATTAAGCGGGAAAGAGTTAAATTCTATGAGTGAATCCGAAACAGCCATCGCGTCGGAATGCGAACCCTCAATTGGCATGACTGCAGAAAGGGAAAGCGTGCCCACAAATGCGGAACCTGTTTTCACTGAGAAAGAACCTGTCGTGACGCCTGATAACACGACGACGCAGGAAGATCACGTCGCGATCGTAAACGCCGCCTTCTCCACCTACCCGTACCTGCAGAAAATTACGGACGCACCGGTTCAAGCAGAATGCCTGTCACTCCTGCAATCCCTGCAACTGCCGCCAAAGCAGCCGGGCAAGAACCGCAAGCTGGATGACAACACAAAAAAGACCATCATTAGGGTCGCGGACATGCTGGCCGGATACCGCGCGGTCAGCGCATTCCTAAAATCGATCGACATCGCCGATGCCAACATTACCAACTGGCGCGCTCAATTGAATCTCGAGCCTCGAACGCCGCTCTCGGAAGCAAACGGCCAAGCAGAACCAAGTGCCGCTTCGGAACAGAATGCCTCCCATGACGAAAACGGCCATACCCCGGCCCCCCAGGTGAAAACCGCAAGAGCTACTGCCGCTCTGCGCCTCCCGCCCGAAAACCGGCAGGTGACGTTCGTGAACGCGTCGCTGGCACCCCGCCCGAAATCGGCAGCCGATACCTTCGACGAAACGGCGGGGGACGGTCGCGACCGCGCGACGCGCCTCGCAATCGTGCAGGGAGCGCTCGCACGAAAGAACGATCCCGCGGAACGCGACAGGTGGTATGCCACACATGGCGTCACGGGCAGCGACGTCCTGCGATGGATAAGAGTGTATGATGGCATTGTGACACACAAGAAAGATGTTCCGGGAGAAAAGAAAAAACCAGCAGAAAATTCGGCCTTATTGCGCTTCAAACCGGGAAACCATTTCGACACGATCGAATCCTTCGTGAACGACATCGCGGTGATCCTCCTGAATCCGTTCGATAATGTGACGGAGTTCACTACAACAAACGACAGGGATGTCATGGGACCGATGGAAAATCGAGAGCGCCATCGAAGGCTCGTCGCCGACACCATGAACCCTTTGTCGGAAGAAGAGATACGTACGCTCCGGTCCATTGCGCAAACAAGACCGGAAGATTTTGAGTTGAATGCTATGGATACCTGGTGCGATGGCATTGCCAAACGCTTCGGACTGCCGAAAAACATCGATACCAAGGAATTTGCACTCGCGCTCCTGGAAGCAATGCGCGATCCTAGGCAACAGGCGCAGATGAAAGAAGCGGCGATGTCTGCCTTCTCCTGATCAACAGGCGCATTTGCCGCCGCATGCGCACCCCCCTCCGTCCTTACACGCGCACGCCTTCTTCGCCGCGTCTTCAGGCAGGTCCAATTTAAATCTCCCCTCGCGAAAATCGATCGTCGCGCCGCCGATGCGTTTCAAGGTAACGACCGCCGCATGGATCTTCATGTCGGGCACCGCGTCGTTGGAGAACGTCTTCGCATCCGCGGGCTTTTCCGACGACTCCATGCAGAAGCCCCCGTTCTCATCCAAGCCCACCGTCAATCCGTTGGCCAGCGTCCCCTGTTCCGTAAGGATCGTTTTCAATTGCTCCGCCGCCTCCTTCGTCACGGCCAGCGTCTGGGGACGTTCGGGTCGCTGCGACAAAAGGATGTTCAGATCCGCCGTGAGGTCGTTGATATCCTCGTCGGAAAACCCGTGGGACGCGCACCCCTCGGCCAGCGTCTCGTACGCGTTCGCGCTGCAACTGAAGCAGCTCAAACCGTACTCCGCCAGCAGGGATTCACTTTCGGGAAGGAGCGCGACGATCTCGGACACGCGCATGTCCTTGCGGATCAGCAAGTCGGACGACGCGCTTTTCCCGTTTTTTTCAGTAGAAGCCACTGGCGCTGCCTTGGAGGCGGGCATATGCTGAAAGCCTACCGTACCGACCGACCCGCTCCAACGGATTTCCCGGCATTCGCATGTCCAAATTCCTCCGCATTTTCCCTCTCATCGCCCTTCCGCTCTTCACCCTCATCCTGGGGTGGCAGCTGGGCATGCGCACCGTGCAAAAGGAAGTGACCGACCTGCAGACGCGTCTGGATACCCTCTACGTCAATCCGACGCAGAGCGGGGCAACGGTGACCGACCCCGAGAAAGAGGTGAACATCGGGCTGCTATGGGGCGTGTGGAACCTAATGCTCGACAAATACATCGATACGGCCGGCCTCAACGCCCAGCAGATGGTCTATGGCGCGGTGCGGGGCATGGTGGCATCGGCGGGCGACCCTTATACGACGTTCATGACCCCCGATGAAAACGGCGACTTCCGCGATTCCCTGAACGGCGATCTGGAAGGCATCGGCGCCGAGTTGACCGTCAACAACGAAAACATCGTGATCGTGGGCATCGTGAAAGGCTCCCCCGCCGAACGCACCGGGCTGCAGCCCAAAGACATCATCCTGTCGGTGGATGACTGGGACGCGTTCGGACAGCCGCTGAACACCGTCGTCGGCCGCATCCGCGGGGAGGAAGGAACGAACGTGACGATCGAGGTCTACCGCGACGGAGACAAGGAGCCCCGTGCCTTCACGATCACCCGCGCGGAAATCCACGTGCCGAGCACGGAATACGAAGTGAAACAGACGGCGACGGGAAGCATAGGATTGCTCTCGGTCCATCAGTTCGGATCCGAAACCGTGCAGGAAGTCGATTCCATCCTACGCGGCATCCAGCCGGACGGCGTGAAAGGCCTCGTCATCGACCTGCGCTACAACGGCGGAGGATACCTGAACGGCGCGGTGGATATCGCGTCCATGCTCATGGCCCAGGGCGACGTGGTATCGGTGGTGCGCCGCGACGAACCCGTGGACGTGCAGAAAGTCTCGGGCAGCACCATCCTGCCGAACATGCCGCTCGTGGTACTCATCAACGAAGGGTCCGCATCCGCGTCGGAAATCCTGGCGGGAGCGCTGCAGGACAACAAGCGCGCGACGATCATCGGCATGAAGAGCTTCGGCAAGGGAACGGTGCAGGAAGTGATCGACCTTCCGGGCGGCAGCAGCCTGCGCGTCACGATCGCGAAGTGGCACACGCCGAAGGGCAGGGACCTCAGCAAGGAAGGAGTGGCTCCGGATATCACCGTGCAACAGGAAGAAAACGCGCCCGTGGACGCCGACAGGCAGCTGGAAGCGGCGCTGCAATTCCTCACGGAAGGAAAGGTGGGCGTGCCGACGGGGAGCGGAGCGACGAGGAATTAGCTTGTAGCTAGTAGCTTGTAGAAAAATCACTACAAGCCACACGCTTCCTCTTACAAGCTTCTTGATCATACCCATAGTGGATTCCCCATTCGCTCAAGCCTATACTTGGCACCATGCGCCTCCCCGCCACCCTCGAACGCCGGCTCGCGGAATTGTTTCCGAAGGTGCGCGAGCGGGAAAAATTCGTGGCGCAGATTTTGGAAGAAGCGTTGACGAAAGAGCCGAACCCCGAGAACGATCTGCCAAAATCCGTGGGAGGAGTCCTACACCTGTTCTCGGACGGCGGATCGCGCGGCAACCCTGGGCAGGCGGCCATCGCGGCCATCCTGGAAGACCCGGTGAAAGGCGTGGTGCTGGACCAGATGTACGAACGCATCGGGGTGGAAACCAACAACGTAGCCGAATACCGCGCGCTCATCGAAGGACTGAAGATGGCGCTCTCCTACCAGCCCAACCGCCTCATCTGCCATCTGGACAGCGAGCTCGTGGTGAAGCAGGTACGCGGCGAATACCAGGTAAAGATGGCGACGCTCAAGCCCTTCGTGGACGAGATCCGGGAACTGAGCCAGGAGCTGGCGGACGTGGTTTTCGAGCACATACCTCGCGGGGACAACCACCGGGCCGACGCGCTGGTGAACAAGGCGCTGGACGAACTGCCGGACCCGACCCCTTCGCCCGTTTCCCGATCGCACGGATCAACGCATCAATCCTCTCTGTTTAACGATCCCAAGAGCACGTCCTCCCCCGGCGACGCGTACCGCCAACAAAACCGACGATCCTCTTGGCACTGAGCGGCCAAGGCCTCACAATGCGACGGTGAAGCGCACAGCCCTTTTCGCCGGCTTCGTTCTAACCTGGTTCCTGCCGCTTTCCGCGCATGCCGCGGTGACGTCGATCACGTACCGCCACAAACATCACATCTTCACCATTCAAACGAAGGAATTCGCGACGCAGGCACTGCAGGAGAAAGTATGGACTCTGAACGGCGAGGCTATCCAACCGGCCCAGGAATGGCTGGTGGACGGCGACGTCACGCCCCCTCTGCCCGCGGGCGTACGGGAGGAGCAAAGACCGGCATCGAATCGCGAGGCCATCAAGGCCGTCATCGAGAAACACGCGGGATGGACGCTCAATCGGGAGGCAAGCGACGTCACGATCGGCAAAGACGCGGATGGAAAGATCGTGTTCGACGGCGTGGGACTGACGGGCCGCAGGATCGATCTGGACGGAGCGGCGGACCTCACGGTGGCGGCCATGCAGAAAGGAATCCCGGACGTGGAACTGCCGATCGTCGAAACCCAGCCTAAGGTAACGGTGCTCGACCCCGAACTGAAGGCACAGGGAATCATGGAAATCGTCGCCATCGGGGAATCGAACTTCGACAACTCGCCGGCAAACCGCAGGCACAACATCGCCACGGGTCTCGCGAAATTCAACGGTCACCTCATCCCGAAGGACTCGGTGTTCTCATTCGTCGAGACGCTGGGACCGGTCGACGGGTCCACGGGCTACCGGAAAGAACTCGTCATCAAGGGCGACCAAACCGTGCCGGACTACGGGGGAGGACTCTGCCAGGTGAGCTCCACGGCCTACCGAGGGGTTTGGGAATACGGCTTCCCCATCACGCAAAGGCGTAACCACAGCTACAGCGTCAGCCACTACTTTCCGCAAGGAACGGATGCGACGGTCTATCCGCCGAACGTCGACATCAAGTTCAAGAACGACAGTCCGGGCGACCTTCTCATACAGACCTACGCCAAGGGCGACCTCGCCTTTTTCATCTATTACGGCACGCATGACGACCGCGTGAGCAACGTGGTGGGGCCCTACCTCTGGGACCATGTGCCGCCCCCGCCGGACAGGACGGAATATACGACGGACCTCGCGCCCGGCGAGAAAAAGAAAGTCGGGGAACGCGTGCCGGGGCTGAAGGCCGCGTGGTACCGCATCGTGAAGAACGTCGACGGCACGGAAAAAACGGAGCCTGTCTTTTCGCATTACCAGGCGCGCCCGCTCTACTACCTCGTGGGCGTGGCGAATCTGCCGGTCGCGGGGAGCGGAAGCGGGGCGGACATCCCGACGTGGTTCGAGTCCGATACGGCCCAATAGTTCCAAAGCCTTAAGGAACATATATCTTTGCTTAATCTAAAGTTTTTTTGTGTGTCATGCCGAGTAACTATTTTTTCGCGAAACAAATAGCGTATCGAGGCAGTCATACTGCGATGCATGAAAGAAAGAAAAGAATATTACGTGTATATGCTCCGCTTCAGAGATGGCTCATTTTACACGGGAATAACAAACAGTATCGAAGTGCGTATGTGGCAATATAGAAATAATATCCATCCTGAATGTTATGTGAATCAAAAGGGATCATTCGAACTGGTAAGAGTGGAAACATATGAATATATAATGGATGCAATTAGCCGTGAAAAGCAGATAAAAAGATGGAGCCGCAGAAAAAAAGAAGCATTATCAAATGGCAATTGGCATGCATTGCCTGAATTATCAGAAAGTATGTATGCAAAAAGAATTAGATACATAAGAAATAACACCCAAGCCATTGTGTCGTCCCTCGACGAGCTCGGGATGACACAAGATACAAGCATTCATCTTTAATACGTGTCATGGTGAGCCCGTCGAACCATGATAAGAAAACACTCGGCGTCACATTATCATCAATACTGCGTCATATGCATCCCCGCGGATTTCAACGGACGGCTCAGCGAGTCCTGGATAAGCAACGTGCGGAAGCGGTCGATTTCTTCCGTGCGCAGAGGAAGATCCATGAACGCCCGGAGCGGCGCGTTATTCGCGAACGCGGCGACGCACAGCTGCCCCTCGTGCGAGAGCTTCGCGTAACGCCGGTCTTCCTGCTGGTACGGCAGCAATCCCAGCAGAAAAAGAAGGCGCAATTGGAAAGCCGGAAGAGGATCCTCTTCGGTCCCCGCGATCTGCAGGAACTGGCACAGGAGATCGTGGATCTTCGGCATCGGCTCGCCTTCTTCCGTAAGCATCAGGACCATCTCCGCCGCCTGTCCGAAACGGAGAAACAGAAAGAGCGAGGAATCATGGGCATCCTTCGGCATCTCCCCGATCGTACGGGCACCCGTGACGATGGCGTTCGTGTCCGTCTGCACCATCTCGGCCTGCACCCTGCGCATGGGAAGCATCGTGCCCCCCATCCGGCTCCCGGGCTTGCGCACGGCCTTGGCGCGCGCGGCGATGAGTCCCGCTTCCTTCGTGAACAGGATGCACAGGCGGTCGGCCTCGCCGATATCGATCGTGCGCATCACGATGCCGTCCATGACGGAGGATCGGGACATGTATGCTGGGAGGAATCGAAGTATGGCTTTACGACGGACGGGACAGGCTCCTCCTGACGCGGAAGGACGCGATACTCCAGGCACACAGGGGAAGCAATATGAGTTCGATGACGAGCGTCACCGGGATGACCGTGAAGAGGAACGGCTGGATGGCGACCTGCAGCTGGATGAATATATCGTTCGTACTGAAAGAGGAAATGACGATGGGCGCCAGCGCGACCGCGGCCGCGGTCAGGACCGACGCGACGGCGAAAGCCATCATGAGCAATGCGATGATCTCGAAGGCGAGCAGCGATACCAGCGACACATGCGCGGCGCCGAGGGCGTTTTGGAGAACGAATTCTTCCCTGCGTGCCCGCAACGCACGACCTACGTACTCAGCCATCATCGCGCAAAGGATAAGTCCCGCAAGGGCCGCGAAAGCAAAGGCGAATGCTTGGAAGGCCTGGGTCATCCGGAGAACTCCCCGCAGGTCCTTCTCCTGGTCCGACACGGCCGTGAGTGACGAAGGATCCAACACGGCACGGTACTTCTCCTGCTGCACGGTAGCGAGCAGGGCGGCGTAGTCGTCGGAGGCGCGCAGCGTCACCAAGAAACTGTCCGGGAAGGGATTGTTCAGCTTGTATTGTTCCAGGAAGGACACGAGCTCCGGGTCCGCCAGCTTCTCCTGTTCGTACGCCTTCTCCTTCGGAACGTAGTCCACGTGCCGCACGGACGGATGGTCCTTCAAGACGGCATAGAACTCCTGGATTTCCTGGTCGCGCGCGGACGGAAGCACTTCCAAATGCAATCCCGCTCGGTCCAGCAGGATGGCGTTGATGCCGCGTACGGAAAACGCGAACAGGAGCAGGCACTGCAACAATAAAAGAGTCGCCGCGAACGCGATGAGCGTACCGCTCCATCCCCTGCCGTGCTTCAAGGAAGCGAAGGCCTGACTCCAGCCGTTTCGGATAAGCGTCGATGTCGGCGCCTGTACGGACATGGACTGGATTGTATCGAGGATATGCGAATATGTCACTGATAGTGATCTTTGTTTGAAAAGAGTAAAATGGTCTTATATGGATTATGCAGCAATAGTGGCGGCAATCATTGCAGGAGGTGGAGGAGGGGCTTTGATCACTGCTGGCTGGCAGATGTTTATCGAACGGAAAAAATTAAGAAGAGGCTTTTATGAAGAGCAACTACGAAAGCTTTATGGACCACTTTATTATCTAATAAGTGTTAATGAAAAAATGATGCACTTACAAGATAGTCATCATGCAGCCAGAAAAAAGGCATATTTTGATGGCAAAGAGCATAGCCGTGATCGAGAAACTAGGGCACAAATTAGAGAAATGATGGAAGGCTCTTTCAAAATCACGAGTGCCTACATGGATGAAGTTAGAAAAAACAACTTTGAAATAAAAAGAATACTCGATTCAAATTACCACTTTTTAGATCCTGAAGACGCCATCTACTTTGTTAAATTCCTCCAGGATTTTTATCGACTGCAAAATGAATGGGATAACGAAAAAGGGCTTAAAACAGATTTGGATATATATCTTGAATTAGAAAAATCAATTGGAGAGATTTCATTTATGGATAAAGACTTCGCAGAAAGAGTAAAGGAGAGATTTAGCGAGAAGCAAAATATGATACGCAAAATCTCCTACTGCAATCCCAAATCTCTAATCTAATATTCACACGATCTTCTGCGTCTTGTCCGCCATCTGGCTCTCGATGCGGTCGATGGCGGCGATGCATTCGCGTGCGCGCAGGTTCATGGGGTCCAGGTCCAGCGTACGGATGAAGAGCGCCCGGGACTTCTGGAAGTTGCGCAGCTCCAGGTACGCCACGCCCAGGTCGCAGAGCGTCAGCGTGTTGTCGGAATCAAGGTTGAGCGAGCGCTCCAGCGTCACCACGCCCTGCGGTTTCTTATCCATGTTGAAGAGCACCCATCCCAGGCAGCGTAAAATCTCAGGGTTGTTCGGCTTCAGTTTGTTGGCAAGCGTCAGGCAGGCATGCGCCTCGTCCCAACGGCTCTGGTGCGAGCGGATGAAGCCCATGATGTAGTGGCCGGTGTAACTGGCCGCGTCCATGTCGATCGCCTGGCTGGCGGCGATTTCGGCGCGGTCGTAGCGCTCCAAACTCAATTCATTGTCCGCGATTTCCTCCAGCGCGGCGACGTTGGAAGGGTCATCCAGGACCAGCTGCTCCAGAAGCATGAGGGCTTCTATATGACTGCCGCCCAGCTTCAGCTGTTCGGCGCGTTCAAGCTGTTCCAAAACATCCGGCGGAAGGTGGCCGCTGTCGCTCATGGGCGGATTGTAGGAAAAAACAAGGGAAAGGAAAGGAAATTCAGGCGCATTTTGACATCGGCGTCACGGCGAAGCCCGCGGAACGCAGCCGGATCAACCTTGGAGGAAATAGTACAGCGTGCGCAGGATGGAATAGGACCCGATGATGAGGGCGAAGCCCTTCAGGGTGGTCAGCATGATATCCTTCCCTTTGTCCGCGCTGTCATTGGCACCGCCGACGGTGTAATACAACACCCCTACCAGGAAAATGACGGGTCCGATGAACAGGGCGGCATTGGCCAGGAACGAAAGGACGTTCCCGATCAGGGTCCAAAAATCGATGTTGGAACCCAGGTTCACCTTCAGCTTGCCGGTCGTTCCCTGGGCCGATGCGGCCGGGATGGCCGCCGCGAACGAAAGGGCCGAAAAATATGCGCGCATCACCGGCGCAGCATAGCACATTTTTCAGGGGAATGTACATTGCACACCTGCGCTTTTTGCGCCTACACTGACGGCCCGACCATGGACCAGGAATTCCACAGCAGGCCGCTGGACGGCCGCAACGACCATCCGCCGGCACGCCACGTTCCGCACCATCGCGGAATGCACCGCCGCGTATCCGCGCACGCGCGGCATCGGGAGCGCGCGGCCGCGGCGTTTCACGATACCGTCGCATGGGTCCGCGGGCGGGGGAGGAAGCGGCTCGCGAAAGATGTCGTCTTGTGGGGAGGGGGCTTCCTGATCGTCTACGGGGCGTTCCTGTTTCTGACGCTTCCCGACATCACCGACGCCAGGAACCTGATCGCGGCGCAGAGTTCGGTCATCGTCGATCACAAAGGAACCGAACTGTACCGCCTGTTCCGCGACGAGGACCGCGTCTACGTTCCCGGCGAACAGATCCCCGAGAGCGTGAAGAACGCGGTGGTCGCCATCGAGGACGAACGCTTCTACAACCGAGGCTGCCTGGACGTGCGCGCCCTCCTGCGCGTCGTGTTCCGTTTCGGACAGAGCGGAGGGGCCTCCACGCTCACCCGCCAGCTCGCCAGGAACGCGCTCGACCTCAAGAAGGACTTCATCGTGAACCGCAAGCTCAAGGAAATCATCCTGGGCTGCCAGTTGGAAGCGCGGTACAGCAAAGACGAGCTCATCAATCTCTATCTCAACTGGATCCCGTTCGGCAAGAACGCCTACGGCATCGGGCTGGCCAGCAAGACGTACTTCAACAAGGATTCGAAGGACCTGACGCTCGCGGAATCCGCGGTGCTCGCGTCCCTGCCCCAGGCCCCCAGCTACTACTATCCGTACGGAAAGCACGTGCGCACCACCGTGACGGACGGCGCGATGGCTGACATTGCTTCCGGCCGCGTTACCCAAGCGAACCAGATCGAAGACGAGGACGTGATCATCGGGCTCATGGGAGGATACGTGGGAACGGGCGCAAACCTCGTGTACGTCGGAGGGCGCGCGGACCAGGTCCTAAAGAACATGCAGGACCTGGGCTACGTCACGGAGCAGCAGCGCGCCGACGCGGTGAAGTCCCTGATCGAGATGAAATTTGAGAAGAGCCGGGAAAACATCCGCGCCGCGCACTTCGTCCTATGGGTGAAGGAACAGGCGGAGGCGATGCTGGCCGACGGGGCCGAGGAGGGCATCCTGGACCAGGGCGGACTCACCATCGAAACGACGCTGGATTGGGAGATGCAACAGGCGGCGGAGAAAGCCGTGACATCGAAGGCGGCGGACATCGCGCAAACCTACATGGCGCATAACATCGCGCTCGTCTCCGTGGAAACGGGTACCAACAAGATCCGCGCCTACGTGGGCAACGGCGACTACAACGACGAGGAGCACGGGGGCAAGGTGGACATGGCGCAGGCCCCGCGCCAACCGGGCTCCAGCTTCAAGCCGATCGTGTACGGCGCCGCATTCGAGAAAGGATACGGCCCGGCCACCGTCCTGTACGACGTGCCGACGAAAATCGGAACGGATGAACCGCAGAATTTCGACGGGGGCTTCTGGGGACTGATGGACGCTCGCCACGCATTGGCCGCCTCGCGCAACATCCCGGCCATCAAGGCGTTCTTCCTGGCGGGCGGGGAAGACGGCGTGCTGGACTTCGCATCGCGCCTCGGCGCTTCCTCCCCCGTGGAACAGAAGGAAAAACTGGGCGGAAATTTCGAATACGGCTGGCCGCTGTCCCTGGGCGCTGGCGAGACTCCGCTGACGCAGATGGTGAATGCCTACGCGACCTACGCGAACGGAGGCGTGTACAAACCCCTCGTGTCCATCGAACGCATCAAGGACCGGCGCGGCAACATCCTGTACGAAGCGCCGGAAGAAAAGGGCAGCCAGGTCATCGATGCCGGCGTCGCCTACCAGGTGACGTCCGTCCTGAGCGACGTGTCGGCACGTCCGAACGAATACTGGCAGAGCGTGCTCTCGGTGCCGGGCTACCCCGCCGCCGCGAAGACCGGAACCAGCAACAAGTGCTTGGATCGCAACGACACCGGCAACTGCACGAGCCGCAGGCCGTCGGACCTGTGGACCATGGGCTATACGCCCAACCTCGTCACGGGAGTGTGGGTGGGCAACGCGGACTCGAGCGCGTTGTCGGAGAAAGCGGAGTCCCTCTCGCAGGCTTCGCCTATCTGGAAAGAGTTCATGACCCGCGCGCACGCCTTCGTGCAGAATCCGAAGACGACCTTCGCCGTGCCGAATAACATCGTGCAACCCCAGATCTCCACGCTGTCCGGAGAACTCCCCTCCGAATGCACGCCCATCGCCAACCGACAATCAGACGTATTCCTGGCCGACCGCATGCCCACGCTCACCGATCCCGCCTGCGCGTCCGTCGAGGTCGACCGCGTGACGGGCCTGCTGGCATCGGATGAATGCCCCGCGGAAGCACGCGAAATGCGCAGCTTCTTCGTTCCCACCAGCATCCTCGCCGACCGCTTCCCGCAGTGGGACCAGAGCGTCCAGGCATGGGCCGAGAAGCAAAAGGCTTCGTATGATCCGCTGACGGGAACGTTCTCGGGGTCCATCCTCCCCCTGCCCCTCATCCCGCGCGAGAAGTGCTCCCTCGCGCTCACCCCGGGCCGCATGACCAAGCCGGAGGTACGTATTCTCAGCCCGGACGGCACCGCGTCCTACCCGTCCTTCCAACCAAGGCTGGATATCACGGTGGGAGACCGCGTCCGCTTCGTGACGTACGAATTGGACGGCAAGGGCGTCGGCCGCAACACCGAGGCCCCGTACACGCAACCCATCCGCGTGCCCAAGAGCATCAGTAAATCAGGCAAGCATACGCTGAAAGTGACGGTGACGGATACGTACTTCAACACCGCGTCGGACGAAGTGACCTTCACGTTCGGCGAAGACACCGCCGGCCCCGACATCCGCCTCAGCTCACCCGATGACGGCGACGTGGTGACGGAAGGAGACAGCGTCACGATCACTGCCGTCGCGGACGACCGGGATGCGGGTATCAAGTACGTGGAATTCTACGCCGACGATGTCCTCCTCTCGCGCAAACCGTCCGCGCCGTACTCGCTGACCTACGATCAATTGGCCGCCGGCACGCACACGCTGCGGGTAGTGGCGACGGACCTTGCGGGCAACGAACGGGAAGATAGCGTGGAGATCCGCGTGGAGGCGAAGGCGAAGCAGGAGGAATGACCTAATGACCTTGAAAAGGTTTTAAGGTAGGTTCATGCTTTTCGCATGAAGCATTATAAGTACTTGGATCTCATCGTCGCTCTCTACATCACGATGCAAATCGTATCCGACGTGAGTGCCGGGAAGATCGCGCAGATTGGTCCTTTGACGATGTCTGTTACTGTCTTCTATTTCCCTTTTACCTACATCTTCGCGGATATCCTGACGGAGGTCTACGGTTACGCTCAGTCGCGGAAGGCGATCTGGAAAGTATTTCTATGTTCGGTCATTTCAGGAGTCGTCTTTCAAGTGGGAGTATGGCTACCACCAGCCGCAGGTTTTGAAGCGAATGATGCATACATCCGCGTATTAGGTTCGGTTCCGCGGATATTGATCGGAGGATGGTTGGCAGTTTGGGCCGGCGCAATCTTGAACGATTATGTTCTTGCAAAATTAAAGTTATGGACGAATGGAAAACATCTTTGGATGCGCACGATCGGTTCCACATTCCTGGGGGAAGGAGTGAATACCCTTATTTTCTATGTCATTGGATTGTACGGCGTCATTCCAAATGATCTTCTTCTGCGCTCGATTCTTTCGGGATGGCTCATGAAAACGCTCGTTGAAATCGTCATGACACCCGTGACGTACTTCGTTGTTGGAAAACTAAAGAAAATCGAAAGCGAGGACTACTACGATCGTGACACGGACTTCAATCCGTTCACGTTGAAAACATAATCAGTCCATGTCCGCGTTGAATTCGTCGAGTGCGAATTCTTCCGTGAGCTTTGCGATCATGTCATGTGCGTCTCGTGCCGTCATACCCACGATGGGGTGACGGGTGACCAAATCATGTGCGCGCATCGCAAACGGCGTATGTTCCAACGGGCTGTTTTTATGTGTATTCATAACCTCTTTATTCTAGCATTTTTCGACGATTTTTTCAATGTTCAACGGTATGCTAGGATGCCCGCATGGGCATGTCTCCGGACTCCCCCGGCGGACCCGATTATCCGCCTAGGCCGGTCTCAATGCCTTTACCGGCATCGGGATCAATCGAAATGCGATGGCAACGGGATGACTCCCCGCTGAAAGGGGCGGGTGAATTCACCCTGTTTCGCCAGGAGATGATCGACGCTTTGGAAGCATTCATCGGGCAGATAGCGAACGAGGAATTTGGCTTCGTCTCCTATCACATGGAACTGCGCTATCACACCCTCTGCCTGTTTGAATCACCCAACCATTGCATGGCGCTTCAACGACCCGACGAGAGGGGCATGCCACCGGAAAGAACACTGCGATCCGACGTCATACAAGTAATTCGCGCGGAGGCCGAGGAATTATATAGGGCACTGCGAATGATCGAACCCCAGGTACGCTGGGGAGTAACGGCAGGCTTCGGCATTGAGGCGACATTCCACCGGGACATCCTGTGGGAGAATGCATAAGAATCAAAGAGCCCCCGCGATTTCCTCGCTGATTTCGGCATTCGTATGCACCTCTGATACGTCGTCATCCGCTTCTAGCGCATCGACCAGTTGCATCAGTTTCCGGGCCGTTTCGGCGTCTTTGATATCCGCCTTCTGCGTCGGTACATACCTCAGGCCTGCCGATTGGATCTCCAACCCTTTGCCCTTTAAAAAATCACGCACTTTCGTCCAGTTCGTCAGATCCGTCGTCACGGAAAGAACATGACCATCGACTTCGACATCCTCTGCCCCGAAATCAATCAACTCCAATTCCACTTCCTCCCATTTCCCTTCTCCCTTTTCCCATTTCCCCACGACGATCCCCTTCCTGGCAAACATCCACAGGACGGACGCGGATTCCACGAAGCTTCCGCCGTTCTTGCTGGCGGCCATCTTCACGTTCGTGAGCGTGCGGTTCTTGTTGTCGGTGAGGCATTCGATGAGCAGGGCCGTGTTGCCCGGCCCCATGGCCGCGTACATCTCCTCCACCATCTGGGCCCCTTCCAGCTGGCCGCTGCCTTTCTTGATGGCGCGTTCGATGTTCGCGTTCGGTACGTTATCGGCCTTGGCGTTGTCGATGGCCGAACGAAGCGATGCGTTCGTGGCGGGGTCAGGCCCGCGCTGCGCCGCGATCTCGATCAGCTTCGCATGCTTCGTGTAGATCTTTCCCCTGGCCGCGTCCTGCGCGGTTTTCTTGACGCGAATATTATGCCATTTGGAGTGACCGGACATGGATGAAGGAGGAAAGCTTGAGAAGCTTGGAAAGGGGGTTCTGCTTTGGGACAGGACAGATTTTGCATGAGACCCAAGCCAAAAACAAATAGACTGGCACTTTTGCCATACATAACACTGATGTCGCCTTCAAAACACACAGTTGATACTGAAGATATAGTTACTTCGCTTGAACATATGATATGTCTTCCTACGAATCTCCTGAAACTCTCCCGGAAAAATCCAAAACAATCCGCAGTCACCGCGATCTCATCGTATGGCAGAAAGCCATGGAACTTACAATGATCATCTACGACATCACGGAACGATTTCCGAAGGAGGAAGTATACGGGCTTACATCGCAAATGCGCAGGAGTGCCACCTCGATCCCATCGAATATCGCAGAAGGCAGGAGAAGAAGCTCAAAAAAGGAATTCGCGTTATTCCTGCATTATGCATTCGGATCGGCAGCAGAACTTGAAACGCAAATTGACATAGCCAAACTGCTTCCCAAAAACCAACGGATCGACTTCAAGGCCGCAGAAGGATTGCTCTCGGAAATAATGAAAATGCTCTACGTGATGATGAATAAATTACGCCCCTTGCAGACAAAAAATCACTCAAAATAGAAGCTTTCCAAGCTTCGCAAGCTTACTTTCCAAGAGGCAAGCATCGCCATGCGGCTTCGACCGTTCTCGGTTGGGTTTCGTCGGGACGGCGTCGCAGAAGAAGAACAGATTTCAACAAGTTTCTTGCATAACGCATTCGGATCGGCAGCAGAACTCGAAACTCAGATTGAAATCGCAAAAAGACTACCCGTACTGCAGTCATGTGATTACAAAAAAGGAGGACAAGAATCCTCCTTTCCAAGCTCTGCAAGCTTTCCCGGCTTACTTCCTATACGCCAGCATCGCCATGAAGCGCGCGCGCTCCACTGCCGTCTTGAGCATTTTCTGGTGCTTGAGGCAGACGCCCGTGTAGTAGCGTTTGCGGATGTTTCCGAAGTAATCGATGAAGGGCTTCAGCGTGGGATAGTCCTTGTAATCGATGTACAGCGTGTCCTTCTCGCAGAAGGGGCACTTCTTGAGGCGCGGATCGCTGCGGTTCTGGTTCTGGTTGTTGCGGTTGCGGTTGGGTGCTTTGGTAGCCATGGATGCGGGGGGAGGTTAAGGATTTAGATCTCTAAATCTTTATCGGAAATAAGCTTGTCCAGACCCTCCGCGATCGTTTCCGTCGGAGCGGTCTTCTCTTCGGTTTTCTTCTTCATGGTCGTGCGCTTGGCTTTCTCAACGACCTGCTTCTTCAGCTTGTCTTCCTTCGCCTGCGCGCGGGCCTCGCCTTCCATGCGGCTCTGCTCCTTCCACTTCTGGAGGTTGTCGGCCATGGGGGCGATGACGTACTTCTTCGGCGGCTTGATGATCATGTGGCGAAGCACGCCCTTCAAGATGCGCAGCTGCGTATCGACTTCCTTCAGCTTGGAGGGATCCATCTCGAGATAGAAGATGACGAAGTTGCCATCTTCGAAGCCTCCGATCTTGTAGGCAAGACCGCGCTGGCCCCAGCTGTCCTTCAAGAGGACCTTGGCCTCGGCTTCGGCGAAAATTTCCTCGACTCCCTTCAGGAGGTCAGATTCCTCCTTCTGGTTCATAGGATAAGGATATACGAGGGCGCACTCGTAGATGCGTCCGTCTTCCGTTGATGGCACCATGGAAATGGCCATAGGGATGTGTGGGTAAACCGTGCGTCAAATGACGTACGGACATCAAATAGGACCCGGACTCTACAGGCCTGAAAAACAGGGGTCAAGGAGAGTTTGCATGGGATGCCGAGAGATAGTTGACATAATTTATAAGTAATTCATAATAATTACATCTTTCACATCACGACCTTCATAAAGGAACGGCTTATGCCTAAGACTGACCAGCGGCAACGCATGTTCGCGATTGCAACGATCGGGAAAAAAAGACTGCGTCTGCTGCGACTGGGGAAAGGATACGGCACAATGAGTATCCGTACGTTCTTGGAAAACGCGGGAATGCCAAAGGGAGCTCGCAGCGTCGATCGATTTTTCCCTTTGGAACTGGGAAATAATGATCAAGAAATGCTGGGACGCCTCCTGGAAGATAACGATGAGCAATCGATCCTCAGGCTCATCAACGGCGTTGCACAATGCGCCTATAACCAAGGCCGTCGCGCCGCTCGAATGCACCCTCGGCGCAGATCAAGACGAAGGCCGCCTGCATTTATATAAGCACATGCGACCGCCGTATGCGCACGCCCTGCACCATCGCGGTGCAGGGCTTTTTTGTTGTATCCCACCCTGTGAAACCCCACGGCTGCACTTGCGCCTGGCTGTTGGCGATAGAAAACGCGACAGATTGGTCAAATTGCTCAATCAAAAAACGAGCCCCAAGATCCGGGTGGACCTTGGGGCTCAACGGCGCTGGACGTTTGCCAGCATTAGACCTGGACCTTCTCCGCGACAGCAGCAGCAATGGCAGTGGCAGCGACAGCGGCGGATTGATCAGAGCGGAACAGGCAGAACTTCATAGCAGCACAACGCTTTCTCGGAGCCCGCGGGGCTCCGGAACAAAGGACTCTCTCCGATTTCAGCTTCCGGATCGCAATCCGGGCGCTCTCCATCGAAGAGAAACAACAAAGAACACTATTCAGAAACACACAGGCTCCTGAACGGGTGGATGGTAATCCAAAAAAAAGAGGTGTCAAATTTTTTTTCGCGTGCGCGGACGCGTCGTGATGCATTTGATTCCGGAAAAAGAGCGTGCATAGTATCGGGGTCGTCTTTTCACACCACCTCGACACCACAAGGAAGGACCGCCCATGTGTAAGAAAAGAGAACGCCGAACCAGACGCATGCAGATTCGGGGAAACGAATTGCAGGTTACCGTGCACGCAAAGAAGGGCAAAAAATTGCATATTAAGCTCACCGCAAGACAAATGAAGCACCTGCGGGCGCTGAAAAGTCTCGAACAGATATGCAAGGTGCCGGCCGGCCACGGCATCGAGAGCATTATGCTCAAGATGATGACAATGGCGTGTCGACACGCTCAACCCAGGCGGCAATAAAACCATGCCAAAGCATATTGCCACCCTAAACCCCTGAGTCGCTCGCGATTCAGGGGTTTTCTTGTTCCCCATGCCGATCCGGGATTGATGCAAAATCTTGTTGACTCCCCTTTTTAGCCGTGTACTATCTCCGGGCTGTCGCCTCGGTCCTTCACCGGATACCAGGAAGCCAGATTTCTTAACCCACCTTGTACCGCAACCGGCCTTTGGGCCTTCGCGCATGTGGGTTCACGGGCTCTTTCACAGCATTGTGTAGTAGAGAGATGTGTGTATCTTCCCCTTAAAAGGAAGCATACAACCCAATATCCTTTGGATTTTGAAGCGGGGAGCCGCTCTAAGCACTCAAGTGTTGAACCACTTTAAAAGTTCGCAGTGCGTAGGCACTTTAAAAACTTTTACCCTTCGAAGCTCCAATCGAGCGTAGAAGGGTCGCAAGTGATCACTCGATCACCGCCATGAACAAAGTCGGGACCGCAAGGTTCCTTCCTC
>CAZRVH010000004.1:0-74960 GCA_964603635.1 uncultured Candidatus Peribacteria bacterium
TTCCGGGATACACGATTTCGAGTCGTGCGCTTTCGACCACTCAGCCACCTCTCCAACCTTCGCAGAAGGTTGCCCGCCGTAGCTTTAGCGAAGGTGGGCCCTGCGAATGCCCGCTTATAGACCTTCTGCTTCGGTTGGCAAGCCGGGGACAATAATGTGGTCTTTTGCCCTCAGCTGGCCCATTGTGGAGTGTCCGCCCGTCGATGGCAAGTCTGCCTTGTTCGCGCGTTGCACGGCAAACGCAAATTGCGTCAATTGCATATTGGCTTGGGAATTCACCGTGAATTTTGAGAATGGACTTGCGGAGGTGTTGCATGTGTCCCTAGAATCCCATTCGCATTTACTTCTTTACCCCAGTTCTTATGAGCAGCTACGTCGTTGCATCCGCAATCAAGGCTTTCATCAACGAGAAGGGCATGATGTCCTCCGGTGATCTCGCCGAGCACGCCAGCAAGTTCCTCGAGGAGGCACTCGCAAAGGCCGTGAAGCGCGCTGCGGCCAATGGTCGCAAGACTGTCCGCGGCGAGGATCTATAATCCAACCCCGAACAAAGAACGAAGCGTCCCGTAAGGGGCGCTTTTTTCTATCATGGGAAAACCAACGACGGTTTTCCCATGAGCCCTTTCCCTGCAAGGTGTTGCTCCAGGCAGGCAGAGCCTGCCTTCGCAACGGTTGTTGATTTGGATCCTGCATTTATTGTCTCAAGTTTTATTGTTTCTATACTGAACTTCTATGAAAATCGAAAAATTCGGACACTGCTGTCTGCTCATCGAAGAACAAGGCCTTCGCATCCTCACAGATCCGGGTATGTTTACCGTTGATCAATGCAAAGGCGTAACGGACATAGACGTGGTTCTCGTTACGCATGAGCACACGGACCACATTCATATCGATTCGCTCAAAGATATTCTGAAGAACAATCCCGAAGCGAAGGTCATCACTATTGCGAGTGTCGCCAAGATGTTGGACGAGGCGGGGATCGGGTATGAGTTGATGGAGCACGGCAAGAACAAAACGATCGACAACGTGCTCATCGAAGCATTCGGCGAAATCCACGCGCGGTTCCACCCGACCGTTGCGGACGTCGCGAACACGGGATTTCTTATCGCGAACACATTCTTCTATCCCGGCGACGCGTTCACGGATCCGGGAAAACAGGTGGAGATCCTGGCGTTGCCCGTCGCGGGACCGTGGATGAAGATCGGGGAGGCGGTCGACTACGCGCTCGCGCTGAAACCGAAGGTCGCGTTTCCCGTTCATGATGCGGTCTATGTGAATCCGGCGCTCGGCCATCGCGTGCCGGGCATCGTCCTGCCGAAAAACGGGATCGAATTCAAAGCGATCGACGGGCTAGGGATGGTGGAGTTTTGACTTAGTGCAACAGCGTGAATCCGCCTATGACCGGCAACGGTTTCATGGCGCCTTTCGAGACATTGATGATGCCCATGACCATGAATACCAAGCCTGCGATCGTCACCAGCGGAACCAAGAGGATGCCGATCAGCACCATGACGAGCGTGCTTGCGACGACGTGCCCGATGATCCAAAACAGCAACAGGTTGAGTTGTTGATTGGCATGGTACTTCGCGGATGCATCGTTCTTCAGGTTGTCCATCACCAATGGAAGGAAGAAGAGGATGGGGATGATGTACCCTAAGATACCGAGAAGTTTCTTCGTATCCGAAGCGGACATCGCTTGCGGCTGAGGAGCGGAAGCAGGCGAAGCAGGGGCCGGGTTCGTTGGCTGGACTTCCGGTGTCGGGACAGGGGGCGTGGAGGGGGTTTGATCCATGGTGAAAGGAGGGAATGAGGCGAGTATATCTTTTTAAAGATTCATCGGAACATATTATCCCTCTTTGGCCTGTCTTTTCAATTCTGCGTCGATGAACGCCTGGATATCTCCGTCCAGCACCGCCTGGGTTTGTGATGTTTCCACGTCGGTGCGCAGGTCCTTCACCATTTGGTAGGGATGCAGGACGTAGCTGCGGATCTGTTGTCCGAAGTCCGCGGATTGCGTGGCGCCCTTCAGGTCTTTCTTCTGGGCCAGTGCTTCTTCCTGCTGTTTCTGGAGCAGCTTCGCCGCGAGCATGTTCATGGCGCGCTCGCGGTTCTGGATCTGGCTGCGTTCCGTCTGGCAGCTCACCACGATGCCCGTGGGGAGGTGGGTGATGCGGATGGCGGATTCCGTTTTGTTCACGTGCTGTCCTCCCGCCCCTCCGGAGCGGTAGGTATCCACGCGCAGGTCCTTCGCCTCGATGTTCACCGTGTCCGCGTCTTTGATTTCCGGCAGCACTTCCACGAGCGCGAAGCTCGTCTGGCGCAGGCTCTTGGCGTTGAACGGGGAGAGACGCACGAGGCGGTGCGTTCCTTTCTCGCATTTCAAATATCCGTACGCGGGGTCGCCTTCCACGAAGACCGTGGCGGTCTTGATGCCCGCTTCCGCGCCGTCCGTCTTATCGAGCAAGCTTGTTTTCCATCCCATGCGTTCGCAGTAGCGCAGGTACATGCGCAGCAGGAATCCCGCCCAGTCCTGCGCCTCGGTTCCTCCGGCTCCTCCGCTGATCGTGACGTAGGCGTTGTTGTGGTCGAACTCTCCTCCCAAATACAGCAGCCCTTCCTGCGCGTTCCACTGCGCCAGCGCCTTCTCGTATTCTTTCTGCAAATCGCCCAGGTCCGCTTCGGCTGCTTGCTGCGTGAGTTCGATGAGTCCGACGACTTCGTCGGCCAACGCGGCAATCGGCTCCCACTGTTTCTTGAGGTTCCTCAGGTTCGCAAAAAGTTCGTTCGCGCGCTTCTGGTCGTTCCAGATATCGGCGGCACTCGTCTGCGCTTCCAACTCCTTGATTTGGTTCGGGATTTTTTTCGCCTCAAAGAGAGTCCTTGCCCGTCAGCACGGCTTCTTTCAGTTCCTGTAATTTCTGCAGAAGTTCTTCCATGGGAGGGAAAAGGACTGTGGGGAGCGTAGCGGAGGGTGGGGGCTTCGGCTAGGCGATTGTCCTCCCTCTCCTCGCAGGAGAGGATCGGGGTGAGCTCGCAAAAAAGCCCCAACTCCGCGCGATGCGGTGCTGGGGCTGAGTCTGCGATCGGATCGCCTAGGATTGCAGTTCTGCAATCCATACTCCTGGTTCATGATTCCTTGGCACAATCCTCTTGTTTAGGGTGCTTGCCAACAGATTGGCACAGTGCAGGAATTGCTCCTGCGTTGTTATGTATTCCATTTTTAAAAACCACGTTCTTTTACCATTGTGGTCAAATTCCAATCTTTGCATCCTTGACGTGCACATGGTGAGCATTTGATCCCGGGTATCAAACCTCAGTTGATCCCCGGGATTCAGTTGATATTTTCCTTTTGAACCTTCGCGGTATACCGACATGAGATTTTCCCTTCGAAAAGCCGAAATGTGAAGAAACGATTAACGATATAGTGTTATATATTTCCATATTAGTCAAATCTCTTGCAATACACAGTCCTTGCAAAAGGATAGGCTTCAAGCCAATTTGGCTACTATAAATATCATCATTATATTTTATGTCAAACACACCCCCTCCCCAAAACGGGTGTTTCCCGCTATAATAAGTGGAATACATGGAAGACACACAGACTCCAGAACAGGCGCCTCAAAAGCACTCATTCCGGCAGATCCTGGACCGTATCGCCGAGCCGTTCGCCATTTTCAGCGTCGCGCTGTTCGCATTGCTGCTATTCGCCCAGTTCGCGGTGCTTCCGCTTTTCAATACGTTCGACCTCAACGGACAGAAATTGAACCCGAACCAGCTCAACCAGTACAAGGCCCAGTTGGTCCAGAAGGTGGATGACGCCGAGGCCGCGCGCAACGACCTCATCCTTCCTATCAAGAACGAAACGTACCATGTGCTCCAAGCCCGCAAAGACACGCTGCCTCCCATCGCGACCGTAAAGGCCGCGTTGGAATCCGCCGCGCGCCAGACGCAGGGGAGCGGATCGATCGCGTTGGCACGGATCCATGTGGACGGAAGCACCGTGACCGTACGGGGCGATGTCCATGCCGGTCTTTCCAGTATGACGGTACTCGCTTCATTCGTTGAAAAGGTCGAGTCATTGCCATTCATCGGGACGTTCACCCGTCCCGCGTTCACGCGCGAGACCGACCCCGTCCTGGGTGCGCACTCGCCGTTCGTCTTCTCGTTCACCTCCAAATGATCACGCTCCAGACCTTCCGGCGGCTGCGCACGACCCGGAACCTGCTCCTCGCGGGTGGCGTCGCGCTGATGCTGTCGGGACTGCTGATGTATTCCTTCACGCTGCAGATACGCGAGGTGAAAGACGTTGCCCTTCCTGCCGCGCTCGCGTTGCCTTCTTTGGAAAAGCGCCTGTTCGTCCTGCAGGAACAGACCGAACTCGGCGAGCTGCAGGAGGCGATCGGCAACGGATCCCAGGACGAGAAGGTGCGCATGTACATCTTGCCGCCCCAGGACGAGATCGACCGTATCATCCAAACGTTCGACCTGTTCCTGCGTCGCTGGCAGCAGAAGCGAATCGTGACCCATGTCACCCCGCTCTCCGTCGGAACCGCGTCGGGCATCGTCCTGGACGGCGCCGACGAACCGCTCTTCGCGACGCCGGTTTCGTTCGAAGCGGATGTGACCCCCGAAGGCCTCGACCAACTGCTTCTTTTCATTGATCTTGCCGGCAACCTGACCGTGAACGACGCGCTCGATGAAGCGGCACGCGGCGAGCTTCTGCGCCTGACCGAAGAAGAGAATCCTGCCGCCGTGACAGCGCTGGAACAGTTCCTCTCCGCGGATCTCCTGGCCTACGTGAAGGATCCGGGCGCGACGGAGCGGCAATTGCTTCGCGCGTTTACATCCAACACGTTCGCCGACGGTTTCCGCCAGGTCATCGCGCGGTCCCAGCTCCCGAAGGCAGAAGGCCTCTTTTCGGAGGATATCTTGTCCGCGATGGACAACGGCAAGCTCTGGCCGGTGCGCATGCTGCGCATCAAGGGATTGTCGATCACGCCTGTCACCGAGACCCAGTCACATGTGAGCCTCTCGCTTGAGGCGATTGCGAGGGGGAAGTGAGTAGAAAATGCTTTGAGGTAATAGGTGATGGGTTATAGGACTGCGTCACATATTTCAAAGTACATTGCATGTTTCTATAACCTATAACCTAAAACCTAAACAGTACCCAAATCCTTGACCAAACGCCTCTATTTCCTTATATTTCAGCCCTCTTTCCCCATTCTTTCGTTTGAGACAACGCTTTACGGGACGCAACCAGCAGAAGCAGGAAAAGCGCCCGCGCATGAACGCGCAAATTACCTCGCCGGAAGTCCTTCTTATCGATGACGAGGGAAAGGCAGAGAAGCTGACGATCGCGGAGGCGCTCGAGCGTGCCAAGGCCGCCGAGCTGGATTTGATCGAAGTGTCCCCAAAGGCCGTGCCGCCCGTAGTGAAGATCGATGATTTCGGCCATTTCCTGTACCAGGTGCAGAAGAAGGAAAAGAAGCAGAAGGCGAATTCCAAGCAGAGCGAGACCAAAATGCTCCGTTTCGGATTCCGCACCGAAAAGCACGATATCGACCGTCTCATGGAACGTGCCAAGGAATTCTTCGAAGAGCGCCACATGGTGAAATTCGCCGTCCGCCTTCGTGGCCGCGAACTGACCAACAAGGAGTTCGCCCTCAACAAACTGCGTCAAATCATCAAGGACCTGGCCGACGTCGCCGAGGTCGAACAGGAGATCAAGCCCCAAGGTCCCCAGTTTACGGCTGTTTTACGCCCAAAGAGGTAAAATCCGGCCGGATGGCCCGGATTGCCTATTTTCCTTTGCATTTCCCGTTTTCCTTTCCTATACTCCGGGCCCGAATTAATCCTATGCCTAAGATCAAGTCACACAGCGGCGCCAAGAAGCGAGTCCGATTGACCGGCTCGGGCAAAATGGCAATGAAGCGCAACAGCCGCAGCCACCTTCTCCAGCAGAAGAGCAAGCGCGCGAAGCGCCAGAACAGGACCTTGGTCCTCCATCCTACGAACATCCCGCACATCAAGCCGATGTTGCCTTACCTCAAGTAACCCCTCGACTTCGCTCGGGGTGACAGGCGTCGCCTCACGAATCATTACCTCTCAACTACTCCACTATCATGCGTGTAAAACGTGGTATCGTCCGGCACAGGAGACATAAGAAGATTCGCGACCTCGCGAAGGGTTACCAGGCGAACCGCCGCGTGACTTTCAAGAAGGCCAAGGAAGCCGTCATCAAAGCCGGCCAGCACGCGTACATGGACCGCAAAAAGAAGAAGCGCGATTTCCGCAGCCTCTGGATCGTCCGCCTCAACGCGGCCATCCGCGAGACGGGAAGCACGTACGCCGTCTTCATGGGTCAGGTGAAGAAGAAGGGCATCCAGCTCGACCGCAAGGTGATGAGCGAGCTCGCCGTCCGCGAGCCCGAGGCCTTCAAGAGCTTGGTCGACCAGATCACGAAGTAAACAAAGGATCGACTTCCGTTGCGGCGTGGTTATAATTTCTCGTATGAATTCCGCCGAGATGTTCGACGTGCTATCCCGGGAGTTAACCTTGCTGCCTTCGAAGCCTGAGTTCCAAGTACAATGGACAGAATCGGAAATAGCGGAGTTGCGAATGAGGCTGCAGTCGATTGTAAGGGATCGCCGCCCGCGTTTTCCAGCGCCGATAAAAGACGTTTGGATCGGGGATCCCTATTCCGATCCTTTCAATCGAGGTGATGATGTATATGGCAGAGCCGCATAATTTCCATTGAATCCCGACGGATCAGGGGTAGCATTTTCACATGCGTACATCAATCGTTTGCGGCAACGAGACGATTTCACTCACTACCGACCGCGACTTGAGGCAGCTTGAGTTTATAGCCGCGGGAGGAAAGCTCGTGGCGGCAACCGTTGACGAGCAAAGGCGTGCCGCGAGATTGCTGATGCTCTATGATGCCGTGGGAAGGTGGCCGCTTACCACGGTCGATACTTGGGCTGAAATCGATGCAGAGCAAATGGGTCTTGCCATTCTTCTTGGGCCGGCATGTCAACATGTCGCCTACGATCACTGATCCAGGATTGCCCGTATTGTCGGCAGCGCCTTTTCCGCCGCGTCACGTCCTGCTTGCACGAAGGAGTCGGCTTTGTCGAAGCGAAGCGGCCCGTATGGCAGGTCCGGCTTGATCACCAGGTCGCAGGCGGCCAGGCTTTCATCCAAAGACGCTTCGCCGGCCTTCAGGAATTCCCTCCAGCCCTTGGGTAGGAGATTCGACAGCGTCGCATAGCGCGGCTGGGTGTCGGTGGCGACGATCACATCCGGCATATACACCTCCTTCAGGGTACGCGCGGGGACCGCTCCGAAACTGCAGAGATCGACAAACGAATCATCGCCGATCTTCACGGGGGAGAAGAGTACCGGGACGGCGCTTGTGGCCATCAGGGCATCGATCAGCTTCGTATCGTGTCGGAAAAAATACGGCTCCACCGATGCCAGTACATCCGCCGTGAAGCCCGGCGTGGCGATGGTTTCCCATGCGATCGGCTTTACCACTCTCCCGGCTACGCAGAGGAAGGGGGTAGGACAGTCGTCGATGACCTTGTCTCCCACCAATTCCCCAAGGAATGAGTGCAGCTTCTGCCGGAAGAGGCCGCCGTGCAATCCTTCTTTCATCGTGTTTTCGGAAAGCTCGGCTATGGCCAGGGGATGGAGTTTCTTCAGGATGCCGTCGAATACCTCCGCGGGATATCCCAGGGCTGCCAATGCCCCGACGATCGCCCCCATGCTGCTCCCGGCGACGTAATCGGGCTTCAGTCCTTCGCGCTCCAAAACCTGCAGCACGCCGATGTTGGCGATGCCTGCCGCTATACCGCCGGAGAAGACCAGACCCCATGCCATGCGTCCAGTGTATCAGCGCTTCCGGGGCGTGCGCACCTGTTCGTACATCCGGATGAGGCACAGGTTCAGGAGGACCGTTGCCAATGCCATCCACAGGTTGACGGTTACCGACATGATCACGTAGCCGATCAGCTCTCCTTCCGGCAAAGATGCCGCCGCGGCGATGATGATCGCCATCGGTATGAACAGTAACAAGAGGATAAGCAGGACTAGTTGCCCGGTTATTTTCCAAAAACCCTTGCGTACGGCGTCCCTGCTGCGTTTCAGCGCCGCGCGGTACGCGGTGTTCTCGCCCACGACGATGACCGGGTAAAACGCCATGCGAATGGCGGCGGCAATGCCCGGAATGGTGAACAAGCCCGTCAGCGCAACAAGCACCGGATTGCGAAGGTAGGCAGGATCGACATAGGCCAACGCAAAGACATAGGCGACCGCCGGCAGCATCCACAGGGCGATGATGCAACCGTACAGAATGCCTGTGAGCAGCAAGGGGATGATGAACGCCTTGGCCTCGGAAGCCGTGGCCGTGAAGGACGTGCGCGAGCGTCCCGCTTTGGTTTGCAGCATGCGTCGTCCCGCGACAAGCACGCTGGATTGCCCCCAGATCGTAAGGATCGTGAGCATGAGCGTGAGTACCAGGATTCCTATGGATGCTTCCACGGCGATCGTGGATGGGATGAGATCGCTTTCCGTCAGTATCTCCAAGGCATCCATGATCAACATGGGGACGAAGAGGAGCCATATCGCGACCGAAGTCAGGGCCGGCTGCTTGCGGAAGAATTCCCAGGAGGAACGGATGAGGGAGATGGTGTTCATAGGAGTATATGAGTATAGCACGCCATGAGCGAAGGATTAGGAATAGGAGTAGGGGGTAGGGGTTTTGAATGCTTCAAAAATTTCCTTTTTCCCAATCCTAACCCTAAGCCTATTTTCGCTTCACGCGGATGAAGCCGGAAACCGGCAGGACGTCGAGCTTCTTTTCCTCCTTCTGCAGGATGTCCAGCAGGAGGTTTACGCCCGCCGCGTCCGATGCCATGTGGCTGCACTGGATCATATTCAGGTTGAACTTGCGGCCTACTTCCACTTCCTTCTCCGTGAAGTGCATGCAGAGGATGGTACCCACCCCCGCGTGCGCCTGCTGCTCGATCATTTCCTCGGGGCCGTTGGTGCCGCCGGTGAAGCCCGTCGCCACGACCTTGCCGGGACGGCCCGAACCCGAGCCGTTCACGATGAACGAGGGGTTGCCCTTCTTCGCGTAGTAGTTGTATTCGGGCATGTCGTTGATGGCGTTGACGATGCTGCTGAGATCGTCCCATTCCTTCTGGCAGATATTCTTTTCCATGTGCCTCCAGATGAGGTTGTCGGTGACGGTGTGGCAGGTGAACGCGGGGATGCCCAGAAGTTCCGCGGCGCGCTCCGTGCGCAGGATGTTATCCGCGTGGATGGCTCTCCAAATGCGCTCCATGCGGGGGCGCAGCAGGAAGTCTCCCTGGTTGATGGGCACGCCCGCTGCGTGCGCCACGTCCGCGTTCAGCGGCATCACCTTGTCCAAGTCGGCCAATGCGCGGCCCTCCGGGTGGTGGATCATGATCGCGTCGATCTTCTCGCCTTTCTCGCGCAGTCTGTCTGCCAGGAGGATTTCGGGTGTCTCGATGTCGATGCCGATCATCAGGCGCGTGACTTCCTCGTCGCCGGTACCGTTGATGATGCGGGAATCATGGTACGGGTTCCAGGTACGTTCCTCGTCGAAGAATTCCTTCTCTTTTCCTTCCGCTTTCTTCAGGCGGTCCGATTGCTTCTTCAATTGCTTGTCGAGGTATTTCTTGCCGCGGATGTCCGCGTCCATGCCGATTTCAATGGTTCGTTTGTAGAGTTTGGAGAGTTTCATGGGATATGGGGATGATGGTGAGCAGGGTAAAGCCAAGGAAGGGAAAAGGGAAATGGGAAAAGGGAAATTTTCTAAAAACCCTTTCTATCCCGTTTCCCCTTTCCCTTCTCCCCTTTCCCTCGGTCAATCCACGATGATCTTCACGTCCGCGATGGTCATGCCTTCCGAGGATACGAGAACCGGGTTGAGGTCCAGTTCGCGGATGCGGGGGCAGTCGCACATCATTTCGGAGACCTTCACGGTCAGTTGCGCCAGCGCGTCTATGTCGCTTTGGGATTTCCCGCGCATGCCGCGCAGCAGTTTCCAGGAGGTCAGTTCGCGCAGCATGTTGTAGGCCTGTTCGATCGTGACCGGTCCGATGCGCACCGCCGCGTCCTTGAAGAGTTCCGTATAGATGCCGCCGAGTCCCGCCATGATGAGCGGGCCGAACGCCGCGTCGCGGATGCCTCCCACGATGAACTCGTCCCCGGCGGGGAGGAATTTCTGGATCAGTATCCCTTCCGCAGCCGCGTCCGGGGCGCTCTCGCGCACGTTTTTCAGGATGCGGTCGTAGGCTGCTTCCACGTCCGCCGCGGTTTTCAAATTCGCGGCCACGCCGCCCACGTCCGTCTTGTGCACGATGTCGGGGGAGCTGATTTTCGCGATGACGGGGTATCCGATTTTTTCCGCGATGGCGATAGCCTCCGCACGCGTCCGCGCGACGGACTGTTCGGGGAGCGGAAGCCCGAAGAGTGTCAGCAGCTCCTTGGATTTTTCCTCGGACAAGAGGCCTGTCGTTCCCTTCAGGATCGCCTCGGCCTGGGTGGCGTGCCCGTCGAGGGGGCATCCGGAAATCTCCTCCTCGTCCCTGTTCCGGCGCAGCGCCGCGATGGCGCGCACCGCGCGTTCGGGGGTATCGAAGACGGGGATGCCGTGGGAACGCAGCACCTTGCGGGCGTCTGCAACCAGCGGTCCTCCCATGAAACACGTCACGACGGGCATGAGAGGCGAGTGTTTCATGATGCGGATGACCGCATGGGCGATTTCCTCCGCCGGCGTCATGATCTGAGGCGTCAGGATGACGACGAGTCCGTCGATGCCGCCGTCGTCGCGGCAGGCGGTGAGCGCCGCTTCATACCGGTCCGTCTTTGCGTCCCCGATGAGGTCGATGGGGTTTTGAATGGATGCGGTCGGCGGAAGTGCCGCACGCAATGGTTCCAGGTTTTCGGGGGCGAGCAGGGGGAGGAGCAGGTTCGCTTTCTCCACGTAATCCGACGCAAGGATGCCGGGTCCTCCGGCATTGGTGATGATGGCGATGCGGTCGGTGAGCAGCGGCGGCTGGCATGAAAGCGTCGTCAGAAGGTCCAGGAATTCATCCATGCCGTGCGCCCTGCGGATGCCCGACTGGACGCAGAGCGCGTCGATTGCTTCCTCGGATCCGGCGAGCGCCCCCGTGTGGGACGCGGCCGCCTTGCGGCCCAGTTCCGAGACTCCCGATTTCAGAAGGACGATCGGCTTTTTCGCGGCGACCCGGCGTGCGACTTCCAAAAACTCCCTGCCCCTTTCGATGCTTTCCAGGTACATGCCGATGACCGCGGTCTCCGGATCATGTTCGCACATTTCCAAATAGTCGCACTCGTCCATCACCGTCTTGTTTCCGATGGAAAACACCGAGGCGAAGCCGAGTCCCAGCGTCGGCGCCAGATCCATGATGCCCACGGCGGTCGCGCCCGACTGGCTGATGAGCGTCACGTTGCCCTTGGGCGGCAGGTTTTTCGCGAACGATGCGTTCATGTTGAGCGATGTCTTCAGGACGCCGAGGCAGTTCGGTCCGACGACCGAGATTCCATGCGTTCGCGCGATGTCTTTCACCTGGCGCTCCAACGCCATGCCTTCCTCCGAGTGTGATTCCTTGAATCCAGCGGTGATGACCACCGCCTGCCTGATTCCTTTCTCGCCGCATTCCGTCAGGGCACCCGGAACCGCGGCCGCAGGGATGACGATGACCGCCATGTCCACGGTACCCGGGATATCCTTCACGGACGCATAGGTCGTCAGTCCCAACATCTTTCCGCCCTTGGGGTTCACGGGGTAGATCTTTCCCTTGTATTCCTCGGTTACCAGGTTGTACACGATGTCATGCCCCACCTTACCGGGCGTGGCAGATGCGCCGACAACCGCTATCGAGAGGGGGGTGAAGGGGGAGAGTGCGGGCATTCCTATCATTATAGCATTTTTCGGCCCTTTTTGCCACATCGAGCAGGGCACTTTTTGCCCTCCCTACTGCCGTTTCACGTACACTGATCCAAGCTCGTAGTGAGCATCGTCGAACTATGGAAAAAATCTTCCTTTCGTATGCATCCACGGCCGGCCATACCGAGTATGTCGTAGACATCCTGATGAACTTCCTGCGGGAGATGGGGGATGTTGCCGTCGAACACAAGCGTGCGGAGGTGTGTGTCCCAGACGATCTGTCGAAAAGCGACGTGCTTTTGCTCGCTTCCGGTACGTGGAATACAGGTGGAATCGAGGGGCAGCTGAACCCGTACATGCACCGCTTGCTCAAGGAGCAGGCGGCCAATGTCGATTTGAAAGGCAAGAAAGTCGCGTGTATCGCGCTGGGGGACGAGCGCTACCGCTACACGGCGGAGGCGCGCGTGCATCTGGAGGAGTTCGTGAAGACACACAATGGAACGTTACTGATGGATGCGCTGGTTATCGTGAACGAGCCCTATGGACAGGAGGAAAAAGTACGAGAGTGGGGCCGTGCATTCCTTTTCCATTTGTCGCAATGAGCCGCGTCGCTATCAAAGTCACCGGCGCGCAGGGACAAGGCGTGAACAGCGTCGGGGAGATCGTCGGCAAGGGTTTGAAGCGCGCGGGGTACTGCGTCTTCGGCTACCGCGAATACAACTCGCTCATCAAGGGCGGGCACAGCAGCTACCAGTTGGACGTGAGCAATGAGCGCGTGGAGTCGACGAAGGAAAAAGTGGAGGTGCTGGTGTGCTTCAACCACCACGGGTTGGAACTCAACACGCACGAGGTGGCTGACGGCGGCATCATCATCCACCAGACACCAGACTGGAGGTTCGGAAAGACCGTCGCGGCGTCGCTGAAAGAGCGAAATATCACCGTAGTGGAGCTCACGACCGACGCCATCCTGAAGGAAATCAACGCGAAGCCCATCCTGGGAAACGTGCTCATCACGTCCGTCGTGTGGTCACTTCTGAAACAGGACGCGAAGGGGCTGAAGACGCTCGTCGGGGAGCAGTTCGCGAAGAAAAAAGACCTGCTGGAGCTCAATTACCTGTGCATTGAAAAGGGCTTCCAGTTCAAGGAAAAAGCAATTCCCGGATTCTCCGTTGCCTTACCTCCGGCGGATGCCGCGTGGAAGGACTGTCTGTTGCTCACGGGCAGCCAGGCGATGGGGCTCGGGGTGGTGCATGCGGGCGTGCGCTTCTACGCGGGCTACCCCATGACTCCGTCGTCGCCCCTTCTGAGCTACGTCGCCGATATCCAGAACGAAACGGGCATGGCCATCAAGCAGGCGGAGGACGAAATCACCGCCGTGCAGATGGCGAGCGGCGCGATGCACATGGGAACGCGTGCGCTGACGGGTACGTCGGGCGGGGGATTCGACCTCATGACGGAGACGCTCTCGCTCAACGCGATGATCGAGAACCCCAGCGTGATCGTCCTGGCACAGAGGCCCGGTCCCGCGACGGGACTCCCCACATGGACGGGGCAGGGCGACCTGAACCTGGCGGTGTTTTCCGGCCATGGGGAATTCACGCGCTGCGTCGTCAGCACGTCGGACGCGCAGGACAGTTTCCATCTCGTGAACGATGCGTTCAACCTCGCGGAGGAGTATCAGATTCCGGTGGTGTTGATGACCGATAAGCAGCTGGCCGAAGCCATCATCACGCAGCGGCCCTACGATCAGAAGAAAGCGAAAATCAACCGCGGCAGATTGGTGACGGGCGCGAAGGAATTGTCCGCGCTCACGGGCTCGGACCGGTACGACCCGCTGGCGAAGGGCGGCATCTCCGCGCGTTGGCTCCCGGGTTCCAAGGCGGCGACCTACGTGGCGCAGGGCGACGAGCACCGCGCGGACGGATCGGTTGACGAAGGCGCCGAGAACGCGCGTTTGCAGATGGAAAAGCGTATGAAAAAAATGCAGGTGCTGAAGGCGACGTTGCCCGAGCCGGAACTCTTCGGTGACCAGAACCCCGATCTGCTGGTCGTGAGCTGGGGCAGTAACAAGGGTGTCATTCTGGACGTGCTGAACGATCCGTCACTGAAGAAAAAGCGCATCGCGTACCTGCACTACACGTACCTCTGGCCGCTGAAGACCGAACGCCTGGAAGGGCTTATGCAAGCCGCGGAGAAGACCCTCATCATCGAATGTAACCACGAGTCCCAGCTCAAAAAGCTCATACGCATGGAGAGCGGGCTCGACATCCCCACCAGCGTTTTGAAATACGACGGACGCCCGTTCTTCTACGAGGAACTCCGCGACATCCTTACCTCCCAACTGCCATGAAAAAACTCTCCCTCGTCACCGTCTCCCTGCTCCTCGTCGCCAACACCGCGGTCGCCGCGACATCGTCCAAGTCCTCTTCTTCCGCGAAGGCCGATGCCACCGCGGCATGGAAAACAGCCAACGATTATTTCATCGGGAAGAACGTCCTGCCCCCCGTATCCGGAGATCCCGTCATCACTCGCGCGGAGCTTGCGAGCGCGCTCGTGAAACTCACGGGCAACGTGGTCGACAAGGGATACTCCAAGTGTTTCAAGGACGTGAACGAGGAGGTGTTCGCCCCGGCCGTGTGCTTCGCCGCGAAGCAGCAGTGGATGGACGGAGGCAAGGATGGGAAATTCAGCCCGAACAGTCCCGTCACCTTCGGCGCGGCGCTCCAGGCGATCGTCCGCTCCGCACGTCTCCCCGCGGTCGCCGGCAGGGGATCCTGGTTCGTGCCGTTCGTGAACGCCGCCATCAAGGAGGGGATCATCGACAAGGCCGATTACACGAAGCAGATCGACACCCAGCTCACGCGCGGCCAGCTGGCGACCATGCTCTATCGCCTGCAGTTGGGACTGAGGTTGATCAGCATCCCTGTGGGGGCGAGCTGCATTCCCAGCGGCGTGAACTCCGTGACCGTCAAGGATGGATCCATCGTCGTTACCGACGGTGTCACGAGCTGCACGGTCGCGGCCGATCCCTTGGCGAAGACGGACCCCGCGCATCCGAACAAGAAGCTCACGGGCCTGCCGCCGTCCGTGGAGGTTTCCAATACCGCGGACACCGTCCCGATGATCGAGAAGCGCGCGTATTTCCTCTCGACCAACGGCGATTTCTGGCTGCCGTACGTGTGGGAGCTGGACCTGAAGAAGGGCACTCTGAAGCAGATCCTGAACACCGAGGCTCCCGGCGCCGTACGCATCTCGCCTAAGTATACGTTCCTCAGCTACGTCGGCAGCAAGGGCGTGGACATGCGCGCCATGTACATCAAGACCGGCCTTAGCAAGTCGGTGCGCCTGCTTACCACCCAGATCACCTTCCTGAAGTCCCTTACGCAGTCCCGTAAGGTCCTGATGTCGGATTACATCACCATCGATGGCAACGAGACCCTTGTCTACAACGTCTACAACATGCGTGATAGCAGTCTCTTCAAGGAAAAGATCTCCGCGCGCCTCGACGTACTCTTTAACGTCCGCCCCGGCAAATAATGGCAAAGATACCACTTGAATCATCGGCCCACCTTCGCCAAGGCTCCGGCGGGCAGGCGTTGACGCCTGCCGCGTATCACAATACGAACAAGTGCACGTGGTGCGACGGCTGCGGCGACTACGGTATCTGGACCGCCGTGAAGCGCGCGCTGGCCGCATCGAACATCGCGCCGCATGAGGTGTTGCTCTGCTACGACGTGGGTTGCCACGGCAACGCGTCGGACAAGATCGGGGGATACCGCTTCCACGGCCTGCACGGCCGCGTGCTGCCGTTCGCGGCGGGCGCGAAGATCGCCAACATGAAACTTCCCGTCATGGCCTTCGGCGGCGACGGGGCGAGCTTCAGCGAGGGGGTGGGACACTTGGTACACAGCATCCGCAGCAACTACCCCATCGTCTTCGTCCTGCACAATAACGCGAACTACGGACTCACCACCGGACAGGCATCCAGCCTGACGTGGCAGGGGCAGAAGATGAACACGTCGCCCAACGGCATGCCGGAGCACACGCTGCCGAGCATGGACTTCGTCTTCTCGCTGGAGCCTACTTTCGTAGCGCGCGGCTTTAGCGGAAACATCGCGCAGATGAGTGAGATTTTGCAGGCCGCCCTGAAGCACCGCGGCTTCGCCTTCGTGGATTTCCTGCAGGCCTGCCCCACCTATAACAAATTCGCGACGCACGATTACTTACTGGAGCATGTGTACGTGCCAAAGAACCACGACATGTCGGACTTCAAAAAGGCCCGTGCGCTGGCGGTGGATACACGCGAGAAAATCGCGACGGGCATTTTGTATCAGAACGAAGAGATTCCGAATTTTTACGAGAGGTTGGTGCCGAGGCAGGGCAAAAAGACGACTCTTGTGGAGGAGGTGAAGGTGCAGGAGGTGGGGAAGCTGGAAAATATGTTTATATAACATTTTTATACTATTGATAGTCGCAAAGTTAGACATTTCTACATAGGGTCTATATAGTGAGGATGTTCTATTTCAGTCATCCAATTTTATGGACGAAGTGATCATCAGTATAGAGGGCAACGGTCTATCATACAATGGAATTACTGATGCTTTTAAGGCAGGACAGGTAATTGCCTTCTTGAACGCCCCTTCTGGTTCCTCTGCTGTTCACAGCAACATGGGTTCTATAGCGACGCAGAGACAGATTTTGGGAGTGGAGAAGCCGCGGAAGTCGCCTCGCGAAGCCATTATTCAGGCAAATGCAAAGACGAATGCACAAAAGATTGCGGTGCTTGCAGATTTCTGGTTGCAACTCGATGGCAAAGAAAGTTTTAGCCCCTCAGATTTAAAGCCATTTTTTGCAAAAGCTGGCGAGCCCGTTCCAAAAAATTACAGTCGCGATATGCGCGATGCAGTGCAGCAGTGCTATATCACCGAACTGATTGATCAGTCTGGTCAATACATTCTCACGGAGAAAGGACAGGAGCTCGTCGCAAGCGGCTTCCAAGATGAGGCTCCGACAAAAAAGAGCCCCCGGAAAACTGGAGGTGGTGGAGCATCTTCTGGCAGAGGGGTGAAGGATTTGAGCGATGCGATCAAGGAAATAGAAGTGGTGAGTCACATGGACGGATTCATTCCTTTCCATTCGTTGCCAACCAAGGGTCAAAAGATACTGTGGATTCTTACTTTTGCGAAAAATAACGGAGTGGATACGCTTTCTACTAGCGAAGTTGAATACCTTGCGAATAGGCTGAATGAAAACATCACCACATCGTTGTTCAATGGTCTCAACGAGGGCAATATGAAAAAAGGATTCGTCGCTCGCAAAGGCGATAAATACAGAATCATTCAATCGGGCATCGATCTAATTAAAGGCGGTGGGAGTGGCAGCGTTCAGTAGGCGGGTGTAGGCCTAGCAACGAATTCCAACCTTGTTGCTACACATCCCCCAAATACTAGTTCTGGACGCTACCTCTCCCACTTCATCTTTATTGTATCACAAAGGCTCTTTTTGGGCTATCTCTGATTTCTTGCCCCTTCCCCTTCCTCCTCTCCTTCCTCTGCGGCGCTTTTTCTGCTCGGCGGTCTTTTCCTTCTTCACTTCCTTGATCTCCACCTTCTTGCTTTCCATCTTCATCATCAGTTCCGTCGCTAGCTGCACGCACTTCAGGCAGGCGCCGCGGTAGTCGGTGGCCAGCTGCTTCAGCAGTTCCTTGTTATCCGCTTCGCGCTTCATGTATTCCTCGCTGAAGAGGCGGTGCAGCACCAGGTTGCGTCGCTTGTAGAGCATGTCCAGCTCCTTGTAGAAATTCTCACCGATCAGCTTCAGGCGGACGGCTTCCTTGTAGAGGGAGCGGTCGCTGGCGCCGCCGGAGATTTTATTGCGCGTGTTGAAAATGAGGTCCTCCAGGTACGGGTGGCGCTTGCTAGAGCCCGTCATCTCCATGGTGATGCGGTGCGCGTGGCTGTGGATGCTGTCGCGCAGGAAGTGGTTGATGAGGTTGAGGTCGATGATGATGGACTGCAGGTAGTAGCCGTGCTCGAAGGCCTTGTGCGCCTCGTCCGCCCAACGGAGGAGGAGAGAGTTTTGTGAATCGTTCATATGGACTCAAGTATAGGCTTCCCTGGCGGGAAAGCGAGTGGCTGGAGAATGCTCCTTTTTCCGTTGACGGATGTCACATTTTCTTTACAATTCTGCCCTTGCTCTTATGCCCCTCGCAATGAACGAACCCACAAAAGAAATGGTCCGTCCCGAACTGACAGACGATGTCACGTCCGACACGCTTGCCGCCAACCTCGGCAAGGCAGTGGAGCGTTATGAGGCCGCCAAGTTGGCGTCGAATGTACAGCGCATGGCTGATCTGCGGATAGTCATCGAATGGATTCGGGATGATTTGCATACCGTGATGTGCGAAAGGGATCATGCAGGCGATGATGCCGCGGCACTGGAAGACCCGCGTTTCGATTCCATTATTGCGCGGGCCGCGACCATCTTGAAGCCTCGTGAAAGGGCTACATCCCGCCGCTTGCCAGTGGTTGACCCTCGTTCCTACGCTGCGAAGGCACAAAGAAAAAATGTGCTCGGGAGCCTCATATAAGAAATATGCCATACTCGGGTCTTACGTCCTTCGTTCGCCTCCGTGTGGCGGGGTACGGCAGGCGGGTGCTATAGTTTGCTTTCTACTGTATGCGCGTCGATATCATTACCCTGTTTCCGGCCATGTTCGAAGGTCCCTTGACCGAGAGCATTTTGAAGCGCGCGCAGGAGAACGACTTGCTGCAGATCCACTTCCACGACCTGCGGCAGTACGGCATCGGCAATTACAAGCAGGTCGACGACCGCCCCTACGGCGGGGGCGCCGGCATGCTGATGATGTGCGAACCGGTGGTGAATGCTCTTGAGAGTATTACCGAGGCAGGTGCAAAGGAATTATATGAAACACGAGACACGAGACACGAGACACGAGACTCGCAGCTCAAACCGCATCGCATCTACTTCACGCCGCGCGGCGCCACGCTGACGCAGGAGAGGGTGGAGACGTTGTCCTCGCACCAGTGGCTCATCCTTTTGTGCGGACACTACGAAGGCATCGACCAGCGCATCATCGACGGGGGATGGATCGACGAGGAGATCAGTATCGGAGACTACGTCCTGACGGGCGGGGAGCTTCCAGCGATGGTGTTGGTGGACGCGGTTGCGCGCCACATCCCGGGCGTTTTGGGGAAGGACGAATCCGCGGGGGAGGAAAGTTTTTCAGCCGCGTTGGATCGCAAGAAGGAGTATCCCCACTACACTCGTCCGGAGGAATTCCGCGGTCTCACCGTTCCGCCTGAATTGCTCAGCGGGCACCATAAGGAGATAGAGAAATGGCGAAAGAATCAGACGAAATGAGCGCGTAGGGCATTGACATTTTCATAAAAAAACATAGAATGCCCGGACATTCGTATTGCCTCGCGGCGTTGCGATTTTGCTCGTTTTATACCACTGTTTCCAAGGAGGCTGTCAGATGCGAATCCGTTTGGCTGACGATGATTTAGAAGATTCGGAGTTGTGCCTGGTGGGCGAAGCGTGGGGCTGGGCGGACCGTGACTTGCACGAAGGTTTCTGCCGCATTCCCGCGAAAGAAGATTTCCTCGTGCAGGACCTGACGAAGCCCGGGGATGATGCGTCGCCGGAAGAGCAGCTTGCGTACGAAGGGGCCGTCCTTCGCCGTGCGGCGTTCTTCCAGTACGCATATCGACGGCGTGCGTACGGCAAGCATCCCGAACTGCTTGATGCGGCGACGAATGTCCTCAATGCGGAGCAAACGTTGCTCCGGTACGGCGCCGTTCTCGCTCTTGGAGATCTCTCGCTGGACGGATGTATTCCGGTCAATGACCTCGACCCGGATTGTCCGCAGTACCGGATCATGATCGAGACGATCGTTCGGGGGTACGAAGCTCAACGTCAGGCGACACAGTCTTCTCTCCAGTCGGCGTAGCGAACATGTTCGACGCTTGATGGTTATACGAATGAAGGCCTAGGAGTCACACGACTCTTAGGCCTTTTTCTTTGCACGCGCTACACTCCCCGCATGATCGATGATCTCAAGGCAAAGCTGGCGAAGGACGGAACGGTTTCGTTCGGCGTACGCGTACGCCCGTACGCGCCGAAGTCTTCCGTGACGGGAAAGCTCATGGATGGCACCGTTAAAATCAACATCGACGCGCCCTCGGAAGAGGGGAAGGCGAATGCCGAACTGATCCGCTTCCTTGCGGAAGAGTTCAATGTCGTGCCGCCCCGCGTCCGGATTCTGGTCGGAGGCACGGGGCGGCGCAAGCTCATCAAGATCGAAAGTCAGTGATCAGGGCTTGGGGAAGTTTTCGTAGTGGTTGGACGGCAGGTTCGTCTTTTCGGCCGCGAGGCGGTAGACCATCTCGGCCATTTCGCCGCGCGTGATCACCTGGTCGAATGCCTTGATGCTCGTCGGGATGGAGTTGCGCTCGGAGAGGCGCAGGACATATACCGTGTACCAGCGCGGATCATGGCCGCCGTCCGCACCGCCTTGCGCGTTGAGTTCCAGCACGTTGGACGCCACTTTCGCGGCTTCGACGAACGTGATGGGGTCATTCCCGCGGAAGGTTCCGTCCGGGTAGCCGTTGATGATGCCGTACATCTTGGCGATGCATACCGAGCGGGCGTACCACGCGTCCTCATGGACGTCGCTGAACGCGGGAATGAGGGATCCCGTCATGCCGCTGTTCTCCGTACAGTCGGAGGCGCGCGTTGCCCGTAGCAGGAAGGGGTTGGTCATGAGCTGCACGAATTCCGCGCGGTTCATGCGTCGTCCCGGTTGGAACGTGCCGTCCTCGTACCCCTTCACGAGGTTATTCAGACGCAGATATTCCACTGCGTTGAAACTGGCGCTGCCTTCGGGAATGTCCGTGAAGGGATCGTGCGCGAAGGTCGTGGTTGCCGCCATTGCCGATGATGTCAGGCAGCAGCCGACCGCGGTGACGGCGGTCGCCATTGCCAGTCTCAGGTTCGGGATCATAAGAGAGGAAGGAAGAAATAGAGAAGTGTCAGCTCTTATCTTATGACGAAGCAAGCCTCCCGTTCTTACAAGCAAGTCTTTTCTTTTAGAGACTATCCCGTATCGCACCCAGGAGATCCGCTTCCGTGGGCACGCCCGTGAATGTGTGTCCGTTGATGATGTACGTCGGGACGACCGTTACGCCACGCTGCTGCGCCGTGGATGCGGGTGCCGCTTGGGCAGTGCATGCGTCAAACGCCGCGCGGTCCGTTCCCGCGGGGAGTAACGTCTCGGTTCCCGTGATCAGGAGTCCGTGCATCGCGGCTCCTTTCCCTTGCGCCGCCGCGCAGCGGAGCATGGCCGCTTTCCTGGCACTCTCGGGATACTTTGCGAAGGCCGCGGGGAAAATGCGCACCTTCAGCGTTCCTTTCTCGATGAAGTTCGTATGCAGGAGGGGCATGAGCGCGTGGAACTGCCTGCTGTAGGGCGAGTCGTAGTTCAGGAAGAGATCCATTGCCAGGGATGCCCCGGCCCTTCCTATCTCCACGCCATCTTGGAACGGTTGTTCGAGGGATTGGCTGAGGAACGCATCCGAGGAAGAGGACGACGATGCATTCCCCTCCGTCACGTCTTCCAGGATGTCCTGGCTTTGGACCGTGCAGGCCGCGAGGGCCGTCAAAAGGACGCCGGTGGCGAGGAGATGCAGTTTCTTCACGGGCGTAGTCTAGCGCGAATCGACCCTGCGTCCACGCACAATCTACGGTATTCTGGTCGCATGGACAGAGTCCGATTGCTTGGCATTCCCATCGATCCCGTCACGGCGGCGGAAGTTCTTATCCGCCTGAAGTCCTTCCTTTCGGATGGCCGGCAGCACCATGTGATGACGCCGAACAGCGAGATGCTCGTGGCGGCATCGAAGGACGCACCGTTCCGCGCGCTGCTCAACCGGACCGATCTCAATATCCCGGATAGCCAGGGCCTGCTCTACGCCGCGCGTTGGACCGGGCAATATGTGCCCGAGCGTGTGACGGGCGTGGACACCGTGCAGGCGTTCTGCGCGACGCTGACGAAAGACATTCCCGTCTTCCTGCTCGGTGCCGCGCCGGGCGTCGCGGAGGCCGCTGCGGACGCGTTGAAGCGAAAGAATCCCGGACTGAACGTGGCGGGAACCTTTGCTGGGTCGCCGCGGGACGAAGACGCATCGGATATCCTCCAACGGATCACGGTGTCCGGGGCGCAGGTATTATTCGTCGCCTATGGCGCGCCGTCGCAGGACCTTTGGATCGACACACACTTGAAAGAACTCCCGTCCGTGAAGATCGCGATGGGAATAGGAGGCACATTTGATTTCCTTGCGGGCGTCCAGAAACGGGCGCCGTCGGTTTTCAGAAATCTCGGTTTGGAGTGGTTGTGGAGAGTGGTGCGGGAGCCGAAAAGGATCGGAAGGATCGTGACGGCGGTCATCGTGTTTCCGTTGTTGGTTTTGAAAAAGGGAAAAGAATGATTTTTCGTCAGGGAGAGAAATTCTTGCCCCTTTTTGTCCCGTCAAAAAGGGACTGAAAAAGACGGCCCGCGTCCAAAGCACGCTCCGCCCGCCCCGCGGGCTCCATTTCTCGCTGTCGCGTCGAAATGTTCGCCCACGATGCTGACGCATGCGGGGCTTCCCCTTCACCCTCCGTGGACGCGGGGTGCCACCCGGTGCCGTTTAAGGCGTGTCATGGTGAGCCACGTCGAACCATGCCTAGCCTCCCTCTTTCGGCGGGTGAGGGTCGGGGTGAGGGGATTATTCGTCCCTGTGCAGGTTCTCGATGTTCGCCACGAACCACTGCGTCTCGCCCTTTTTCAATTTGATCACTTTGGGTCCTTCCTTCGTTTCCGCCAGGTAATCGCGTTCGGTTTCCCCGTCGCGCAGGAGCGTACTCGTCGTGATTTCCTCGTCCGGAAGAAGAAGGTAAATCGCGAGGTCCGGCTTGTCCGTGAGAGCAGCCTTGAAATTATGCGCGCTCCTGGCCAATGCGGCCGCCGCGCTCACGATCAGCACGCATAAAACCACCGACCACATCACCGTCCTTTTGAACAGTGGATGTGAAAGATGATGTACATGAAACTTCTTCATTTCGACTCATTCTACCATTTTTGCGTTCCACATCCAAGATCACTACTATGGGCGGGCTATGGGTACACTCATTCTTGTCAGACACGGCCAGTCCGAATGGAACGTGGCCAACATCTTCACCGGTTGGACCGACGTGAATCTCACGGAAGCGGGACAGAAAGACGCGCGGTCTTCTGGTAATCATTTAAAGGAATTCACGGTTGATATCGCGTTCACTTCTCGCCTGAAGCGCGCACAGCTCACGCTCGCGGGCGTGCTGGAATCCATGGGGCAGAATCCGCCCGTCGAAAAAGACAGCGCCCTCAACGAGCGTCACTATGGAGAGCTGCAGGGTCTCGACAAATCCGAGACCGCCAAGAAGTACGGCGAAGAGCAGGTGAAGATCTGGCGCCGCAGCTATGACACGCCGCCTCCCGGAGGGGAGAGCATGGCGGATTGCGAGCGCCGCACGATGCCTTTCTTTATGCAGTATGTGTGGCCGTATGTTTTGGAGGGAAAGACGGTCCTCGTGGCCGCGCACGGAAACAGCCTCCGCCCCATCCGCAAATTCCTGGAGAACCTGACCAAAGACGAAGCCGCGACGATCGAAACCGAATTCTGCGCTCCGTATATCTACTGGATCGAAGACGGAAAGGTTGCGAAGAAGGAGGCGCGCGAGGTTCCCGAACTTATCGTGAAAGGAGGCACGTCCGCCGTTTCCAAGGCGAAGTAAATCCGCATGGAGCCTATCCATCTCGCCATCATCCCGGACGGCAACCGCCGCTGGGCGAAGGGGAACATGCTGCTGCCGTGGCAGGGCCATGCCCGCGCCATGGAGAACTTCCGCGCCATCACGGAATGGTGTCGCAATGATCCGCGCATCAATGTCCTTACCATCTGGGGATTTTCCACCGAGAACTGGAAGCGTTCGGATGACGAAGTATCGAAGCTGATGGAGCTCTTCGAGGATTACCTTGGCAAGGAGCGCTCTGCGTTCGCCGAGCACAAGACGCGTTTCGTCCATTCCGGACGACGCGATCGCATCCCTGCATCGCTCAAGAAACTGATCGAGGAAGTGGAGGCGGAGACCAGGGATTTCACCGGATTCACGATGCACCTGGCCGTCGATTACGGAGGCAAGGACGAGGTCGTCCGCGCGCTGGCGAAGATGAAAGGCGAGGAGGTAACGGAAGAGTCGATCCGCGCGCACCTGGACCATCCGGAAGTGCCGGATATCGATTTCATCCTGCGTACGTCCGGCGAGCAACGCACGAGCAACTTTTTCTTCTGGCAGGCTTGTTACGCGGAGTGGATGTTCGTGACGAAGCACTTCCCGGCGCTGGAGTCGGGGGATATCGAGGCGGCGCTGCGGGAATTCAACCGAAGGACCAGGAGGTTCGGGGGAGGGTGATCCGGGGGTGGGCAAAGGCATTCTTCTGCGGTAATCTTTTCACATGCAGGAGATCACCTACAAGTCACCCACGTTCTTCGACGATATCGCCGCCCTTCCGGGGCAGCACGTCCACCTCATCGTGATCGCGACGAAGCCGGACATCATCAAACAGATCCCGCTCTACCGGGAACTGAAGAAGCGCGGGCACCAGGTGCTCCTCGGCCATACAGGCCAGCACTACAGTGATAACCTGAGCGGAGGCATGCTCGCCGAGTTCGGCGTGGAGCCGGATTTCAACCTGAACGTGAAGGGGCAGATGCACGAGGTGGTGAGCCAGATCATCGGGCGCCTCGGGTATGTTCTCGCGGAGCTGAAGGCGAAGGGGAAGATCGTCATCCCGTACGTCCACGGCGACACGACCACGGCCATGGCGGGGGCGAACGCAGGCTATTGCAACGGATTCGCCTCGGTTCACGTGGAGGCGGGGATTCGCACGCTGACGCCGAAATACGGGGAGTCGAGAGTGGGGGGTAGGAATACGGAAGAGTTCGATGTTGCCGAGTGGGCGCATTTCCTGAAAAACCCCGACAACTGGGAGCGCGGTTCCTTGGAACCGTATCCGGAACAGTTTAACACGCGCGCCGCGGAGGCGGGCACGGGCCTTCATCTCGCGCCGGTTCCGTTGGTGAAGGAATTCCTCCTCTCGGAAGGCTACCCCGAGGACCGCATCGCCGTCGTCGGCAACTCCGTCGTGGACGCCACCCTTGAGGCCGTTGAAAACGCCTCTTCCTCCAAGATCTTCGAACAGTATCCCGCGTTGGAAGACGGGGATTTCGTCCGCTTCTGCATTCACCGCCGCGAAAACTGCGCGTCCCGCCTGCGTTTCATGGCCATCTACGACGCCATGACGTCGCTCGTGAAGGACGGCCGCACGGTGCTGCTCATCTCCCTCTTTCAAACCGAGAGCGCCATCGATAACTTCGGCCTGCGCTCCGATATCGAGAAGCTTGTGAAGGACTATCCCAACTTCATTTATTCCCCGGTCTGGCCGCTCTACACCGACGTGATCGCCGCCATGCAGAAGGCATCCGTTTGCGCCACGGACAGCGGTTCCATGCAGGAGGAAATGAACGTGCTCGGCATCCCGTGCGTCACGCTGCGTTTCGGGTCCGACCGCAGCGAGTCCGCGATGTGCGGGGGCAACCTCATCGCGCCGCCCATCGATGGAAAACTCATCAAGAAGATCATCGAGTTCGCCTGGGACAACGAAGACATGAAGAAAGCCCCGAAGATCTACGGCGAGAACGTCAGCGCGGCTTGCATCGACGCCGTAGAGGAAGTGCTCGCGGGCGGGGAAGTGTTCCGCACCGAGGAGCAGCGACTGGGGATTTCGTGAATCAGTTATTATCTATCTTTTTTAGTCTTAGCCATTTCTTTCAGAAGAGCAAATTCATTTTCAAGATCGGCTACATCTGCGCCGAGTTCTTTTGCTTCACGCGTGTAAGCTTCTGCGAAATACAAGGCGTCCCCCAATGCAGTTAGGGTACAATCTCGTTCGCAACAACTTCTCAAGTTTCTCATCGCTTGCATTGCGGTTTGCTTTTTGGCACTTGGAACAAGTGAGTCAATTTTCGCGCTTAATTCATCTACAACTTCCCCATTTTCCAAAACTGCCTGGACCGCCCTGCGTGCATCCCTAATGTAATCGTCCGCAGACCATGTGTTTTGAGTCTCTCCCGTTGCGAGTTGTTCCAAAAGTTTCACTTTTTCTTCGGCAACAGAACGCAATGAGGCATTGGTCATATCTTTTCGGGAATGAAATACTCTGAAATTATAATAACAATTATTAATAAATTTGTCAATATCAGCCTCCACTGATTCTGGAGGAAAATACTCTAAGATGGCCTCGAATGATTATTTTGCAACATATCAGGGAAAGGATAAGTCTGGCGCTCTTGGCGCTCCTGCCTCTGCACGCGCTCGCCGTCACCATTCTCACGAAATTCATCGCGGGCCCGGGCCATGCGCCCCTGCCGTATTTGGCTTTTTGGAAAGAGGGGGTCGCGGTCGTTCTCTTGATCGTTGCCTTCGTCGAGTGGATCCGCGCGAATGGATATAAGCATATCAGTTTCGACTTGCTCGATTCTCTCCTGCTGGCGCTCGGTGTCCTTGCGGTATTGGTAACGCTCCTCAACGGCGTTTCGTCCAAGGCGGCGTTCGTCCTCGGTCTTAAGTACGATTTCTTCCCGCTCGTCCTGTTCTTCGTCCTGCGAAGGGTTGATTGGTCCGAGGCGTTCAAGACGAAGGCGATGGCGACACTCCTCCTCGTCGGCGCGATCGTGTCGCTCTATGGCATCCTCACGTTCTTCCTGCCGGTCGGGTTCTTCACGTGGCTGGGGTACTCGGACATGCATTCGCTCTTCCTGCCGGACGGCCCCCTCGCGCCGTTCCAGCTCATCGGAGGATCGGCACTGCACCGTATTCAGTCGACGATGAGCGGGCCGAATCAGTTGGGGATTTGGTTATTAATACCATTGGCGGTCGTTGTGACGAGGATCGTGAGGGAAAGGGGAAAAGGGAAAGGGGAAAAGGATTCTTCTCCCATCTCGCTTCTCCCTTCTCCCTTTTTTCTTGTCATCATTCTTATTGCACTTTTCCTGACTTTTTCACGTGCCTCTTGGATCGGCGCGTTCGTCCTCCTGACCGTTGGATTTTTGATGCAGCAGTCGCGCTGGGTGCGCCGCAAGGCGTTCTTCTGGGGGCTTCCCGCGGCCTTGCTCGCAACCGTTCTGGTCGCCGCGATTTTCCCCTCCGTCATTCTTCGTTTGTCCTCCACCCGCGGGCACCTGGAAAAGCCACTCGCCGGCATTCGGGCGATGATCGACGATCCCTTGGGGCGCGGACTGGGCTCCGCCGGACCCGCGACGAACCGTACGAGCGACGCGTGCGTGGAATTGGAAAAGGGAAGCGACGCCACCTGGGCGCAGGCGCACCCCGACCTGTGCGTGTTCGTTGGCGGGGAGCAGGTGCAACCTGCAGAACGTGTATGCACCTGCCCGTTCGTGACCGAGAACTGGTACATCCAGATCGGCGTGGAACTTGGCATCCTTGGATTCGCGATCTTCGTCGCGTTTATCGTCCTGCTGCTGCGCGCGCTTCGGCGTAACGGGGATTCGCTCGCGCCGTTCTTAGGCATGCTTGGTATCTCCCTCTGCGCCCTGTTCCTCCATGCATTCGAAGACAGTGCCGTCGCCTATAGCGCATTCCTTTTGGCGGCATTCTTCTTGCCTGCAAAAAGGGAGGTTTCCCAGCGTTAAGGTCGAAAAGCAGCTATACTTCGTTCCAACATGACGCCCGTCCCGTTGCCGGAGGCAGAATTGCAAACCCTGATCGCCGCGGCGAAGGAAGGGGATACCGACGCGTTCGCGAAACTGTACGACGCTTTTTTCCTGCCGATCTACCGCTATGCGGCGTTCCGCTTGCCCAAGGAAATCGCCGAGGACGTGACGGCGGATATCTTCGTGAAGGCATGGGAAAAGTTGCACACGTATAAGGCACAGAAGGGCGTGCCCTTTTCCGCGTGGCTGTTCCGCATCGCGCGCCACAGCGTCATCGATACCTATCGCACCAACCGCGGATTCGAGGAAGTCCCCGAAACCCTGGCCGATACCGATTCCTTCAATCGCGCGGAGCATCGCCTGGAGAGAAACAATACCGTGGATGCCGTCCGCAGCGCGCTCAATCAGTTGCCCAAACGCTACCGCGAAATCCTGCTCCTCAGCTTCGTCAGCGAGCTTCCCCACAGCGAAATCGCGCGCGTGTTGAGGCTGACCGAAGGAGCCGTGCGTATCCTGAAGCTCCGGGCGCTCCGGAAACTCGAAGTCCTCCTTCCTCCCGACATGTGAGCCCTGTTTGTTTTTTATGACAATCTTTTCCCAATATCATTCTTTTCTACGCTGCGATACCTCGGCGAAGTCCTGTCAAAACAGGACGAAGACGGGTAAATCATGCGTAACAGAAGCCCCCTTTTCTCGTTTTAACTATCCGAATGGACTCCAATAACGCTTTCCGCCGGCTCCGCGAGGACCTGGAACCCTCTCAAAACGCTCAGAAAGAGCTGAAAGGGCGTGTTATGGCCAGAATCCAGGAGAAGGCAGTCTGGAAGGATCTGCGAGAGTCCCTGACGCCTGACAATCATGTCCAAACCACGGTTTTCAACCGCATTTTGGATCGCGTGTCCGCCCCCAAGGCACACGATGCCTTCGGCCGCCTGCGCGATGCCCTCCAGCCCAAGCAGGACATTCGCCACACGATCTGGTCCTATATCGCGACCCGTCTCGTGCCCCAGACGGCCACCGTTATTTCCTATCGCGCCCCCAAGTGGATCGCCGCGGTGCTGATCGTCGTGGTCGGATTGCGTGCCAGCCCCTTCCTCTTCCTGGCGCCCACCACCATCGCCGAATCAGCCGTCATCATCCTTCCGACATCCGGCGACGTGAATATCGCGTTGCACGGTTTGTGGCAGCCGGTGAAGGAGGAGACGGAGATCCGCGAAGCGGTGCAGATCCGCACGTTCGAAGGGGAGGCGACGGTCATCCTGCATGATGACGGAAACATCCGCCTTGCCCCGAACACGACCATCGTCCTGAACGATGTGTCCGATCGCCCGGATATTTCTCCCACGGGTTCCACGTTCACGCTTGTGTCCGGTTCCGTGTGGCTCCAGGGTTTGCTGCCGAACACGGTGGAGGGAATCAGCCTCGGAACGCAATTCGGCAACGTGAACGTGCACGGAGGCAGCGTGTCCGTCACCGCGGGCGATACGGTGTCCGTCAAAGTATGGAACCGCAGCGCATCCGTACGCCAGAAAGACATCGCACTGAGCCTCGTTGCGGGGGAATCCACCGTCCTGTCCCGCGCCGTGCCTACGGTCCAGGAATTGCCGGCCGTTGCATACGATGATTCCTGGACGAACAAGAACCTGCGCAAGGATGCCGTCCACCAGCGCGAAATCGCCCAGATGCAGCAGGAGCGCCGCGCCGCCCAGGCGGGAATCTTGCCGAACTCGCCGCTGTACGGCGTGAAGCGCATCGCGGAGACCGTCGATGTTCTCCTGACGCTGAATCCGGAGGAAAAGGTGCAGAAGAAGATCCAGCAGGCAACGACGCGCTTGAACGAGGCCACGGCGCTTATCGCCCAAGGGCAGTCGGGTGCCACCGTACAGCTGCAGGAATACAAGGACACGCTTCTATCCGTCGTGACGGGATCGGGAGGCAGCGTGACCAGCGAGATGCTGCAGAAAGAAGTGGCCGCGAACGTCGCGGAAATTTCCGCCGTTCTTCCGGATGATAACCTGTACGCCGTGAAAAAGGCCGTGTTGGAAACGACGGCCGAACTGCCGGATACCGGCATCGACCAGCAGGACGTAAACGCCACCGTACTCGTCGATACGCTCAACATGCTCCATGATGTCGTGGAGATAGGAGGCGATACCACGGCCGCGAAGGACGCCCTTGCAGCCATCGCGCCCCAATTGAATACCTTGAACACGAGCGATACGTCCGAATTGAAACCTGAGGCCAAGAAGGAAGCCCTTTCACTGCTTTCCGATATCGCGGATACCTTGAATGCGAAGGACACCGATGATACGAACGCGGAAGACAATGAGGTAATCCTCGGAAACGTCCGCCCGTTCCTGCCCAAATCCGAACCGAAACAGCCGGCAGTGGTGCATCTGACCGACGAGGAAATCGCGCAGATGGTGAAGGGTATCAAGGATCGTATCTTCCTCTACAAGCAGCCCCGCTCCCGCTACAGCCAGCTCATCAACGAAATGCAGCGCCTCCAGGGCCATGCGGACGAGGGATCCATCCTCCGCGCCCTCTACCACGAACTGCCCGAGAACGGGCTGGCGACGTATGTCCGCACGGCTATCCAGGAACTTCGTGAGCGCCAGGAATCGATCGACTTGCACCCGGCGGCAACGGGCACGGGGGAGGTGGTTGACTAGGTTGTAGGTGGTAGGTTGTAGAGGCTTAGATTAGCTGTTTTGCCTATTCTACAACCTACAAGCTACCCCCTTGTCCTGATTGCCCTTTTCATGGCAGTATCCCAGCCTCATTCACCCTCTTCCCATGTACGACATTACCGATCTCAAGCCCGGACGCGCCATCAACATCGACGGCGAGCCATTCATCGTCATCAGCTCCCAGTTCGGCCGTAAGAGCCAGAGCAAGGCGAACATGCAGTGCAAGTTGAAGAATCTGAAAACGGGCGCCGTGCTTGCGAAGAACTTCCAGGGAAGCGAGAAGATCGAGCCTGCGGACGTCGGCTTCCGCCGCGTGCAGTTCCTGTTCAAAAACGGCGATATGTACACGTTCATGGATAACGAAACGTTCGATCAGTTCGAATTGAGTTCGGAAACGGTCGGTGATGCCGGTTTGTACCTCGTGGATGGCAACGAACTGGACGCCCTCATGTTCGAGGATAATCCTATTGGCATCCAGTTGAAGGCGACGGTGGAGTTGAAGGTTGTGGAAACCATTCCCGGCGTGAAGGGGGACACCGCGACCGGCGGCAACAAGCCGGCGAAACTGGAAAGCGGCCTCGTCGTGAACGTCCCGCTCTTCGTGGACGAAGGCGATGTCGTGAAGGTGAATACGGAAACGGGGCTTTACATGACGCGCGTGTCCTGATCATTCGGGATCCTCCGCTCCCACAATCATATGCATAATGCCGGCATTCCACGCCATACGTTCGCGCTTGAGCATTTCCTCTGGCAACGAGGGATTGCCGATTTCTTCCAATAGTCGCTCGATCCCTGGCATAGGCGTGGGATTCGGAAAGAATTCGTCAGGATCTTTGAGGTGGGGGATGGGATTTGTCATAGGCCTACTATACCAACATTCATCTTTTCTGCAGGACCATGGGATTGTCCCTTTTTGTCCCGTCAAAAAGGGACGGAAAAAGACGGCCCGCGTCCAAAGCACGCTCCGCCCGCCCCGCGGGCTCCATTTCTCGCTGTCGCGTCGAAATGTTCGCCCACGATGCTGACGCATGCGGGGCTTCCCCTTCACCCTCCGTGGACGCGAGTACCTCCGTCCCTGCTCTTAGTACATCGGGGTTTGAAGTTGAATAGTATATAACCGTCCCGAACGAGCGCTCTGCGCGAAGTGGAGGGACTCTTTGCGGGAAAGAGAGCTCATGAGAGAAAACCTCGCAGGTTTTCTTTCATGCATGCACAAAAGGGCCACTTGCGTGTCCCTGTTTGTGTTTGTGTTGCTGTCCGTTCGTGCGACTATCGATACTAAGTATAGTATTGAGCCGCGATTAGTGAGTGAACGGGAGCGAGGGGGAGGTATCCCCGACATCTCTGCCTTACTCTGGTTTCTTGTTTCTCCTCGGAACCTACCGAAGTCCCCGGACCGGTTCGCCATGAGGATACGAGGATCCAAAGGGAACACTGGGGAGAAGAGGGGTGCGCAGCGATCATCATACCTCTGATGGATCGTACGTTCCTTGTAGAGCAGAGAGGAGGATGACCACATGTTCACATATCACGTGCCTGTACCCAGAGTAGCAAGCAAAGCAATGTGTTGGCCGGGAGGAACGAGTGCGAGACCCGTGATCATCCCTCTCTCAACTGTTTGGCGGTGGAAGAAAAAAGAACGAGTGTTTGTTTGGATGTGTGTTCGACCTGCCATTGGCAAATCACGTCATCTTACGCAGAGGCCCGGTTTCTAGCAACTTGTTGGTCTGTTCAGGTGGGAGAACTGTTGTATGAATACAATGTGTGTTCATCCAGAGGTCCTGAATTACCAATTCAGAGTGTCTTTTACACGTATTGACTAAAATATGTATTCAGCAGGAATACATCATTTCTACGTTTAGTTTCCTTTACTCCTGGATCGTCTGAAGCGTCATCCAATCGCCGAATCCCGCCTCTTCGTCGACCGTCCTGTGTTGCAAGGAAATCGTGCCGTCACCGTTCCCCATCACTCGCAGGTCGTCTCCTCCGCCCGCCCACCACAGACTGGCGAAGAGAAGGGCCTCGGTCTGCTCATTCGTTTTGTCGACGGCATTGCCGGCGTACGTTCCCATGTCGATCGTCTTCGCGTTGCCGCCTCCGATGACGAGCGAGACCTTCGTGCGCGGTTCATCGTACGTTCCTACGTTGGTAAAGGACCACTCCATCGTGGACTGTTCCATGACGATGCCTCCTGCATCCGGAGCCGATGGATTCGGTTCGCCCACGGCGATGCCGTTCTGCGTCTTTGGGGCGCAGGCAGCGAGGGGCAAAACGGCGATGGAGGAGAGCAGGAGGGTGCGCATATGCTCCGACTCTACGGTTCCCGGCGTATCACGACAATAGTTTTTGCAGCCCCTCGCCCTTCGACAGGCTCAGGGTGACATAGCTCGGGGTGACAATTATGGAATAAGCTTTTTCAATATTTGGTTCACCTTTCCGGGATTCGCCATAAACCACGCGCTCGCTGATGCTCGCTTGGGTTCATGACTGCGCCCATATGTTTCTACGATCCTTTATGCCTGAATAATCTTCATCAGGATCTCGTTCACCTTGGCAGGATTTGCCTGGCCTTTCGATTCCTTCATCACCCAGCCGACGATGGCGCCGAGCGCCGCGCCCTTGCCCGCCTTATAGGATTCAATTGCCTGGGGATTCGCCTCGATGGCTTTCTTCACCAGTTCCTCGATCGCCCCGTCGTCGCTGATCTGCTTCATACCCCCTTCCTCGATGATCGCGGGTGCGGATTTTCCGGTCTTCACCATCGTCGCGAGGACTTCCTTGCCGGCGTTGCCGGAAATCGTGCCGTCATCGATCGCGGCGACCAACTCAAGCATGGCAGCCGCGGTCGGTCCTTCCTCAATGGGTTTGTCCTCCGCCTTCAGGAATCCCTGGAGCTGCGTCAGGACCAAGCTGGACGTGCGCTTCGCGTCATTCGTCTTGGCGTAGACCGCGTCGAAGATTGCCTTCAAGGCGGGGTTGTTCATGATCTGCATCGATTCCGATTCTTCGAGTCCCAGACTCACGTATTGCATGCGCGCGGCACGCGGAAGAATCGGCAGGCTCTTGCGGATTTCCTCGATCGATTCCTTTTCGAAATGCAGCGGGGGAATGTCCGGTTCGGGGAAGTAGCGGTAATCCTGGGCGTCTTCCTTGTCGCGCAGCATGCGGGTTTTTTCCTCGTCATCCATCCATCCCACCGTGATGTTGCCTTTTAACGGCCCTCCTGTTTCCTCCCACAAATCGCGAAGCCTTTTCTCCTCGTACTGCAATGCTTTCTCCAACGCCTTGAAGCTGTTGAGGTTCTTGATTTCGCTGCGTGGATTCAGTTTCTCCGTGCCCTTCTCGCGCAGGGAAATGGATGCGTCGAAACGCATCATGCCTTTGAACATGTCGGCCTCGGAGGCGTCCACGGCGATGAGGATGCGGCGGAGTTCCTCGGCAAACGCGCATGCTTCCTCCGCATTGCGCAGATCCGGCTCCGTCACGATCTCCATGAGCGGGGTTCCCGCGCGATTGTAGTCGCAGAGGGTTTTATTGCCCCTGTGCGTCAGCTTGCCCGCGTCGTTCTCCATGTGCAGGCGCGTGATACGGCAGGTCTTTTCGTCGATTTTGCGCCCGCTTGCGTCGGTGAGGTCGTAGTCTACCTTTCCGTGCGAGGCGAGCGGGAAATCGTACTGCGAGATCTGATAGCCGGCGGGAAGGTCCGGGTAGAAGTAGTGCTTGCGGTCGAAGTGGCTGTCCGGGTTGATGTCGCAGCCGATCGCGAGTGACGCGCGGACGGCCTTGGCCACGGCCTCGCCGTTGGGCACGGGGAGCGTGCCGGGGTGGCCCATGCAAATAGGGCAGACGGTCGTGTTCGGCTCCTTGCCGAACGCGTCGTTGTCGCATCCGCAGAACATCTTCGTCTTCGTGCTCATTTGGGCGTGTACTTCAAGACCTATGATTGCTTCGAGATTGGACATTGGTGACGATAAGATACAAGAGACAAGATACAAGAGACAGACAAGATGCAGATCCAAATCTTAGATATATTGAAATTGTTTTTAAAGAGCTGAGTTTCATGGAAAGTATGCCATTGACTCCGGCAAAAGCAGGGATACATTGATCCTCAATGGATTCTTTGGCACATGAAACCCTGGCAAACGCAGTGGAAACGGATGGGGTTCTCTCGTCCGAGAAGGCGTTGATGCAGGAGGTGGCACAAGGGGCTTCGGGCGCGTTTGACAGGCTGCATGCACGGTACGCGCATTCCCTGCGTTTGCACCTTTCACGCCTGCTGCCTCATGAGAAGGACGTGGAAGACATTCTGCAGGATGTCTGGCTACGGGTATTCCGCCATGCCGATGCGTATGATCCTCAAAAATCCTCGCCGAAAACATGGATGTTTTCCATCGCTCGGCATGCCGCCGCTGACATGGGGCGCAAACATGCCAGGAATCGCGAAGTACTATCGATACACAATGCCCCGGAAAACGAGAGCGATACATATTCGTTGGGCGATCTGATCGAAAGCCATGAGCCTCCTTCCGATGCGCGGATCACTCTAGTCGAGGAGCAACGAATCGTCGGAGAGGAGCTGGCGGCATTGCCAGGGGATTTGCGCGATGTTGTCGTTCGATTTTATTTGGATGGGGAGCACTACCTGGAGATTGCGGATAGGCTAGGCATTCCCATTGGTACCGTGAAATCCCGGCTGCATGCCGCATTGCTTCGCTTGGGCAATCAGATGCACAAGCATCATCCGGAATTCGCATCGGATCCATGCATATCGCCGGCTCCCAAACGGGCGGCGTAAACGTCAGAGAGGCTTGGGCATCGTCGCGTAATCCGTTATCAGCTTGCCATCGAGATGGTCCACTTCGTGCTGGATGATGCGTGCTTCCATGCCGTCGAACTTGCGTTCCTGGGGCTGGCCCTTCGCGTTCAGGTATTTCACGACGATCGAGGTTGATCGCGGCACGGGCAGCCAGATGTTCGGCAGGCTGAGGCAGCCTTCTTCCATCACGTCCGTCTCTTTGCTTTTGAACGTGATATGGGGGTTGATGAGCGGCGTCAGGCGGCCGTTTACCTTCGCGACGCACAGGCGCAGGCTTTGCCCGATCTGCGGCGCCGCCAGTCCCAGTCCGTCGGCCTTCACCGTCGTCTGTTCCATGTCTTTGAGCAGCTTCAAAATATCCTTCGTCACCGCCACCTCCTTCGTTTTCGCGCGGAGGACGGGCTGCTGTTCGCCGATGACGATAGGGAGGACTGCCATGAAATAGGGTTAGGAATTGGATTAGGGGTAGTTATTTTCAATTCCCAATCCTAATCCTACTCCTTTTTCTTCCTACTTTCATCTCCTTCCGAGTGAAGAAACAGCGTTCAACGACGCTTTTTGCTTCAATTCGCCCAAGGAGGAAATCTTTCCTACCTCGATCATTTTCAAGAGGATCTGGGCGGTATGGAGCACGTCCGGCAGGGCGCGGTGGCGGCCTTGGGGCAGTTGCATCTGGAATTTTTCGCTGAGGAAGTCCAGGCTGTGGCGGAAAGCGGTGGGGAACAGGCTCTGGCTGAGCTTCATGCTGCAGAGCGGCTCGGGGATTTCGATGTACCCCCAGCAGAATTCCTTCTCGCATTCCAAAAATCCTTTGTCGAATGCCGCGTTATGGGCGATCAGTGTCGATCCGGCCGCGAATTCCAAGAATTGCGGCAATACCGCCATCATCGTGGGGGCATTCGCGACGTCTTCGTTGCTGATGCCGTGGATCTGTTTGGTTTCGAAGGGGATGTCGCGCTCCGGGTTCACGAGGCTTTCGAACGTGCGGTCGGTAATGATGCCGTTCTCGATGCGCACGCCCGCGATTTCCACGACGCGGTGGCCGCGCTTGGGATCCAATCCGGTCGTTTCCAAATCGAAGACGGTGATGGGAGGCAGGGCGGGCATGGGGTCCGCATTGTGTCAGAGCTTGGAAGAGGAGAAAAGTTTTTCGGGATGAATGATGAGCGTCTGATCACCAATCACCAGATTCCAATCATCAATGAAGGAATTTCTTTGTTTGATTATTGTTTGATTATTGGTGATTGATTATTCTTTACAATCGCATACTGCTATCGTTTCTTCCTATGCCTCCTCGCTCTGACGGTATTCCCATGGGCCGCGTGATGAAGGAACTGGACAAGCATTATGAGCCTCCCAAGACGTTCTTGCATTACCGCACGCCCCTGGACCTGATGGTTGCGGTGATCCTCAGTGCGCAATGCACCGACGCGCGGGTGAACATCGTGACGGAAACCATCCTCTATCCCAAGTACAGGAAGGAGAGTGATTATCTGGATGTATCGCGCGACGAACTGGAGAAAGACATCCACAGCTGCGGCACGTTTCGCATGAAGGCGAAACACATTCAGGAATCCTGCGCGATGCTATTGGAAAAGTTTGGCGGAGAGATGCCGCGTACCATCGCGGGGCTTACGCAGTTGCCCGGGGTGGGACGCAAAACGGCGTCGGTCATCCTTGCCGCGGCGTTCGGCATCAACGAGGGAATCGCGGTGGATACGCACGTGCAGAGATTGGCCCAGCGCCTGGGACTGAGCGTCTATGCGGATCCCAAGAAAATCGAATTGGATCTCATGGCCGCCGCGCCGCGCAAGAAGTGGAGGGAGGTGACGACGCTGCTCATTTCCCATGGCCGCGCGGTGTGCACGGCCCGCGGCAGGCAATGCGGCGCGTGCGTTTTCAAGCACGAGTGTCCATCGTCGCTCGTCCGCGGTTTGCCAGACCGTGCGAAACCGAAAAAAAGCGGCATGCGCCAGCCGAAGAGGCCGCGTTGATCCTGGGAATTTCCATGCGAGGGGGCCGAGAGAGTCAAAATCCATCCGTCGTCGCGCGGCTATGCCGGATTAAAAATCTCGGGCATTAAAGGGTTGCTTTCGCTTGTTTTGGCATGTTATGCTTGACGCCCATTATTCATTTTCTTCCCATTTTTATCATGAACAAGAAGCTTCTGTTCCTTGCTTCCGCAGCGTCCGTGGTCGCCCTCGCCGCTTGCAATGCTTCCGTTACCGAAACGACGGATCTCGACGACGAGAGCTACAGCTCCATGTCCGACGACATGATGATCGACGACGATTCCATGATGATGGATGACAGCTCGTCCTCCGTCGAAGCCATGGAAGCCTCTTCTTCCGAGGATTCCAGCGTTTCCTCCCTTTGATTTTTCCTGGAAAAGGGCCTCGTTCGCGGGGCTCTTTTTTTGTTTGATATCCGCCTGTCAGGCAGGGTATCATCGGGCCATGAAGAAGCTTCTTTCGGAATTCAGGCAATTCGCATCCCGCGGCAATGTCATAGACTTGGCCGTTGGAGTCATCATCGGAGGCGCGTTCGGGAAGATCGTCTCGTCGCTCGTGAACGACGTCATCATGCCGCCGTTCGGCGTCATCATGGGAAAGGTCGATTTCCGCGATTTGTACGTGAACCTGTCGGGCGGGGAATACCCCACCCTGGAGGCGGCCAAGGCAGCGGGAGCCGCGACGCTCAACTACGGCGCGTTCATCAACACCATCATCGAGTTCCTCATCGTCGCCTTCGCGCTCTTCATGTTGATCAACCAGATCAACAGGTTGCAGAAGCTGGGAAAGAAAGAAGAAGAGAAGAAGGATCCCACGGAAAAAGACTGTCCGTTCTGCTGCACGCACATCAGCATCAAGGCGACGCGATGCCCGCATTGCACGAGCGAGTTGAAGTAAGAATGGTTCGTCCTTTGACGGAGCCTTGGATGGCAATGGGATGATGTCCTTATAAGTGCGCACTGTTTGTGCTCAAGGCGCTGGCCTGCATCGGGTCTTTTCCTGTATGTTCCCGGCATGGAAATTATCGTTATCGACGACGTTCCGCCGGAGGCAAACGCGATGCTCCAGGCATTGTACTCACGCAGTCCGAAGAGCGTGCGCGAGCATGTGGAACAGGTGCGTACGGCGGGTGCGGAAAAATTCATGGCGAACTTCTACGTGGGCTACGGCCACAAGTCGATCGGCGACTGCGGTACCACCTCCATTTTCATCGAGAACGTGAGCATGCTGGTGGCGAAGGCGGTGCAGGATTGGCCGCTCTACAACGGCCAGGAGGCTTCCACGCGCTATCTGGACATGTCCAGGCAGGAAGTGAAGAACCCTCTGGGTTCCGACGAAGGGAAGGCGATCCAGGACGCATGGATGGCGTTCTACACGCATGCATTGGAAACGTTGGTGCCCGTCTTGAAGGAACGTTTCCCTATGGCGGAGAGCGATACAGGAAAAGAAAAGCAGTACGAGAAGGCCATCAAGGCCCGCGCATTCGACATCGCCCGCGGCTTCCTGCCCGCCGGTGCCACGACCTACGTCGCGTGGCACACGAACCTGCGCCAGGCGCATGACCACATCAAGGAAATGCGCCACCATCCGCTTGCGGAAGTGCGTGATACCGCCGCGGAAATCCTGAAGGCGTTGCAGGCCAAGTATTCTTCCAGCTTCCTGCACAAGTCCTACGAGGTCGAAGAGGAATACGTGGGGAAGTCGATGGCGGAGTTCGCGTTTTTCGACGACGCGTCGATCGAAGGTTTCTCGTACCGATCGCGCTTGGATCTGGACGGATTGAAGAGGCATCAGTCCTTGCTCGAACGGCGTCCGCCCAAGGCCGAACTGCACAACCGCTTCCGCCAGTACGGTGACATCCTCTTTGCCTTTCCTCTGGACTTCGGGTCGTACCGGGATCTCCAGCGCCAGCGAAGCGCCGTGCAGGAAATGCCGTTGCTCGCCATGAAACATGGGTTCCATCCGTGGTACTTGGAACAGATGCCCGACGGTTTGAAAGCCGAGGCGACGGCGGTTTTGGAGTCCCAGAAGAAGAGAATCGACGCGCTGGACGCATCCGATGTCGAGAAGCAGTATTACGTCGCCATGGGCTACAGGGTGGCCGTGCGCATGGCGTGCCCGCTGCCCGCCGCGGTGTACATCGCCGAGCTTCGTTCCGCCGACACCGTGCATCCCACGTTGCGCGTGGAAGCACAGAGAATGGGTGATGCCATCCTCCAAGCCGTCCCAGGCATTGCAATGCATCACGACACGTCTCCGGGGGCTTGGAATATCAAGAGAGGGGCACAGGATATCACTCGTCGAGATTGAAGGGCCGGAAAATGAGTTTTTTCTTATTGCATGCGCGATTTTACGCTATACTGACGGTACATGGCCCCCTGCCTTAGCTCGCCACAGCGCGACGCGGCACAGACCGCCAGGGCCGGCTATTACCCAACGCTTCATTTTTTACCCCCTTCACCTCCTCCGGGAGCTCTTTTCCTATGCCCGAGCAGCTGACACCACCGGCAGAACAGATAAAAGCGGACGTCATCCTGGAACGAAGCATTCAGGCAGAAATAAAAGAAGGAAAGCAACGTATCGGCGAATTCACGGATGGAGTGGAAGACAGGGTAGACGAGGAGTTGGAAGATCAAAAAACACAGAACATCGACGTTATCGCATCGGAAACGCACGCACTCGTGAAGGAGTACGTTTCGACGACGACATCCACGCTCGGGCGCGAGCACAAGGTAGGGGACACGGCTTCCAAAGGCGCGGCGGCATGGAACGACAAAGGCAATGGCAACGAGGTGGTCTTCGACTTCGAAGCGGTGGGCGCGGACCAGGAAACGCCCTACTGGGAACGGATCCGTGACCACGAGGAGGCACACCAGCTCGAACAGGCGACCCTCTTCGACATGAAAGAGATCTCTTTCAAAGACGAACAGATCAAGGTGAATCCAAACTTGGTGGAATGGGGCGCCATCACGGCCGCCAACCAGCCATCCTCGGACCTCACGCCCGAGTACCAGGCGCACAAAGCCCAGGGCGACGAACTCGCGGAATTCCTGGGGTCGCCGGAGCCCATCCTGAAAGCGCTGAAGACCGGAAAGATGTCGGAACTCCAGGCGGAGATCGACCGGAAAATGATGGAAGAGCTCTACGGCAAGATGGGACTCTCTACCACCGACAATCGCAAGGCGGAGGAGATCCTGGTTACCGCGGCCTGATACGAAAAACCCCGGCTTGGCCGGGGTTTTTGTAGTGCATGATAAAAGTACATTATCCAACCGCCACCTGGCTGTCTCCCGCCTTGGGGAAGAGGGCCGGCTTGTCGGCCAGTTTCGTGTTCGCGATCTTACGCGCGATCCACTTGCTGACGATCATGCCGGAGAACATCGAGATTAACACGCCCAGTCCCAGCGTGATCGCGAAGCCGCGGACGATGGACGTTCCGATGAGGAACAGGAGGGCGCAGGTGATAATGGTGGAAATGTTCGAATCGCGGATGCTGGGCCAGGCTTTCTCGAAGCCGATTTCCACCGCGGTCTTCAGGCTCTTGCCGCGCTTCATTTCCTCCTTCACGCGTTCGAAGACGAGCACGTTCGTATCCACGGCCATACCGATGGACAGGATGAGTCCCGCGGCGCCCGCGAGCGTGAGAACGATGTACTGGCTGGAGAAGAAGAACAGCGGATACTTCAGGAGAACCAGGAAGATGAGCGAGTAGACGACCAGGGCGATGCTGGCGATGACGCCGAGCAGGCGGTACACGAGGATCATGTAGAGCATGACGATGATCGCGCCCACCAAGGCGGCCAATACCGACGTGCGCAGCGCCTCGGCGCCGAGCGTCGCTTCCACCGTCCTCTGTCCGCTAAGGTGGATGGGGGCGGGGATCGCTCCCGTGTTCAGGTCCTGCGCGAGTTTCTGGGCTTCCGTGATGTTGCTGCTACCCGTGATGACGGCGGTGCCACCCGCGATCTCGCCTTGCACCGTGGGCGCGGAGACGAGTTCGCCTCCCACGAAGATGGCGATCTGCTTGCCGACGTTGTTCTTCGTCAGCTGCTGGAAGATACGTCCTCCCTCGGCGTCGAAGACGATCTGGACGACCGGGAGGTTCGTCGTCGGGTCCAGCGTCACGTTGGCCGTGCGGAAGTGCTTGCCGTCCAATTCCGTATCCTTCCAGCCCGTGGGCTTGAGGGAGAAGAAGAGGGAGCGCAGCGTGACGGCGTCCTGCTGTTGCGTCACCTTGCCTTCCTGCATGCGGTCGATCATGTCGTTGGCGCGGCCGAGGGCATCGGAGCCGACGATGTTCAGCGAGTCGAAACTGGCTTTGTCCGGCGTCGTTTCCGCGGCCTTGTTCACCTTGATGATGTGGTATCCGAAGTTCGTTTCCACCGGCTGGCTCACGAAGCCCGTCGGATTGGAGAAGGCGACGTTCTCGAACGCGGGGACGATGTCTCCGCGGCTGATCAGCCCCAGCTTGCCCTGGTTTTTGGCCGAGGGACCGTCGGATTGCGCCGAGGCAAGCGTCTCGAAGTTTGCCCCTCCGTCCAATTGCTTCTTCAGGTCCTGCGCGCGGGCCAGCGCTTCCGCCTTCGTGCGCGTCACTGCCGCAGCAGCATCGTCCGCACCCTTGTACGAGACCAGGATGTGGCTGACGTCCACTTGCTCCTTGCCTGCGATAACTTGGCGGAGGAACACGAGTCGGGCGCTTCCGTCGTCCATCGACGTTGCCTTCAGATCGCCCTGTTCCATGCCGCGGATCGTCGACACGATGCGCGTCGGCTGGCTTGCGTCCATTGCCACTTCGTTCTCATAGCGATATGTCGCGCCGCTTTCCGTCTTCGCAAGGATTTCAAACGCCTTGGACGCCTCGTTGATCACGCGTCCCGTTCCCGTCTTCGCCTTCAGGACCTGCACGAGGAAGACCCCTGGGATGTCCTGGTTTACCACTTGTCCCTGGGCGTTTTGCTGGGGGACGCTGATGCTTCCTTCGCGACGGTAGACCGTCGGTCCTGCCGGCGAATCCCAGAGGTTTTCCAGTCCCTTCGGGAGTTGGTCGCGGAAGTACATATTGGATTCCTCATAGGCCAGGCCCAGATCGTCGCCCAAGTCCTGTCCCACCGTCGCCAGGGTCGCGCCCGCCGTGATCCGGCGCTGCACGTCATCGGCCTTCGCGCGCACTCCGGCTTCGTATCCGGCCGGTGCCTCGGCGAATTCTTCCTTGAATTCAAGCTGGATCGTCTTTCCCACGGTTTCGATGCACTTTTGGACGTCCACCACCCCCGGACAATCGATGAGCAGGTGCTTCTCGTCGCCCACGAAGGACGGCGTGATGACCGCTTCGCTCACGCCCAGGCTGTTGATGCGGCGTTCCAACACGGTACGGATGGCTTCCACCAGGTTTTGCTGCTGCGATACGACGGCCGCGCGCTGGTTTTGGAGGTCGGTCAGCGATGCTCCGGATCCCCCGTTTGCTTCCGCCGCCGCGATTTGCGCGTTGAGTTCGGCAAGCTGCGTCTTGATTTCGTCTTCGGAGATGCGGAAATCAAGCTGCGTGCCTCCGGCAAGATCCAGTCCGAAGTGGAAATCCGGCTTTAGGAACGACGGCGCCCATGTTTTCCACTGTGACGGAAGGGCGACGAGAAGGATGAACAGACCCGCGATTGCGGTGACTGCGGGCCGGTAGGATGTGCGGGATGCCATGGGAAAACGAGGGAGAGGAGTAGGGTTAGGGTTTCGGAGTATACACGACGTGCAGGCCGACGTTTACGTCATCTTGGAACGCCTCCGCAACGAGGATATTGGGGATATTCTGGATTTGAAGGTCATCCGTGAGCGCATCCGATTGGACCGCGAGCTTGCTCACCAGGCGGTCGCGCACGAAGATGCCGATGTTTTTGTTTACTTCCGTTTTGAACAGGGCATTCATTTTTTGCCGTCCCGCATCATTCATCAGGATACGTGCCCTCACGGCCCCTTTCTCGTCTTTCCCCACTTCGATGCCGAAAAAATCGTCGGCCGTGATATCGGTTTTCACAAACCCCCCGTGTCCTTCCACCGTGATATCGGCCGCCACGCCTTCCCCGGCCTGCCTCATCACCGACATGGTGAAGGGGGAGGTGAGTTGGCGCGTCAGTTCATCGCCGCCTTCCTTGTCCGGCACGGTGATCGTCAACGACGGGGTGTCGCCCGTGCCGAATTCTTTTCCGGGATTGACCACCCCCATGTTGTCGAGCCTGCGTTCCACGACGCGCATGGCGGCATTCGTCAGGTTTTCGATTTGCGCGGGGTCCGTCACGTCGAAGGTCAGCTCGTACGTGACCGTGTGGGAACCGGCGGCGCAGGCCGTGAGAAAAAACACGGCGAATGCGGATAATGCGGAAAAACGGGAGGTTTGCATAAGTAGGGGCAGTGTAGGATAGAGAAAGGGGAGGAGCAATGAAAGAGGGGGTTCTATAAAGCTTGGGAAGCCGTGCAAGCTTCGAAAGTGCCAAAAGAAATGGGCATTCTTCATGGAATTGCTCTTTTGAACACGAGAGCGGAAGACCTTTCGAAGCTTCCGAAGCTTTTCAAGCCAGCTTCCTTTTAATGGCTGCTTTTTGGCAGCACAATCGTCGTATCCGCCCTGATCATCTTGTTCTGCAAATCCACCCCGCGCAGGACGCAGCGGTTGTCCAGGATGCAGTTTTCCAGCGTGCATTCCTCTATGAAGCAATCATCGAAGACCACCGTGTTTTTCAACGTGCTCTTGATCACCTCGGACCCCTTGCCCACGACGACGCTGTGTTCGCAGTCGCTGCCCTCCATGCGTGCATTCTCACCTAGCAATACCCGGTCTCCCACCATGGTCCTGGTCGCCTCCAGATAGGAATCGAACGTGCCGATGTCGAACCAGTGGTCTTTGAATCCGTATGCGTCGATCCGCATGCCGCGGCGCAGGAACTCCTCGAAGATGCCCCCCACGTTGTCCGGATGTTCCTTCGCGTATTCGATAAGGACCGGCAGGGCCGAAGCGGGGATGAGCGTGCATCCGGTGCTCACCAGGCTGGACTTCGGGTCCCTGGGTTTTTCCTCGAACGCATGCACGGTCTTTCCGTCCGCGTTCAGGATGATGGTTCCGAAGCGGCTCGCCTTCGAGAGTTCGCCGACGTCGTAGGCCGCGATGAGCGGGACGTCCGGACGGCGCGCCGCGATGAAAGCGCCTATGTCGAAGCCGAAATAGTTGTCGCCTGTCAGGAGCAGGATGTCATCCGTGATCCCTTCGTTCTGTATCCAGAAGGCCGTCGCGCCCAAGGCACCCAGCTTTACGTCGTCGTGCAACGTCTGTTCGATGTGCACCGATACGCGGTCACGTTTGATCGTCTGCCGCCATTCGCTGAACGCCTCCTCGAATGCCGCGTTGGTGCTCACGGTCACGGGGATGTCCGCCGGGATCTTTTCTATGATGTGGTCGATGATAGGCTTGCCGACGAGCGGAAGAAGAGGCTTGGCGCGGTGTTCCGTGAGCGGCCAGAGGCGAGTGGCGAATCCGCCGGCGAGAATGAATGCATGCATAGTCGGTTCGGGAGAGGGACCTCAGGAAAAGAACCAACGCAGGGCCGATTCCTTCGGGCGGACGACGGTGACGGGGCGTCCTTCCAGCAGTTCCACGCGCTCGTCGCGCTCCACGATTCCCAATACCGACGGGAGCAGGATGTACGTGATACCTTTCTTGCGGCATGCGCTGAGGAGGTTGATCGTGTGTTCGAGGTCACTCGTTTGGATGAGGTGCGTGATACCCTTTTCGTTCAACGTCTTCTCCAGTTTGTCCAGTTTGCCGATCACCGGTACGTCATGCAGGTGCTTTTCCTTGCTGCCCGTGCTGTCCAGGATGGCGACGGGAACGAGGGGGCTTTTTCCGGACTGGAGCATCTTGATGATGGATGCCGCTTCGCGCGTCGCGCCGATGACCAGGGTCGGGAAGGCGGGAGGGGAGCGGCGCAAGGCATTCCTGCGCAGGGAATCCATGAGCAGGTGCCACGTCCACAGGATCAACGTGCTGAAGGCGAATGCCTCCACCAACAGGAGACGGCTGAAGAAGAGGCCGTAGAGGAAGAAGTATGCGAGCGTGAAGAGCGACAGGGCGACGACGTTTCCGTACAGGATGTACGAGAACGCGCGCAGGCTCATTTGGTTTCGCATCAACGCGAACGTGCGCGTGGAAACGAGAATGGCGAGCCACACGGGCACGACCATCAGGGCCACCAGCATGTACCGGTCGAACGGGAAGGTGCTGGAAAAATACCATCCGACGCGAGCGAAATACGCCAGCGCGTAGGAAGCCAGGAACAGGATGACGTCGGTGACGATCCAGAAACCAAGAAGGAAGTGGCGGCGCATGGCGAAAGACTACGGCACCGCCCGATTCCGTGCCAGTGTTTTTGACTTACCGGACGTTCAGCAGCGATGCATACGGCAACTTCGTCACGTCCCACGGAACATCCTTCGTTCCCTTGTACGTTGAGGTGCCGACGGTCGTCTCGGAGAGCGGGATGTTCGTCTCCATCCATGCCAGCTTCCGGGCGATGGCCTTGTTCGTCTCCGCGCGCTTTCGCATGTACGGGCGTTGCAACACGTAGGCCGCGAACGTCTCCGCGAAATCCTCGAAGATATCCGACGATGCGTATCCCGAGATGAAATCCGCGTCTTTCATTCCCTTTTTCAGCGTCCGTTCATTGTCCCAGGAGATCGCGAAGAAGGACACGGCCGCGCCGTCGTTGTAGAACGGGCTTTTGCCGTCGCGGAAGGCGCTTTCCCCGGACTGCGGCGAACCATCCATGTTGCCGCTGATGACGTGTCCGCATTCATGAATGAGAAGCGCGGCGAATTCGGCATCGTTCACGGAGCCATCCAGGATGATCGTCGATTTTCCGCCGAGGCCGCGGTATTTCGCATCCTTATAGATGATGGAGAACGTGCGGATGTTCGATGCGCATGACGCAGGCAAAGCCGAAAATACCGTGGTGGCGAGTTTTTTGTGATGGTCGGTGATATCCGCCGTTTGCAAGAAGGGGTAGGTCGCGGGCGCCGAAGGCATCGTTTGCGATACGGCGGCCAGATACGGTGCCGCGCGTTTTTTCTTCATGGATGAAGACACCCGCGCCAGGGGCTGCAGATGAACGGCCGGCTGCGCGGATGCATTGACGGTTTGGGGCTCCCTTGCCCCCATGCCGGCATCTGTTACACTTGCCGCAAGCAACGCAGCGACGACAAGCAGGGAGGTGACTGAAACGGCTTTTCGAAGCGTTATAGGCATAGTAAGTGACAAAGGGGTAATTTATACCATACTATATATATTATGTCAAATACAGATCCGATCCCCCTGCGCGGGGGTCAGGAGCACATCGTTACCATCGAAAAGGTGACCCACGGCGGTTCCGGCATGGCCATGGTTGACGGAGTTCCCGTGTTCGTTCCGGGAGGAATCCCCGGGCAGCAGCTGTCCATCGTCATTACCAAAGGGAAGGATCGTTATGCCGAAGGCAAGGTACTGAAGGTAATTCGCAAGGGAAAAGATGAGATCCTACCCAGATGCAGCCATTTCGGTACCTGCGGGGGATGCACTTGGCAGAACCTCCCGTATGACAAGCAGCTCACGTACAAGGAGGACATCGTCCGCGAGACATTGGAGCATCTGACGCCGGTGGACGAACCCATCCGCAAGCAGCTTCCGGGACGCGTTCTCAAAATCATGCCGAGTCCCCAGGTATTCCATTACCGCAACAAATTGGAAATGACCTTCGGGTACGCGTCCATGCGCACGGAGGAGCACAACGGCAAGCGTATTTACTTCGACGAAAACCCCACGGTCGGCTTCCACCAGCCGAACCAGTGGTCCACCGTCATTCCCATCGCCGAGTGCCACCTGTACGACGAGCAGATCGGGCCGTTGCTCATGGACGTGCGCCGCTTCATGCAGGACACGAAGCTCCCGGTCTACAACCCGAAGACGCACAAGGGGCTGCTTCGCAACATGTTGCTGCGCCGCGGCATCCACACGGGCGAGCATATGATCGCGTTCCTGGTGAACGGAAAGAAAAAGGAGTTGGAGCCCATTTTCCAGCATTTCATGCGCTTCGCAGGACGCCCCGGGCTCGCGTCGCTCCTCGTCATCGAGCACCAGGGGCTCGGCGACAAGCCGGAAAATCCGAAAGTCCACACCCTCGTCGGCAAGGACTTCATCACGGAACGGCTGTTCGATCTTTCCTTCGACATCTCGCCGTTCTCGTTCTTCCAAACCAACACGCTCGGTGCCGAAAAGCTGTACCATGCGATCGGGCAGGGTGCGGATCTGACGCAGCGGGATACCGTGCTGGACGCATACTGCGGAGCGGGCACGATCGGCCAATACCTGGCACGCTACTGCCAAAAGGTGGTCGGCATCGAAAGCCATCCGACCGCCGTCGAGGACGCGCTGAAGGCGAGCGGCAAGAACCGCATCGGTAACATTAGTTTCTACAAGGGGCGCGCCGAGCAGATTCTGAAGGATCAGCTGAAGGCAGGCGGCAAGTACGCGTTCGACGTCATCGTCGTGGATCCTCCCCGCGCCGGCCTGCACCCGGCGGCATTGGAAGCCGTCATCGCGCACAGCGCGCGCAAAATCGTCTACGTCTCTTGCAACACCGCCACGTTCGCCCGCGATTTGGGATCGTTCCTGAAAGCCGGATACGAACTGCGCACGGTGCAGCCCGTGGACATGTTCCCGCATACGCCGCATATCGAGACGGTTTCCGTTCTTCAGAAAAAGTAATATGCAGAGAGTGATCTTAGTAACCGTTGGCGCGCTGAAAGAGGAATGGGCCAAACTCGCCGCGGCCCAGTATGAGCGCCGCATCCGCCCGTCCGTTTCGTTCGACGTCGTGGAGTTGCCCGCCAGCAAGGAGCGCGACGATCGCAAGCAGAGAAAAGACGAATCGAGGAGGCTCCTCGAACATGCGCAGAAGTATCGCGGCGCCCTGTTGGTGTTGGATGAGAGTGGTAAACAGAGGACATCGGTTCAATTTTCGCATGACCTGGAAGACATGAAAGACGCTGGAACCAATCTCATCGTTATCCTCGGCGGCGCCTACGGGCTCGACGATTCCGTGCTGGAGGCCGCGGACAGAATCCTCTCGCTCAGCGACATGACGCTGCCGCACGAACTGTGCCGCATCGTATTTATGGAACAGCTCTACCGCGCGTGCGAGATTACGAAGGGGAGCGGATATCATCACATATAAGGTCTTCAAACCTCTTTTTGGACGATAAATGGCTTGAATATGCCTCTTAATTGGCTATACTCCGCGCACGTTCGGGTTCAGGGTCTGAAGCCGAAATGTACGGCCTCATCGCCCTTCGACAGGCTCAGGGTGACAGAGGCCTGATCGAAGCTCATTGATCTGTCGCTCACTTTCACACGTACGGCCTCATCGTCTAACGGTTAGGACACGGGATTCTCATTCCCGTAATCGGGGTTCGATTCCCCGTGAGGCTGCCACTATACAAAAAATAAATAAGGTTCATAATATATTCATGCCGCCAGTTGTCTATATTAAGATCGAGAATTGGGATAAGGATAATTTCCCCAATATTGGTGAAAAAGTAATAGCAGCTCTGGATAAAATCGGAGTAGATAAGGCAAATATTTTATTGGTAGGCATCGATGGAAATCGAGAGGCAATCGAATGTGTTTTAGTAAATGGAATTGCCACTGGAAGGACACATACGTTTGCAGGGCATATTGAAGAACTTGGTGAAAGATCTTTCTTAGATCCGTTAAGCTATGCAGAAGATTATGATTCTTCTGCAATTCTTGTATATCAGGCGGATCTTCTTAAAGAAGCTGATGAGTCGCATAAGTATGTAGCTGCAGAAGGAAAAAACTTTCGAGACGCTCTCATCGCGATTATTCAAATCGAAAAATCAAAGGAGTGACTTATATTATAAGTTCGAATCATCTCTACTAGCGGCTGCCATCCGTCTTCGTCTCGCAAGGCTCGCCTACGCCGCGATTGGCAGTTTAAGGTACCAGGGTTCTGGTCTCGGCGAAGCTAGCAAGCGAAGCCGGACGATTCCCCGTGAGGCTGCCAGCCTGCATCAAAATTTACATGCTATAGTTTCCTCATGAAGAGATTTTTTACTTTGTTGATAACCTGCGTTCTGGTGGCATGTACGAATCCTGCAACTATCCGTAGTCTTTCAAATTCGACAGGTAAGCATTATCAAGAGATGCAATTGGGCAGGCTCGCTGAATTCGAAGGCTCCTATCATGGTGTAGATGAGGCAATGAAGGGCAATGATTTGCTTTCGAAACATGGTCAAAAGGTGCCGATGAAAAACATACAAGGTGAGAGCTTCGCAGCAATTTTGTCCGCTCTTCCCGCTCTCTGTAAAAAATATCCTTACGGTCATTTGTGTTTTTTGTTCAAAGAAGGAAGTGATGAATATATTGCGGTTCCAACTCAGGCACCCAAAGAAGGAGCTATGTCCAAAGCACAATGGACCCTCTTTAAAAATGAACAGGCAATTTTCAGTGCTCCCATGAATTACTCGACTGAAGGTCCGATTGTCTCGTTCACAGTCCTTGAAGGCCATCCCGCGGTGACTTTTCAACGCGATCTGCGGCAGGGTGTTCTCGACGACAATGGTCCAAAGCCCGGAGAAGTGACGCAGGATACCTACTACCAAGGCAAGATGTTGAATGAGACATACGATCTTGAGGCAAGTCATGGACTGTTTGTTTTCAAGGGGATGATTGGCTTTGTGGGAAAGCGGGAAGGCAAGGAGTTCCTCTTCTTCAACGGCAAAGCAGTCACAAAGCCTTTCGATGCCATTCGTACTGAATCGTGCTGTGCTGTGCCGCACTTTCCCGTAGAAGTGCATGACAACGGGGCGGTGGTCTTGGTGGGGGAGAGGGGCGACAATGCGTATCTCACGGAAGTGGATTTGAATGAATATTCGCAGAATGCCGGAGAATGAAAAAACATTCGGTCAGCGCCTCTAGCAATGATTTTGTTATCGTGAGCCGTGAGGCTGCCATCCGTCTTCGTCTCGGCGTTTTGCGCCGGACTTCGCCGTGACCGGCATTGTCGTATGAATGGCCGCTCATCTCTTTTTTGAGATGTACGCTGCGTGTCACATTTTCTGCCACAACTCCGTAAAGACGCCCGTCATGTTCTTGCACAAGATGGCATCGTGTATTTCCACGAGGTAGTGCGGTCGTGTTTTGGTGACGATCATGACAAGGTACTCGCCGCACACCCACATAGACGCACTGAAAGGGTTTTCGTGCTTCCAGAATTTCATCTCCCGATGCCCTATCTTTTTCCGCTGCATTCTCTCTTCGGCTGTCGATTCATTTGTCAGGAGCTTGAGAGACAGCTTCTTCGCATATGGCTGCTTCCAGCTCCATGTAATCCATTCTTCGTATGATTCTACGAAGGTGTGATCCTGGAAGCCCCGCCACACGCCGTCGCCGCGCTCCATGATGCTCCGATCCCACTTTTCCGTTTCGCCGTATAAGTACTTTTCTATCTCGTCTTCATCTATGAAGACGATCCGGGGGACGGAGTATCTGCTGCTTTTGGAAAGGGAATTCAACTCGGTAATCGCTTTGTTGATCGCATGCTCCCGCTTGCGAAGCTGCTGCTTGTCCCTCTCCACAAGCAGATATAAGTCCTCCGGTGGCCGCGCAAGCAAATAGGTTTTCTTTGCGGTGATGTCCTCGCGGATCACGCGTTTCCTTATCAGTTCCTTCACGACGCTGTAGACCGTCGTTCGGTTGATATCCGTCATTGCCGCCACATCCGAAGCGGAGATTTTTCCGCTCTGGAGTATGGCTATGTAGATGTCGATCTCCTTTCGAGAGAAGCCCAGGCCTTCGAGCAATTCGTAAATCATGGTTACATCGTAGCATCTAGCATCGTAATTCGCTAATTTTTGTTGAAACTCCGTCAACTTTAAATATTGGCTAATATAAGCCATTATTTTATGTATTTAGTTAACTTTGACTTAGATATTTTGACTATTATGGCATGTTTCTATAACTTCACTGCAAATTCAATGCTTCGTCCAATCCTATGAACACCCCGCGCTCTCACGCAGTAACGGCAAGCATCGCCCTTGTCGCTCTTGCGTTTTCGGCGGTCTCCTATCTGCAGCCATCGTCGCGGCAGGCAAGTCTTGTAGGGGGCGACTCACTGACGAAGATCCAAAAAACAGGCCGAATCGACGTCTGTTATGCGGTATGGCCACCCGCCGAAATGAAAGATCCCAGTACCGGCAGGGTAACGGGGCACGACGTGGAAGCCATCGAGTACATTGCCGCCCAGATCGGCGCGAAGGTCGTGTACCATGAGCAGACGTTTGCAACAAAGGCGAGTGCCGTGCAATCGGGAACGTGTGATGTGGCAATCGAGTTCTTCGTGAAGATCGGCAGATCAGCCGCTGTCGCATTTACCAATCCACTCTACTATGTGGGCAACAGCGCCCTGGTTCGCAGAGGTGACGAAGCGCGCTTCAAGACAGTGCGGGATATCGATCGGCCCGGCGTGAGAGTGGCCGTTGCAACCGGCGAATCGGGTCATATCTACGCCAAAGAGCACTTCAAACATGCGACGATCATTTCGATAGACGTGGAGGCAGCCGATCTGAGCCGCTTCCTCTTGGAAGTCACGTCCGGACGCGCCGATGTCGGCCTGGCGGATGCCAGCACCATTCGGCTCTTTGCCGCCGCCCATCCAGACACGGTCGATCTCTTCGCCAATACGCCTTTCGATCTCAATCCCGTGGGTTTCGCGGTGCGCCATGGTGACACGGAACTCCTGACTTTCCTCAATAACTCCCTTCTTTACATGCAAACGAGTGGGGTGTACGACGAACTGCTGAAGAAATACGAAGCGCAATGGCTGCGCGAAGATAAGCGCTATATCGCTCGTTAATACACCTATCCCGCAATGTACGACTGGCAATGGCGCATCATCTGGCTGAATGCGGATGTCTTCCTGAAAGGCATCGCCATCACGGTATCGCTGACCGTCCTCTGCGTGTTTTTCGGGACTGCGCTTGGCGTATTGCTCGCATGTTGCAGGAGGTCAAAGATAGAGGTATTAAGCATGTTGAGCCGAATTTTTATCGAGCTATTTCGCGCCCTTCCCATCCTCGTTGTTCTCATCTGGATTTACTACGTTCTTCCCACGCTCTTCGGCCCGAGGCTTTCTCCTTTTGCCGCTGCGGTTCTCGCGCTCTCCCTCAATCTCGCCGCTTTCGCCGCCGAGACCGTTCGCGCAGGAATCGAGTCCGTAGCCCACTCGCAACTCGAATCGGGATTGGCACTCGGCATGACGGAAAGCCAGGCAATGCGCCGCATCGTTCTGCCGCAGGCGGTTCGCACGATGATCCCGAATCTTCTGGGCCTGTACATTACCGAGATCAAAAATTCCTCCTTGGCCTCCATCATTGCGGTCGGGGAAGTGCTGCATCAGGCAAACCTTCTCATCAGCGATATCTATCGACCGTTAGAGATTTATACGACAGTCGCCCTTGTCTATCTCCTGATCATTCTCCCTCTCATCGGTCTTCTGCGCTACGCGGAGCAACGATTTGCCCGTGGCACCTCTACCGCTTTCAACTATGGAACCAGCTATTAGCCTTCAGAATGTCCGCAAAAGATTTGGCGAGCATGAGGTACTGAAAGGCATCTCCTTTGATGTCATGCCAGGAACAATCACGGCTATTATCGGTTCAAGCGGTTCCGGAAAGACAACCCTGCTTCGTGCGCTGAACGGGCTTTGTACTATCGATTCCGGCACAATCAACATTCAGGGTTTTCTTATCCGTGGTGATGCCAAAGTTGATCTTCGTCGCCTACGCGAGCATGTGGGGATGGTCTTCCAACAATTCAATCTCTGGCCCCACAAGACGGTCTTGGAAAACCTTGTGGAAGCCCCTATCATTGTACGAGGAATGACACGGGAAAAAGCGATGGAATCCGCGATTATTCGTTTGAAGCAAGTAGGATTGGAGGAGAAGTGCGATGCGTATCCCATCTCGCTTTCAGGAGGACAACAACAGAGAGTCGCCATTGCTCGTACGCTCATGATGGAGCCCCAGGTATTGCTTTTCGATGAGGTCACTTCCGCCCTTGATCCCGAACTTGCGTGGGGAGTCTTGCAGGTTATTCGTACTCTCGCGAAAGAACGCAGTCAGACGATGGTTATCGTGACACATGAGATGTCCTTTGCGCGTGAGATCGCAGACGAAGTACTATTCCTGGATAACGGGATAGTCCTAGAGAGAGGACATCCGTCCGTGCTTTTTGCGTCTCCCACTCAGGAGCGCACCAAGGCTTTCCTCGGTAGATTTTTGGCTTAGGCCGTTGCGGCAGTTCCGATTTTCAACAATGGAAACCAATCTTTTCATGCATACGGTCTATCAGAGACGTATGTCCGGTGGGCAAGCCATCAACGGAGTGCATGCTCACGGCTCGAATCGTCGTACCGGCTGCAGTTATCACGTAGAAATGACGTCGCGCTGCCGATTCTTCCGCTTCGCGCCCTTCGACGGAAGGCCCGGGATACACTCGCGCTCGTTCGACGCGAGTCATTTTGTTATGATCGATATATGAATCCCGAACTCAAGGACGGAGACAAATGCACCGTCGTCAACGGCAGGCACAAAGGGAAGTCCGGCATCGTGGGGGATATCCATATGAGCAAGGCGGGCCATATGACGATCACCGTGACGCAGGCCAACGGCGAACGGTTCAAGACGCTTGCGAAGAGCGTGGAGGTACTTTCGTAAAATCTCTTCTGGTATCATAGCTGCATGAATACCACTTTTCAGCGCGTTCTTCATATCGTTGTGGCCGTCGTGCTCGCATTCGTGATCTACGTTCTTCCGGATATGGTGGCGAACCTGGGGGAGACGATGAGTTTCCGCTTGAAAGGTGCGCTCGCCATTTTCTTCTTCCTGGCCAGCATCATGTTGGAGCAGAAAAAGAAGGCAACCGCTGCTACCTTTTCGCTTACGACGGGCCTCACGTTGACGCTCCTGCTTTTTTTCGGCGGGGCCATCCGCATCGCGGAGCTGGGTTAAAGAGCCCGTCCTTGCACTTTATCGAAACGAGCGCATGATTGCTTCGTGAAGTTCTATTTGTCAAAGCATATCGTCACGCACGTCGCGTCCATGTTTGTCGGCCTCCTGGCTTTCTTCGTCCTTCACCAGGTGTGGCCGTATGTCGCGCCATGTCATACGACATACAATCTTCTGAATCCCTCGGTTCGATGCAAGGCCGCGACGCTAAAGGGGGAGTGGGATTACGAGCCCCTGCGGGATGATTTGTCTGCCAAAAAAGAAGCTCTCAAGGAGACCGGGAAGATTACGCACCTTTCGGTATATTTCCGCGATCTCGACCGCGGGCCTCGCTTCGGAATCGGGGAGTATGACAAATTTCAGCCCGCGAGCCTGACGAAACTTCCCATCATGATCGCGTTCCTGCACCTTGCGGACCTGGATCCATCCGTGTTGGACAAAACTCTCTCGTTCACTGGGTTCCTCGATACCAATATGAACGTGGAAACGCCGGATCAGACCATCAAGCCCGATACCCCGTACTCCGTGCGGGAATTGCTTCGCAAGATGATCGTCTATTCGGACAATTATTCCTATCTGTTGCTCGTCAAAGAATTGAACTCGATGCCGAGTGATTTGAGGTATTACACGTTTCACGACCTCGATATCCTGAACATGATGCTTGCGCCCAGGGCGGATTACGTTTCGATTTCGTCGTATGCGACCCTGTTCGCGGTGCTGCACAACACGGGATATTTATCCAAGGACATGTCCCAATATGCCCTGTCCCTGCTGTCTCAGACCACGTTCCGCGACGGGATCGTCGCTGGAGTGCCGCCCGATACCGTCGTCGCCCATAAATTCGGACGCAAGCTCCAGGAGGGCGAGGACAGCCAACTGCATGACTGCGGCATCGTCTACCATCCCAAGATGAGATATGTCCTTTGCATCATGACAAGCGGCACCGAATATGCCGCGGAAAAGGAGGCCATAGCCGGCATGTCTCGCATCGTGTACGACGCGATATCCGATCTCGCGATGCAGTGAGATTTATTCCTCGCCGCCCATGAATACGCCCATGCTCTTGGCCGCGACGTACACGGGGTCGTCTTTGGTGACGCGCTTGATATCTCCCACGGCTTCCGCGATAGGAACGACGGAGATGACGCTGTTACGCAGCGATACCATGGAGCCGTACTTTCCTTCGTGCATTGCTTCGATTGCCGCGACACCGTATTCGGTGGAAAGGATGCGGTCTTCCGCGATGGGGCTTCCGCCGCGCTGCGTGTGTCCCAGGACTACTGTACGCATTTCAAATTCATTGGGCGCGATTGCTTCCACTGCCGCCATCAATCGGTCTGCGGCACCGCCCAGCTGCACTTCCGACGCTTTGCTCGATCCCTTCGTTGCCAACTGACCTCCGATGCGTACGCCTTCCGTGACAATCACGGATGCAAAACCACTCGCGTCGTCGCGGTGTCGCAGGTAGTCGACGAAATCCTCCACCTCAAATGGGAACTCTGGCAGTAGAATCGCGTCGGCTCCGCCCGCCACGCCACCGTACAACCCGATCCAACCCGTGTGGCGTCCCATCGTTTCCACGAAGATGACGCGGTCATGACTCGCTGCCGTGGTGCGGATGCGATCCAATGCTTCGCGTACCACTTCCACGGCGGATGCGAAACCGAATGTCCGATCCGTTCCCTGCAGGTCATTGTCGATAGTCTTTGGCACTCCTATTACCTTGATGCCTGTAAGTTCCTGGAGCTGAAGAGCGCCCGTGAGCGTGCCGTCTCCGCCGATGACAATAAGCGCATCCATACCGTTCGCCTTCATATTCTTCTCCACCATGCGCAACGTTTCATCGGGCACGCGCGAAACTCCTCCGTCACCTTGTTTCGCTGCGAAACGTCCTTTGTTTGTCGTGCGCAGGATGGTGCCGCCCATATTGGCGATGCTACGGACAGTATCCAGTTTCAGCGGAATCAGCATCGGAGGATCCAAAATACCCTCCCAACCTTTCTGAATTCCCGTAAAACAATAACCCAGTGGGATACCTGCTTGGACGATGCCTGCGATCACGGCGTTCAGGCCTGCGCAGTCGCCTCCACCCGTCAGGATACCGATGTGTCGTACGGAATGTTTCTCCATGGGAATGTAATGAAGGGATGAAGCACCGAGTATATCGTCTTCCTCCTTTCCATTCCAGAGTCTAAGACCGCGCTTTGCTTTGGGCTATCGGGATTCTCCTCACACCTTGGTGCGCCATTGGCATGGTTCCTTGCATTTGTCGCAGTATTGCGATCCGTATTCGTGTTTCTCGCCCTGTACGCAGCCTGCCTGGCAACACAGGGAGAACATCGTGCGCCGCGCCGCGCTGGTAATGGGGGCGGCCTTGCGGTCTTTGAGGTGCTTGGTGCAATAATCCCTGCCGCGCGTCTGGCTGGTGCAACCGTCGGTCGCGCACTGTTTTCTGGTGATGATATGCATGGATGGGGGAGAAAGGAATCCGGAGACCAACGAGGTATCATACCCCTTCTTTGACGTTTCGCCCTAATGGATACTTTTAGATTTTTGGCATAAATATGCGGAAAATACTCGCTATTCCCCGGAAAGGGAGTATGGTCGTCTTTCTGAAGGCGGAGAAATCAGATCTGCCCAGTGTTCTTATTTTTTCTCCTTCTACCAGTATGGCTACGGGAATTATCAAAACGAAGACCGACAAAGGATTCGGTTTTATCAAAGTCGAGGGTTCGGCTGACGTTTTCTTTCACAACAGTGAATGCAACGGGCAGTTCGATTCCATGAACGTCGGCCAGACCGTGTCGTTCGACATGGGTCAGGGCGACAAGGGTCCGAAGGCCACGAACGTGGTCGCGACGGACGCGTCTGCTCCCGCAGAGGCCCCGATGGATGACATGGCCGCCTAATCGCGCTTCCGAAAGCAGCCCGCTTCCGTCGCGAGACGGGGCCGGGCTGTTTTTTAAGGGATCGCCGCGGTTTCTTTGTGCTTCGCCCCCGGATGTGATTCCATATCCGTATGACCCTGCTCCATGCCCTGGTCTTCGGCGTCGTCGAAGGCATCAGCGAATTCCTCCCCATTTCCTCCACCGCGCATCTCATCCTCACGGGTCAATTGCTCGGGTTGCCGCACACGGAGTTCCTGAAGACGTTCGAGATTTCCATCCAGCTGGGCGCGATCCTGTCGGTCGTCACGCTCTACTGGAGGTCCTTCCTGCAGTCGAAAGAAGTGTTATTCAAAGTTGCCGCGGCCTTTGTTCCGACCATGATCATTGGCTTTGGGTTGCATTCCATCATCAAGAACGTGTTTTTTGAAAGCACGACGCTGATCCTCTGGTCGCTTCTGCTCGGGGGAATCTTCCTCATCGTCTTCGAGAGGTCACACAAGGAGAAGGCCGATGCGACCGATGACATCGCGTCGATCACGTACAGGCAGGCCGCGATCATCGGACTCTTCCAGTCCGTCGCCGTTATTCCGGGCGTCTCCCGCGCCGCCGCCACGATCGTCGGGGGATTGCTGCTGGGACTCAAGCGCAAGACGATCGTCGACTTCTCCTTCCTGCTCGCGGTGCCCACCATGTTGGCCGCCACCGCGCTGGATTTGATCAAGGAAGGAAGCGCATTCAGCTCAGTCGATTACGGCATGCTGGCCGTCGGGTTCGTCACCTCGTTCGTCGTCGCCATCCTCGCTATCAAGTGGCTGCTGAAATTCATCAAGAACCATTCCTTCACGGCGTTCGGTATCTACCGTATCATCATCGCCATTTTCTTCTTCCTGTATGTCCGAAACGTCATCGCTTGAGGATGGGGTTGAAGTCCAGAAGCGGCCGATGGTTGCCGCAGTAGTCATACGTGGCGGAAGAATGCTGCTTGCGCGGAATATCAAGCATAACCGCGTGCGTCTGGAACCGCCCGGAGGAAAAACGAAGGACGGTGAGACCCCCGAGGAGGCCGTGATGCGCGAGGGGATGGAGGAAATGGGTCGCGTGTTGACTGTGAAGGGGGTGATCGGCATCTATGAAACGCAGTCACCCGAGGGTCCGTTCGACGTGCACATGATCCTCTGCGATATGGACGGCGATCCCGTTGAAGGGTTGGAGCCGGACAAGATCGGCGGGTTCGAATGGCTGACGTCCGGAGAAATGGCTGCATTGGCGGCGAAGAACAAAGCCGGAGACCTGTCCGTCACCTTGGTGCCGAACATCGTGTCCGCCCTGCCCGATCTGGCACCGTATCTGGAAATAGCATAGGATAGCCGTGATTTCATACCATTCCATGCTCGTATCCCAGCTTTTCACCAAGACATCCAAGGAATCCACCAGTGACGCGTCCAGCAAGAACGCGGACCTTCTGACGCGTGCCGGATTCATCAACAAGTCCATGGCGGGCGTGTATTCCTACCTGCCGCTGGGCCTCAAGGTTATCAAGAAAATCGAGAACATCGTGCGCGAGGAAATGGATGGTATCGGCGGACAGGAAATCCTGATGTCCGCGTTGGCGCCGAAGGAATACTGGGAGACGACGGGGAGGTGGGACCACAAGGTCCTGGACGTGCTGTTCCATGTTCCCGCCGCAGGTGACACCGAATACGCGCTGAACCCGACGCACGAGGAAATGGTGACGCCGCTCGCAAGGCAGTTCGTGAAGTCGTACAGGGATCTTCCCTTCAGCGCTTACCAGATCCAGACGAAGTTCCGAAACGAATTGCGCGCCAAGAGCGGAGTGATGCGCGGACGCGAGTTCATCATGAAAGACCTCTATTCGTTCCATGCCACGCAGCAAGATTTGGACCGTTTCTACGAAGTCGCCCAGGGCGCGTATGACAGGATCTTCGAGCGGCTGGGATTGGCGGAGAAAACGTATCTGACCTATGCCTCCGGTGGTACGTTCTCGAAGTATTCCCATGAATACCAAGTGGTTCTGCCCAGCGGCGAAGACGTCATCTACGTCAGCGAGGAGGCGGAGAAGCAGGGCAAGCGCATCGCTATCAACAAGGAGATTTACGAAGCCGGCGTGACCGTCTGTCCCGTCACCGGGGGCACCGCGTTTCGCGAGGAAAAGGCGTCCGAAGCGGCCAATATCTTCAAGCTTGGCACACGCTTCTCGGAGCCCTTCGACCTCAGCTACGTCGGCCAGGATGGCAAGAAGCAGCACGTGATCATGGGGTGTTACGGCATCGGCATCTCGCGCCTCATGGGCGTCGTTGCGGAAGCGTTCTCCACCGACAAGGGGTTGATGTGGCCCGCCAGCATCGCGCCGTTTGACGTGCATATCGTCCCGATCGCCAAGGGGGAGGATGAAGAGGCATACAAGGCGGCCGTCGATCTGAAGAAGAAATTCGAGAAACAGGGCAAAACGGTTCTCTTTGATGATCGCACCGATGCATCCGTCGGATTCAAGCTTGGTGACAGCGATCTCATCGGCATCCCACTGCGCATCGTCGTTTCGCCGAAGACCTTGGAGCAGGGAACGGTGGAAGTATTGGACCGGGTGACCGGCAAAACGGATATGATTGCACCCGATAGCGTCCTTTCCCTCTGATGCATATGGCCCAGCACGGACTCATCCAACGGTTCTTCGCCTGGTACGAGCGGCATTACCGCGTCGCGTTGACCATCACCACGATCCTGTTCTTCCTCCAGGTAGTCCACCTATACTGGCTGGCCGCGCATGTGATTTCCGACCGCCTCCTGGGGTACAGCTTCTTCACGCCCAGTCCTTTCTGGCAGTTCGTCATCATCCTCATCGACTACACCGAGATCCCCGCGCTCATCTCCACCACGGTCCTGTACCTGCACGAATTCCGCAAAGGCTTCAAGTGGAAGGCCATCCTGTTCCTGTTCCTGCTCAATTCGCAGTGGCTGCATCTCTTCTGGATCACCGACGAGTTCGTCGTCGATACGTTCCAGGGCGTCACGAACCAGACCATCCTGCCTTGGTGGCTCGCGTGGATCGCGATCATGATCGATTACCTGGAAGTGCCGGTGATCATCGATACGGTCGGGAAGACGGTGAGGAGTTGGATGGGGAAATAGCTTGTGGGTTGTGGCTTGTAGGAAATGAAAAAAGATTCCATCCCTACCACCTACAACCTACAACCTAAAACCTACTCACCCACACCCCGATCTGCGTCACCACGGCGCCGAACGCGATGCCCGCGATCACTTCCGCGAAGGAGTGGCCCAGGCGGATTTTCAGTTTTTGCTTACGCTGCAATTTGTTCAGGATTTCCGCTTGCTGGCCCACCGCGCGGCGTACGCTCATCGCGTCGTACCACACGACCGATGCGAATACGAAGGCCATGGCGAACTCCACGGACTGCATTCCCAGTTTCTGGTACACGATGATGATGAGCGAGGTGACGAACGCGGAGTGCGAACTGGGCATGCCGCCGGATTTGAATATGCCCTCGTCCCAGTCGCCGGTTTTCATGTATTCCACAAGCACCTTCGCCACTTCCGACAGGAAGAGGACGACCAAGGGAATGAGAAAGAGATATTCGCTGAGGATGACCACATCCGCAGTATAGCATGTTCGGTTTACCGGCGTTCGATGCTTACCGTGTTTCCGTCTTCCGCGGTCCATGCGTACGTTCCCGTGCTCAGAAGCGTGCGGAGGATATCCTTCAACTTCGTATCGTCCGCTTCGAACGATGCTTTCTTGCCGAATGCGCCCGCTTCCAACGTAAAGATGCCCGCCGTGCGTTCCGCCTTGGTGATATCCCAGGCGGTGCCCTCGCAGGCAACGACATGGTTTTTGCCATCCAGGACGATCCTCCTGTGCGTAAAGACGATCGTGTGGTTACGGCCGTTGAGTCCAACCGTGCGCGGCGTTCCGTCGATGAGCGTCCTGCCCTCCGGGAGTTCCAGGGAATAGGGCTCGATTGCTTTCGTCATCTTCTCCAACACCGTACGCATCGGCTTTTTCTTCGGAGCCGGAACCTCGGCCGTGGATTCGGATTTTTCTTCCGCGCGGAAAAAGCGGAGCAACCTGCCCATCAGCGGCTTCGATCCGTTCTTCGCCTGCTGTTTAGACGCTTGGGGATTCGTCATTCGAAGAGAAAGGAAGTTTATCCATCACGTAATCCTTGGCATTGCCGGCGGCTTCCACGGTCGCGTTGGCTCCGATATTCACCATGCTTGCGCCCTGCTGCGCGAACGTGCCGATCTTCTCCAGCGCGCCGCCGACGTTCTGTGCCACGGTGGACATGCCGCAGGCGAGCGAAACGCCCAACTGGGTATACGTAACGATCTGCATCGTGTGCTGCGCGCCTCGGGCGACGTTGTGTGCCTTGTGGAGCAGACTGCCCGCCTTGCCGACGGACTTCGTCGTATCATACATGTTTTCCATGCTCTTGATCGTCTCTGCGGCTGCGTTCGCCGACTTGATGACATCCGCCGTGACGCCGGCGGTCTTCACCGTATCGGCTGTCTTCAGGACGGCTTTTCCCGCCTTCATTGCTCCGCGCGCGGCGCGGTAGGCGATCGTCGTGGTTCCCGCGGTGAAGAATCCCAGGATGTCCGCGGTCATGCCCACCGTTCCGAAGGCCGCGGACGTGACGCGGCCCCACGTATCCAATTCGCGGCCGTTGAGGTCCGTTCCCAGGATGGCGGCGCGGAAGTCCATGACGTTGCCGACGATGGGGACGAAGCCCAGGCCCGCTTCCGTCGCGTCGAGCATCACGGCTTTCCGGGCTGCTTCGCCTTCCTTTCCCTGGCGGAACGCCGCGACTCCTTCCGTAATCAGGGGCAGGAACGAGTAAGCCGCGACCCCCTTCACGACGAAGCCGACGGGGGTCCTGGCCAGGCTGAACCCGAAGGATTCCATGCCGGACGCCGTTTTTTCCAGCGTGCGGTTCACGATATTCGGTTGCTCCGCGCGTTCCAGATGATGTTGCGCCTGCGCGTCGAGCATGCCCATCAGGCTCGCTGCTTTCTGGCCTTCGGCAAGTTTCGAAGAGGTGGCCTTCGCGTTGAATTCGGCGGTCAGATCGTTGACATCCTTGATGACTCTATTGCGATATTCATCGGGACTCCCCGGCTGCGTCCCGTTTTTCAGTTTTTCTTCCGCGTCCTTCAGCATTCCTTCGACGCGGTTTTTCGTTGCTTTGAAGTCGGCGATTTCCTGCCTGGACACTTCATCCATGTGGGACAGGACTTCCGCGCGACGTTGTTCCAGTTCCGCGGGGTCCGCGCCGACCGTCTGCATCACGTCCTTTGGGGTGAAGCCCACTTCTTTTTCCAGCGTCGTCAGGATGTCTTCCAATTCTTTACCCTCCTTGCCGGTGATGGCAAATCCCTTGTGCTTCGCGATGATCTCCAGTCCGCGTTTGGCCAATGCCTGCTTTCCTTCCATGGCCGCGTCGAGTGTCTTGTTCGCGCCGTCCGCATCGCGCAGGAATGTTTTGAACTTACGCTCCACCAGCATGCTCGAATACGCGGCCTTGAGCACGGAGTTCCCGCCGCGCAGTCGCGCCCCGGCCTGCCACGCCATGATGACCGGCGGGCGGATGGTGGCGGATTCGCCGAGAAGGGAGGGGATCGAGACGACGCCCGTTTCCTCGTCGTAGGTTCCTCCCAGAATACCTGCGAGGCCCTTGGCCAGGACGGAAATACCGCCGTCCGCGGCCTTCGCAGCGATGTCCTTTACCCTTTCGGCATAGGAGCGGACCACGTCCTCCGCCGGCTCGGTGCTCGCCTCGATCTTTTCCTGCAGGACCCGCGTGATAGGACCTTCGTTCTGCGTCAGGTAGTCGGCGACCTGGGGCGTCGCCTTCACCCCTATCATCGCCAGGAAGGAGGCGAACGCCGGATACTCCTTCGCGCCTTCCAGGGCGGTGCGGAAATACCCCTTTTCCTTGATCGATTCCTGCAACGCAACGGCCTTCTTGAATCCGAGCCATCCCAGCATTTTCAGAAGGAACGTTCCGATGCGGTACTTGATGCCGCCTTTCTTCTCCAGTTCTTCCTTGAATGTTTCTTCCGCCGCGGCGGAACCGGCCGTGATGCCGGACCGCAGCATTTTCCATTGTTCTTTCGTATCCAGCGACACGTCCACTTCCTCCATGCGTTTCGCGATGGCGTCCTGCACGTCCGTTTCGCGGAAGATGTCGGGTATGGCCTTGGGTCCGTTCATGTCCTCGATCGTCTTCGCGAGTTCGGCCGCCGTCATGGACTTCACGCGTTCGCGCAAGGCATGGCGGTCGGTTTCCCGCAGGGGGGAATCCGGGCTTTCCTTAGCCGTGACCGGGATGGATGGGATCTTCATGCGTTTGTCAGAGCGCCAGCTTGGCCTTCAGCGCCTGCTGGATTTTCAGGATGGCGCCACGCGATTTGCCTTCAAGCGCGGGATTGTTCCACAGATATCCTTCCTTCTTTTTATACGGGTCGATGCCCAGGAATTTTTCCACCGCCACCACGGGGTTGGTCAGGACTGCCTCCTTCCAATTCTCCAGCACGTTCGCATCCGCGAAATATCCTGTCAGCCACGAGCTTCCTTGCGAGGTGTCCGTCGCTTCCAAGACACCGTCGTCTATTTGCAGGGCCAATGCCGTTTTGAATGCGTCGGATTCCAATTTGTGGGCCACTTCCGATGCAATGATTTTCCAATCGTTTTTCTTATCGATATCGATGGCATTCGATCCGGCCACCTCGTTCAATGCTTCCGCGAGGGCGATGATATGGCGGCTGTTTTTTTGCTCAGGAGTTTCAGAGGGTCCTCCCGGAGGCGCGCCCGGCGCGGGAGCCGGGACCGCGACGGCAGGAATGCCAAGCACTCCCGCAAGGGCATTCATTTTGGCGCGGAGTTCCTTCACGGGAACGCTGATGCTCGCCTGCGCTTCGTCGAGGCGTCTCAGGGTCGTGAAGTCGGCTTCCGCGTTTGTCTTCCATTCCCATGCGCCGGCGGCGTTCTTCTTGAAAAACACGGCGTTGATCGGGATTCCGGCCGCCGTATCGCCGAGCGCTTGTCCGTCCAGTTTCCACAGTTCGGGATCCTTCGCGTCCTGGACGAAGCCGTTTTCCTTCAGCTTCTTGAGTTGCGTGTCGTTCTTATTGTTTGCATCGGTGATTTCCTCGGGCGACTTCGTGCCGGCGAGGTCCGCCATCGTGACGCCGACGAGCTTGGTGTTTTTTAGTTCGACGATCCTTAGCTGGATGAATTGTTCGAACGTGAAGTTCTCCGCCGTCTTCGTGCCGCCGGTGATGGCCGCCTTGTACGCGTCACGCAACGTTTTGTTGCTGGCGATGTCCGTGTCGGCCTTCAAGACGTTCCTGCCGAACGCCGTATCCTTTTCCATGAATTCATGGATGTCGGCTACCTCGACCGCCGGGCGTGCCCAGTCCGCGAGGAATGCGAGTTGCGGAAACATCTCCCCGATTTTCAGGAGGCCCCTCTTGCCGCTGACACTGAGATTGTCCCACATTTTTTTCATCGCCTCGCCCATTTTCCCCAGTCCTTCCATCGCCTTGCCGAGCCCGTTGGAGAGGGCCGCCGATATTCCCGTCGCCGAGGCGGGAGCCATGGCTGCGGCGGGTGCCCGAGCGGGGGCAGTGGGAAGCGTGCGTATGCTTGCTTCGATCCCTTCCATTCTTATGACGTCATCCAGATGCTCCTGCATCTCCTCTTCCACGAGGGCGTCCCTCTTGGCCTTCGCAGTGTCGCGCTTCGCTTCGAGTTGCACTTTCAGTGCGTTACGCTCCGCCTTGAGTCCGTCCAACTTCGCTTGTTCGTCCGGCGTGAGTGCGCCGTCGACGCTGAGGTTCTCCATTTTTGTCCGCAGGTCCGTTACTTGCTTTTTTTCGGCTGTCATCGACTGCATACGTGTGTATGGGTATGAATTTCCAATCATTATAGCATTTTCGGGCTTTTTGTGCAATTCAGCCTTTTTCATCCGTCCGCGCCTACGCTGCTTTCCCATGGAAGCCGAATCTCCTGGCATGCCTGGAAACGGCTTGGTTCCGCGAGGTTTCGCCTTTTAAAAGATTCGGAGGCTTCATGCCCTTTTCCGGCGCGTTTGTGCTATAGTCCAAAGCATTCTTTCCCCCCCTTCTCCATGCGTCTGGAACACTATGAAAAGGGCATTCAGTACACCGCGGACGATTTGCTGCTCGTCGCCCGCAAAATGGGCAAACTGGCGACGTATTGCAGCAGATTGAAAGACGAGGCGTCGGTCATCCGCATCGAGGCGGAAAAACGCGAAACCAAGAAAGCATCGGATGAGATCAAGGTGATGATCACCATCGAGGTGCCGGGCAAGGTGTTCCGCGCGGAGTCCCGCAAATCGAGCCTGCGCGAAGCCGTGGACCGCGCGAGCGAAAAATTGGAGCCGCAGATCGTGAAGTACAAGGAACTTCGTACGGGCAAGGCCAGGGCGCGCAGGCGTTCCCTTTCCGCAGCCTGACATGACGGGCATCCGACGATTCATCGCTGCCGGCGCCTTGCTCGCGTCCCTCGCGGGCGTGACCATCGCATCCGCGCAGACATCCACGGGGTCCGTCCTGGAGGATGCCGTTCCCATTCTGGACGCCGTGATCAACGGCCCCGAGGATATCGCGGTGGGGCGCACGGCGGTGTTGGATGCGTCGTCCAGCCGGGTGACGGGGGAGGACATTTCGTACCAATGGTTTTTGAATGACGTGCGACAGCCGATCAGCCAAACGGTGGAAGCCATTTACACTCCGGACAAGCCCGGGAAGAACACATTCCGCCTCATCATCACGTCCACGGTCGCGGGCCAGCAGTTCCGTTCCGAAAGCACGCATACGATCGTCGCGTATAACAGGAAGATAGTCCTCATCGCCGACGCGTCCGTGGAGACGGCGAAGCTGCAGTCGCATGCCGCGAACGCTTCCGAGCAGGGCGTCTATATGCCGGTCATCCAAACCGCCCCGCCCTCCGGGCCGCTTGGTTCCGAGCAGTCTTTGGCGGAGCTGTTGGCGGAGCGAAACAACGTTCTTTTGGGGGCGGATGCCATCATCCTGTGGACCGACGGGGTGCAGGGTTTACAGGCTTTGATGGGCGTCGTGGAGGAATCCGAGGAATTGTCCGCGGGCATCCGCAACCAGAGCGTGGTGCTCATCACGCAGCGCAGCTTGCAGACCATCGCGCGCATCGCCCGCGGGTTTTATTCCGCGTTGAACCCGGACCAGATCGTCATCACCCGGAAAGAAGGGATCAACGCGCTGCTCACCACCCCGACTATCGATGCGTTCGTGAATGATCTCGCGCAGAAGGATATCGACTCGCTACGCGTCACGTCCGCCGCATCCGGCCTGCGTCCGTGGAACATCCTCAGCAACCTCATCGACGTCATGCTCACCAACGGCATCCCGAGCGATACCGTCATCCTGCTCCTCGTCCTGCCGATCATCGCCACCATCCTGGCCTTCCTGAAACAGGTCGTCGGCATCACGACATTCGGCTTGTATACGCCCACGATCATTGCCCTCAGCTTCATGGCACTCGGCTGGCAAACCGGCATCGTGTCGCTGCTTTTCATCATCGCGGCGGGCTACGGGACGCGCTCGTTGCTGTCGCGTTGGCGCATGCTGTACATCCCGCGCGTCGCGATCATCCTGTCGGTCGTCAGTTTCACGCTGCTTATCCTCATGGGTATCGGCGCGGCCTTCGGCGTCGCGTTCACGCGCGAGACGGTATTCCTTCTTCTCATCATGTCCACGTTGTCCGAAAGCTTCCTGAACCTGAAGACGGAACAGGGGTGGACATCGGCTGTTCTGGGCGTCGTCGAAACGGTTGCCGCCGCCCTCCTCTGCGTGTTCATCGTGCAATGGGCGTCGTTCCAGTCGCTCATCCTCGCGTATCCGGAACTGATCCTGGTCACCCTTCCCATAGATGTCCTGTTGGGCAAATGGACGGGTTTGAGACTTGTGGAGTACTTCAGATTTAGGGAGGTATTCAAGCATTTGCAGGAAGAGTGATGTGAGGAGTGAGCTTCCGAAGCTTTCCCAGCTACCGTGATCCCGGACAATATCTCCCCCTCATGAACATTCCCTTCTTCACCAACAGCGGCCTGCTCGGTTTGAATGCGAGGAATCTCCTCTACATCAAACCTTATAACCCGCGCAAAGCGGTCGCGTTCGCCGATGACAAGATGAAGACGAAGGCGTTCCTTGCGGCGCGCGGCATTCCGGTGGCGAAGATCTACGCGCGCATCGAGAGTCATGACCAGCTGAAGAATTTCGATTTTTCCTCGTTGCCCGACGAGTGCGTCCTGAAGCCCAACAACGGGTTCGGCGGCGAGGGGATCATGATCCTGAAGGGCAGGAAGAACGGGGAGTTTCTGGAGCAAGGGAAGCGTCCCGTTCCCGAACGGTTTCTGCGCGAGCACGTCGAGGATATCCTGGACGGGCGGTATTCCATCAGCGGCACGCCCGACACGGCGTTCTTCGAAAAAATCCTTGTGGCGGATGACGCATTCGCACCGTTCCGTCCCGCGGGTCTTCCGGATATCCGCATCGTGGTCTTTAACCTCGTCCCGGTGATGGCCATGCTCCGCATTCCGACGGCCCGGAGCCGCGGGAAAGCCAACGTGCACCTGGGCGGCATCGGCATCGGCATCGACATCGCCACGGGCAAGACGACGCATGCGGTGCAGTCCGGACGCATCATCCGCGAATTGCCGCACGGCGGCTCTCCGGCAGGCATCGCGATCCCGCACTGGGAGGATATGCTGCTGATTTCGTCGCGTATCCAGTACGTCACGAACATCGGGTACCTGGCGGTGGATCTTACGATCGACGAGGAAATGGGGCCCGCCCTGCTGGAAGTGAACGCGCGCGCCGGACTCTCGGTGCAGATCGCGAATCTCGCGCCGCTGCGTTCGCGTCTGGAGCGCGTGGGCGGCGTGAGCGTGGCGACTCCCGAGAAGGGCGTGCGCCTGGCACGGGAGTTGTTCGGCAAGAAAGCGGTGCGTGATTCCGATGCGGAAGAGGACGAGCGGCCCATCCTGGGCATCCTGGAAACGATATCCGTATCGGGTGCCGGAACGGCCATGGAAGTGCCCGTTACCGTCCAGCCGAACGCGGACAGAAGCGTCTTCCGGCAGGATTTGGTCGATGAGTTGCTTCGCGCCAAACTGATCGAAAAAGAAGAAGGGAAGGAAGATCTCTACCGTATCCGGTTCTCGCTCGGCGGCCGCAAGCTGCAGTCCGTCATTCGGGCGGGGGACGTGCCCCTCCCCGACGTACGCGCCGTCATCGGCAAACGCGACCTGTCGGGGTTTCTCATCGATCCTTCCAAGGGTGCTTCCGCATCGCGCATCGCGTCCAGGAAGGCGGACCTGCGTGCCATCGACAAGATGCTCGCGCAGTGTGACCAGGAACTCCTCCTTCTGCGCCCGTTGAAACCGACGAACCTCTCCGAGGAACGCGCGCGTCTCGCGGAGGACCGCCGCTACGATCCGACATTCCAGTATGCTCCGTTGGCTCCCGAGACAGGGGAGATTCGCGAGCGGTTGCAATCGGTCCAGACCGATGATTCCCCGCTCGGTATCTTGCTTCGGAAAAAGGGGATGGAACTCCTCGCCCGACTCGACTTGTTGGAAGCCCGCGGGGACGCCCAGCGCTTCACCCGTTCGTCTTCCATGCTGTTCGGTTTGCCACAGTCCGATCTTCTGACCGCCGCTTCATCCATCTTGAGGTCCCAGGTCGCGTGCGATCTGCCGCCGCATCCCGACGATCTCATCACCCCGGAAAAAGCGGTGCCGCTCTTCGCACAGGCATTGGAAAAGTACGGCCTGCATGATTGGCAGGTGAGCGTGCGCCGCAAGCTCGTGGCGGATTGCACCGTCGGAGGACACAGCGTGTACCTGCGGGAAGGGGCGCTCTTCTCCAGGATGCATATCGACGCGCTCATCGCCCACGAGATCGAAACGCACGTTCTCACGGCGGAGAACGGCGACCATCAGCCTTATCAGCTCCTGAGACGCGGATGCGCCGGGTACATGGACACGCAGGAAGGGCTCGCGATTTTTAACCAGAACCGCGTCCTGTCGGAACATCATGACAAGCGCTACGGTCCCGCCCGCAGCGTGCTCGCCGTGGCCTATGCGTTGGAACATTCCTTCGCGGAAACCCGCGCGTATCTGGAGGAAGAACTCGGGTATCGCCCGGAAAAGGCTTTGGGCAAAGCGATCGACGTGAAGCGCGGCCTTACCGATACCTCGCTGCCCGGCGCGTTCACCAAAGGACTTGTGTACCTGCGCGGCCTGCGTGCCATCGAACAGTTCGTAACGGGCGGCGGCAACCTGGCGGACCTGTACGTGGGCAAGGTCGCGCTGGAAGACATGGAGTTGGTTCGACACATACCGGAGCTGCGGCAGGCGATTATCCTTCCATCATTTTTACGAACAGAAAGCGGGAAGAGGAAGATGAAAAAGTAGAGCGTGTCATGTTGAGCGTAGACGAAACATACGCGCGTCCTACAAAAAAGAAGTGTCCATTCCTCGTCTACGCTCGGAATGACACAATGTGTTAATTCTCCGGATTTCCCGGGATCACGCGCTTCACCTCGGCTGCGGGAGCTCCTTCGGCGGCAGCTCCTTCGGCAGCGACCGGAGCCACTTGGGCTTCCTCCGCGCGCGGTTCCTGGACGATGGCGATCACCGCATCCTTTTCCGTGAGGATTTCCACTCCTTCCGGAACGGAAAGGTCCGCGACCGTGATGCTGTCTCCGAAAGCCTTCAGCTTGCTGAGCTCCGCCTTGAAGTCATGCGGCAGGTTGGCCGGCAGACAGCGGACTTCGACGTGGTCGAGGGCCGTGACGAGGATTCCTCCTTCCTTCACCGCGTCGGACTCTCCTTCGAAGTGGATCTGCACTTCGGCTTCCACTTCCTTCTTCATGTCGACGGCGTAGAAATCAACGTGGTCCATGCGGTCCGTCACCGGATCGAAGGAGACATCATGGAACAGGACCGGCATCTTGCTGCCTCCGATATCAAGATCGACGAGCGTGCTTTCCCCGGCCTTCACGTAGGCCTTCATCAATGCCACCTCTTCCAGCTGGATGGAGGTGTTCTCCGTCTTGTTTCCGTACACGACACCCGGGATCTGACCCTGCCTGCGCAGGTTCTTTGCCGAGATATCCTTGGAACGGGCCGATGCGGAAAGGGCTACCTTGTCCATTGGTGGGCGACAAAATAGGGGAGCGACAAAGGGAATGCAAGGGAAAATTGGCGCACATTGGCCTCAAAATACGGCCCAAACAAGCATATCCGCTTCTTTTGACTGCGAATCAGCCGCATCATCCGTTCCTTTTCTGTACACTGGCGTGCGAATGTCGCAGCCCGATTTCACCATCTTGAAGAAGCGCGTCGCCAAGGCCCCCACGGGTCCGGGCGTCTATCGCTGGCTGGATAAGGACGGGAACGTCCTGTATGTGGGAAAGGCCAAGAATTTGAAGAACCGCCTGAAAAGCTATGTCTTGAAGGGTGCGTGGAAGGGCTTGGGGCTCTGGAAGCAGTCTTTGCTGATGCAGATCGCGGACGTGGACCTGACGGTGACCAACAGCGAAATCGAAGCGCTGGTGCTGGAGACCAATCTCATCAAGCAGTTCCGCCCGAAGTACAACATCGTGATGAAGGACGACAAAAACTACGTCTATATCAAGATCGACCTCAAAGAGACATATCCTCGCGTCGACGTGGTACGCCAGGTGGAGGAAGACGGCGCGAAGTACTTCGGCCCGCGCCCGAGTGCCGATACGGCCTACCGGACGCTGTCTTTTCTCCGAACCGTCTATCCGTTCCGGACGTGCAAGATGGAGATTGAGATTGAAGAGGCAAAAAACAAGATACAAGAAACAGAGAAATTACAAGCTACAAGCTACAAGCCACAAGATCACACGATTCCTCTCGATGTCACCTGCAAGTACCGAGACCGGCCCACTCCCTGCCTGGACCATCACATCGGCCAGTGTTCCGCGCCGTGCATCGGGTTGAAAACTCCCGCGCAGTACCGCGAGGAATCCATCGACGGGGTGATCGAATTCCTGAAGGGCAACGAGAAGCCCATGATCGATCGTTTGAAGCAGAAGATGGAAGAAGCGGCCAAGGAAAAGAAATACGAGCTTGCGGCATCCATGCGCGATCATTTGCGCTCGTTATTATTGCGACAGGACAAGCAGATCGTATCCGACCCCAACCTGGAAGACGCCGACATCATCGGCATCGCGCTCCTGTCGGGCCGATCCAACGTGGTGGTGATGCAGCAGCGCGGCGGCAAGGTAATCGACGAAACCTCCTTTTCCCTCGCGGGCAGCGCGGACAGCCTGCAGGAAGTGCTGAACCAGTTCCTGCCCCAGTTCTACAGCGACTCGCGCGATATTCCCGGCGTCATCCTCATTGGCGAGGACTTCGACGAACGCGCGACGACGGAAGAGTGGCTGGCGACGCAACGCGGAAAGAAAGTGAAGCTCTTGGTTCCCGAACGAGGGAAGAAATCGCATCTCCTCCAGCTCGCCGAAAAGAACGCGCACGAGAAGGCGCTCCAGCAGGAAGTCCGTTGGGAGGCCGAGAGTCGCAACATCGACACCGCATTGCAAACCCTCGCCGAAAAACTGCATCTCAAAGGCCCGCCAGCGCGCATCGAAGGCTATGACATCTCGCACACCGGCGGTACCGAAACCGTGGGCAGCATGGTCGTGTTCAAGGATGGCAAACCCGCGAACGACCATTACCGTTCGTTCACGCTGCGCACTATCAAATCCGGCATGATCGACGATTACCGCTCGCTGCGCGAAGTGCTCATGCGCCGCCTGCGCTACGTCGCCGAGGACTTGAAGAAAGAAGAGGAGAAGTGGAAGGCCGGGGGTTTCACGTTCGGCAAGTTGAAGAAGGGCGAGATGCCGTTGCTGGAGAGTTTGCTTCCCGCGCACTGGACGGTGCTGCAGGACCTCGAAGATGCGAAGCGGGATGCGTTTGATTACCTGGTGGCACGCAAGGACGGGGAGGCGGTCGCCATCGCGTACGTCCGACAGCACTCTCCGAGCGCCGTCGAATTGTTCCCGCCGTCCGCCTCCGATGATCCGCAGGTGCAGGGGCTGCAGGCATTCCTGATCCGCAAGATGCTGCGCGGTTTCAAGTCCGGCAAAGTCTACGTCTGCATCAACGCCTCCCTGGAACAACCCTACGCGGAGCTTGGCTTTCGCTACATCAAGGCGTCACCCGCCTTCCTGGAACATCGGATGAAGGATTGCATTGATCCGGAATTCTCGCAGGACGGCGATATCCTCATGATGTACGAGGTCTCGCAGAACAAGACCGATCCTTCATTTGCATCGACCCCCGATCTCCTCGTGATCGACGGAGGCAAGGGGCAGCTCTCCACCGTCGTGGAAGTATTGAAAGACATGAAGTTGGACATTCCGGTGATCGGCCTCGCCAAGAGGGAAGAGGAGGTGTTCCTGCCGGGTGAGAGCGAGTCGACGTTCTTCGAGAAGGATTCGCCCGCGAAGTTCATGCTCATGCGGCTTCGCGACGAGGCGCATCGCTTCGCGAACCGTCATCGCCAGAAGCGGAAGGCAAAGGCGGAGATCGCGTCGTCCATGGATGTGATCCCCGGCATCGGCCCCCGCGCAAAGAACCAGCTGTTGCGCCAGTTCGGCACTATTGACGGCGTGAAAAATGCGTCGGACGGGGCGTTGCGACTGTTGCTGAGAGATGACCAAATTGAGGCTTTGAGACGGTATTTCAAGGAGAATGAGTAAGAGAAAAAGAGCCAATCACCGAAGTGACTGGCCCGCCGGGCGCTATCGCACCGATCCGCCGATTATCAACAGGTAACCGACAATGCAGGCAATGACCATGCCGCCGGTCTTATGCACAAAATACCCCCATTTGCCTTCGGCCTCCTCGGTCGACAGGCGACAAGCCAATCCTGCTACGAACATCATGAGCAGGAACACCATCGTTGAAAGGCTGGCAAGCAAAGATGCACCTTCCAGCGAGGAGGGTCCGATTTCCAGGCCGGCCTTTTTCAAGCACCAGCCAATCAAAAAAATGACCAAAAGGATCATGTACACGGTTATCGTTGAGCACATTCCTTCCATAATCCAATAATGTCCCCTTGCCACGATTATCTGCGGCTTTTCTTTGGGGCGCATACGCCCGTATTCATCGTTGCGACCATTGTCCGTCATGGGAAGTCCTTTGCGTTGTGGAAAAGATCGAACCAATATGGTTATTTATACACTATTCATTATTTATGTAAAAAGGTATGCGCGGAAAATCGAATCCGCTCTTGCCCTCCCATATCCGTACTATGCCGTGATTTCGCCATAAAGTTTGAATCATGTCGCATACTATTATGAATGGCGTAAGTTCCTTGCTTCACTTTCGTCATAGCACTGCGTACAATCCTTTTTGATTTCCTAACCCCACTCTTTATGAAGAAACTCTCCCTCCTCCTCGGCACGCTGGGCGGCGCCATGGCCGGTTATGTCTTCAGCAACAGCAAGCTCCGCGACGAACTCACGAGCGCGAAGGATGCCGAAGCCGCCGGCAAAATCCTTGCCAAGCACCTGGCCAAGGATGGTAAGCAGATCGGTCATGAAATGAAGAAATTCGCCGAAAGCGACGAAGTGCAGGCGAACCTGAAGAAGGCCAAGGAATATGCCTCCACGACGATGAAGAAATTCCAGGGCGAACTGAAGGGGATGGTTACCGAAGGCACGAAGAAAATGGAGAAGGAAGTGAAGAAGGCGACGACGCAGGTGAAAAAGGCAGCCAAGAAGGCTTCGAAGTAATAAGGATCTGAAAAAGCGTGTCTCTCGATAAGCTCGGGATGACACGCTTTTTATATGGGAAGGCCGGGTCATCCGATAGTGTCACGGTGAGCCTGTCAAACCGCGCATCAGACACGCAGCTTTTTCTGAACACAAACCTTATTCAATACCTGCGTTCCCCTTGCTCCTGCGGCAGGGGGCCATCATGATGTCCCGCGAACTCGTATTTCCTTCCTTATTTTATGGAGACTCTTACCTCCTCCTTTACGCAGTCCCTGTACTGGGTCCTCGCGTCGGGCGCGCTCGCTCTCGCTGCCGCCGGCGTGTTTCGTTATCTCATCGGCAAAGAGAGCGCAGGCAATGACGTCATGCAGAAGATCGCGGGCAAGATCCGCATCGGTGCCATGGCGTTCCTGAAGCGCGAGTACAGCGTCATCGTGCCGTTCATGGCAGTGGTGGCCCTGCTCATCTACCTCTTCGTCGACACGGGTGTCGCGAACCTCGGGGCCGGCGCCTTCAAGGCACCGTTCACGGCGTTCAGCTTCCTCGTCGGCGCCTTTGCCTCCGGCCTTGCCGGATTCGTCGGCATGCGCACCGCCACGATGGCCAACGTCCGCACGACGGAGGCCGCGCGCCACAGCCTGACCAAGGCCCTGCGCATCTCCTTCTTCAGCGGATCCACGATGGGTCTCGCCGTGGTCGGACTGGGCATCCTCGGATTCACGCTCACGCTCTGGCTGCTCCTGCACTACGTTGCCATGGCCGCCGCGCTGCACTCCCTCACGGGCTTCAGCTTCGGCGCATCGTGCGTCGCCCTCTTCGCCCGCGTGG
>CAZRVH010000005.1:0-72207 GCA_964603635.1 uncultured Candidatus Peribacteria bacterium
GGCGACCTACTCATTACAAGTGAGTTGCTCTACCAACTGAGCTACAGCGGCTTGGAAGCCACGGAACTGTACTAGTTTCTCTTCAAAATCCCAAGGGCAATGTTGCGTTTAAGGCCCATCTATGGCACAATAGTCATGCTGCTCTTTGGATGATCGCTCACCGTCGCCTTCGGGCTATGGCGAGAGGAACGTCCGGACATCGTGCGAACGCCATGCGGGTAACACCCGTCCGCCTGCTCCAATTCATAAATGTAGGCGCGGACCAGTGCCACAGAGACGAGCTCCCCTCGAGGGAGAGTGAAACGCCCCGGAGTACCGGGGATCCGCCGTCGCCTTCGGGCTATGGCGAGATCGGTAAACTCATGGTGATGCAAGGAGGATTTGGGTGATCGGAATCCCGACTTCGCCCCGCGCAAGCGGGGCTACGCCGGGCAAGCAGCAATGGTTCCGTCGCTCCGGTCACCCCTCCGCACAGTGCCCTGAACCTGAGCGCAAGCGAATGGTTCATGGGCCGAGGTGCTGCAGCAATGCTCACCCCAGATAGATGATCATCGCCCTTACGGGATACAGAATCCGGCGTACAGAAGGGCAGCATAAAGCAGAGACCGAAAGGTCTCTTTTTTATTTTATTGTCGCGAAGGAGGGCTTTGCCCGACTGCAGCGACTCCATTCCGGGAAAAGAGAGCCCGCGAGAGAAAAACCGCAGGTTTGTCTTTCGCGAAAACCAAGTACAGAAGGGCAGCATAAAGCAGAGGCTTCGGCCTCTTTTTTTGTACCTATTACTCTGACATCTTTCCGCCCAGCATCTCTGCGTCCCTGGGTGCATCCCGCAGTTGCACCAGTCGCTCCATGTGCGGCACAAAGACCCGCTCCAATGAAGAGGTACACCATCTCGTGATATGCGGAACGATCTGCCTGCCAGGACAACCCGTTCGCTGCTCCATGCTTATCAGCTCACCGGTCCGTATCTCTTCCCGAATCTGCCGGCGCATGGGATCCATGATATCCGGATGCAAATGGATCTGCCCGTCCACCAGCCGGAAAGAACGCGGGTTGTAGGCGGGCCAACCGAACTCTTGCTCTTCCTCGGGCCAGTGGGCAGTGCGGATGACATCCAACAGCACTCGGAATATCCCGTCCTGCATGGACATGATCGAACGCAGGAGACCCGGGATGGATTCGGCAACGGCCCCGTATTCTTCGGCGGTGGGAAGACGCCCGTACTGCCCTTGGAAAACCCGGGGAATGACTTCCAGGGCGGAAAAAGAATGATGGGCGGCATTCGATATGCCGAACCTCAGCACGTCGTACAAAATGGTGAACACCTTCAGCTCGGGTTGCTCGTCTTCTCCCATCGGACGATCATCATGCCAAAATTTGACATTGCGAATGCGCACGATCCTTTCGAACAACATCGCGCGGAACCTCCTGAAATCATCGTCACCCTCTCCCTCCTCGTTGAGACCCTTCACGTATCCCAATGCCACAGGATCCACCGCATCCGCGAACGCGATGCGCAAATCCTCAATGAGGCCGCGCCTGTCGGTGGCGATGGACGCAATCGTTTCCATCCTGCGCAATTGCGCGTCATCCGGTGATGACCTTCCGGTCTCACCAAGAAACTCACGAAACTCCTGATAATAATGCATGATGCCCGCGTCCACCTCCCTTTTGTTCGCGGCATCGGCCCCGCCATTGTCCGGGAAAAACTCCTGGTGCAGCTGTTCGATCATATCCGACGTTTTTACGGTATTTGTCATATTCAAAATATATTTTTAAATATACTATTTTGCAATGGGAAAAACGGAAAAATCGCCCTTTGAACGTTTGGGAGACGGTTTTTGAGAACATCCGACACGCGAACAATGCAAAATACACAGAGGCTTCGGCCTCTTTTTAAAAGTCGCGACAAGCCGATCATTGGGTTGCCTGCCGCTCCATCGGGGAAGCCGATGCGGCCCGGGCCAGAAGCAGGTCGTCCGGCAGGCGCATCAGCGTATCCGCGTTTTCAAAAAACACCGGCTCCGCGACGTGCATGCACCACGCGTGTACCGTTTGGATGATTTTGGATGCGGGACATCCGACGCGCGGCTCGGCGGCCACGAGCATTCGCTTGGAATCGGGCTTCTCGGCACGCCTGCCGATCATTGCCCGAGCCGGTTCGATGATATCCGGATGCAGCTCCAGGCGCAGGCCTTCCAGTCGGAAGGCCTCGGGTCGGTACGGAGGCCAAAAAAATGGATCGCCTTGGCTCAGTCTCCATCCCGGCCCTCGCAGTATGCCCATCAGCGCCTCGTGGATTTCATGATGGGTGGATGAGAGCATGTGGATCAGGCGCGCGAGGGAAGCAGCCATGCCCTTGAATTCCTGCCGCTCCGGCAAGCGGTGGTGCTCGGCATGGAAAACGCGTGGCAAAAGGTCGAGCTGGGAGAGGGTGACGTAGGCGGCATTCGAACAACCAAAGGACAAACTGCGCTCCAAAACCTCCCTGCGTCTCTCGTTCTCCGTTTCCACGGGCGATGCCCCGTCCTTTGGCCCGGCGAATTCGATGGCGTGCAACGTCGTCAGTCGATCGTGGAAAGAACGGGAAAATGTGTCGAAGGAGGGGTCATCCGTGTGTGTCCTATGCAAGAACTCGACGTAACCCATGCTCAGCGGATCGAGCACCCGGGCCACGCGGGCACGCATGTCCTCGAGAAGCGTCCGCCGGTCGGACGCCATGCGCACCTGGGCCGACAAGTCGGCGATCGTATCGCCATCGGGCGATAGGCCGGCACGCTGATGGAACCCATCCGCAAACGCCTGAAAATACCGTTGGAAGCCCCTTCCTGACGCCGCTTTTTCCGATGGGCCGGCGACGAGCGATTCCCTATGAGGATGAAACTCCTGATGCAATCGATCCAATATCTCGGCTGTGTCGGGCATATGTGCCATATATGTATTTATAATACATAATTATGATATTTGCAATATCACGTCGCATGCACCAAAAGAGACTTGCTCTCGGGGCGTGGAGAGGCCATCCGCGCCCCTCACAGCGCCTGCTTCAGCGGAAATTCAACCGTGAACGTCGTGCCTTTTCCTTCTTCGCTCTTGAATTCGATGGTACCCCCCAATCTCTCCACGATGGACTTGGTGATGTAGAGGCCGAGACCGTTTCCATCCGTATCCATCTGGCGCACGTTCTTCGCGCGGAAGAATTTCTGGAACACGCGTTTCTGTTCGGCCAACGGGATACCCATGCCTTCGTCCGTCACCAAGATCTCGAAGAAGCCGTCCTGGGAATCGAGGGTCAGCGTGATATGCGATCCTTCGGGCGTGTATTTCGTGGCATTGCTGAGCAGGTTTTGCAACACGATGCGCAGCAGCGTCGCGTCCGTCTTGGCGATCACCGGCGCATCCGGCAGGGACACGCTGAAGCTGATGCCGTGCTCCTGCGCGATGGAACGGAAATCCTCGTCAGTCTCGGAAATAAGCTGGTTGATGTCGACGTCCGAAAGCGATACGCCGAGACCTCCTTCTTCCATCTGCGACGCGCGCAACAGGGAATCCAACAGCTTCGCCATGCGTTTCAGGGAGACGCCCATTTCCCTCACGTATCCCTTTTCGTCATCGGTGAGCCGCTCCGACGCCTCTCCCATAAGCTCCACGTACCAACGCAGCGCGGAGAGCGGGGTGCGCAGCTGGTGGCTGGCGAGCGTGATGAATTCGGACTTCAGGTAATCCAGGCGGCGCTCCTCGGAGACGTCCTGCAATACCAAAATGGCGCCGAACACGCGCCCTTTTTCCTCCAGCGGACTGACGGAGTAGCTGACGGGAACGAGTGTCTGGTCGGCCTTCTGCACGTTCCAGTGGGCGTTCGCCGAGGAATGCCTCGACGCGTTGGCATGCATGGCGGACAGCACGGGATGCTCGCCCTCCGCGGCGTTTCCCTGATGCGCCCTGAAGGGCACCACCTCCCCGACGTTCTTTCCCTTCATATCCGACGCTTGCATGCCGAGCAATCCCGTCGCGGCGGGGTTGGTATCGGTCACGACGCCCTTGTCATCCACGGCGATCACCGCGTATTCGATATTCCCGAGGATGGCGCTGTCGCGCGCGTACTGCTGCGCAAGTTCCTGGGTACGCTCGCGGATGACGCCCTCCATGTTTTCATAGATCTTCTTCAGGCGCGTCGCCATGTCCACCACGACCGTATCGAGCACCTCCACTTCGTCACCCGTTTGTACGGTGCGCTCGATGCCCCAGGCACCCGGACGCAGGCCTTTCACTTCGTCGGCGAGGGTGCGAAGCGGCTGGGTGATGGTACGGGAGAGGGCCACTCCCGCCACCGCGGCAAGGAGAAGCAGACATGCCCCGATAAGCACGATGAGGCGGCTGAGGGCGGCGATCTGCGCGAAGGCCTCGGCACGCTCCACGGTCATCGCGAAACCCCACCCGATATCGGGCAGGTAGCGGTAGGCGGCGATCACCCCGACCCCTTCGTCATCGGTCATGTCGGCCACTCCCTCGGCGCCTTCCAGCGCGCGCATGGTCGGCGTATCGGCTTCTTTCGCAAGCGGAAGGAGCGAGAAGCGACGGGCATCGGTGGACGGACGGAACACGTACGCGCCGCTTCCGTTCAGAAACGACACCATGACTTCGCCCGTTTTCCCCAGCGACAACGACAGGGACGCGAGTTTCGCCATCACCGCGCTCGCGTCGTACCGCATGTGAAGCATGCCGACGGTTTTCCCGGCATTGCGCACGGGGGTGCGTACGTCGAACACCGTCATGCCTTCCCGCGTCACCGAGGGCCTGACGACGGTCCCGGCCGAGGCGGGGGAGGGAACCGGCACGACCCGGCCGACGCGCACGACGTTCTTGCGCCCATCATCCAGGGAAAAACCGATGACGGGCAGCGATGCGTCCGAATCCCCGAGGAGGAGTTCCCATACGCGCTCCGGATCCTCCGCCCCGCCGCGCGCGACCATGGCCTGCACGTCCTGATGCGCCGACAGAAGCATCGCCCGCTCGCGCGCGTATCGCAGGGATTTCTCGACGGACTCTTCCGCGACGGCGGACAGCGTGGCCGCTTCGGACCGGATCGATTGGCCCACCAGCGACCGCGCGATGAGAAGCGACAGCGACGCGAGCACGACGATCGTCAAAGCCGTCAACGCCAACGCCTGCCCGATGAGGCGGCGCATGATGGAGCCGTGGAAGAGTGTCTTTTTGACGTTCATGGTTTCCCCTAATTATAGCAGAAAAGGGGGATTTGGGGTAGTTTAGAGGAGGTGCGTAAAGGAGGTGTATTGGGTGTTTTGAGGTGATAGGTTATGGGTTGTAGGTGGTAATTTTTATGATTCCTACAACCTACCAACTGCAAGCTCAGACCTAAAAAACGGCGCTCCTATCGGAGACGCCGTTTTTAGAATCAAACTGAGAACTTCTTAGCGCGTGATGCTGATCGTTGCGCTCTGCTCCGCTCCCGGTGCCGTCACCGTGATGCGGTTGTTGCTGTCGCGGACGATCCAGTAGTTCGTTCCCGTTCCCGTGGAGCTGACCTGGGGGTCCCTCGGCAACTTCACGACGTAGGAGCCCGTGAGGACGTCCAAGTCGATGGCGCTGTCGCAGTCTGCGGAATCCGTGGCGCAGATTTCGCTGTTCGTGGTCGTGATCGTTCCCGGCAGGCTGCCGTTGTTGTCGATCGAGTACTGGTACACGGCGCTGAGGATCGTGTTCACGTCCGCCTTGCGCTGGGCGTTGCGGGTGTCACCAAGCTGCTTGGTGGGGTTGATGGCGACGATGACGATCGACGCGAGGATCGCGATGATACCGACGACGAGGAGCAATTCGATAAGGGTGAATCCTCGGCGGGCATTGTTGATGGAACCCATAAGGGAAGGTGGAAAAAATAAGGAGATAAAAACGGACGGAAGGTCCTGAAGTTGAACGCATTATAGCGATTCTTTCCGCCGCGACTTTTTTTGCGCTTGACGCAAGTTCGAAACGTGACTGACTTGCAGATACGCGGTTACGGACATTCCAAGCCCGTCGTGATTTCGGCGCAATTCGCCGCGCCGCACACCTGCCACGCGACAACGTCTGCCGATATGCAGGATGTCGGGCTGCAACCGCAATCATCACCGGACGTTTCATCGGCGGGAGGCAGCGTCAGCAAGGTTTCAAATTCCTGGGCGTAGCTGTGCGGCTGCTGCAGGCGGATGGTGCGCGACAATGAAAACCTGATGAGTGCGCTGGGACGCGATGCGGACACCGATGTGTTGATCACGTCGAAATCCACCACTCCCACCTGCGTCGTGCTCACCGTTTCCTTCAGGGCGTGCTTGATCACCACGACCGCCCCGCTCTGCACGCCGATGATGGTGGGATTCGTGGCGCTGTCGGAGGTCTGCAAGGCGAGATACGAACCCGACTGGCCCGGCGCGGGGCTGAGGATGCGTTCCGCATGTCGCACGCCATACGTGACATTTTGGATGACCTGCGTCCCGTTCTGTTCGACGACGGCGATCGTCTGCTGCAGAAGCTTGTTCTCGGTGGCGGAAAACAGGATGGGAATGGTCAGTCCGGCCACAAGGCTGAGAATGCCGAGGAACAGCAGGAGTTCGACGAGCGTCGTGCCCGGCCGGCAATCGCGGAAGCGGATCATGGGCAATGCGTGAAGGAAGCGACTTCTTCCCAGGAGGAAATGAGCGTCGTGGGGCGGATTTGGGAAGAGACGATCTCGATGCGTCGCAGCGCGGACCCGACGGTCGCCTCGATGCACAGCGCACGGTCGTTATTCCCGCCGCCGCCCAGCGGATGCACGGTACAACTCCCATACGCAAACGAGAATGTTTCCCCTCCGGCGTAACTCAGGTCGGAACGCAGCGTGCGCAACGTTCGCTCCGCGCATGCCTGGGCGTATTCGTAGGACTGGGTGGATTCCCAGAAGAGGTAGCCGTTCTGTTCCGCCGCCCATGCCAATAGCATGAGGGACAGGGCGCTGGTCGAGGCGATGACCCCGGTCACGAGGACGGTCAGCAGGAAGACGTAGCCGGGACGGGAGGTTGTGCGGATCATGGGCAGGTGCCGGTGGTCGTTCCCGGGCGGAAAATATGCACGGACGTATCCGTGAGCAGGAACACGCGGTCGCGTACCGGATCGTAAAGAACGCCGCGGCCCAACGCAGAGGCATCGTAGGATGCGATCTGGGGAAGCGATGTCTTGTTGCGCATATTCACGACCTGCAACGCCTCGCGCCCGCTCTGCGCCGCAAGGAAAGCGACGCACCGCGTGGGGTCCATCCCGATGCCGACCAGGCTTCCGCTGCCTTCGTGGTACCAGGGTCCCGGCGGGGGAACGGGGACGCCCGCGTCCTCGGTATCGAACAAGACCATCTCCTGGATGCCGCCGTTGGCCTGCGTGCCGATGAGCGCGGATGTGCCCGTGACGGCGATGCTGAGTCCGTCGGCCGTGCGGTCGCCGAGGTTGTATCCGTTGCCGGAGGCCAAAACGATGGCTGCGGGATCGTCGAGATCGGCGACGCGCAATTCGCCCGTATCGAGACCGCTCGCGAGGTATGCCGCGGTCCCCGTGACGGCGATCGCGTTCACGGTGCCCGTGTCATCCATCCCTCCGTACAGCACGACGGACCCGCTGTTCGATACGTTAAGGGCGGTCAGCTCGTGCTCGCCCGACACGGCGCTATAGGTACTGCCGACGAGCAGCGTCGTGCCGTCGCCGCCGAACGCCAGCGCGCGGCCGCGGCCGCTGCCGGGAAGGTTGTACGACGTGACGAGGGACCCGGCCGAGAACGACGACGGCGTCGTGATGTTATAGACCTTGAGTTCCGCGGCCGCATCGGATGTCAGCACGTAGAGCCTCTTGCCGCGGACGGCAACCGCATAGCCGGATGCGCCGAGGGAGAACGACGACGCGATGCGCGAGGGCGACGCCGTATTCGAGATATCCAGCAAATACAAACCGTTGCCTCCGCCGGAGGTGTCGCCCGTCAGGAACAAGGTATTGCCCGCGATGGCGGCGGCCGTATAGAGGGGGGTGCCGCTCGCGTAACTTGCCTCCAACGTGATGCTGCCCCAGTTCCCGATGCTTCCCGCGGTGCGCCAATCCGTCAACTCCGTCAGCAGCGCGGCCGTTCCCGCCCGGTTGATGCCGCGCTTCCACGTCGCCTGCCCCGTCAGCTGCATCCATCCCGAAGCGAGTGAAGAAACCGACACCTTCATCCTGTAATTTCCCGTCGTCGTTCCTGTTCCGGCGTACGCCCATGTCGATCCGCCCAGCGCGATTCCATGCGCCCCGGTGGTGACGGAGGAAAAGCTTCCGTCACGGATGGACCGCGACGCTTCCAGGGTTTTTTGCGCGAAGAGCACGCCCCGGACGCGGTCGCCCGCGTTGATGGATCCTTCCTGCCCCTTCAGAAGACTGACGCCGACCGCCGTGAGGAAGAAGGAGAAAACGGCGATGCCGAGAAGGGCCTCGAGGAGGAGGGAACCCCGATGGGAATGGAAACGGCTCCGCATGAATGCGGGGATGATCGTACTACGAATAAGACGAAGGGGAAATAAGCATGCCAACATCCAATAATCAATAATCAACATCCAATGAAGGAATATTCCTTCATTGGTGATCGGTAGTTGATGATTGGAGATTCGCTCGCCACATTGAATATCTACTGCAAATCAACGATCCCATCAGTTGCACCCCGCCGACGAGCCGAACGTCAGCTTCACCACGGCATCCTGGAAATCCGCGGCGGCGCAGTTCGTGCAAGAGCCCATTTCGGCGACCATCAGGAGTTCGTTCTGCTTGATGTCGATCTTTCCGTTGGCGTCCACAATGCCCTGGAGGTACGTCTTCAGGCTGGTCTGCCCCCCGTACGCGGCGGCGGACGGAGGGGTATCGCCGTCGCGCAGGATCCTCACGTGCCCCGACCCGTCGTTCGTCGCATACGTCTGGTCGTAGGTCAGCCATCCGCGCTGCTTGAAGTAGGCGCGGAAGTTGGTATTCAGCGTGGTACCGTTGGAGAAGCCGGTGACGGTGCTTGTCTCGCCTTCGTTGCCGTTGAGTTCCTCCCCATCAAACAAGCCGGACCAGTTCTTGCCCGGGCTTTTTTGATATTTGGCCGTCACCTCGATATCCGGGCCTCCGGCACCGTACGTCAACTGCGATCCGATGACGGTGTAGACGACGGACAAGCTGCTGTTCGCGGTAATGGTCCCGTTGGATGACACCGTGAACCTGTTGGAGCACGAGCCGCCGCCCGCCGACGAGGCAGCGGATGACGCCGCCGACGAAGCCGCCGAACTGGACCTGGAGCTGCTGACGGCCGAGGAGCTGACGGCGGACGATGATGCCACGCTGGAGCTGGCAACGGGACACGGGCCGTAGGAATCGCCGTGCGCCAGATGGGCAGGCAACGCGGAATCATTCACGGTCAAAGTCTGCGAATTGCCCGCCGGCTTGTGGCAAATCACGATGCTGTCGCTCTGCACCACCGCAAGGCTTTCCTGCTTTACTTCGATGAGGATGGTGCGCTGTTCGGTATTCAGGGTGGTCAGCGTGATGGAACCCGTGGCACTGGGAGCACCGACGAGTTTGGAATACGTGATTTCCGTCGGCCCGGTGGACGTGATGGTCGAGGGCATGGGGAACGTCTCGTCATACGTCGTGTCGCGCGTTTCGTAACTCTCGCCTTTGAACAAGATACCCGCGGGTATGTAGAACCCCCACGGCGAATCCATCTCCCCCGCCTGCGCCTTCAGCCTGGCGCGCGCCAACCCCTGCGTCACTTGTTCGGTGGAAGAATCCAAATCGCTGCGGATCTGGAAATCGCGGTACATCGGGATCGATACGCCTCCGACCATTCCCAAAATGGAAATGACGAGCATAACTTCCAAGAGAACGAATCCGCGACGCGGCATGAGGGAGCGGGAAAGGACGCTTCCAGTGTATCTTCGCCGCCTTGCGATGCACGGCAAACAGGCTTGACTGATGTTTGGTTTTTAATGATGAATAAGAAAAGAGGATCGGGAGTAGGGTTTGGATTAGGGTGTGGAATTATTATTTCTTCTTTCCCTACTCCTCATCCTAACCCTCAAACATCATCGTCCCACGCTGCCTACGATTCCGTAGATCGGCACGATGATCGCGAACGCGATGGTCCCCACGAGCCCTCCGATGAACAGCAGGATCATCGGTTCCAGCACCACCGGCAGCTTCTGCGCCGTTTCGCTCGCTTTCTTGTCGTAGATATCGGCCACCTTCAGCATGATATCGGCCAAAGAACCTGACTTTTCGCCCGTCACGACCAGCTGCTGGACCGACGGAGGCAGCAATTTGTCACTTCCCTTGATGCTCTGGAAGCTCTTCGAGAAGGAATCGCCGATGGTGATGTGCTCCAGCATGCGCACGTACAGGTTGCGGTACGCGACGATGGGGGTGACTTCGATGAGCGACTGGACGGACTCGATGACCGGTACGCCTGCCTTCAGGAGACCTCCGAGGATCACCCCGAAGCGCGCGATGGTCGCTTCGCGGGCCAATATCCCCACGCCCGGGATGCGGAACATGATCCACTGAAAGACGACCTTGAGACGCGTCGTCTTGTTGAGGATCATAAGAACGAAGGCACCGACGAGGAATCCCGGCACCGCCACGGTTCCGTAACTGCTGAAGAAGTTCGTGAACGCGATCACCGCGCGGGTGACGAAGGGGAGGGGCACCCCGAGCGAGTACAGCACGCCGATGAGGTTCGGAAGGACGAACCATCCGAGTCCGATGACGAGGATGAACATGATCGTCATCACGATGCTCGGATAGATCATGGCCATCTTCACCTTTCCCTTCAGTTCGTGGTCCTTCTCTTCCTGCTGGGCCAGGTATCCCATGTTTTCCGCCAGGCTTCCGGACTCCTCGCCGATGCGCACGAGCGCGATGGCATGGAGCGAGAAGAAGTGGCGGTCATCCATGGCGCGCCAAAAGGAACTTCCGTTTTCGACGGATGCCAGGATCTGCTGCAAGAGCTTCTTCATCGACTTATTGCGCGTCTCCAAGAGAATGGTATGCAACGCGTCCAGAAGCGGAAGACCCGCGTTGAGCATCATCGCCATGTTCTGGATGAACATCATGCGCTCCCTGCCCAGCCCCATGTAATTCAAGGACGCGAAGTAGTTTGAAAGCGCGCTCGATTTCTTTTGGATGACGATCTTCGGAACCGGCTTTTGCCCCTCTTTCTTCTCCTCCTTCTTTTCCCCGGCAACGGGCGCGGGAGGCTCTTCCTTGCGGATGGGCGCCGGTTCGTCCTTCTTCTTTTCAAGGGGAGGAAGGATGCGTGACTGGGTTGCCGGGGCGGGCGCAGAAGGCGAGGCGGGCGCATCGGATGCGAAAGATGCAAGCGTGGATGCTGGTTCGGCGGATTCTTGCTTCACCGGCTCCTGCATATCGGACCGCGTGCCGACGGGGTCGTTGACGTTCTTGCTTTGCACGCGCTGCAGGAAGGTATCGTTCGCCATTTCCTCTTTCGTCATGGGCTTGGCGACGGGAACCACTTTCTGATTCTTCATGAAAGAAGGCATCTCCACCGGCTGGGAGAGGCGCTCCTTGATGAGACTCCATGCATTCCATTTTTTAGACGCATGGTCGCTCCTATGCAGCTTCACTTTCTGCATCCATCCGTCTTCGTTTTCGATGGCGGCGGTCTTGGCGGCGATCTCAGCCTTCGTTTCCGCCGCGCGTTTCTCGGGATCGATGATCCTCCCGACAGGCGCGCCACTCACATCAACGGGGGTGCTTTCCTGCTGCGGCGAAACGGCAGGAAGGGGCTGCATCATCGGGCGCTCCTTATTCATGAAGAATCGCGGAAGAGTTATGGGGCGGGACAGACGGCTCTTCCAACGAGTCCATATACCGGGGCCTGTCGCTTTCTTTGCCTCCTTCAAGTTCGTGCTGTTTACGGGAAGCGACACGGAGGGCGCGGCAACTGTTTCCGAATCATCCGACATGCGCCGTCCCTGATCCGTCATATCCAAAGCGACCGTTCCTTTTCCCATCTCCCTTTTCCCATCTCCCTCGTCATTCGCAGTCGCATAGATCTGCACATGCGTATTCTTTGCGGCCGTCGTCCCGGCCCTCTTGTGCGAATAATGATAGTGGGTGTGATTGCGCTTCTTCGACTTCAAAGAAGGAAGCGTCACGGGACACTGCAGGAACGCGATTGCCTGGGAGAGGCCGTTACTCAGCGCTTTCTTCATGGGTTTTGGCAGAGGGATGTTCGGGAGGAGTGGCGACGCGCAACAGTTCCTCGATGGTCGTGGTACCGCCAAGCACCTTCTTGAATCCGTCCTCGAAGATGGATTCCATATTCTCCTTGCGGGCCTCGGCTTCGATTTCCGCGCTCGACTTGCGGGCGACGATCAGCTTCTCGATCTCCGGCGTGATGACGAGGAGTTCGTGGATGGCGATGCGCCCCTGGAACCCGATGCCTCCGCAGGCTTCGCACCCCTTGCCCTTGTAGAGAAGGATCTGGCCTTTGGTACCGAAGAACTTGTCCGCGTTCTTGAAGAGCTTTCCCGCTTCCTCCGGCGTCACGTTGTACGTGTAGCGGCAGCGCGGGCAGATGCGGCGCACGAGGCGCTGGGCGATGACGACTTCCAGGGTGGATGCGAGCAAGAACGGCTCGACGCCCATTTCCAGGAGACGCGGAATGGAGGTGGCCGCGTCGTTGGCGTGGAGGGTCGAGAAGAGGAGGTGTCCCGTAAGCGCCGCGTTCACGGCGATGGATGCGGTTTCACCGTCGCGGATTTCCCCGACGAGGATGATGTTCGGATCCTGACGCATGAGGGCGCGCAGCCCCTGTGCGAACGTGAGGTTCGTTTCCGGATTCACCTGGATGTGGTTGATGCCCTGCACCTTGTATTCCACCGGGTCCTCGATGGTGCTGATGTTCACGTCCGGGTGGTTGCGCAGTTTGAGCAAGGCGTAGAGCGTCGTCGATTTTCCCGATCCGGTCGGACCGGTGGTGAGGATCATGCCGAAGGGCTTGCGAGACGCGGCCTCCAGCTGTTTCCTGTGCTCCTCGGTAAACCCGAGATCCGACAGGGTGAGCGAGCGAACGTATTCGGAGAGGAGACGCATGACGATCTTTTCCCCGTCGACGATGGGGACGATGGAGACGCGGATATCCATGGTGCCGCCGTTTCCCGTGTCGTAGCGGATGGCTCCGTCCTGGGCGCAATGATGTTCGTCGATATGAAGGTTGGATGCGATCTTGATGCGGTTCACCACGCCTTCGTAATACTCGCGGGGAATGCGGCCGGCCTCATGCAAAACGCCGTCCACGCGGAAACGCACGACGACGATTTTCTCCTGCGGCTCCATGTGGATGTCGGATGCGCGCAGCTGGATGGCATCGTTGAAAATTTCCTCCAGGATTTCCGGCGCCACCTTGCGGTTCGCGTCGATGATCGCCTGGAAACGCGTGGCAAGGGGCTTCCTGTAATGCACGAAGAATCCCTCGATGGACTTGCGCGACGCGTAGACCAATTCAAGCTTCCCCGCGAATTTCGTACGATCGGGCTTCTTGTCCTTGCCGCCGAATCCGAAACGGCCGGCAGCGGCCGACTTGCGCGACGTCTGCTTGTTCTCGTCGGTCTCGGTCTCCGGAAACAGGGAAATCTCCTGCCCCAGGTTCATGCGGACCGCCTCTTCCAAAAGCGCGTTCGTCGGATCGGACGTGGCGACGGTCACCGTCTCCCCGTCCTTTTTCACCACCACCGCGTTGTAGGTGCGCGCGATGTCTTCCGGCAGCAGCGAGACCATCTCCGCGTTCGGCGGATTCTTGTCCACGTCGTAGTACGACATGTGATAGTGCTCCGCGATGGCGCTTTCGTACAATTCCTGGCTCATAAGATCCAATTCCACGAGCGCATCCTTCAGCGAAACGCCGTGGCTTTTGGCCTGCCCTTCGGCTTTCTTGAGGTCTTCCTCGGACACGTAGCTGAGGTCCAGGAGGATTTTGCCGAGGTCGATATCGGTGAGTGCCATAGGATTGTCAGATGGAAGATTTCACGACTTTGACGATGTCCGCGAGGGGGACGTTGGACTTCACGAGGTAGTCCTTCGCGCCGAAATCGGAGGCTTTTTTGCGGTCTTCGTCCTGGCCCAGGTTACTGAGCACGATGACGACCGGCTTCTTCGGCTGGTCCTTGATGGCTTCCAGAATGGCGAAACCGTCCACTTCCGGAAGGATGAGGTCGAGCAAAATCAAATCGTACTTTCCGCTCTTCGCCTCCTCCAATCCTTCGCGGCCGGTCGACGCGACCTTCGTCTCATAGCCTTCGTGCGTCATTTTCAATTCCAACGCATGTGCCAACGGACGCTCGTCCTCGACGATCAGGATTTTCTTCTTTCCGGATGCCGCTGGGGGAGTGATTTTTTCGTCTTCTTTTGGCATGTGGATGCGATTTGTATTTCCCTTAAGTATAGCAAAAATAGCGATTTCGCACAAGGGACGCATATACAAGGTTTATAGGACGATTGGGCATGAAAAAACCCCGATCATCGATCGGGGCAACGGTCTTTCGCCTTTCGCAGGTCAGGGCCGCGCAAACCGCGCGGCAGCCTCTTCCTGCGAGGAGCTGCGGCATCCGGACTGCCAGACGGCGCACATCTGGCCGCCGAGCATAACCACATACAGAATCACCATCGGGATTGCTATGAGCATGCGATACCCCTTCATGACCGGCTCCTTACGTACGAAACGAGGAAAGGAAAAAGAACCGCTTACAGTGAATAACGGAGGATATACGGTGTCAAATCCGATTCTCTTTTCGTCGGGCAGCGATGCATTGCGGAGAAGGGGTAAAATCAAGCGATGATTAAAAAAGCCTTGTCCCGAGGTGGGACAAGGCGTTCCGTGCCGAAGCACGAAAGGTTTCAATCGGCGCTATCTACGCGCCAAAGGCTGCGATCAGCTAGTACGTACTCGCGACCGTTGACCATATAAATGCCATCGCGTCGCTCGATGCGCAGAACATCCCCGAGTCGAGAAGTACTCTCGTACCCGTTGAGGAAGGTCCTCACCACCAGTGGCTCGGCGGCGGCCCGATCCAGTCGCTCCGGCGTTGTACCGGCAGGAAGATCGATGCGTACCGGCGTGCGCCGCTCTTGCTTCGCGTACTCACTCAGCTGAGCGTCGCGCATGCGACGTTCCTCGTTCGTCATCTGGCGTCCCGGCAATGAAAATCGCGACTCGCAACCAGCGACGAACAGAATCATGCACACAAGCAACAAAGATAGGCGAACCATGGCTATTGCTCCGAAAACGAAAAGGTGAATGAACAGACAGAATGAAACCTAATATTTATATTACAATATTATAAATATATGTCAATAGATTCGAATCTGACAATAATTACATTATAAGGACCTTCTTCCCGCCAATGCCTCGCGCAACGTCACTTGGTCCGCTTTCTCGCTGTCGCTCGAAATGACAGTTTCTATTTATAACTGTCGACGACCCGCAAGTGCTTCGCGCAATGTGACTTGGTCTGCGAACTCAATGTCTGCGCCCATCGGCAGTCCGTGCGCCAACCGGGTAACGGACGGGACGTAGGATTTGATCTGTTCGCGCAGGTACGTCGCCGTTGCCTCGCCTTCGATATCCGGATCCGTCGCAATGATGACCTCCTTGATGTCCCCGATTTTCACGCGCTCGATGAGCTCGCGGACTTTCAATTGCTCCGGCCCCATGCCGTCGATGGGGGACAGCACGCCGTGCAACACATGGTAGAGCCCGCGGTACTTCGTCTTCTCGAAGGCCACCACTTCCAACGGCTCTTCCACGACCAGCACCATCGACCGATCGCGCGTCGCGTCCTCGCACAAATCACAACGCTCCTTCGTCGTGACCATCTGGCACTCGCGGCAGTAGCGCAGTTCGCTCTTCAGCTCGAGCAACGCCTTGCCGAGCGCCTCGGGGGACGAACGTGAACTCCGCAACAGATGAAACACAAGCCGCTCGGCGCTCTTCGGACCCACTCCCGGGAGCTTCTGGAATTCCTCGATGGCCTTGGTGATTTGGGGCGGAAGGAGTGACACGGATGGGAGGATAGAGCGGGAATGGAAGAAAGAGAAGAAAAAGGGGATATGCCGAAAAGATCGCGACGACAGGCATGGGAAAACGGGCACCTCCATACAAAGGGAGGTGCCCGCGTTCCGTGGCGCTGGGGGCAGTTACTACGTATTTGGCTCTTCGAATCCAAGGAACGGATGTTGCGCGTTCTTTCCGGCGAGCATCTCATCCGCCGACGGCTTGTTGCCCATCGCGTTGGCAATGGCCATCTTGGTGGCTTCGTAGTTGTAGTCGTAGATCTTCTTGTTGTCTTCGGCTGCCGGGTGAATGAACACCCCGCAGACAATGACGTAGTCCTCGGCCTTGTCCTTCGGAATCACGCCCGCTTCCACCGAGTCGGCCACGGCCTTGGCCACCGCGGCTTGCGCGGGACCGAACATTTGCACGGCCTGACGCATACCCTTGATCGTGACTTTGGTGATCATCACGGTCGCCGGCTTGACTGCCAAGTTCGGCGTCAACACGGCCAAGAGATTCGTGTGGCCTTCGCTTTGACGGGCCAGCGCATTGGCAAACGCGCTCCCAACAGGTCCGTTCTTGTCACCGATCAACAGATCGATATGGGCCACTTCGTTACCATCGCCCGTCAGGGCTTCACCGATGAACATCGACATGGGTTGTTGTACTCCCGGGCCGCAGCCCTTTAAAAAGCCATCCGACGCGCAGTGCGCCGGATAAAAAAACACCTTGCCCCACGGAGGGGCTCGGTACCTGATGCAAACACTCCGCGCACCTATATGCACGGGGTGCTTGCATCGGGAAAACTGCCGATCCTGCCAAGGAACATCCAATGGCCGATTGGCAACTGGGCCAGTATTATGAATAATAAATATGATTTGTCAATAATCTCTTTTCTTCAGATTTCCCGCCCCTGCTTCAGCCTCTTCTCCACGTCGCGCTCCTTGATGACGCGGCGCTTGTCGATGTTCTTGCGTCCGCGGCCGAGCCCGAGCAACAACTTGATATAGCGGCCGGCGCGCACTTCCAACGGCACGATGCTGATACCTTTTTCGTTCGACGCGCCTGACAACCTTTCGATTTCCTTCCCGTTCAAAAGCAACGCCCGGTCGTGGCCCGGTTCGTATCCGTCCAGACCCGAGGCGAATTTATACTTCATGATTTTTAAATTCTTGATGACGGGCTTTCCGGAGGCGAACGACACATACGCCCCGTTCAGATCCACGTGCCCGTCTCGACATGCCTTTGCCTCCTGCCCCGTGAGCATGAGACCTGCTTCGACCGTATCGGTGATCTCGTAATCGAAGCGGGCCCGGCGGTTCTGGATCGTTTTCACGGAACCGAGTATAGGGCACGTTTGGCTTGTTTTATAGCCCAAAGAAAGGCATTGACAAATATAATAAATACGGTAATCTGACCACAGTCGTTACGTTGAGGACTTTCCCTTTGGGAGCGGTCCGGACCATGTGTCTTCCAAGACGTGATGCCTGATCTACGGGTGTTACGTCTTCACAGGCATAACGCCCGTTTTTTATGGTTCGACGGGCTCACCCATAACACCTAAAAAGTGCGTCACTCTATCATGTGTCATCCCGAGCTTGTCGAGGGATCAGATATTCACGATCAACGGCAACTCCGGCGCGAAGAACATCACGAGGATGGCGCTGATGATGAGGAACGGACCGAAGGCGATGCGCGATCCCATCGTCTCTTTTTTGCGGATCAGGAGGAATACGCCCCAGAGCGCGCCTAGCATGTAGGCGAAGAGGATGCACCAGATCATTTCGCTCAGGTACCCGAGGATGAATCCGATGGCGCCCGCGAGGAACACGTCGCCGCTGCCTACCCAGCGGCCCCGGCTCACGATCCACTGGATTCCGAAGAATGCCAATCCCGCGACGGGCGCGAAGATGGGGAACTGACCGTGCGTAAGGTGGAAGAGAAGTCCGAAAATGGCCGCGATGCCCGTGAGGAGATCCGGAATGAGCTGCGTGCGGATATCCGTCGCCGCGATGAGCAACAGCGCCCACAGGGCGATGGAAAGGCATAGCGCGGGAATCCAGAGGAAGCTCGCGACGTACAGGGCCGCCATGAAGAGGAACGCGGAGAGCAATTCCACGATGGGGTACTGCAACGAAATCTTCTGCCCGCACCCGCGGCACTTTCCCCACTGGAGGAGGAAGCTGACGACGGGGATGAGTTCCAGCGGCACCAGCACCTTCTTGCAATGCGGGCAGTGCGAGCGTCCGCTGACGGAGTTGCCGTGCGGCAAGCGGAATACGAGCACGTTTCCAAAACTGCCGAGCACGAGCCCGAGCACTGCGAAGACGACGAGGGAGACGAAAGGATCCATTGTGAAGAACATGCGGTCAGCTTATCCGACTTCGCCCTTCGGGGCTACGCCGGACTCATGCCTTCTTGCTCTTCCAATACGAAACGATCGAAGCACGTACGCGCTTCAAACACAGCGGCGAGAGGACCACGGCAAGAAAGAGGATCGGGGAAATTTTCAGGATCTGAAACAATGCCAAGGCGACGATCGCGCCGACGACGGCCCCAAACAGCGGTGAGGAGGTGATTGCGCGCATTCGTATTAGTATAGCAGAAAAGAGAGATTCTAGGAAGTGAGCTTCGAAAGCTTCAGAAGGCAGGAATCTAAACCCCTTTCCAAGCTTCCCAAGCTATCCCCTCAACAAACTGCTCTTATATTTCTCCGGCTCGAACGCCGGCAATCTTTCGACCGGGCAGGGGAGATCCTCCTCCGTGATACCGGGCGGAAACCGTTGATCGTACCCAAGCAAAATGAGATCCGGCGCGACTACGCGGACGGGCTTCAGATAATCGCCGTCATCCGACCCGAGCATCACGTTGGCATCCGGAAATGCTTTCTCGATCGCGGCCTTTCTCTCCTCCTGCGAATGCACGGGCAATCGTTTCTTGATCCGCTCCACCGTGGCATCTCGCGCCACGACGACATGCAGGTCGCCGCGCTTCTTCCCTTCGTTCAACACGAAGAGATGGCCGGGATGGAGGAGGTCAAACGTGCCGAAGAGCAACACCTTCATAGGGGAGCAGTCTAACCTACAAGCTACAACCTACAAGCCACCCCCTCATCACTGCGCCGCAGCGCTCGCGTTGTTTCCCGTTTGCTGCAGGTCGATGACCCACACGCGCTTCTCGTCCATCACGTAGAGATGCGCCTCGTCCGGATCGACGTACAGATCCTTGAGCTCACCCAACTGCTCGCCTTCGAGCACGAACTGACGCAGGTACGATGCCTCGCCCGCCACGCCTCCGTCGCTGATCACCACCACGCGCTTCTTTTCCGAATCGAGCGCGTACATGTTTCCCTCGGGCAGCTTGAAGATCTTCGTCGCGCCTCCCAGGAGACCGTCCGGCGCCTTGCGGATGACATATGGCTGGGCCTCGCCGCGGAACAACTTCACCATCGTCCCGTTGTCTTTCAGAACATATACGTTGCCGTCGATCGCCATGTCGAGCGCGCCCTTCAGGTCGCCGTTCACGTTGTAGCCCACGGGCGCGCCGTAGCGATCCGTCAGGCGTTCGTATTTGTAGATCTGGTTGTCCTCCGGCGAGAGCATGTAGAGGTAGCGCAAGTACGCGCTCACGGCCACGCCGCCCTCCCATCCCTGCGGATCATCGGTCTTCATGGTCGTCGCTTGGTTGCCGTTCCACTCGATGACGCTGTTTCCCGTCATAAGGAACGCCTGGCTCTGGAAGCGCGAGAAGTTGGAACCGTCCAGGATGAGCACGTCGTCGGAGAGACGAACCGGATCTTCCACGGTGTTCAAGAGCACGCGGTACAGGCTCTGGCGGTCATGGACGATGAATTCGCCGTCCCCGAGACCCACCATGCCCGACCCCAGCACGTCGGAGGACTTGGCCGAGACATTGGCCACCATGCGCGGGGAGAGGCGCAGGATGTTGTTGATCTCCTCGCGCTTGGAGCGGATCGTTTCCAACAGGTTCAACGCGTCGACGCGGAAGAGCCCCGCCTCGTTGTCCATCACCTGCTTCGCGCGCTCCTCGGCCTGCGTCAGGATGGCATTGGCGCTGTCCATGTCACCCATGAGGCGGCGGTTGTCGGCGGTCTGAAGCTGCGTGTTGATCTGTTCGATGAGTGCCTGCAGTTCCCCGCGCGTCTTGCTGCGTTCGCTGAACGTGAAGAGTTGCACCACCATCCAGATAATCACCAGCGCCCCGATGGCGCCTGCCAAGAGAAGAAGATGCGCACGCTGGCGGCGGCGGGGATCTTTCAAATCCTTGATAACCCCCTGCACGAACGCGACGGACCGGGTGACGAACGTGGCATTACGCAATCCGGGCAACGCGGCGGCACCTGCCGTTCCCTTCTTCAGTGCCTTGCGACCCATGGATCCGACTTTGGACATCGTGTCGAGCGACGGCAAGAAGGAGGACAGCGATCCGATGGATGCCATAATGCCGCTTCCCCGGCGCGTATCCCGGCGGCGACCCGCCGGAGCTTGGTACTCTTCGACTTCGTCGTCCGCTTCCTTGCGCATGGAAGTGCGTGAGGGTCCGTTGGGCAGCATCAAGGCCAACGCCGCGCGCTGGTCGTCCGTCTCGAGCGTGCGGATGAGCGTATCGATGGACGTACTGCCCTTGCTTGCATGTGATGCCAGCTGCGCGGGCGTGAGCGAGCGAAGCAAGCGCTGCGTGGAAAGAACCACGGCATCGCCGGGCTGCAGCGCCCCGCTGGCGATATGCACGAAGGCGGGCGTGGGCTTTCCGGAGTATTCGGTGATCTGGCTGGCCATGCCTTTGCGCACCAGATAGGCCTCGGCGCGTCCCGCGTGGGAGACATGCAGCGTTCCGTCCCTGTCCAAAATGCCGATGAGCATGTGGACGTCGTCGATGGCACGCGCCACGAGCATTCCTTTCAGCAGGCCGTTCATTTCCTTCAAGGCGTCGTCCAGGCGCTCGGACGGATCTCCCTCCGTTTCCAAAAGGGCGTGGCGGATGATCGCCTCGGATTCCCGTTCGATGGTGGCGGCCTCGCGTTCGTCCGAATGTACTTCGAGCACGAAGCAGACTGTCTCACCGTTTGCGGATGTCAGTTCGAGGGATGTGAGAAAGAGGTCTGAACCCGCTTTCGTCGAGCCTGTGCGGACCGTTACGTCCATACAGGGGGACAGGGTACGTGGGGGAAGGGCTTAGGGCAAGCGGATCGGCCGTGTTGAAGATGTGTCGTATGAGAAAAAAGGTTCACGAGGTGTACAAGGTTTACGAAGGGGTGGGCTGAAAACCTCGTCAACGTCGTAAACCCTGTGAATCTTCCTGAAAAAACAAAAATCTGGACTAATAAAACATGATCTGTAAGCCAAAAAGAAAGATGCTCGACATTCTACCTTGCTTTCCCGGAGGGGGAGGGGTACGATGGAGTGAGTTCATTATTTTTTCCAAATACACCACACATGAAAACGGTGAAAGATTGGGTCCAACGCTATGTTGGAAGTACCCCCGGAGCGCCGACGGACAAACCGACGCAGAACAATACCAACGGCACGCCGCAACAGCAGCGTCCGTCCGATCCATCGCGCCCGCCGCAAAAGAGCGGGGGACGCAACAGGCATAGGAACCGCGGACGCGGTCCGCGGCCTGAAGGTGGCCAGCCGCCGCAACAGCAGCGCGCACCGGTCGCCCAGCCGCAACCGATCCTGCAGGCGGGCCAAGGTTCCCGCAAGGGGGGACTGAAGGTCTATCCGCTCGGTGGATTCGAACAGGTGGGACGCAACTGCTTCGTCATCGAAGTGGACAGCGACATTTATATCATCGACCTCGGGCTCCAGTTCCCGGAAGAGGACATGCTCGGCATCGACTATCTGATCCCGGACATCACGTGCCTCAAGGGACGCGAGAAGAACATCAAGGCGGTGCTCTTCACCCACGGCCACCTGGACCACATCGGCGCGGTGCAGCACCTGCTGCCCCAGTTGAACTTCCCTTCCTGCTACGGAACCAAACTCACCATGGCCTTCGTAAAGAAGCGCCTGGACGAGGAAGAACTGACCAGCAAGGCGAAGCTCAACGTCGCCGCGTACGGACAAATGATCCGCATCGGAAACGTCTCCGTGGAATTCCTCCGCGTGACGCACTCCATCCCGGACAGCGCCGCCATCGCGGTGCACACGCCGTACGGAACCATCGTGCACACGGGTGACTTCAAGTTCGATTTGAAACCGATGAACGAGCCCCCCGCGGACTTCCAGCGCCTCTCGGAGCTGGGACAGAAAGGCGTGCTCGCCATCATCGCCGACTCCACCAATGCCACGAAACCGGGCAATTCCAAGAGCGAAAGCGAAATCGCGGGAACGATCAAGGATCTTATCATGGACGCCGAAGGGCGCGTGATCATCTCGACCTTCTCGTCCCTGCTCAACCGCATCCAGATGATCGTCGACGTCGCCAAGGACACGAACCGCAAGGTCTTCCTGTCCGGACGCAGCATGGAGACGAACGTCGAGATCGCGCAGAACCTCGGCTACATCAAGGCCCCGCGCGGACTCATCCGCAAGTCGGGACCCGGCATGGAGAAAATCCCGGACCACGAAGTGATCATCATCACGACGGGCAGCCAGGGAGAGGAAATGGCAGGCCTGGCCCGCATGGGCCTGGGCACGCACCGCCACGTCAACGTGAAGAAGGGCGATACCGTCATCCTCAGTTCGAATCCGATCGTCGGAAACGAGCGCGCGGTGGCGAAGGTGGTCAACAACCTCACGCTCAAGGGCGCCACGGTGAAGACGAACAACGAATTCGCACTGCACACCACGGGACACGGATACCAGAACGACATCCTGCTCATGCACAGACTCGTGCGGGCACGGCACATCATTCCGGAACACGGCGAACCGCACATGCGCAGCGCCCACGCGAACCTCGCGTACGGCATCGGCTACCCGGAGAACCAGGTCCACCTTCTCACGAACGGCGAGATCCTGGAATTCGATCCGAACGGAGCCGCGCGCAGGAGCAAGCAGAAAGCGCCGTTCCGCGACGTGATCATCGACGGCAAGGGAGCCGCGGGCGAAGGCCAGCGCGTCCTTACCGACCGCAAGATCATGAGCGTCGGAGGCGTGATCATCGTGCTCTTCAAGGTCTACGCGGACAGCCAGCGCCTGGTCGGCAATCCCGACATCATCACGCGCGGGTTGATCTACGGCACCGAGCAGAACGACATCACGGGCGAAGTCGTGGCCGCCGCCAAGAAAGCGTACGAAGAGGAACTCGCCCGCGGCGAGAAGGACCGCAAGGCCTTCAAGCGCGCGGTGAACGGGGCCCTCTACCGCTACTTCGACCGCAAGCTCGACCGCGAACCGATGGTCATACCTCTATTCGTAGAGGTATAACTCTCCTTATTGCATCATGTCATCCCGATCCCGCTCTTAGAGGGATAGTGAGAGCGAGAGCATTAATAAAAACCCCATCGCATAATGTGCAATGGGGTCATTCTTAAAAATGGAGAATTACCGATGTACAAAGCTATACGTTATAACGCATGCGATGCGCAGTACCATCTGCAAGCTGTACCATGATAAATTCACCATTAAGCCACGTCAGCTTAGCGACAGGTACCTCAACAAACAGATTGGAAGTAGACCTACTATTTTCAAAAGCATAACTCACAACCCGTCCACTTTCAGTGCCAATAAAAAGTTCGTGAGCGGTGAGCAACCAACACGTCACATTGCCATACTTGACGTCTTTCTGTCGCAAAACGACTGATTGCAATACATTCCCTTGTCCCGATTCGGGATGACTCCAATCTTCCCATGAAAGAATCCAATTCCGCATGTAATACAACCGCCCATGTGGGCCAAACTCAAGCATCTGAATTGGTTGTCGTGTCCGATTTGGAAAGTGAAATACGGGGTGATTTTCCAATATGGAAAACACCCCTACAGATCCGGTATCGGTGCCGATTGCCATATGCCGGCCATCGCCATGCGGCGCAACATACAGGATTTTCCCACCTAGGAACGAATCATCAATCCGCTGAATGGGGAACATAGTTCCTCTTCCTTTTGAAAAGTAATCGGTAGTCCGTTGATGCGTAAGAGCACATTGAAATAATAATATATTATTATTTTATGTCAATATTAAAATGCCTGCTATTCATGGCTTTTATCGCAGCACCCTCTCCACCCTTCCCCTCACCGTCCACCCTTCGCAGGGCGTCCTCCGTATTTGACGAATGTCATACTCCACGACTTTTGCAGACGGTGAAATTTCGATACTCTTCCCGCCCCATGCGGCACGCACCCCTCTTCGATCTCGACGGCACGTTGGTGAAAACAATGGACCTCTACGTCCAATCCCTCATCGACGGGTTCGAGGCGGCGGACATCATATACACCCGCGAGGACTTCGCCCGTACCTTCCCGACGGGCATGACGCTCGAGGGGTATCTGGCCGAGCAAAAACTCGACCCCACACTTGCCCCCGTTATCGGCGGGGCATGCGACGAGGCGTACCTGCAACGGCTGCGGAACGAGGCGGCGCTCTACCCGGGTGTCGAACGGATCCTGGATAGGATCGCAAACCGGCCGCATGCCATCATCACCGGATCGCGCCGGCGCTACGTGGACGCCATTTGCGCACGCATCCCACGGCTGCAATCCATCCCGACCATCACGCGGGACGATATGCATCCTTATCACAAACCGCACCCGCACGGCCTTTTGCTGGCCATGCAACGCTTGGATGTACAACCGGAACAATGCGTATACATTGGCGATCAACCGTTCGATATCAGCGCGGCGACCTGCGCGAAGATACTGGGCATTCTTATTCGCACCGAACACACCCCGCCGGAATACCAGGCGGCATACGAAGTGCGGTCGCATGCGGAGCTGTTTGAGTTGTTATGATGGTTCCCGCGTCATCGCAGCACCCTCTCGATCTTCCCCTTCACCGTCCACCCCTCGTAGGGCGTCCAACCGCATTTGCTATGGAGATTCTCGGCTTCGAGGATCCATTCCTTATTTGGATCGACAATGACAACGTCCGCCCTGGCCGCGTCCAGGATGTCGCCTTTCCCAAGCCGGAAGATGCGGTTGGGATTGTCGAAACAGAGACGGCGGATATCGTAGTACGTCAGGTTCGCGTCCTTGGGACGTGATGAAGTCGGGTGCGGCCAATGATGTGCCGCGACGGAGAGAAGGAGAGGGATCATTGTTTCCACTCCCGGGACGCCACTGGGTGCCTTGAGTGCATTGATGTTATTTTTTTCCTCGATGGTATGCGGCGCATGGTCCGTGACGACCATATCGATGGTGCCGTCCGCGATTCCTTTCCAGAGCGCATCGCGATCGTCCGCGGGACGGATGGGAGGGTTCATCTTGATACGAGTTCCCAATGCCCCGTAATCGTCCGTGGTACAGAACAGATGGTGCGCCGTTGCTTCGGCTGTGACAGGCACACCCCTCTTTTTCGCTTCCCGGACAAGATCCACTCCCAGTCGGGTGGACACGTGCGCCACGTGGAAACTGGTACCGTAGTACTCGGCACGGCGGATGGAATCGCCGATGGAACGGGCTTCCGACTCGGCGGGCCGGACGAGCGAGTGCATGCCCACATGATCGATGCCTGCGTACGCACGCTCGGCCCTGGCATTGATGTGGACGTCCTCGCAATGCGCCATGAGCAGCACGTTGTAATCCGCACAGGCCCGAAAGACATCGCCCACCATATTCTCCTCGATCTTCTGATCTCCCGTGGAATGTTCTAGGTAGAGCTTCACGCCGCACATCCACCGGCGAAGTTCTTGCGAGGCGGAATCCCGCGCCTCCATGAACTGCCGGAACTGCTCCAGGTGCGCGGGCTTCGTCATGCCCAAGTAGAAGCGCATGTCGATGCACGACTGCTCCACTGCGCGCCTCACCTTATCCGAAAAAGCGGCGATGGTGACCGTGGGCGGGTTGGTGTTCGGCATGTCGCACGCCGTCGTCACCCCTCCCCGCATTGCGCTGATGGATTCCGATTCCATATTTCCTTTGTATTCGTATCCCGGGGTGCGGAAGTGGACGTGCGGATCGATGAAACCCGGGAACACCATCTTCCCATGCAGGTTCAACGCATCCGAATGGCGGGAAGTTTCCCCGCCGAAGCGGACGACGCCGTCGTTCCAATGCAGATCCGCGTTGCGCTCTCGGTCCGCATCGATGATGGTGCCGTCGCGCAGGAAAAAGTCCCTCATACCGGCCGACAACAATATGCCCCCGAGGGCGGGGAGTACAAGGGGTCTTTGCCTGTCAGGTGTCGATCCGGCACGGGAAACATCCGTCTCCGCCCTTTGGTCATGGACGAGAGGCGTCGGAGTACCGATCGACCGCAGCATGTGCCCGGACCATACGGTCACACCAAACAATTCGCAATTGACGGAATTTTTTCGGCTATACTCACCGCATGTCCCAGCGACAAATCGCAAAAAGCACCCTATGGCAACTCGGCAGCCAGATCATCATGGCGGCCTTGGCGATCTTCACGGTGAAGATCGTGGCGACAGGCCTCAGCAAGGAGCTCGCGGGACTCTACAATACCGCCTACGGGTACCTGCAGCTGTTCGGCATCCTCGCGGATTTCGGGCTGTATGCCGTGGCCATCCGGGAGATGAGCAAGGCCGATGGAAAGAAAGAACGGGAAACAATCCTCGGCAATCTCATCGTCGTGCGCTGCGGCATCCTGCTGCTCTCCATCGGAAGCGCGCTCGCCATCGCGTGGCTCACGCCCGCATGGCAGGGAACGCCGTTGCCGCTCAGCATCACCATCGCCTCACTCGTGCCCTCGTTCACGTTGCTCGCGGGCATCCTGCGCACGGTCTTCCAGGTGAAGCACAAGATGCAGTTCGTGTTCGTCGCGGAAGTGCTGCAGCGCGTGCTCATCGCCGGGGCGATGCTCGTCGTCCTGCTGCTGGGCGTACGTGATTCAGAAGATCCGGCGATGCTCTATCTCTTCCTGGGACTCGGCAGCTTGGGGGCGCTTTTGCTCTACGTACTCTCGCTGGTATTCGGATGGCGACTGATGGCCATCCGCCCGCGCTTCGATGCGGACGTTTTGAAAAAACTGCTCGCGCAGGCGGCGCCCTACGGAGTCGCCTACCTGTTCACCGCGCTCTACCGCCAGTTCGACGTCACGCTCATCGCCATGCTCCGACCCGATGACTTCGAACTGCAGAACGCCTCGTACGGATTCGTGCAACGCATGATGGATATGGCCTACCTGCTCCCGACCATCCTTCTGAACTCCACGCTCCCATCGCTCACGGACCGCGTGAAGAAAGGAGAGGATACGAAACACTTCGTCGGGCGTATCTTCTTCACCATCATCCTGCTCTCCCTCACGACGTTTCTGTTCAGCTTCTTCTGGCCCCGCGCACTCAGCGAACTTTTGATCAACGACACCTATCTCTCCACGGCGACGCAGCCGGGGTCGGACACGGCCCTGCGCCTGCTCTCGGTGTCCATGTTCATGAACGGCATCATCCTGTTCTCGTTTTATTCTCTGCTTGCGAAACATGCCTGGAGGCCGCTCGTATCGACGCTCTTCCTGGGCGTGCTTGTCTCGCTCTTCCTGAATCTCACCCTCATCCCGGACATGGGCTTCGTCGGCGCGTCCTACACATCCATCGCGACGCACACGCTGCTCGCGTTCCTGTTGCTACCGCAAAGCCTGCGAGTCCTGCCGATGAAGCTGACCGGCATGATGGCGGGCCAGGCATCGGCGTACGCGGGAACCCTGGGGCTCTTCCTGTGGGGAACGGCACCGTTCCTGGAATCGCCGCTTCGGACGGTGGGGGCGTTGGGTATCGGATTGGTCCTGATTCTCGGGTTGGCCAAGGCGAGCGGGATACAAAAGGCATTGATGAATGAATAGCAATGAATAGCTTGGAAAGCTTGTGAGGTTTGGCAAGGTTCCTTTTCAAGCTTTCCAAGCTCCCTATGCCTCTTTCTGCTGATTTCCCTTATTTGCACCAAAACACCCTTTCTGCTACAATAAGAAGAAACATTCACACAAACACCCATGAAGACATTCGCCGCCCGCCTGTCCCTAGGCCTCCTTTCGCTCGCGTTCCCGCTGACGGCGTTCGCCGCCGCGCCGGACAACGTGACCGGGATCAATGCCGTTCTCGACAACGGTAAGGTGACCGTGACCTGGAACAAGGTGACGACGCAGGAGATCGCGAGTTACCGGGTGTTCTACAGCCATACGTCCATCTTGAAGGAAAACGGCCTGTACGATGATTTCGATTTCGTCAGCGGCACCGAAAACACGTACGTATTCACGTCGCTCCCGCGCACGGAAACGCTGTATGTCTCCGTCCTGGCGGTGAACAAACAAGGCGAAGAAAGCCCGTTCTTCGCCGAGGAAGCATCGGTTTCGCTGCGCGCGCCGGCATCCTCCGCCGCCGCATCCATCGCATCGAGCGCCGCGGCGGTATCTTCCGTGACCCCCTCCGTCGCAAGCGGCACGGCTTCGTCGTCCGCACGCATGGTTGCCGAGGCGGCCACGCTGCGTCTCCTGAAAGCGGAAAAAGCATCGTCCACGGGCGTACTCCTGACGTTCTCCCATACCATCGCCCCCCTGACAGGCGGCGCCGATACGCTCTTTAGCATCGTGTTCGGCAGCGGCTACAACCTGCCCGTCACGGGCGCGGCCGTATCGGGAAACACCGTGCTCGTGAAAACCTATCCGCTCACCAAGGGAACGGTGTACCTGTTACAGGTCACCGGAAACGTGAAGGGAGTCGATGCGGCGGGCAAGCCGATCTCCATGGACCCCCTGCAACTCCCGACGTTCGTGCAGGACTCTGCCTCCGCGTCTTCCGCTGCTGCGACGGGTACGTACCCCGACGTGACCAACCTGCGTCTTCGCGCGACGGCGGAAGGCGGCGGGCTCTACGCGATCGATACCTCGTGGAATGCGCCTGATGCGCAGGGAGTGGAAGGATTCCTCATCGCGCAAAGCACGGACGGCGGAGCCACCTTCGGGGCGGCGCTTCGCGTTGCCGGCACGTCGCGCGGCGTCCGCATTCCGCATGCCAGCGGCAAGGCCATGGGCATTTCCATCCGCACGCTGTACGCCGACGGACAAACCTCCAGGGGCATCTTCCAGAGCATCGTCCTGGGAAACGGCCAGTCATCCGGCACCGCGTCTTCCCGCGCGCCGACCGGCACCCTTCCCCCCGTCGGTTCCGTCACGGGGCAGAACGGCAAGGGAGGCAAGCTTCCGGAGAGCGGCGTGAATATATGGGTGTTGATCACGCTCACGGGTGCGGCGGTCGCCTGGAAGAAGATGCGCTTGCAGGGAGCGGAGGCATAAGATGACCGGGTGCGTCGCATCCTGATCATCGCCGTCGCGTGCGTCCTCGTGCTGTTGCTTTTGGCGGTACGGGAAAGTTTGATGGCGTCGCCGAAGCATGAAACGACCATTCATTTCTTCGACGTGGGACAAGGGGATGCCGCGATGATCACGGGACCGAGCGGGCAGCAGATCGTGGTGGACGGGGGACCGGACCTTTCTTTGCTGGAGCACCTGGAGCGCACGATGCCGTTCCTGGACCGGAGCATCGACATGCTGGTCCTGAGCCATCCGCACCAGGACCACCTCTTCGCATTCCCGGAACTCCTGAAACGGTACGCGGTGCGCAACATCCTGATGACGGGGATGGATTTCGGGCTTCCGAAATACCGTGAGATGCTGACGCTCGCGAAAGAAAAAAACGTACATGTGTTACTGGCGGACCCGACGAAAGACATCATCTGGGAAGACGGCCTGATGCTGGACGTGGTGTGGCCGCGCGAAGGATTGTTGGGACAGAAGGGAGACGCAAACAACACGTCCGTGGCTCTGCGCGTGCTCTACGGCGAAGACAGCGCACTCTTCACGGGGGACATGGAGGAGCCCGAGGAACGTGCCATCCTGTCGGCGGGCATCGATGTGAGCGCGGATATCTTGAAAGTAGCGCACCACGGCAGCAGGACGTCGAGTTCGACTGGATTTTTGATGGCGGTGAAGGCGACGGAGGCCGTCGTATCGGTAGCGACGCAGAATAGTTATAAGCTGCCGAACCAGGACGTGCTGGATCGCCTGAAACACTTCGGCATGAAGACGCACCTGACGAGCCTGAGCGGGTCGCTGACGGTGAGATTGGATGGGAAGAAGAATCTGCCATACAGTGCTGAATTACGGGTGGAATGAGCTGGATCACCCTTCTTTCCGCCTCTACACTACGCGCACATGAAAACCCTGGTCCTCCTCGCGGGGCAAAGCACGCGCTTCTGGCCTTTGAAAGATAAGTCCCTTTTCCCGATCTGCGGAAAGACGCTTGTCGAGTGGCAGATCGAACGGCTGCGCGCGGCGGGCTGCGACGACATCGCGATCGTCGCGAACGATGAGAACGCACCCATAGTGAAGAAACTTCTTCCTGAAATGGAAGTGTTCGTGCAGGAAGACAAGGACCTCGGCACGCGCGGGGCATTGATCAGCGCGCTGAAAGAAATCCCGAAAGGACCCGTGATGGTGGTGGCAGGAACGGATATCGTCGACATGGAAGGATATAAGGAGATCCTGAAGATCGCTGCACAACCGGGAGTGGACGGAGCGATCCTGGGCAAACACATGGACACCTATTTCCCGGGCGGCTACATGACGGTACAGAAGGACGGCCGGATCACCGACATCGTGGAGAAGCCGGGGGAGGGAAACGAACCAAGCAACTTCGTAAACATCGTCGTCCATATCCATAACGACTACGACGCGCTCTGGGACGCGATGATGACGATCCCGGACCCGAAGGGAGACGGCTACTCGCAGACGGAACAGACGCTCTTCGCCACGAAGAACTACCAGGTCGCGGAATACCGCGGGCGCTGGAACGCCGTGAAGTACCCGTGGCACCTGCTGGAGATGATGGACATGTTCCTGAAGGAGAAGGCAAAGCCCTTCATCCACCCCACCGCGACCATCCACCCGTCCGCCGTCATCGAAGGCGACGTCTATATAGATGAGGGAACGGAAGTCCTGCCGCACGCCGTCATCAACGGGCCGGCGTACATCGGACGCAACTGCGAGATCCGCTACGGCAGCATCATCCGCGGGGGCAGCATGGGCGACCGCTGCGTCATCGGCGCGCACTCGGAGATCAAGGGGACGGTGCTGCACAGCGACGTATGGACGCACGGCACGTACCTGGGCGACAGCGTGGTGGGGAACAACGTGTCGTTCGGCACGGGCACGGTGACGGCCAACCTTCGCCTCGACGAAGGACACGTGCACTCGCACGTGGGAGGAAAGAAGTTATCGACGGGTCGCATCAAATTCGGAACGGCCGTCGGCAACGACGTGCGCGTCGGCATGAAGGTCGGCATCAACCCCGGCGTGAAAATCGGAAGCAACTCGATGGTGTCATCGGGCGTGTTGGTAACCGAAGATATTTCGAATAATTCCTACGTCGTAATGAAGGGCGGACACATGCTCGCGAGACCGACGACGACGGATGTTCCGAAGATCGATGCGAGGGAAGAATTTAAGAATGAGATGCAGTCAAAGAAATAAAGGAAATCAAAGAAATCAAGGAGCGAAACGATGAGGAATACAAACATCATTGATTGCCTTGATTACCTCTATTCCCTTTATTTCCTCGCGTTTTCTCCTCTTACCCACACCTATCCACATTCCCGTACACTCCCCCAGATGGATACAAAAGTTATCCACACCTACTGTGGATATGTGGATAACTAGTTCTCCCCAGACTCGGGGAAGTTATGCACAGGGTTTTGAGTTTTTGGCTTAGGGATGACGTTTTATTAAGATTGGCTTCCGGTAGCGACGGAGGGTGGGTTATCCACGGGTTTTCCACACCCTTCCCACACACACGATTTGTTCCATTCCGTATAAATGCCGAGAATCGGAGAATGGCTAAAAGTTCCACATGCATTCCCACAGAAAAGCCGTGATTTCCGTCCTGATTGGAAGTGGCATTATGATGACTAATTCAATATAATTACTTTCTTACTTTATCCATTAGGAAAAAAATGAAATTCACCTCTGCCACCCAAGATCTTTTGTCAGCGTTGCAGCTCGTGAGCCGCGCGATTTCCAGCCAGCAAGCACTCCCGATTTTGGGAAACATTTTGTTTAAAGCGGAGGGGGGAACATGCACCGTGAGCGCGACCGATTTGGAATTGAGTATCGTCACGTCTTTCGATGCGACCGTGGAGACTCCCGGGTCCATCACGATTCCCGCGAAAGCGATTTTAAACTTTGCGCAATACAACAGCGATCCGGAGGTGACATTGGAAACCGTGGAGGGAACGCAGTTAAAATGCACGTCCGCGCATGGCAAGACAATGCTTTCCGGGGAGAAAGCGAGTGACTACCCATCCATCCCGACCGTGGAAAACAAGACTGCGTTCGCCCTAGATGCGGCGAGTTTACTGGAGGCTCTCCACCTCGTCACCTTTACGTCCGCGCGCACCAGCCTGCGTCCGGTGCTCTCCGGGGTGTATTTGCGTACGGAGGGGCCCGAGTTCATCCTTGTGGCCACCGACAGCTACCGTTTGTCGGAGTATAAGATCAAGGCCGAGGCGGAGGGTGGGGATATCTCCTGCATCATCCCGGTAAAGGTATTGGACGAATTGAAGACGATGCTTGCCGCGAAGAAGCCGGCGAAGCGCAGCCCGACCGAGGAAGAGGCGAAGGAGGGTACCCGCGAGGAAGCCATTCCCGTCCGCGTGACACTGGGCACGCAGCAGATCGAGATCACGGTGGGAAACACACGCCTTCTGTCACGTCTTATCGAGGGTAAGTTCCCGGACTATCGCCAGATCATCCCGAAGGAAGCGCCGACGAAGACGTTCGTTACCACGCGCGATCTTTCCACCGCCACGAAACGCATGCACTACTTCGCGAAGGAGATGAACAACAGCCTTACGTTCACCATCAAGCCATCCGAGGTTCACATTCAAACCCCCCAGACGCAGCTCGGCCGCGATGAGGCCACTCTTCCCGCGGAGACCACGGGAACCGACGGAAAGATCGCCCTCAGCTCCAGTTATCTCCTCGATTTCCTCGCCCATATCGACGGCGAACAGGTGGAAATGCGCGTGATGGACAGCATGCATCCCGCCGTGTTCCATCTTCCGGGCAACGAGAAGTTCCTGCATCTCATCATGCCGTTGAGGCTGCAGGAATCGTAAGCCGTTTCTTTCCCGCAACTTTCGCCTACAATGGACCCGATGTGGGTTTTTTTATCGATCCTGGCATCCGTCCTTTGGGGTTTGCTTTACGTGCTTAGCGAGGAATTATACAGACACGTCTCCGTGGTTTCGAAAATCGGAATCCTTTGTTTTTTCGTCAGCGGCGTCATGTTGGTCGTTTCGTGGGTGCGCGGAGACCTTGTGCCTGATATCCGGGTGATCGCGGGGTCCAGGGATATATTGCTTCTGTTCATGGGCATTATTTTGCTTTCGGTAGCCGCGGAGTTGTGTATCGGCTATTCCATTTCCTTGCGGAATGCCACCCTTGCGTCCCTTATTGAGATCTCCTACCCATTTTTCACCGTTTTCTTTTCCATTCTGCTTTTCAGGGCCAATCATCTTTCCGTCGGTGTCATTATCGGTGGTTTGATGATCATGGGGGGCGTGACCGTGATTTCGATGACCCACAAATAAGGCGGAAATAACCTTGTGATCAAGCCATAAAAGGCGTATTCTGTGTACAGACACCGGGGAGGGATATCCGCAGCGGAGAGGCACCTTTTTTGCGTCTGTAAGGACTTTATCTTTTTGTCGGCACGACTCCATTTTTCGGACATGAAACCATCGCTCCTCATCGGACAAGAGACTCACAAAGAGCTCGCGGATCTTCTGCGGGCGGATAAGCAGTTGGTCATTTCCGGGGCCGGAAACGAGACGGCGAAGGCGCTTCTTATCAGTCATCTGCTGCATTTCAAATCGTATCCCACGCTCCTTTTGGCGGAAGACGCCGCGGCCGTGGAAGCGATCCAACACTGGCTTCATTTCTTTGAACGCGAGACGTTGGCATTGCCGGAGATGGTCGAGACGGAAGGTGGCATGGCGCTGACAACATCCGCGCTGCAGCAATTTTTGCTCTACATGCTGGGCGCGGACAAAACCTTCCTGTTGCCGCGCGCCGTGTGGGACGTGGAATTTCCGCTTTTCAGCGAGCTCCAGGAGCGGAAAATCACGCTGCACGAAAAAGACGCGATGAACTTCACGGAGTTCGTGGAAAGCCTGCTCGCATGCGGATACGAACATGCGCATGATCCCCTGCTGATGCCCGGCCAGTACCGAAGGGTCGGAGACACGCTGGATATCTTCCCTATCCAGTGCGAGGACATGTTCCGCATCGAGTTCGAATTCGACGTGATAGCGAGTATCCGCGCCATGAAGGAGGGGGAGATCTTGGAGGGGCATCACAAGACGTTGGATTTGTATCCCGTGAATTTCGAGAAAACGGCGCCGCTCGGCCGCCAGATCCCGAAGGACGCATTGCTCGTCATCGACGACCAGGACGACGTGGAAACGCCCAAGACGGGCCATGCCATCCGCTTCACGTCTTTCCCTGAATCCCAAAAAAACCACGTCCACCTGCGCTACCTCTCCGTCCTCAAGTTCTACACGCTGACGGACTTTTTGAACGATTTGCGCGACAAGCTGCAGCAGGATTGGAGCCTGCTCATCGTTACCCGCAGGAGCGAGGAGTTGGAGGCGATTTTCAAGGAGGAGCGCATCCAGTTCCTGAAGAAGGAGCGTGTTGCGGGCGCCGTCACCATCGTGCCTGCGGAGGAGGGGGACTTGTTGCCGCATTCCATCCAAAACCCGGATTTCCAGAGCGCCCTTCTCACCGATCGCGAAATCTTCAGTCTTCGCAAGACAGGCAAGCAGAAGAGCGTCTCCAAGCTCGCGCTCGACTTCCTCACGTCGCTCACCCCGGGCGACTACGTGGTGCACATGGAGCATGGCATCGGACGCTTCGAAGGTATGACGCAGAAGACCTTCGACGGCACCTTGCGCGAGTACATGGAGCTGACCTACGCGGAGGGTGACAAGCTCTTCATCCCGGTGGACCAAGCCGACAAGCTCAGCAAGTTCGTGCACGAGGAGGGGGATGATCCCGTGCTGACGCGCCTTGGTGAAACGGCCTGGAAAAAGATCGCGGAGAGGATCAAGCAGGAGACCAAGGAAATCGCGAAGGACCTGCTGCTGCTCTACGCCAAGCGCGCCGCCGCGAAGGGATATTCCTACAAGCAAAACAACGAGACGTATAAGAAATTCGAGGAGTCGTTCCCGTACGTCATGACTCCGGGTCAGACGAAGGCGGTCGACGATATCGCCGCGGACATGGAGAGCGGCCACCCGATGGATCGTCTTGTGTGCGGGGACGTGGGATTTGGAAAGACGGAAGTCGCGATGCGCGCGGCGTTCAAGGCGGTGCAGGACGGCAAGCAGGTCGCGGTCGTCGCCCCCATCACCATCTTGGCCGACCAGCACTTCAAAAACTTCGTGCAGCGCATGGCGCCCTTCAAGGTGAACGTCGACATGATGAGCCGTTTCCGCAGTGCCAAGGAACAGGCGGTGACGCTGGAAAAGCTACGCAAGGGCGACGTGGACATCGTCATCGGCACGCATCGCCTTCTCCAGGAAGACGTGAAGTTTTTGAACCTGGGACTGGTGATCGTAGACGAAGAACAGCGCTTCGGCGTGAAGCAGAAGGAGAAGTTCAAGGAGATGCGCGCGTCGGTCGACATCCTCACGCTCACCGCGACGCCGATTCCCCGCACCCTCAACCTCGGTCTTCATAAACTGCGCGACATCAGCACGATTACGACCCCTCCTCCCGGGCGCCTCCCCATTATCACCGAGGTGCGCAAGTACAGCGACCAGTTGGTGAAGCAGGCGGTGATGCACGAGATCAAGCGCGACGGCCAGGTGTTCATCCTGCATAACCGCGTGGAGACCATCGACGCCTTCGCCGACAAGTTGCGCGAGCTTATCCCGGGCGCCACGTTCGTGGTTGCCCACGGCCAGCTGAAGCCGGAGGACTTGGAAGACCGCATTTCGTCCTTCAAAGACGGAAAGTACAACGTACTTGTGTCCTCCACCATCATCGAGAACGGCATCGACCTTCCCCGCGCCAATACCCTCATCGTCAACGAAGCCGAGCGCTTCGGACTCGCGCAGTTGTACCAGCTGCGCGGACGCGTGGGGCGCGGCAAGGTCCAGGCGTTCGCATACTTGCTCTACCACACGCAGAAATTGCAGGACGACGCGAAGAAGCGTTTGCGCGCCATCGTCGAGGCCTGCGAGCTCGGATCCGGCTTCCAAGTGGCCATGCGCGACCTGGAGATCCGCGGCGCGGGAGAGATCTTGGGCGCGTCCCAGGCGGGTACCATGAACACCGTGGGCGTCAGTCATTATCTACGCATGCTCAAAAACGCCGTGGAAGAGCTCAAGGCGGGGCGCAAGGACGACCTTGAGGAGGATATCACCGTGGAGATTTTGCTCCCCGTAGAAGCCCTCCTGCCGACGTTTTACATTCCCGACAGCGAGGAGAAGATTTCCGTGTACCAGAAACTGGCCGCGTCCGAGGAAGAATCCACGCTCAAGGAATTCGAAGGCGACCTGCGCGACGAGTATGGCGAACTGCCGCCCCAGGTGCAGAACCTCTTCGCGATCCTTCGTTTGAAACTCGCCGCACGCCGGGCCGGCATCCTGCGCATCAAGATGGATGAGAGAGGCGGAGTGAAGCCCGCCTCCGCCATGGCTTCGGCGGGCAGGGATATCGTCGTCACGCTCAGCCCGCGCGTCACCGCCGAGGAAATCATGAAACTCCTGGCGCACAACCCGCAGTGGAAGATCAGCAGTAACACGCTGCGCATTGCGGAAGCCGAGCTTTCCAAGCTTGGAAAGGGCGATTGGCTGGGCGAGCTGACGGAAGAGGTGAAACAGCTCCACAAGCCCGAGAAGGTCAAGAAGGTGAAAAAAGAGGATGAGGAGGAATCTTAAAGGTGTCATCCCGAGCGTAGACGAGGGAGACACCGCGCGTATGGTTCGTCTACGCTCACCATGACACGCGGTTTTCTCTTTCTTTCAAAAACACCCGTTTTCCGCTATACTAAGACGAGTGCCTAATGCCAACCCCCTAGACCGCCAGGCCGAATTCGAGCGCATCGCCGCCCGCCGGAAAGCCATGCTCGAAGCGGAGGACGAACTGCGTCGGAAGCATGCGGCGGAGAAAGGGGAATTCGCCTCCCGTGGAAAAGCGGCGTTTGCCGAGGAGGTCGCGGCCGCAAAGGAGCGATCCGAACAGCGCGAGGAATGGCGCCAGGACCAACACGTGAAAAAGGCCGAGCAGAAGCAGGAAAAGGAGCGCATGGAGGAGGAGCGCAAGCGCGAGGCATTGATGAAGGAGGAGAAGGAAAAACAACTCGCGGAGCAAAAGAAAGACACCGAACTCCTGCATGAAACGACGGTGAAGAAGAAGTTCGACGAGCGTAAAAAGACCATCGACAAGGAGGGGGCGGATGCCGACAAGAGGGCGCGCGATATCGCCGACAGGGAAGGACGCGTCGCCGACGAGGAATTGCAGCGCCAGCTCGTGACCATCGAGCGCGACGTACGCAAGAAGCAGCAGCAATTCGACGCGCTCATCGAACGGCGCCGAAAGATGCTGGAGGAATCGTACGCGCACGCCAAACGGATGATCCTGCAGCAAGAGCAGTATGCGGCGGGACAGGAAAAAAACGCGGTCGGCCAGCAACGCATGCAATTGGAGAGCGAACACAAAAAACAGATCATGCTGCTCGACAAGGAAGTGGAAACCAACGCCGTGAAAGCGAGGCAGGAGCGTGCCGCCCTCGAGCGGGAGGCGAGGGAGGCCTCCGCCGAGAAGCATGGGAAGATCAGCCTGGATCATGACCGCAGGGTGCGCGAATCGCTACAACGCCATGATTCGGCAATAGAGTGGATCGGACTATTCGATCCGGAGAAGGAGGGGAAGTGAGCCGGGGAATGGCAGCGCCACGTGATTGCGCATGGGAACGTAAAGCGACTGCGTCGCCGCCACGTCCCACGTAAAATTTGCTGCTCGCTTCGCCATGCGCAATTTTACGTGGTGCCGGGGAGAGGACTTGAACCTCCATGGGATTGCTCCCGTCAGCTCCTAAGGCTGATGCGTCTGCCATTTCGCCACCCCGGCACTGTCGATGAATACATGTTCTCTCACTATATTACATATCACTTTCACCCCGCCAAAGGGGCGACCCAACGGTAGCGTTTTTCCAGCCGGATTGCATCCTTCGGTCTTTTACTGGAATAAACCCTTCTATTGCCCGGAAATGGCTTTTCTGCTATACTTTTTAGATTTCCACGCACGCCCACGCCATGTCAGATTCCGCTTCCATCCCGGCCCTTCCGCAGACGTTTGCCCACGGGCATGACCTCTACGACTTCATCATGGCGACGATCGAACCCGATCTGGTCACCGCGCAGATCCCCGCCTTGCCCGAGAAGTACAAAGACGAGACGCCGGAACAACGCAAGCAGCGTGCGGCCCGCTACGAGGCGGCATTCGCGCTCTACAAGCAGCGCCTGGAGGAATACACGGCGTACTGGCACCGGCAGTTCAACGGCCACAAGCACGAGGTCATCGCTTCCCTCGAGGCGGATCATCGGGCGACCGACGCGCGTGCGTTGGATGCCCTCGACCTTTCCATTTCCCGACAGTGATCATGCGTCCTCTTTCTTTTCTCCCCGGTCGTACGTCGTTCGCGGAAGCACGTCTTCTCTATTTTAATAATCCCGAAGCGCCGCAGCAGGTCGAAGCGCCGCAGCAGGAGCGGAAAGACAAATTGAATCTGCCGGTTGATAGCGCAGATGCATTGCAAAAAAGCATTGCGGATGAAAGCTCATCGCAAGTTGCCGCCGCGGAGAACGTTATTCTAAACCAGCAGGCGCAGACGGATCACCTCGAAACAGATAAGGCAAAACTGTCGGCCAGGGAGCTTCCGCCCGTTGCGGAACAACTTGAAGGTGCTGCAGGAGACGCAGGCGACCAGGGTGCCGCAGGACCCGATGGCATGCCCCAGCCCGCACCCCCCGAGAAGAAGGGCATCCTGGACGGCGTCACGCGCGATTTCCCCGATGCCGACAAGCGGAAGATCGAGGAGCACGCGACGAAACTCATCGGCGACAAGCGTCCCGTGGACATGACGCAGAAACAGGCCGACCTCCTGATGGCAAACGTCCAGATGCAGACCGGCGCCACGCTGAAGATCAGTAACGACAAGCGGTCGTTCGAAATCATTCCTCCCGGATCGTCCCTCGAGATGCTCATGAACAGGGTCATGGGTGCCTTTGCATTCGCGAGCACGTTGTTTGCGAAGGAAACCGGACAGACGCTCCGCGAAACGCCGGAAGAATACGAGGCCAGGATGCGTGCGGCCGCCCAACCGGATTCTCCCGAGAACAGGGCGAAGATCGACGGGCTCTTGGCCGATGTGAAGAAAGAGGTCGCCGCGATGGAAGTGCGCCTCAGCCAGAAGCCGGACGATGCGAACGTGCAAAAAGACTTGGAAGAACAGCGGGGCCGCCAGGCCGTCTTGGAGAAGATCATCGCGGAAAGGCCCGCGCTTCCCCCTGAAAAAGAGGACAAGAAGAGTGATGAGGCGCCTCAAGCAACAGAGACGCCCGCCGAGCCGGAAAAAAAGGATAAATCACCGGATCAGATCAAGCTTGAGGCGGCGAACACGCTCGCCCAATCCCTGAATGAAGCAGCCGGCCGGGAGCTCATTCGGCCCGATGCGCAGGATTGGCGGATGACCGTCGCGAGCATCAGGGGCGTCTTGACGAACGCGAACGCGAAGGCCCCCGCGACCGCGGCATTGGGCATCGGCATGAATGGCGACGCCTTGGAGGAATGGGACGGGGGCGTCTTTGACATCGACAATGATATCGTGTCCGATTTCGGTACGATGTTGGATAGCGATCCGATGCAAGCCGTGATGCGCATCATGAGGATGGATCCGTCCTTTATCCGTGCCGAGAATGCAAAAGCCAGCGGGACCCTTACGAAGATGCAAGCCTCCCTACAGAAAGCACTTCCGGACATTGCCAAGGGGGTCGCCGACCAGAAGGCGAAGTATGCGGCCGCTTCGGCGAATATATCCGAGGGTACAAGCGCAGGATCCTATTAACAACGAAGAGGGTATTCATTTCATGCAGCGTAGTACCCCGCTTGCCGAAGAGGGTGTCGGACGTGAAAAGAGTGCCGTATAAAGCAAGTATTCATCGATATGGCGAAATACCAGACGCATCAGCCTTAGGAGCTGGCGGGAGCAATCCTATGAACGCTCAAGCTTTCCCTGAACAAGAACGAAGGATCTTCTCCTTGGCAAAGGATTCCTCTATTTCGCGTGGAGCGCTCATTCGGAACGAATTATTTTATTTTTTTAAATATACACCTCATCTGCGACCGTGCCACGCCGATGACATTCATCGCCATTCTTTCCTGGCGAAGGATGAACGGCGCGTTGAAAATCCGTTCGAATCGGTTCGCTTCCGATGCCGCGTAATCCGTCACTGCCAACCGAACCTGCGGCGGTACCATGCCTTCAGGCATCCCTGCCAGACTCGTTGCCCGGTGATGGCCGTCGAATACGATCGAGCGTTCGCCATGTCGCAGGACGATCATCTGCGTTCCTTCCGGGAAATGTTCGCGCATTTCCAGTATGTGCGTATGTTCCCGCAAATAGGGGATGTCCTTCAGGTCCGCGAACGTGGAGCGCATCCTGTCCGCGTATAATTGCCGCCATGCCGTCGTTGCGTCGACATACATACATCCCGCTGTTTCGATGGAATTTTCCGGTTCCTCCATTGTCCATTGCCGTTTCGCGAGTCCCAACAATTGTACGCGTGGCCACCGCCAGTCTTCCCAACTGCGAAATTTTTTCTTCGCGTAATGAGGCTTCCAGAAATCATTGTCTTCCAAGGACTTCCAAGTATCGAATACCTCATTCCAATCACTGGGGCGTGTTTCCTGCATATGAAACAAAATAAACTATATTAATTATTTAGTCAATATCCACGTAAGGCCGATATTCGAACTGCATTCGTTCGCCCATCCGGTTTCGCCCGACATCGTTTCGCTACGTCGCGACTCCTATTCTTCGGGCCACGGCAGGACGGTCTGCGGGTCGATGAAGTCCTTCAGCTCGGCTTCCGTTTGCACGTATCCCAGCATCACGAGTTCGGTTCCTTTGTGGATGGTGAGATGCAGATGTTTGCGCGAGCCGTCGGTATCGTTGCTCTTGTCCGCTCCCAGGATGCCGATCTTCTGTCCTTGTGTGAGCGTTCCGGATTCGGCCGGAAGGCTCGCGACCGCGAGGTGACCGTAGATGATGTTCACGGGTTCGCCTTTCAGCATGCATTCCTGGGCCAGCACGCCGCCGTAGCCCGCCGCGAATCCGCTGTAGCGGATCTTTCCGCCGCATACCGCATAGACGTTCACGTCCTTATCCTTTTCGGAGCCCGTGATTTCGAAGTCCGTTCCCGTGTGGAATCCCGTGAACCGCTCCGGGGGATCGATGGGATTCGTCGCGGGATCGGGCGTCACGTAGAGGCCGAAGTGGAGGGGGGTCTCACGGGAGGCGCCGTTCTCGATGGGCCAGGTGCAGCCTGTCAAAAGGATGGTGGAAACGATCAGGGTCAGGAATTTTGCTTGCTTCATGCTTCTAAGACGGCTGCCGCTAGCAAAACTTACCGATCTATTGCTTACATTTAATAATATTGTATTATATTAAAACTGCTTCGGGCAGTCGTTCTTTCAATCCTTATCTAGGAAAGGTCACTCCATTGAATGCGGTACTCACTACCGGCGATTCCTCAATTACCAAAATAGTTGCTACTTTATTGAAGGAAAGGGGCTTTGAGATTATTGCAAGGCTCAAACGCGCCCACCTTGCCTTCGATATCGTGGAACACGATGCAGATGAAGTTGTCCTGGTTGTAATGGTTTTGTCGCAGGCCAATGAGCAGGATGAAGATACTACGATCCGTCGCCTGCGAAATGAACACTCTTCCTGCAGGATTGTTTGTCTTGCCACAGGGCTGAATGACGACCGTAACAATTTTCTGCAAGCGCAGAGCGTTACGTATATCGACGCTGGTACGCAAGATTGGGTGACAATTTTTTACCGTTGTCTGCAAGATTTAACTCTCATGCTCAAGCAGAAGTAGCTTGCGCTCGTAAGCCGCCCGTTCCCTCGTGGAATAGGCGGCTTTTTTTGGTTCGCGGTTCGTCCCTCGACGAGTTCGGGATGACACGGTTCAGATCCGGCTTCGTTCGGCTTCGCTATGTTTCGCCGGAACCACGCCGTTATTTGTTATGCCAATTTGATTCCAAGTTCCTTTAGTTGTTCGAGCGGCATGGGGGAGGGCGCGCCGAGCATGAGGTCCTTCGCTTTCTGGTCCTTCGGGAAGGCGATGACTTCGCGGATATTCGGCTCGTTGCAGAAGAGCATGACGATGCGGTCGATGCCCCAGGCGATGCCGCCGTGCGGCGGGGCGCCGTACGTGAACGCGCGCAGCAGGTGGCCGAAGCGGGCCTGGGCGTCCTCTTTCTTGATCTTCAAAATATCAAAGATCTCGGCCTGCAGGTCTTGTTCGTGGATGCGGATGGATCCTCCGCCGATCTCGCTGCCGTTCAGCACGATGTCGTACGCTTCCGCCCGGGCCTTCAGGGGGTCTGTCTTCAGCAAGTGCCTGTCCTCGTTCTTCGGACGCGTGAAGGGATGGTGCACGGCGCCGATGTTGCCCTTGTCGTCGGCTTCGAACATCGGGAAGTCCGTCACCCACAGGTAGGCAAAGACATTTGGGTCCGCCAGGCTCTTGCGCTTGGCGACCTCCGTGCGCACGGCGCCCAGGGCCGTCACCGCGACTTCAAACGTATCGGCGGTAAAGAAGAGCATGTCGCCTTTCTCGGCCTTCGCCAGGTCGGCCATCTTCTTCGCCGTCTCCTCGCCCATCTTTGCCACGGGCACGCCTTCCAGGGTATCGCCCACCTTGATGTACGCGAGGCCCTTCGCCTTGTGGACCTTCGCGAGTTCCGTCAGATCATCGATTTCCTTTCTGCTCATCGCGGCTCCCCCCGGCACGCACATCATCTTCACGATGCCGCCCTTCGCCACGGTGTCGGCAAAGACGCTGAAGCCGCAGCCCTTGCTCAGCTCGGACACGTCCTCGAACTTCAGGCCGAAGCGGATATCGGGCTTGTCGGATCCATAGGCATGCATCGCCTCGTGCCACGTCATGCGGGGGAACGGCACGGTCTGGATCTTCACATCGGGTCGGAGTTCTTTGGTCGATTCCATGAAGGCCTCCTCCGTCAATTTCATGATGTCCTCCGCCTCGCCGAATGACATCTCCAAGTCCATCTGTGTGAATTCCGGCTGACGGTCTCCACGCTGGTCTTCGTCACGGAAGCACCTGGCGATCTGCATGTACCTGTCGAGTCCGCCCACCTGCGTCAGCTGCTTGAGCTGCTGCGGGGACTGGGGCAGCACGTAGAAAGTGCCCGGGTAGAGGCGGCTGGGCACCAGGTATTCGCGCGACCCCTCGGGCGTTCCCTTGATGAGGATGGGCGTTTCGATCTCGATGAAGTCGCGCTTGTAGAAAAAGTTGCGCGTCATCTGCAGGAACTTGTGACGCAGCACGAGGTTCTTCTGCATGCGCTCGCGACGCAGATCCAGGTAGCGGAATTCAAGTCTCAGTTCCTCGTTCACTTCCTTCTCCTGGTCGATTTCAAAGGGGGGCGTGGCGGCTTCGTTCAGCACCTCGATCGTCTTCACCAATACCTCAATCATGCCCGTCGGGTTCTCCGGGCGCTCGGCGCCGGGCAAACGCTTGCGCACGCTTCCCTCCACTTTCAGTACCCATTCCGGACGCACCTTCTCGGCCGCGGCGAAGACGTCTCTGTCATTCGGATCGATGACGATCTGGGTGAAGCCGTAGCGGTCGCGCAGGTCGATGAAGATGAGGCCTCCGTGGTCGCGGCGACGATGCACCCATCCGCAGAGGGTGACGGCTTGGGAGTCGTCTTTGGCGGTCAGTTGGCCGCAGGTGTGGGTGCGTAGCATAGGCAACGGAGTATAGGGGTATGTGAACCCGTTGAGCTAGGGGATGCGTATATTGACTTATTATAAATATATTCTATAATTTATGTATGCCGAAAAATAACAACGAGCTTTCATTGGATGAAGAGAAATACAATTTTTGCCCTATTTGCGGAGCCCGTTTTTACGGAGAGTATTCCGAACATCGTTGTTCCGAAAGAGTGTTGCGGGCGATAGACGGGGCTCACAAAAGAAATCCCGAAGAGCTGACCATCGGTGCATTGCAACGCCCGTTTAACGAACGCCTGACGGAAGGTTTGAAGTTGCTGAGAAAATACGGAATCGACGCGGAAGGATACTCGGATTGAAGGATCACTTCTTCTTCGCCTTCTCGAAGAGCCGCCCCACCTCCTCCTTGACCTCCTCCACGTCCTTGAATTCACGCTGGATGGTGCGTTGGCAATTGTAGGAAATGGCTATGTTCGGCCACACAGTAGTATTTGACATTTACTAAAATTGATTTAGGGTATCGTCACGTTCTTTTTCATTATCCACTTTTTTGGTATCGGAGGCAGTCATGTCCCTCATGGATCTGTTGTTCCAAAATGGAAATTTACACTCCTTGGCTAAAACCCAGAAATTAACTCTTCTGACTCTTCTGAGGGTCACAGCCTCCATGCGTTTGGCCCTCCTGCATCCGGCGCAAGGCAATGCAGTTCCTATTCCCTCGAATTGGCTCCAAGCAGCGTCGATTGGATTTCCACTCTTGAGTCCGGAAACGAACAACTGCCAGTACATGGATCCGGGTACATCGATACATACTTTGTGCGATATGTTGCAGATTGATCCAAGAAACCTATTGCTACCTTCCGACAGCATCATGGATCAGGAGCAGCCGGTCGTTCGGATAGCCATTTACCACGGCGAGCACGAGCGTGTTCACTTGGGAAATCTTGCCGCCCAAGGCCTCGTCGTACCTTCTTTGAGACAGGCATTGTGTCTTCTTGTCTTGAGGAGGTTGGTCTACGGCGTATGCATTTACCCTGCCGGAATCTGGTTCAGTTCAGGGCAGCAAGTATCGCCCGTGCGCCTCATCGAGAAGGATGGATCCATCCAGATCAGTCTCGAAATGCATGATACGGGCATGACCGTCCTCATCTGTTTGTGCAAAACATCATAAGTTTTAAAAGGATGTCTCTTTCCCGTTCCCACATCGTTGGGAGCGGGTTTTTTCGTACCTCGATACGCGTCGCATTGTGTCATGCCGAGTGTTTTGCGTTGCCGAAGCTACGCAAAATGTATCGAGGCGCAATGCGATGCTACTCGGTATGACGCATACATCACTTCTTCTTCGCCTTCTCGAAGAGCCGTCCCACCTCCTCCTTGAACTCCTCCACGTCCTTGAATTCGCGGTGGATGGTGGGCTGGCAATGGTAGGAAATGGCTATGTTCGGCCACACAGTAGTATTTGACATTTACTAGAATTGATTTAAAGTATCGCCATGTTCTTTTTCTCCATCTAACGGTACTAGGAGGTATTCGTCCATGTCCCTCAGCAATCTTTTGTTTCAGAGTCCCGGTCTGAGCCCTTTGGTAACGAAGCAGCGGACGTCTCTTTTTGCATTGCTGGAGTTATCCAGACACATGCATGATGTCGAGCTGGCAGGATTGAAGTCGCCAACTCAACCCGCGCCACCGGAATGGCTTCTGGCCGCAATGCAAGGTTTTGTTCGTCAATCTGATGTCCGTACCTTTGCGTACACGGATCCCGGGACATCAGTCCAAACCATGTGTGGACTGCTTCTCATTGATCCTCACAATCGCCAATATTTGCCGCCTGATGTGGTTGATCAAGAGAGGCCGACGGATCGAAAAGTTAAGGTGCTCGGCGTCTATCCAACGGTTGATAGGCAAATTCTCAGCAGCCAAAACTTGGTTTTGCCGACCTTCCGGCAGGCATTATGCTACTTGGCAATGTGGCGGCTGGTCCACGGTACCCATGAACATCTATCCGGTATCTGGTGCGACGTGGCAGGCAGCGAGGTCCCCATTCATCTTAAGGAAACCAATGGTTCTTTCTCGATATCCAATAGATCGTTGCGTGATGGACATCAATTAGTCGGCTTGTTAAAAACGTAGTTCACGCCGATGAATCCACTCCGTTCTCATTCACTTGGGAGCGGAGTTTTTTTAACAAGAGCGATGGCTTCTTAGGCCACGATAAATAATGAGGTGCCGCCCTTCGTCCCTCGACAGGCTCGGGATGACACTCTCAGGGTGACGCGGTTTTTTTTATTTCTTCTTGGTTCGGCAGGCTCACCAGGACAAAAGGAGGAAGTCTATTTCTTCTTCGCCTTCTCGAAGAGCCGTCCCACCTCCTCCTTGAACTCCTCCACGTCCTTGAATTCGCGGTGGATGGAGGCGAAGCGGATGTAGGCGACCTGGTCCAGCTTCTTCAGTTCCTTCATCACGTCGTTGCCGATCTCGCTGCTCTTCACTTCCTCCTGCTTGGCGGCCCACATCTCCTCCAGGTGCGACAATAGTTTATCGACTTGCTCCTGCGTCACGGGGCGCTTGGTGCACGCCAGCCAGATACCGCGCATGATTTTCTCGCGCTCATAGGGTTCGCGGGTGCCGTCGCGTTTCACGACGATGAGCGACGTCAGTTCCTGGCGTTCGAACGTGGTGAAACGGTGCCCGCACTTCGGGCACTCGCGGCGGCGGCGCACCGAGCGGCCTTCGTCGCTGACGCGGGAATCGATCACAGACGTATCCGGTGATTTGCAGCGGGGGCAGATCATGGGGTTGGTTCCATTGTACAGTATGGAAAGGGAATAGAAGAAATAAAGGCAATCAAGGGAATCAACGATGATCCTTGATTACTTTGTTTCCGTTGATTTCTTTGATTCCTTCACGTCTTTTTCATTTCATTCCAATACCGCTTCCCCGGTCCATACCCTTCCCTCACTTCCAGATTTTGATGCTTCCCGGGCGCACTTCCACCGCGTCCGCCGTCAGGTCCACCACGGTCGAGGGCGGGACGAAGGGGAGAACGCCGCTGTCCAGGATCAGGTCCGGCAGGATTTTGTTGTCCCGCAGTTGCATCAGAATGTCCGCGACCGTGTAGGGATTGGGTTTGCCGTGGAAGTTTGCCGACGTCGTGGAAATGGGCATGGCGCACTCCGTGGCGAGGGCCTTCGCGACGGGGTGGCTGGAGACGCGCACGCCGATCGTCGTGCCACCGCGGGGCGTCACGAAAAAACGCTTGGGTTCGAAGAGGGGGAGGATGATCGTGAGGGGGCCGGGCAGATGTTCGGCCGCCAACCTTTCCGCGTCGTCGTTCCACTCGGCCACGTCCTTCGCATCGTCCACCGTGGCGAAGAGCCCGCTGACGGGTTTGTCGTACGGGCGTTCTTTTATCTTGAATAGTTTCGTGACGGCCTCCAGGTTCTGCAGGTCGCAGGCGAGGCCGTAACAGGTCTCCGTCGCGTGCGCCACGACCCCTCCTTCGCGGAGGACGTCGACGGCTTCACGGAGGGCTTCGTCGGTGACGGGTAGGATGCGCATGGGGGGAATGTACAATGAACAATTGAGAATGAACAATGGTGGCATGCTTTTTTAAAGAAAAATTCCACTCAATGTCCACTGATCTCCGTTCTTCGCTTATTGGTTTGCCGCCGCGGCCAATACCTCCGCGATGCGCTTCTCCAGGATGGGTGACATGGTGACGGTGAGCGGGAGCTTGATCATTTGCTCGCCGATCTTCAGCTGCACGGGATCGCCGCCGGGATACGTCTCCAGCACGCGCTTCAGGTCCAGGAGGAGCTGCTTGGGTGCGCGGGCGGGGAGCGTGATGGTATGCACTTTCTGGTCCTTCTTCTCTTCTTTTTTCGGCTGCCCCTCCTTGGCAGCGGGCTTCGCCGTCCCTTCGAATCCGAACGCCTTCATCGCGTCCGTCGCCGGCATGCCGGCCGCGAGCCACTTGCCGACGGGGCCGAGCAAGTCGTCCTCAACGGCCACGGCTTCGTCCCGCACCACCATCTTTTCGCCCGCGATGACGTTACCCTCCTCGTCCACGGCCTCCATCGTCTCCTCCATATCCAGGGTCTTGCGCATCACCGAGATGCCGCGCTTCGCTTCTTCTTCGTCGAACACGCCGTCCTCCTTCGCCTTGCGGATCATGGCGGAGAGGGAGGCCTTCTTGATGGCATCCACGCGCATCTGCAGCTGCCCGGCGCGGTAGTCGATGACGCCCCCGAGCACCAGAACGGTGTCCGGCTGCCCCAGCATGGGCGCGGCCTCCGCGTACGTCTTCGGGAAGAGCGTCACTTCCATTTTTCCCGTCGGGTCTTCCAGCATGATGATCGCCATGGTGTCTCCTTTCTTCGTGCGGATGGTCTTCACGCTTTCCACCATGCCCGCCAGCGTGCCCTTCTTGCCGATGTTCTTCTGCGTCAGGTCTCCGATGAGCTGCGCCTTGCGCGCGATGTATTTCTTCAGGCCCGCCAGCGGGTGACTGGAGACGTACATGCCGAGCGTTTCCTTCTCCCATTCCAGCTTCTGTTGTCCCGTGGCCGCGGCAGTCGGCGGAAATTCGATCGTCGCCTTTTCGATGTCGGTTTGCAGCGCCCCGAAGAGGTCGGTCTGGGCGCCCGTGGAGTCCCCCGAAGACTTTCCGAAGTCGACGATGAGCGGGTAGTGCTCGAGAATCATGCGGCGCTCCCCGAAGGAATCGAGTGCGCCCGCCTTCGCCATCGATTCCAACAGTTTCTTATTGAGGATCTTTCCCGGGACGCGGTGCGCGAAGTCCTCGATCGTTTCGAAGCGGCCCCCGCGTTCGCGTTCGGCGATAAGCAGGTCCACGGAACTCTCTCCCACGCCCTTGATGGCGGACAATCCGAAGCGGATGGCCCAGCCTTCGCTCTCTTGAGCTTCGGCTGGCGTGTCGCCATCGCTTTTTTTCGGCGGAATGACCGTGAACTGGCTGAAGGATTCGTTCACGTCCGGCGGCAACACCTTCAGTCCCATGCTGCGGCATTCTTCGATTTCGATCATGACGCGTTCGGTATCCTGCGCGTCGGAGGAGAGGAGCGCGGCCATGAACTCCGCCGTGAAGTTCGCCTTCAGGTACGCCGTCTGGTACGCGATGAGGGCGTATCCCGCGGCGTGCGACTTGTTGAATCCGTAGCCGGCGAACGGGGTGATGACGTCGTCGAAGATCTGGATCGCGAGTTTCTCCGGATACCCCTTGGCCACGGCGCCGTTGATGAACTTCTCGCGCTGGGCGTCGAGTTCCTTCTTGATCTTCTTGCCGATGGCGCGGCGCAACAGATCCGCTTCGCCGAGGCTGAAGCCGGCGAAGGCCTGGGCGATCTGGAGGATCTGCTCCTGGTAGATGCCGATACCGAAGGTGGGCTCCAGGATGGGGCGCAGATCGTCGTGGATGTACGCCACTTTTTCCTTCCCGTGCTTGCGCTTGATGAAGCTGGAGATCCATTCCATCGGACCCGGGCGGTACAGGGAGATCATGGCCGTGATGTCGTCGAAGGTGGTCGGCTTCAATTGCTTGAGGTACCGGCGCATGCCCGCGGATTCCAACTGGAACACGCCCGTCGTATCGCCGTGCTGCAGGAGCTTGAACGTCTGCGCGTCCTCCATGGGAATCTCCTCGATGTTCACGTCTTTGCCGCGCGTGCGCTTGATGATTTCCAGGCTCGTTTGGATGACCGTGAGGTTCATGAGACCGAGGAAGTCCATCTTCAAGAGTCCCAGTGATTCGAGCGGTTTCGCAGAGTACTGCGTGATGATCGTGTTGTCGTCCTTGGGCGCTTTTTGGAGGGCTGTGTAGGTGGTCGTGGCGGCAGGGGTGATGATGACGCCGCAGGCGTGCACCGAGACGTGGCGCGCCTTTCCTTCCAGCTTCAGGGCGTTGTCGATCACCTTCCTGTAGAGCTCGTTGCTGTCGTACGCCGTCTTCATTTCCACGGTTTCCAGCGCCTCCTTCAGCTTCGTTCCGGGTTTCTCCGGGATGAGCTTCGCGAGCGTGTTCATCTCCAGGAAGGGGATGCCGAATGATCGCCCGACGTCCTTCACCGCGGCGCGCGCGGCGAGCGTTCCGAAGGTACAGATCTGCGCCACCCTATCGCGCCCGTATTTGTCGCGGACGTATTCCAAGACCTCGTCGCGGCGGTTGTCCGCGAAGTCGAGGTCGATATCCGGCATGGAGATGCGTTCCGGATTGAGGAAACGTTCGAAGAGCAGTCCGTGCTCCATGGGGTCCACGCCCGTGATGCCCAGGCAGTAACTGGCCATGGATCCCGCCGCCGATCCGCGGCCCGGACCCACCGTGATGCCGCGCCGCTTCGCCTCGTTCACGAAGTCCTGGACGATGAGGAAGTACCCGGAGAACTTCACCTGCTTGATGATGCCGATCTCGTAGTCCAGACGGACGCGATGCTCGGGGGTGGGGTTGGGGTAGCGCTTCTCGAATCCCGCGTAGCACAGTTCCGTCAGGTACTCGTCCTCCGTCTTTCCTTCCGGAACGGGGAACACGGGGATGCGGTTCTTGCCGAATTCGAAGGTGAGGTTGCAGCGGTCCGCGATGACGCGGGTGTTTTCCAATGCCTCGGGTACGTGGGCGAAGGCCTTCTCCATTTCCTCGAAGGGGCGCATGGAAAAGTCGCTGTCGCGCATGGAGAACCGCCCCGGGTCCGCGACGTTCGCGCCCTTCTGGATGCACAGGAGAATGTCGTGCGCCTCCGCGTCCTCGGTGCGGCAGTAGTGGCTGTTGCAGGTGGCCACGACGGGCACGCCCAGCTCTTTTCCGTACTGGATCAGCTGCTGGTTCATCTCCGCCTGGCCGCTGACCTGGGGAAGGTCCATCAGCTCGTAGTACACGTTGTCTTTCCCGAACCATTTCCAGTATTGCTCCGTCAGCGCCTTGATGCGCTCGCCGTCCTCCGCCAGGGCCGCGTTGCCGATAGCCCCGGTGATGGGGCCCGTGAGGCAGATCAGTCCCTTCCCGTATTGGGTGAGAAGTTCATCATCCACGCGCGGCTTGTAGTACATGCCTTCCATGGCGCCGATCGTCGCGAGTTTCAAGAGGTTTTCGTATCCTTCCTGGGTTTCCGCGAAGAGGGTAAGGGGATAGCTCTTGGTATCGATGCCCGCCTCCTTGTCCTTGCGCGTGCGCGCCGCCACGTAGGCATCCATGCCGAGTATGGGTTTGAGTTCGTGCTTCTTGGCGTACTGGAAAAACTCGATGAGGCCGTACATGTACCCCTTGTCCGCCAGCCCCACCGCCGTCTGCCCCAATTCCTTGGCGCGCAGCACGATTTCCTCCGGGCTCGGCAGGGCCTCCAGGAGTGAGTAGGTGGAGTGGTTATGCAGGTGGACGAAGTCTTCACGTTTCACGCGATGATTGTACCGAAGCCCTGCGTAATTTGCTGGCCATTTTCAGCTTCTTTAGCCGCGTTCGCTTCATTATGAAAAGCCCCCAACGGAACCGATGAAGCTGCAAGCTACTTTTTTAGGGCAACACATCCCGGCAATTTCCCGGCAACGTCACGCCGTCGACCTGGATGCACGCCGCCTGCGCGCACTTCTTCCAGCGAGGATCGTTCGCCGCATCCTTTAGGAACGCGCCGTCGGTATAGGGGAAGCATTCGTCCGCGTAGGCCGTGCGCAGCACCCGTTCCAAGGATTGGTTGCAGGGGCGGTAGATGCAGCTGCGACGCAGGAAGTACGCATACCGGATCACGAAGCCTCGCAGCCCGTCTTTCGTGGCCGACAGACGGGACAACGCCCCCGTGCTTTTGCGCAGGTCGGTGAGCGCATTCGCGATTTCCATGGTGCCGTCCGGCGTCGTGGCGAACACCGCGGCTTCCTGCGCGCCCTGGTTGCCGCTGACGGATTCCATGAAACGGCGCGCACCCTCCCGGAACAGGCGCATCAGGGGATTGTCGACGCGTTCCGCTTCCTTGCGTTCTTTGTCGTCTTTGATTTCATCCGGATTTTTCAGGTCGTCCGCATGTTCGCGGAACATGCCTTCCGCGATCCGCTTGCCCAGGAAGTCCGAGAGGATGCCGATCTCGTTTTTCTTGTAGGAGAATGCCGAACGTACGGATCGCAGCCGCAGGTCCGCCGGGGGCGTTTGCGCCTGGCAGCCGCTGAGCTCCTTGTGTCCGCCTCCCGCTGCCGCAGGGGTCTGGCCCGCGGCCGCCGCGGGCGTACCGTCGTAAAGCGATTCCAAATCGCTCTCCAGGGCGGAGAAATCCCGCGCCAATGCCTTGTAGCGGTTGATCTGGTCTTCCAGCGTTTGCAGGGCGTTCCGTTCGCTTTCCGCCGGTGCGTAGGCACGTATGTTTCCGAGCAGCGAGAGGTCGCAGCCGTAGCCGTCGGTTCCCGGAGGCGCGTAATCCGAATCGAAGGGGCACATCGGTTGCGCCGGCGGCGCGGCGGCCGGGGGCGTCGTTTCATCCCGGGTATCGAATTCCATCGTGTCATCCCAGGTGGGGTCCTCGTAGAAGGGGTTGAGCGCCCCTCGGGCGAGGTGGACCTTGCGCTCCGCCAGGAACGACAGCATGGATTCCGCCTGGACGATGCCCCACACGGAGTTCTTCTTCAGTTGCGCCTGCAGCTCGTCCTGGACTTCCATGATCTTGCAGTCCAGCAGCAAGGTGTCGACGCGCAGGCACGACGTCGCATACAGCAGGTCGCCCTGCGCCACCGCCAGCGTGAGGTAGGAATCCACCAAGCCGTTCACGGCCCCCGCGATACGCAGGGCCCAGGAAGGAAGGTACCGTTCGAAGGTGGGATTGGCCCGTGCGGAACGCACGTTTTGCAGTCCGGTGTCCGCGCGTTCGAGCGCTTTTTGGACGTAGTGCGAGGAGACGGGGGCGATGCCTTTCACGGCGTCGCATACCTGGCTGGGGGCCGCGCCCGCCGCATGGGGAAAGAGCGTCATCGCCAGGCCGAGAGACAGAAGAATGCGCTTCATCCTTGCGGGGGTGCGGGGGTGGCGGCTGGTCCGAGCGGGCACATTTCGGTGGGGAAGTCGATGGATTGCATCTCGCCCAGGAGCTTGGTCGCCATGCCGATGACTTCGGCGAGGGATTTGCTCATCATCCGCAGGTTGCCGCCGTACAGTTCCGTGCCCATGCGCGTTCCCACGGATTGCGCCAGGAGTTGCATCTGTTCCGAGGACAGGCGTTGGTCGGTTTGCATTTGCGACAGGCTGAGCATGGTAGACAGGGGGTCTGCCAAGGGCGCCTGCAGCCGGCGTTCCGCCGCCAACGTGCAGAGGATCGGAGGGGTACCGGCGGGCAATCCGGCCAACGCGCAGAGCGCCGCCTCGAATTCGCGCACGGGAAGCAGCGGCCGGTAGGGCGGAAGGATCGGGTTGGCCGCCGTGGGGGATGCGAGGAAATTGCCCAGCGGCGACCCCGCAAGCGGGTCGTCATTCGGAAAGGCCGCGTCCTGCACGCCGGCCGGGACCCGGCCGGGGGTCACGCGATGCGTCTCCAGCGTTTGCTCCGCGCACTGCCCGATGAAACACAGGTTGTTCCCGATGGTATTCCCGTATGCGGACAGGGTCTTGGGCGTGCAGGGACACATGTTCATCTCCTTCTTTTTGTTGCGATCCTCCGGAGGCACCGGGCAGACGTTGCCTGCCCCCACCGCGACCGCCCGTATCAAATCATCGAAATTCCCGTTCCGGACCGTACCGCAGGCATTCGCCCCGAACGCCTTGCAGTTCTGGTTTGCCAAGACGGTCGCGCAGGAATTCACCGTGAACGGAGTGCCGGCAAGCAGTCCGTCCGCCTGCATTTCGCCGCAATCCACCAGGTGGGCATCGTATTCATATCCGCAACATCCTTCCTTGGTGGAGAGGGGATCCGTTCCCTGGGGGAGCGTGCAGAATTGCCGCACGTGCGCCATTTCATGCGCCAACACGTATTTTTGGGGAATCTTCACGGCAGGGCTCGTCGCAATGCACACGCTGATATGGCCGTCCGCGTTTTTCAGCGTCGTAAATCCGTTTCCCGTGGCGCAGTTTGCCTGGCAGGAAATATCATAACTGCAGCCGCACGACGGGTTCGACGATGCCGATGCAGACCCCGCCCCCGATGCCGCGGGATCGTTCTTTCCCTCGTTCCAGGCGATATCGCCGCAGACGTCCGGTCCCGCGATGGTCTTTTTTTGAATGCCTTGGAACGTGCAGGACACAAGTACGATGGAATCCTTGTCCTGGTCTTCCGGATCCGGACATCCTTCGGCGGATGTCGTTTCCAGGGGTCTGCACAGGTATCCCTTTCGCGCGAAGGACATGCTGCACAGCCCGCTTCCCGCATCCAGTTCGCCGGCTTTCTCCAACGCCTTGCGCTTGTCGGCATCCTGTTCCTCTTTTTGGGGGGGCTCGGGAGGATAGGTACCGCCGGGAAGGGGCTTTTCCGCAAGGGTGAGCGATGGCAGGACGGGATCCAGCGGAACGGTCCATTGCAGTCCCACGTCCCCCGACGGATGGGTCGGGTCGGTATCCATGCGCGCCCACACGATCATGTTTTTCGGCATCGACGCCGCGGTCGTTTCGGGGAATGAAAGGTAGTAGACGGCAGGCGTGTCCTTACGGCTTCCGTGCGTTTCCAAGAGCTTGGTCCACAGCGCTTCCAGCGCGTTCTCCACGTCGTCCCAACGCTTGCAGAGCAGGCGCCGCTCCGTGTCCCCGCAGTCGGTGTTTCCATTGTCCGTTTTTTGCCGCACGTCCGGCGCGGCGGCCGTCGGCTTCCTCTTGTCGCGCACGAGGCGCACCCCGTATTGGTACCGCCAAACCGCGGCGATCCGCTCGTCGTTTTGCAGGTTTTCCAGGGTGGAGGCCAGGTTTGCGACCAAGGGGTCGATTGCCTTGGATTCTTCCCCGACGGCCACGGAAGGAATGGTTTTCGTTCCGGCCTGTCCCGGCGTCTGCGCGCCCGCCTTCCAAATGTTCACGACGCTGTTGAGATCGCCGAACAGCGTCTGCGCCTTGCGCGGTATTTCGGATACCGGCACTTCGTACCCCGTCGCGACGGCCTGCATGCGACGGCCCGCGGACCGCACGGCGTTCTCGTACGAGACGACGGCCATGATCCTCTTCAGCACTTCGTGGCATCCCGCTCCGTTCAGGGTTTCATGCTTGGCGCAGACGTCCGTACTTCCCCGCACCACGCTTTCCACCTCGTCCGCCGTGATGCCCCACTCGTTGTCGGCCGCGATCGCCGCGATGAAATCCTTTACCTCGTCGTCCGGCTTTTCCGACCGCAGCTCTTTGTCCATCGCTTCCTTCACGTCGTCGTACAGCGAAGCCGCGCGCGTGACGGGCAGGTCCGCCAGCAGCAGGGCGCCGATGAGCAGCAGGGAGAGTGTTTTCATTGGGTGGCGGACGGCGTTTCCCCCAGGTCGCGCAGCGATCCGCGGGCGTCGGTCGCGCGCGGCATGCAGGCCGCGGCTTCGGCGGCAAGACCCAGGATGTTGCGGAGATCCAACGACGTCCGTCGGATGCACTCGACGTCCAGCGCGAGCGGAAGCAGCCGGTCCGATCCCGAGACGAGCGCGAGCGTTCGTTCCAGGACGGGGCGCGCCGAGGCCATCTCGCGGCCGATGAGCGCCTGGTCCCCGGCATTCCGATCGATGTATGTGCCGTATGCCAACGCCCCCGAAGACGCGCCCGGCAGGAAATAGCTTTTTTCCTGCAGGGAGCACTCGTACGTGCGCAGGTATTCCAGCAACACCGGCGCCATCTCCAACTCCGACACCTTCCTGCCTTGCCATGGCTTCAGCGTGGCGGCGAGCGCCGCGAGTTCCGGGGTCGCCTCCAGCATGCCCGCGTAATCGTCGGCCGTGCAGGTGATCTCGGCCGCCGACGACCGTTCCATCTTCTTCACGTGCGCGTCGATCACTTTCGACACTTTTTCATGATATGTTTCGGGCCACTTTTCCAGTTCCAATTTTTCAAAAGGGCCGCCGTCCGCGGTGCACGCAGACAGGCGTTCGCCGCCCGCCCATCCCCACGACCCCGGTGACGCGCAGCCGGACAGCAACGCGAGTGCCAGGAAGATGCCGGCGTGCGCGCGGTTGTTATTCTTCACACTGCGAAAGGAAACAGGGAATGTTTTTCAGCCCGCCCAAGGCGCGGACCGTCTGCCAGAGGGGGTTGAGAAGCGGGAAGCGGAAATCCGACAGGAATCCCTCGAACATTCCGGAAAACTGCGCGATCGTCCTATAGGAAGCGTCGTATGCGATGCTCAGGTTCAGCACGTTCGTTTCGTGCCGGAACAGGGAATCCGCGGCGTTGTCGCACAGGGAGGGGTCGACGAACGCGGGGCTGATGCCGTCGCGTTCCACGCAACCGGTCAGCACGGGCAACTCCATCTCGATGCACCCGTCCGGCTGCACCGTGACCGTCGTCGCGTTTTGATCCGCGTCCTGCGATCGCACGATGGATTCGCAGACCGCCCGCAACCTGCACTGCAACGCGCGCAGCGACTGCGTGATGCCGGGGATGAGATCCGACGTGGCGGTCCTTTTCGCCTGCAGCAGGCCGCGCCGCGTCGGCGTGTCCTTTGCGTTGTCCATATCCTCGTCATTCCGCGTCGCTTGATTCGTCGGCGCGGGTCCGTTCGACGGGGGCGGGTCTTCCGCCGGTACCATCGTCCACTCATTCGCTGCCGTTTTCAGCCATTGGCCGCCATCGCGGTCATGCAGTATGCCGTGCACGGGAAGGGATGCGGCCTTGGGGGCGCCGAAGACGACGCTGCGATACAGCCGCTGCTCCTTTCCCAGGGCGGCATACGTAGCCTCGACGCACGCGGGCGTGGCGAAGTCAGCCGCCCCCGCCGGATACGGGAGCAGCAATGCCAGAAGGAGGCCGGTCCGGAGGAAGCGTGCCGTCATTGCGCGGGCGAGGGAACAAGCGGGGATGCGGGCGAGGATTCGATGCCGGGCAGCAGCTCCTTCGCGGGGACGTCGTAGGGCGGCAGCTCCGTTTTGTCCGCCGTTCCCAGGGGCGAGGGGAACGAGAGCGAACGCAACGACGAGCGCATGCCGTCCAGCTCCCGCACGGTACGTTCCGCCGCGGGTCCCCGGATCTCCCATCCCTGCGCCGGTTCGTTTTTTTCCGGATGCATCAGCAGGCATACGTGGTCCTCGGGGGGGCAATCCGTCGGGAGCGTCCGGCCGCTGCCCGTCGATTGATAGTCCTCCTTCAGCATGACCAGCGGCCTGCTTCCCACGCGCGTCAGGCGCTCGATCAAATCCATCTCCACGTGGACGCACGGGAACGTGTCCCAGTCGCATTCCAATTTCCGTTTTTTTTCGCGCAATTTCGAGTTCTCATCGCCCTCGCCTGCGGGCGCGTTCGCCGCAGCCGGTTCCAAGGGCCCCATGCTGGTCCAGAATTCCTCGTACGTCTTCTTCATTCCCGTGAACATCTCCACGATGCGTTGCGCGGCGGAGGTCATTTCCGCGACCGTTTCGGCCGGGATCGCCTTCGGCAGCGTGATGCCGGGCGGGGACCCCTTCTGTTTCACGGCGGGGAGCGCGTCCCTGCTCCGTTTCAGCATGTCCCGGATCTTGCGCACGTCGGCCCCGATGTCCGGAAGCGCCGAAATGGCATCGGTGTCCGGGGGGCGGGGAAGGTCGAGGCGGACCTGCACGGGCTTCAGCACCGGCACCGTGACCGAGGTTTGCATGTAGGACACTTTCGAAAGGTCCAGGACGATGTCTTCGGGTACCTGCGTCGGATCGGGGAGCGACGGCAGGTCATCCGCCGAGACGCTCCCTCCCTTTGCGCGGGACGGCAGCCACGGGTCCAGCAGCGAATACACCGGCAGCGTGAAGCGCTGGTTCATGCACCACGGCATATTCGTTTCGTCATGGAAGGATTGCAGGAGTTCCTGCGCTTTCGTCAGCAGGGGTTCGATTTGGCGGGCGATGCTTGCGCGGGAGGCGACGACCCGTTTGTAGTCGTCGATGTTTTTTTTCATCCAATCGGTCAGGGGCTTGGTGACGTCTTGCTGGAGCTTGAGCAACGCCGCCGCGTACGCCGCCGTTTCGGAGCGCAGCATCCGGTAATCCTCGATGGCGTCGGCATAACCGTACAGGTCTTCCATCAGCGTCTTCACGTCCGCCTCCGCGTCGTCGCAGCCGGCCTTGCCTGTTTCCGAGGAGACCCACGCGCACCACGCGGCCGCGGTCGCGCGCAGTTCCGCCGGGTCGGCCAGCGGAAGGATGACGGGAAGGGGCTCCTCCCGCACCTGCAGCGTCAGCGACCGCTCGATGAACGATATGGCTTCCCCCAGGCTGTCGTCCGAAGCGCGTATCTGCACCTCGATGCGCTCCGACCGCGCGTCGACGGATTGCCTCGATTGCGCCGGCTTGCTTTCCAGGAAGGGGTCCGTCGACGCCCCGATGGCCCATGTCGCCGGAAGGATGAGGCGCAGCACCGGACCGTGGACGTACGTCTGCATGCGCGTCTGCTGCCGCTGCCACCATGTCGCGAGCAGCCGCGATTCCGCGGTGTCGTCGAACGCGCGCGTAAAGGAGTGTTCCGCCAGGGGTTTTTCATCCGTGAGCTGGACCGTCGCTTTCTGCGCGGCCTTGTCCAACTTGGTGCGGTCGGACAGGGCTTTTCCCAGCGAGCGGTCGTAGGAATCGGCGAAGAGCACGTCGTTCAGCAGCGAGAACGCCTGGCCGAGATGCGTAAACCACAGGTCTTTCTGCTCATCGAATTTTCCCTCGTTGCGTTTGGCGGGAAGGGGGTCCGGGAGGTTGGAATCCTGCCCGTACTTTCCTTTGCCCTTCTGGGTTTCCTTCATGCCGGACAGGTCGATGTCCGCGATGCAGCGCTTGTCCTTGGCTTCGGTTCGATGCGTTTTGGGATCGAATTCCGCGTAGAGGCCGTAGCACGCGATCGTCGCGTTTTTCCCCGTGACGTCTTTCGGGGCATCCGGCACGTTTTGGCGCGCGTACCCCGCTTCGTATTTGCGGTAGACGGATCGGTACGGCCTGCCGTTTTCGGGGCTGCGGACGCAGGATGCCAATGTCCCGTCGCAGCGGCACTGCGCACCGCTGCACGCCGTGCTGTTTCCCCGGGCTCCATCGCCTACCCATTCATCGCTGCAGACGTACCGGTCCTCCCATGCCGCGCAGAAGCTGAAGAGGTAATTTCCTTCCTCATCGACGACGGGGAGGATGTTTTCGGCACGGCAATCCGCGTAGGTGAATCCGTTCGTCCATATCGCGAATTCCCGGCATTTATCCGGGGTTTGCGGCCCATCCACGGGTTCGTTGTCCAACCAAAGGCAAGGCGGGTCCTCGAAATACGGATGGTTCACGGTAATGGGCACGCGTTGCTGCTGATCGTCCCGCCACGCGGTTTTTTGCGCTTCGAACCTGCTCTCTTCGCAGGCCGTTATGAGACCCACCGCGGCATCGGGATACGTCATGCCCGCGTCGCGCACGGCCATGCCCGAGGGGATGTTTCCGTCCCAATCGCCCGGCCTTCCCGGCGCGTTGCGCACCGAGGCGATCCTGTCTTTCACCGACAGATCCATGTTCCACCCACCGCATTGCGCATCGTCCAGATACGCGGAGATGTTTTCCTTCGCATCGGCAGCGAGGTCTTTTTTGATCGTCTTGTAGAGGTCCGCGTAGCTTGCGGGAATATCATTCGGGATCGTGAACACGTCGCGCGCCGAAACGGGTGACGAGAGCAGGAGGAGAACGCCGCCGATGGATGCCCGGAGGCATGATTGGCGCATGATCCCGAAAGTATAGATTATGCGACTAGATAGAAGACAAAGGTCTTTTGTTTTGCACAAGCTGTTTTTCTCTCTTTAGAAGTAGATCGTATTTCTTCTTACTTTCTTGTCAGGGTGACAAGAAAGTAAGCAAAGAAACGCTCCCGCGTCCAATGTCCGACGCCGTCCGCCCCGCGACGAATGTTTTGCTCTGTCCAAGGCTTCCTTCACAAAAACATTCGCGATGTGCGCTCCGGCGCAGCGGGGCTTCCCCTCCACCCCCGGTGGACGCGGGTACCACCCGGTCCTGTCTAATGTGTTTCATGGTGAGCCACTTCGAACCATGCCTAGCCTCCCTCTCCTTCAGGAGAGGGTTGGGGTGAGGTCGTACGCGTTTGTCCTGACAAGAAAGTATGAAAGCTTGTTCCGTAATTGTTCGGTACACGTATGTTTGCTTCCCTTGGCGACGATCATCGCATCGGTATTTTCATGAACTAAAAAGATGGATGTGCCGCCTTGGTGCGGTCCGATGGAGATGATAGTCTGCGAATCCATCCCTATCCTTTTCTTCCACATCCCATGTTTTCCCTCAACCGCGTTTCGCTCATCGGCTACCAGACCCAACCCGTGCAGGTTCGCCAGACTCCCGGAGGCACCAGCGTCACGGATCTCAACCTCGTCGTGCCGTCGTCCTTCACGTCGGGAAGCGGCGAGCAGTTGCAGGGAAAGAGCTTCCACACGGTCACGCTGTGGGGCGCGCTCGCCGACGTGGCGGGCCAGTTCGTCCGCCCGGGCGCGCACATGTATATCGGGGGAAGGCTGCAGACGGATTCCTGGGAGGACCAGGAGAGCGGTGAAAAGCGCAGTAAAACGAAGATCGTCGCCAGCGAAATGATTCTTCTGGACCCCAAGAGCGGCCAGATCGAGATCAGCGGATCGGCGAAGCAGATCCTGGGCGCCTGCAACCGCGCGGACGTGATCGGCAACGTGACGAAGGATCCCGAGATGCGCACCACGACCAGCGGACAGAAGGTGCTGACGGTCGGGGTAGCCACCAACGAACGCTGGAAGGACAAGGCGACGGGCGAGATGAAGGAGAAGTCGGAGTTCCACAATGTCGTCGTGTGGGGAACGCTGGCCGAGGAAGTGGCGCAGCACGTGAAGAAGGGCATGCGCCTGTTCGTCTCGGGCCGCGTGCAAACGAGGAGTTGGGAAACGCAGGCCGGCGCGAAGCGCTACACCACCGAGATCATCGCGGAGAACCTGTCCCTCCTCGGCGTGAAGAGTTCCATCGCGTCCGAGTCCGTGCAGAACGATATGTCCGGAAAGTCGTTCGAGTCATCCGCGCCGAAGCAGGCCGCGGCATCCGGTTCCTTCGGCGAGGACAACGTCCCGGCGCTCGCATCCATTCCCGACATCAACTACAAGCCGGAGATCTCCGTCGAGGACCTCCCTTTCTGATCGCTTAAACATAGCGGGATTCCCTTCCAGGTCGGAGGGGAGTTTCGCTATGCTCGGGACGTGGTGAAGTTGCATGAAGCAGGGCCCGAACAGACCACGATTGCCTATGCGACAGGCGACAGCGGGGTAGTCGTTTTACGATACCAGCATTCCGCAACGCACCGGATATTAAAGATGCTTGAGGAGGGACAGGTAGGAGGGAAGAACATATCCGCCGCCGTGCGCAGCAAGCTGGAGAACATGGTGGCGAACCTCCGTCACGATCCGCGATGGAGGGCCATGCCGTTGAACGTGGCATCGTGCATGTCTCGTTCCCACAGGCGGGGCGGGCACTAGAAAGCGAGCGTCCCGTCCGGTTCCACGAACCGCATTTCCACTTCCAGGTGCACGGGGACTTTTTTGCGGATCTCCTCGACCATCTTCTTCGCGTCCGCGTAGGTCGCGGTACCTTTGTTGAGCAGGAAGTTCGCGTGCTTCTCCGCCACTTCCACGTCCCCGACTTTGAATCCGCGCAGTCCCGCCGCATCCACCAGTTTCCATGCCGGCGTGTCGCCGACGGTTTTGAAACAGCTGCCTGCCGTCTTCAGGTGCGGCTGCGTCTCGATGCGCTTCTGCAGCAATCGCTCGATCTCCGCCTTGATCGCAGCGGGATCTCCCGCAGGTACTTCCAGCGTCGCTTCCCAGATGATCGCCGGTTCCTTGAGGTGTTTGAACACGCTTTCGCGGTATTCAAACCAACATTCTTGCTTTGAAAATTTTCTCCACGCCCCTTCGGTGTACACGGTCACGTCGCGTATGTATCGATCCAGCCAGATGCCGCCCGCCCCCTGACCCGCGTTGCCCACGATCGCTCCGCCTAGGGTGCCCGGGATGCCCGTAAGGGGGGACATATCCCATCCTTTCGCGGCCAGTTCGTTGATGAGCATCGGCAGATTCTTTCCCCCGCTTGCCGTGACGGTGCACATGTCCGTCCGCTCATGATCGCCGATGATGACCGAATCGTTTTTGATGCGCACGACCAATGCCTCGATGACGCCGTCCGCGAAGACCGTATTCGCGCCGTTACCCAGGATGATGATCGGAATGTTTTTCTCCTTTGCGAATGCCACGGCTTCCTCCGCATCGCCCGGAACCTGCATATCACCGTAGTGCCGCGCCTGCCCGCCGATGCGCATGGTCGTTTTGCCGCCGACGTTCACGAGTTCCTGGATCTGCATGGGGTTATTATAACCTAAATGTGTCATGGTGAGCTCGTCGAACCATACTATCATCGTGTCGCCCTTCGACGGGCTCAGGGTGACACTTTTAAAGCTATTTTCCCAAAAACGATGCCACGTTCTCAATCGTTTCGGCGAGCTTTTCGCCCCTTGGCATGCGCCGCGCCTTCATGAGTACTCCCACCAGCGCCGCCAGCACGATGATGCCCCCTCCGATCAATGCCAGCTCCCGCACGTTCAGGCGGATGTCGATGAGCAGCAGACCCAATTGGATGAGCGCGAAGATCGCGATGCCCGCCACCATGCCCAGCCCCAGCGTGACCATGATCAGGTTGCCCCGGTTCTCCTGGCTGTCCTGCGGAGCGGACGCGAGGTGCGTCAGAAGTTCGCTGTTCACGATCACCGGTTCCTTGCCCCACTCCTTGAAGAGCTTCAGCACCTTGCGCTGCAGCACGAGCGTCACGAACGCCTGGAAGGGGACGACGGTCTTCCCTTCGATGACGGCCTTGCCGCTTTCGGGTTTGAATTGGACTTCGAGTTCGGAGGAGTCGTTCATGGCTTGGAGTGTAGCACGGTGCACGAAGGTTTGTCTGCATTGCTGATGATCATGCGTACCGTGCTTAAAATAGCGCAGGTGATCGCCATCAGGATCATCATTTCCTTCAGCCGGAACTGGCCCGGTTGCAGTTCGTCGGCGTACTCATCGATACGCGATTCTTCGATACGGTCGCCGGGGATGCGGTTGTCGGCGGACATGGGGATGATGGTAGCACCGGGGTCAAGCCGGCGTGCTCGCATTCCACAAAATTTCGAACCAAGCGCGGAATGCGTCGGCTATGTTTTTGTTTTCGATGCGAACGATCGTTCGCTGATCGTCATAAGCGAGCAGTGCTACGGTATCGCCGAAGATCATCGTATCGGTTTCGAATTTCGCTGATTTTGGCAGGAGCCGTACATGATAATCGTCATCTGGCGGCACTTCCTTCAGGTACCGGCCGGTTGTATGAGTTTGCATGAGAAGGTCTCGTGCCCGCATGGTCGTATGCTTGCCAAGCAACATCGTCACAATGTTGCCCTCGAATGCTTCATACATAACATCCGGATTAAAAATGCCACAAATCCCTTGATTCAACGCATCGCGATAGAGTTGGCGCATTCCCTCCTTGCCCTGCAGCATGGTTACATGGGGCGCGCCGGTGAGCGGCTTTGTGAACGACGATAGAAGCGGGAGCACGCTGTCGACGAGTGGGACAAGCGAATGCAATTCCCGTTCGCGTTCCTCGACGTACTGTTTCAATCTTTGCGGAGGTTCCGCGATGAAGTGAATCACTTTTCCCCGTACCACTTCGGCGATCAGTCCTTTTTGCTCGAGGTTGCGTAAGATGATATAGGTGTGACTCCGTGTCGTCTTTGCTGCGGCTGCGATGGCGCTCGCGCGCGCAACCTTCAGAGAGAGGATCACGAGGTACACTTCGATCTCTTTCGCATCGAGACCGATGCGGGATAGGAGGGGGCGGATTGCCGTGAAGCGGGTGACAGGGGTTTTTGACATTGTTGTCTATAATTATAGACAATATGACTTTTAAAGTCAATTAATGGCTTATAATAGATATTTTTTAGCGATTCATAGTATTGGACAAATAGTATATTTATGTAATAATAAGTGAAATCGGTCAAATAAGACCGGGATGATCATTCACAGCAAAGGAAAAATAATCATGGCTCAAAAGCTGTTGCGTAACTGGGCTGCCATTAGCAGCATTCGATGTGCGATCACGAGGGCTGCACTGGCATCCTGCAGGGATCCGTTTGTATTAGATTCTTTGGCGAAGGCCTTTCCCGCCTGCTTTCGTAAAGGTAACGAAGAAGAGACTGACAAGATCGCATGGTCTCGCATTCTGCGCGCTGCCGAACAGGGATATGCAAATTCCCTGAGTGATGGTCCGTCAGAACATGCATTGCCGGGACGAGATCACTATTGGCATAAATACATTTGGGAGGATGCTGCGAAAGGGTATGAAGATCTGCTGTCCCTCCCGATTGTGGCGACATGGTTTCGTTCTTCCAATTTAGACTACGCACGCTCTTCGCACGAAAGTGATGGAGCATTGCCGCCTGCTGCAGTAATGAAGCAACTCGTCGAGCATCAGAAGAATGGCACGCAGGGACCATTGTTCGTTTCGTTGAATGGAATCCATTGCGTCGTTGGTTGGCTCTACTGCGACAATAAATTTAGTACTTTGGATAAGCTTGATTTATCAACCATTCAAGATTTGGCGTTAATCAACGCCAGCGCGATCGAGTTTGATTGTTAAAACTACTCAGTTTTTTGACTGAACATTACCCCAACCGGTTCGCCGGATTGGGGTTTTTTTATCGTGGATCGTGCATGGTTCGCGCCATTGTTCTTTATGACGTCCCTCACCATTGCAAAATGTGTCTTCCTGCAGCCGAGGTTGCGGACATGGGGATGATCGTAGCACCGGGGTCAAGCGGCCGGCTTCGCATGCATCCACATCAACTCGAACATGTTGCGCATCGTTTCGTGGATCGCCTCGGAATCCAGCACGACGCCGAACAATTCATTCGTCTTGAACGACAGGAATCCGATCTTCGTGAAATCATACAGGAGGATCTCGATATGGTTGATGTTCTTCGGGAAATCCACGATGCGGTGTTCGCCGTAATGGATATCGTCTTCTTTTTGTACGTCCAGGTTCCGCGCGTTGCGGGGGAGGATGAGACGGATCACGTTGTTCCGTTCCCTGCGGCGCGGGACCACTTCCTTGCGGATGAAGCGGAACATTTCCTGCGGCATCTGCGCGTAATCCGAAAATCCCACCGTTTGCTGGCGCGAGTAACTCATTTCCCGCAGGATTTCCTGCAGCCCCGCGATGCCTTCGTAGAAACGCATGCGCGGTTTGAGGGGGGAGGAGTAAGCCATGTCCATCAGTTGCGGCAGCAGGCTTTCGGCCAGCGATGCCGAGCGCTTGAACCGGTCGATGAGGTTCTGCGGAGGAAGCGGTGAGACGACATGCGTGCCTTTCCGCTTGATAACCGACACGATGCCGCGCTCTTTCAGCGCATCGAGCGTGTCATAGACGGTCGTACGTTTCAGATGCGCCTTCTGGGCGATCTGCGCGACCGTCGCTTCGCCTCCTTCCAGCGCGGCGACGTATACCTTCGACTCGTTTTCGGTGAAGCCGTTTTGGGTCAGGACTTGCTCGATCATGCCGTTAGTATAGCACATTTTGTCGGAAAATCCGACATATTATTTTGTTTTAAAATGTAAATTAAGGTAAATATATAGATGTTTTACAAATATATAAATTGTTTTAAAAAGTAATCAGTGAGATACTGGTCCTGTCACCGGGAGTTCCGGTGGCAAGAGATCATTCACATCACAGATAAGGATTAGAAAGATGAAAGCTTCAGATTCATTTCAGGTTTTTGGTTCACGCGATCAAATGATGAATATTCTTCTGAGTCTATTCGGCGATCCGCAGGTTTGGGATGCAGAAGATAAAGAGATGCAACAGGCAACGTTATCCGAGTTTCTGGATGGGTTTGTAGCAAAACGGATTCCGGGTAAAAGAGTGATTGACCTCGTCGGTGCTTTCCACCATCAAAAAAACGAAGGCAACTTTTTGATTGAATGCGACGGGGACTGGGTGCTTGAATGCTTCGCCTTGGAAGAGTCCAAGGCACTAGCCTTATTGCGTCGATTGAACGCCGTCGACGATACCATCGTTGTTCGCTGGAGGCGTAAAGATCAAACAATTGCCCAGGTGGTCCAGGAAATTGTTTAGTCCTTTTCTGTGATTCGATCTACACCCCAACCGGTCCGCCGGATTGGGGTTTTTTTATCGTGGATTTTGCATCGTTCGCGCCATTGATCTTTCTCACATCCCTCACCATTGCAGAATGTACCTTCCTACAGCGGAGGTTTAGCCTGTGGTGAGCCTGTCGAACCACGAACCTTCGTAACGGATGCGTTGCCTTTGTTCTCCATGCCGCATCATGTAGACTGGACAAAATAAAAATACATTCTACAATACTAATGGTTCTTTTCCATAATTGTTCTTGAAACAGGAGCTCATCATGAAGCCCAAGGTGTTTACCACCGCGGAGGCCGCACGAGCGTGTGGCAAATCCTCAACCTCGATCAAGCGCTGGTTCGATAGCGGGGAATTGTTAGGCTATCGGATTCCCGGTTCCCAAGATCGCCGCATTCCATGGGCATATCTTGTTAAATTCTGTCGCACGCGAAAATGGAGCGTGTCGTGGGCCATTCCTACGTCGGTTCTGCTCGTAAGTGACGGTTCCGAGATCGCGAAAGCCCTCGCTCAGCATTTCCAAGATGTCGGGCGGCAGTGCAGTGTCAGCACGCCTGATACATGGGAGGCGGATGTGCAACATGCCGATCCTGCAGCAGAGGCGATCCTCACGTTCGCCAACATCGGTGCGGCGGGGCAGTTGCAGGGCATCCCGATTATCCGCCTGTCCCCGGATATGACAGACGAAGAGGCTCTCATCACGTTCATCATCGATGAGTACGTGAAACCTCCGCGCTAACAAGAAAAAGAACCCAAGAGCGGAAACACTTGTTTCTCTCGCCCCGCTTCGGCGGGGTTTTTTATGATTCGACGGGACTCACCATGACAAGCTTATTACGACATCTTTCCTCATTGCAAAATGTACCTTCCTGCAGCGGAGGTTTAGCCTGTGGTGAGCCTGCCGAACCACGAACCTCCGTTACGGATGAAGGGAATGAATGATTCGTGGTTTGATGCGGCTCATTATGATTTTACCGTGCATTCTTCAATCTCCTTACCGTCTCTTCCTTCCCTAGTACTTCGGCGACCTCCACCGCTCCCGGAGAGTATTCGCGCCCCGTCAAAAGCGCGCGCAGCGGCCACAGCAATTGCCCCAGCTTGAAGCCGTTCTTCTCCATGCTCGCCTTCACGTCGTTCAGGATGCGTTCTCCCATCCATTCCTCCGCGGGAATCGCCTCCAGAAGGTCCTCGAGCGTTGCCAAGATGGTCGGGAGATCTTCCATCGTCACCTTCTGCTTGGCGCTGGCCATCAGTTCCTTCGATACCTCGGGCGTCTCGTAGAAGAAGGCGATCATGTCCGGCGCTTCGTGGAAGAATGTGATGCGTTCGTGGATCAGCGCCGCTTTCTTTTCGAAGTCTTTGTCCGCGTTCGCGGCCGGCACCTTCTTGGCGACGATCGGCAGGATGCGCCCGGCGAATTCCTTGATCGAAATCTTGCGGATCCATTGTCCCTGCAGCCAATCCAGCTTGTTCGCATCGAAGACCGCCCCCGCCTTCTGCACGCGTTCCAGGGAGAATGCTTCTTTCAGTTCTTCCAGAGAGAATAGTTCCTGCGTCGTGCCGGGATTCCAGCCGAGAAGGGCGATGAAGTTGACGATCACTTCCGGCAAATATCCCTTCTCCACGAACTCATGCACCGACACCGCGCCTTGGCGCTTGCTCAGCTTCGTCTTGTCTTCGTTCAGGATAAGCGGCAGGTGCGCGTAGCGGGGCTTGGTCCAGCCGAACCAATCGAAGAGCAGGATGTGCTTGGGGAGACTACTCAGCCATTCCTCGCCGCGGATGACCATGCCGATGTCCATGAAGTGGTCGTCGATGACATGCGCGAGGTGATACGTCGGGAACCCGTCGCCCTTTAGCAACACTTGGTCGTCGATCGTATGTCCTTTGTATTCGACCTTTCCGCGGATGTCATCCGTGAACGAGATCGTCTCGTTGTGCGGCACCTTCATGCGGTACACATGCTTCTCGCCGGCCTTGATGCGCTCGGCGGCTTCTTCCTTCGTCAGCTTGCAGCACAGGCGGTCGTACATCGGCGCCTGCTTTTTCGCCGCTTGGTCATTGCGCATCTTCTCCAAACGCTCCGGCGTGCAGAAGCACGGGTAGGCATTGCCCTGTTCGATCAGCGTATCGAGATGCTTCCTGTACAAGTCGAGTCGCTCGCTCTGGAAGTACGGACCTTTGTCACCGCGTTGCACTACTTTCCCGTGCTCCATCACCACGCCTTCCTCCGGCGGGATGCCCGCCCATTCGAGTCCGTTGAGATGCGCCTCCACCGATCCTTCCACTTCGCGTGCCTGGTCCGTGTCCTCGATGCGCAACAGGAATTGTCCGCCCGTCTGCTTGGCCACGAGCCACGCGTAGAGCGCCGTCCGGAGGCCTCCGATGTGGAACATGCCGGTGGGGGAGGGGGCGAAGCGGGTGCGCATGATTGGTTATATTGTACAGTATTGAAAGGAAATCAAAGAAATAAAGGCAAGGCAATCAAGGGAATCAATGATTCTCCTCTATTGCTTTGATTCCGTTGATTTCTTTGATTACCTCGACCCTTACTTCACCTCCACCGTATACGTCACCTTGGTCACCGGCATATCGCGGGCGTCGCGCTGCACCTTGGAGATGGCGTCGACGATATCCATGCCCTTCGTTACCTTGCCGAAGATCGTGTGGCGGCCTTGGAGCCAGTCGGTGGGGATGACCGTGATGAAGAACTGGCTGCCGTTCGTATCCGGTCCGCGGTTCGCCATCGCGAGCACGCCGCGTTCCATCTTCAGGTCGTTCGGTTCGTCCTCGAAGCTTTCGCCGTAGATGCTCTCGCCGCCCGTGCCGTTGCCGTCCGGATCGCCGCCCTGGATCATGAAATCGGGGATGACGCGGTGGAAAGTGAGTCCGTCGTAGTAGCCGCGCTTCGCGAGCGTGATGAAGTTCGTGACCGTCTTCGGCGCCGCGTCGGCATCAAGTTCGAGGGTGATGTCTCCCTTCGTCGTCTTGAGGATCACCGTGTGCTTGCCGGAAAGGGGTCCTTCGGAGGAAGTCTGCGATGCGGTCATAGAGGAGGCGGAGGAAACGGCCATGGCGTCCGTCGAAGCGGAGGAGCCGTCCGTCATCGTCGCGGATGACGTGGCGTAGTAATCGGTTTGGGTCGTCGTTTGCGGGGTGCATCCGACAAGGATGACCAGTGCAAAGAGGGGGATGAGGAATTTCCACATAGATCGCGGAGACGTTAGGGCAGCTTTTTCCCTTTCGCAACACATGATGCAATAATTTCCGCTATTCGTACAGCTGCTTCGGGATGATACAATGCGGAGATCTTTTTGCGCATCTGGCTGCGGAGCCCGTCATCGGCGAGTATTCGGGAAATCTCGGAAACGAGTTTTTCTTCCATCTCCTCCTGTAACACGAGGACGCATCCGCCGTTATCCCTTGCCATGATCGCGTTTTTGTACTGATGATCATGCGCGAGTCCGCGGATGGGGACGAGGATGGTGGGGATACCGTTCGCCGCGAGTTCGCCGATACTTCCCGCTCCCGCGCGGCATACGCAGAGATCTGCGAGTGCGTAGAAATGATGTAACTCGCCCGACGACATTTCCGAGGACCAGTATCCCGCACGGCTGATCGTTTTCTGCTTTCCCGCGCCCGTGAGATGGATGACGTCGCAGAGCCTGAGCAATGCATCGAGGTCTTTCCATATCGATTCGTTGATGGACTGCGCGCCCTGGCTGCCGCCCATGACGAGCAATATGGGACGCGTGCCTGTGAAGCCCGTGATTTTCAGCGCCTTCTCTTTTTCCCCCTGCGTGACGACGGTGCGGACGGGATTGCCTGTCACCTGCGTCCGGGGATCCTGCTTGTAACTTCCTGCCATGCCCAGGCAAATCTTCGTCGCGAACCTCGCGACGCGCCTGTTTGAGTTTCCCATGACCGCGTCCGATTCATGCACCACGATGGGGATGCCACGCATGCGTGCCGCGATGCATGCGGGGACGCTCACTCCACCGCCCTTGCAGAAGACTGCCTGTGTCTTTCGCTCATCCAAAATGCGCGCGGCCTTGCGGTAGTTGCGCAAGAAAAGAATCGGGAAACGCAATCCGCGCATTGGGATTGGCAATGTGTCGTAGGCGACGCCAGCATCTTTCAAGAACTCCTGGTCGACTTGCTTCTCCGAGCATAAGAAGAAGATGTCGGCATCGCGCTGATATTTCTTCAAGGCATCCGCCACGGCCAGCATCGGGACGATGTGTCCGCCTGATCCTCCGCCGACGAAGAGGTATGCGTGGGAAATGGGCATGGGGATGCGTAGTGGATACTACAGGGCATATCCAAAGCTTGGAAAGCTTGTGAATCTTCCTAAGCTTCCATAAGGAGATATTATTGATGGAAGATGTTTGAGAAGCGCGCAAAAGCGCGAGAAGTTTCTCTTATGCATAATTTGCATAATTTCCTTTCAGAAGCTTCCCCGGCTTCTCAAGCTATCTTCCTCCGGTTACCCTTCGCGGCCTCCTCTCCGCCAGCACCCCCTCCGTGGAATGCATCGAGATATTCAGGAGGATGCCGATGGCGCCGAGCATGGTGACGAGGGACGATCCTCCGTAGCTGATGAAGGGCAGCGTGAGTCCCGTGAGGGGGAAAAGCGAGAGGTTGATGGCCATGTTGAGGATGCTCTGGAACGCGATCCACGTCGTGATGCCGGATGCCACGAGGAAGCCGAAGCGGTCGGGGGCTTCGCGCGCGATCTTGTATCCGCGGACGATCAAAAGACCGTACATCGTGAGGATGATCAGCATGCGGAAGAATCCGAGTTCCTCCGCCATGGCCGCGAAGATCATGTCGGCCTGGACCTCGGGGAGGTATCCGAACTTCTGGATGGATTTGCCGTAGCCGACGCCGAAAAGACCGCCGCTGCCGATGGCGATGAGCGCCTGCTTGATCTGGAACCCGATCGTCTCCGAGATCGCGGGATCGTCCGGCGAGAGGAATGCCTTGAAGCGGTTTTGCACGTATTCCTTGCTCAGGATCACCGGGAGCCCGACGACGGCCGCGAGCGCGCCGCCCGCGAAGAGATGCAGGATGTTTCCGCCGGCGATGAAGAACATGACCGACGCGATGGCCGACAGCACGAGGAACGACCCGAGGTCCGGCTGGATGGCGACGAGGAACGTGGACAGGATGAGCAACGTGACGAACGGCAGGAATCCTTCCTTGAATGTTCCGATGAGCTGCTCGCGTTTCTGCAGCCACACCGCCAGGTAGAACACGAGCGTGATCTTTAAAAACTCCGACGGCTGCACCGACCATCCCCCGATGACGAGCCAGCTCTGCGCCGTGCCGTAATCGTTTTGGAACCACGGCAGGAAGACGAGGATGAGCATGCCGATGGTCACGAGAAACAGCGTGCGGGCATAGCGCTCCCACAGGCGGTAGGGAATCATCATCGTGACGAACATCGCGCAAAAACCCGCGCACACGTGCAGCGCGCTGCGCCATAGGAAGAGGCTGTTGCTGGGGACATCGAGCAATCCCTGCGCCACGAGCTTCTGCGTCAGCTGGTAACTTTTGAACACGCTCACCGACGCGATCATCGCGAGGCCGAACAGCGTCAGTCCGATAACAACGCCTAAAAGGAGGAGGTCGACTCGGCGGAACATCG